>NZ_CP064338.1:3129250-3858501 GCF_015476235.1 Caldimonas thermodepolymerans
TCAGCACATCGCCGAACGACTTGGCACCCGAAATGAGGTCTTGAAAGCCCTGCTTGATGGAGCCAAAGAACGACTCATTGATGCTCACTGCGACAGAGTCGAGCGTGCCGGCAAGTTCGCGATATCGCTGCTCGAGTTCGATAGCTTGTGCGATAAGGGCCGGGTCCCCGCTCGCAATGGCCAGTTCCTTAGCAGCGCGCACAGACTCCTCAAGCGCAGCAGCTGACGCGAGGCGCGCATCGCGGATAGCGCGCTCGCCGTCCAGCTGCGTTCGAAGTCCTGCCTCAACTTCGCGGTTAATGCTGTCTTCCTGGGCAGTAAGACTGCTCTGCACAAGCCCCGCCTGCTTACTGACGTCATCAAAACGCAGTCTGTTTGCGCTCAGCGCAGCTTGCTCACGTACCAGCGCCTCAAGTTCAGCGTTGCCGGCAACACGACGGTCCTGCAGCAAGCGCTCAGTCTCTTTGCCCAGCCGCAGAAGCGCAGCTTCGAGCGTCTGGCCCTTCGCGTCAAGAATATTCGCGCGTATGTCAACTCTAAGGTCCGCGACGTCGCGCTCAAACTTCCAGACATCTAGCTTCAGCTTGGCGTCAATGAGTACTGACTTCTGGCTCAGCGCGAAGAGTTCAGCTTCAGCCTTGGCGATGTCCGCTTGCAGCCGCTTCACACCCGTGTCGTCAGTCTCGTGCGCGAGTTCAGCGCGCAGCTGCGCGAGATGCTGTCGCTGAGCAGACATCTCATCATCGAGCGAAGACTTCTCCAGCTTCGCCTTATCATCAAGGTACGCGCGATAGGTAATCAAGTGCTGCTCGAGACGCGCGTCGAGCGCTTGCGACTCGATTTCGCGCACAGCTTGAGCGCGCTTGACAGCAGCTTCAGTCTCTGCGCGCAGCAAGTCTTGCAGCGCTTTGCGAGCGCGGCGTGCATCGTCCGCGGGCTTGTCCTTTGTCTCTTTTGCCGGGGCCTTCAGTGGCGTCGAAGTGCCAACGCTGACGCCCGCCATGAAATCGCGGCCCGCCTGCTCGGGGTCGTACGCGTCAGCGTAGCTGGTGTCCGGAGCGCGACGCTTCTCGCGCGCTTTGAAGAACTCATCCAGGGCGCGCGGGGCGCTCTTCAGCGCCTCGAGGTCCTTGCGAAGCTTCTCTGGGTCGGGCAGCGCGTTGGCAGCATCAAGCACAACCTGATTGACGCTGTGCCCAATGCCCGGTATTTCGCGCATGAAGCGCGACAGCAAGCGCAGCGCTTCTTGGAGCGGCTCAACCAACCAGTCAGCCAGGGCTACGCCAACTTCACCGACGGCTATGCGCAAGCGCGTGAACGTGTCGTAGATGGCAGCGACGACGATAGAGATAGCGTCCATCGCGGCTTCGATGAAGCCAGACTTGACGAGCAAGTCACCCGCACCGGCTACTAGCTTAGCGACGACGCCCGCCAAGTCGAGCACAAGCTTGACGACGTTACCAACCGCTGTAGCGATAGCCTCGACAGTCGACCGGTTCTCAGACAGCCAAGCGCTGAATTCTTTGACCAGGTCGAGCACACCTGAGATAGCTGACGAAAGGGCCTTGCCGAGCGCATCGAACGCTGTCGCAGCCATGCTCTCGATGCCCTTGAACTCGTGCGCAAGGTCGAGAGAGTCGCCATCAAAGATGCCGTCCAAGGCACTCTGCAGGGACTTCTTGACCCCCTCAAAAGCGCCCTTCGTCATCTTACCCAGAACGGCATCGAAGCCTTCGCTCAAGTTCGAGAGCGTAGCTGTCCACGTAGCCGAGGTTTCGGGGCTCATCTCCCGGAAGGTCTCGAGCCGCTTGCCGAGTTCTTCAGCGAGCGTCCCAGCTTCGCGCCACGCTTTCAGGTTCTCAGATGTGACGCCTGATGCTTCAAGAGCCTTACCGACCGTAGAATCTGCGGTGATTTGTGCGGAGATGATGGAGCGAACTTCTTGATTGAGTTGTTCCATCGGCACGCCTAGAGCCGCGGCGGCTTGGGTGATGCGGAGCATGAGTTCCATGCTCTCATCGAGCGTCAAGCCCGCGCTTGAGCCTGCACCGATGGCTTGCGTGTAAGCAGCGCTCAACTGCTCGAAAGTCGCAGACGTCTGCAGACCGAGCAAACGCAGCTTCTGCATCTGCTTCTCTGCTAGCTGCCCCGCAATCGCCAGCTTCTCGGGCCCGGTCGCGAGAGTCCCAGCTGCGTCGCGAACTTCTGTCAGCGACGCAATGAGCGACTTGATGCCGAGAGTTGCAGTCTCGACGCCAGCGTTGACTTCAAAGCCCTTCTTGAGCGCAGCGCCGGCCGCTGCCGCGGCAGCGGAGACAGCAGCGAGCACCGCGACAAGCGCTCCAGCTGCGGTAGTAGCGCCGCGTATGCCCTGGGCCATTCCCCCGAAATCAGGGCCCGAGCCCGCGGCGGCCGGCTTGACAGCGGAGAGACTGTTGAAGCCGTCAAGCAGCTGCTTGATAGCTTGCTGCGCTTGCGCGGTGTCGACTGTGACTGTTAGAGAAGCTTTGTCTGCCATTAGAGGGGAATCGCGTCCGGGGTTTGTCTAGTCGTGTAGCTAGCCCACTTGTCAGACAGCGCTCCGCTAGCGTCTGCGAGTGCGCGCTTGTAGTGTTCCGCCGCGCGTCCAGCCTCGCCACCAAATGCGCTGGCTATAGCCGCCTGCATGTCGCTCAACGCGCTAAGGCGACGCTCCGCTTCGTCGCGGAGATGCTGCTCATAGAGACTGGCTAAGATGCGTGGAGGGAGCGCTTCGACGTCTTGAAGCGCCAGGACGCGCCTTGATACCAGGCGCGTCGCGACGTCGTCGATGCTTAGTTGCTCTCCGAGCCCGCCGCTGCTGCTCCCAGCTTGCTCAGCGCGGGCATCAGCTTTTTTGCGAACGACTCTTTGTTGACGGCGATGACAGCGGAGAGAAGTCCAACACCCTCGTCGACGCTAAGAGTGTCGAGCCAGCTTCGGGGCTTGCCAGCGGCGAGTGCTAGGATAGCCATCACGTCTTCGCCGCCCTGAGCGATTAGTTGCGGCAAGTTGATTTCGCCGGATGGGCCGATGCTCGCGTTCGAGAAGACGGCGGCCAGGTGCTTAGCGACGGTCGGTATTTGGCCGAAGCCAAACTCACGTACGGTGATAGATTCGCCACCCACTTCGACAGTGGCGGTCAGGGGCAATAGCTTCGAAGTCATCGTGTGTGGTCCGTACATATGAAAAAACGGGGCAGCCCTTCATGGGCTACCCCGTATAGGGACCAGCTGTGGGCCGAATGCGGCCTTACTTGCTGTCGTACACGACGGCGAAGCGACCCAGGGGGCCTTCAGGCAGCGTCTCGTCCAGGAGCACCGGACCCTCAAGCACGGGCGCAGCGAACTCATTCGAGATGAGTTCAAACGCCGAAGCGGGGTTGGGCTTCCATCGGTGGATGACGATGGTCTTTCCCGTTCGCTCAGACACATAAGTCACTTCGTACTCATCGCCATCGGTCGTAAACACGCCCAGCGCCTGGGCCTCGCCGGCATCGTACGTGCCAGCAGCAGACGCCGCGATGTCCTTCAGCGCGACGACGACGCCCCCCGCTGCGAGCACCTTGAAGTCTTCCCCCTCAGTGAGGTCTTCGATTTCAACGTCGGAGACGTTGACGTGTGGCAGCTTGAACATCTCGCCATCCTTCAGCGCGGGCAGCGTGAAGGTCTGAGCAGTGGCCTCAGCTTGCGCCTGCACAGTACCGTACAGATACATTGCGAGGTTGCGCGCCTCAAGGTTGTTACCCGTGATTGACAGGGTCGCGGACTTGCTCACTTCTTCTACAGCCAGGTCACCGGACTCATTGCCGCTCGAGCGAAGCGTCACAGTCTCGCGAGTCATGCTGAACGTCGCGGCAGCGGCATTTCCGAAGTAAAACGGCTTCGCAGTGGGGTCAGAGCGCTTGCGAATGAAGAAGTCGCCCTTCAAAGAGTAGTACTGTGGTTTGGACATTGCTTACCTTGCAAGGTTGTTAACAGAGAGCACAGTTCCGGAGTGCTTGTCTTGTTTAGCGACCACCGCGGGTGTAAAGCGTCGTGTCAACAGAGAACAGCAGCGCGTACTCGCGCAAGGTCCCGCCGTCGTAACTCTCAGGGTCGGTACCCTGAAGTTCTAGGCTTCCGAACCCATCCCCTGGGCACCAGCCGTGCAGCGCCTGCACAATGGACATGAGCAACTGCCCTTCCTCAACGCTTCGCTCTTTCGCCCCATGACCACGAATGAACAAAGACACACTCCAGCGGCTCTCGAGCAGCACTGCGAAGTCGTTGCTGTCTTTCCTGCTGTCGCCCTGGAAAGCCACCACGGCGGTTGGCTCCACGGTGTTGAAGAGAGTCTTGTCATCAGCGTCGGTGACGCTTATGACAGCGAGGCTAGGGATAGTTCGCAGGCGCTCAAGCAGTAGTGGTTCGAGCGCGAAGTACGTATCAGTCTGCATTTGTCAGTCCTTAGCTGCCTTGCGCAGCTGGTAGCGCAGCGCGTTGAGTACATAGTTTTCGTCCGACTTAGCCAGGCCGCGCCGGGTGCCGAGGCGCGAGAAGAGAAAGGCGCGCCGTGGGAGCCGTCCATGCTTACCGTCTGGCTGCTCGTGATACTTGCCGTAGTCAGTGCCGATAACCGCGCGCAAGTCTCTCCGGCCAGGTATGAAGCGCGTCTTGTCTCGCAGCTGACGGGTGTCGAGCATCAGCCTCCGCCGGGGGTGCTTGCGATTCGCGGCTGCCGTGCTTGGCGCCCAGGGTGCCCAGCGTCCGCCATCAGGGTCGCGCTTGAAAGCGAAGCGATACCAGACGCGCCGAGTCAACTCTTTCGCGGCGTTCTCGAGCGCTGGGCGCAAGTCAGTGAGAGCAGCGCGCAGCTTCTCCAGCCGCCGATTGACAGGCGCCAAATTAGCTTTGACTTTGAGACCGTTCGCCATAGCAGCCTCCGCTTACCAGCTTTTCAGCTGGTCGCGCTGCATGCGCCGCTGGGCGCTCCCGCACTCAGCGACGTAGGCTAGGCCGCTCTCGTCCTCAGGCGTCGTCGGGTCATCAGCCGGCATCGGGAGCGCAAGCTTGCGAGCAGCGACTCCCGACAAGAACTTGATAGCGTCCTCCGCGCGGTCGCGCATCAGTTCAGACGCTGCATCGCGGAAGAGACGGTAGCGTGCCAAGTCTGCTGCGGCGGCCTGCACGACCTTGATAGCAGCTTCGCTTGGAGGCAGAGGGACCGCGGCGCCGACGTACGCGTCGATTTCCTGGTTGATGCCGTCCAGGAATGCTTCGAAGTCGACACCCGTTGTCGTGACGACTTTGGCGATGGAGGCTTCGCCGAAGGTCTCATACATGATTTCGGGGGTTAGGTACTGTGTCGGCATTCAAAACCGTGCTCTTTGATGTGCTCAGATTCCGTGCGCGACGCCAAGCGCTTCCATCGCTCGCAGCGTCTCAAGGGCAGAGCAGTCTGTCGGTACGCCACACTCGCGGCACAGAGCGAGCAGGTTGCGCTTCATGCGTCTGCGCTCGCTGCGCTTGTGGCCAGATGCGATGAGCGTGCGCTCAACGTGCTCAGAGAACGTCTCAGTAGCGGCAGCAGCCTCAGCGGCGCTGGTAGGGCGAGTCTTCATGTGCAGTCCCGGTGCGTTTGGTGGGGGGGGCGGGAGTGGGACTCGAACCCACGACCTCCAGGTAATGAGCCTGGCGCTCTACCAACTGCGCTATCCCGCTCTTTGTGTAGTCACTCACTGCGCACAGGCGTGAACATGAAAAAGCCCCGCCGCGGCGGGGCTGTGGATGGCCTCTTCTATGGCCTCTTAGCAGTTACTGCTGTTCGGGTGCTTCCTCTTCTTCTTCAGGGACCTCGTTTTCAGGGCCCTCGATGAGCGGACCAAAGTATTGCGTCACAGTCAAGTTCAGTCGGCCCTTCCAGCGGTTCGACTTGCCCCCGGTAGTTCGGTCAGTCAGCAGCAGTTCTTCAGCTTCGTTGCGCAGTTCCGGGCCGCAGATGAGGTCGGTCGGAACGATACCCAAGGGCTGCCCCTTGTCGCCGACCATCTTTTCGAGCGCCGAGAATGCCTCTGCGAGATTCTGCGCGGTCAGCGGCTTGCGCGACATCACTGCAAACTGAGGCAGCGTGTAGCCGACCGCGTCGCGCTTGTCAGCACCGAACTCGAAGTTGTTTGTGCGGAACACAGTCTCGTCATCCAGCGCAGTCTTCGACACAAGATGCGCAGCGCGACGCTCCTGGTAGATGACGGGCTTGATGGGTCGACCGAGAGCGGCAACCACCCACTTCGGACCGTAGTCTTCTTCGCTGGCCGGGGTCAGTAGGTTCGAGAAAGTGGGGGTGCCGTCGGCCGGCGTGCCATCTTGCTTGAACTTCAGAGGATGGTCCTTCGCGAAGAAGGCCTTCCCGTCAAAGCACAGGTTCACGTCGCCGCTGTAGTAAGCGGACATGACTTGCTGCCCCGGGTGATTCGCGGCAGACAGACCCATATCCTCGATGAGCGGGGTGAAGATGCCAACCTCGTCATCTTCGATGCTCTCGCGCGGCACAACTTGAGTCATTTCCCAAGTTTGGTTCGGGATGACGTAGCCAAGGCGGGCAACGGTCTGCGCGACGCGGTCGCCGACCCACTTGCGGAAGATTGTCGACTGGCCGAGCCAGGCATAAGTGTTAGTAGACGAAGTCGACTGCACCTTGGTCGCGTACTTCTGTACGTCGAGCGATGGCGAGCGCAGCGAGTTCTTGAAGATGCCCTGGTAGGTTGTAAAAAGGGCACGGACTTTTTCTGGCAGATTCATTGGTTAATCCCAGAGTTAGGTGAATGAGAAGGGGGTTACTCGGAGGCACCTGCGACGTACACGTCTTCAGAAACCCCCACAACCTTCGTGAGGTACTCTTTCACTGCGTCAGTCAGCGCTACATCTTGCGAACCCGCAGCAGGCGCTTGAGCAGTCTTGTCTGCCGACAGAACCGCCGGTGCAGCTTCCATCGCAGCGGTGAACGCAGCAACATCAGCGCGGGCAAACTTCAGCATTGCTTCGCGCTGGGCGGGGGTAATCTTGCAAGCAGCGATAGCCGCGTCGACCGCAGCAACAGCAGCCTGGTCGGCGGCGGCAGCTTTGAAAGCCTGTAGTTCAACTTTGAGCGCAGCGACTTCAGCTTGAGCAGCGCTCAGCGCCTGGCTGGTCTCGCCAGACTTTGCGGCGAACGCAGTAACGTCGTCGACGCCAGCGGCTGCAAACGCAGCAGCAGCTTCGTCAGCTTTCGTCTTCGCCGCAGTCAGCGCAGTGATTGCGTCAAGCACAGCCGCTTCGTCAGCGTCCGCGGCGAGACCGAGTTGGTCGAGAATTTTTGCGAGCATTTCTGCTTCCTTATCAGCAGTCTGTTGCGTCGTATAGGGAGCGCCTGCTTGCAAGTCGCTGTCGTCATCGCTGTTGTCAGCTGTAAATGCCTGCGGCATCTCAGTCGCGGGGTTGTTCGTGAGGGCAAGACTCTTGATGCGCGTGAAGACAAAGTGCGTCTCGTCAAGCCAGCGGCCGAGAGCGACGCCAGACGTGTAGCCGTAATGCTTCTTCGAGAGCGCCTCGACGCCGAGGTCTGTCAGTTCGAACCACCCATACAGTGGGCCATCTTCGAGGCCTGCGTCGCGTTCGCGTGCAGCAGTAGTCAGCGCGACGCTCCAGCCGCGCGCACGAGAGTCGACCCCATACCCCTCGGTGAGGTGGTCGACATCAAGAACTATGCGACGCCCCCGACGCTCGTAGTCAGCGATGAGCGCATCAGCGTCGTATGAGAACTCGATGCCGGCGCGCGAGTCCACAGGCCGGAATGGACTCGCCGGCAAGATTGGCAGCGCGTGCAGCGTGACTGTGTTGCCGTCAGCATCGGTGACAGTTTTGGTCGGCGCAGGCTTCAGGCCGACGCTGAACGCTTGCTTGAGTAACTTTTGGGGCATTGCTCGCAGTCGCTTGTGAAGTTGTTTCCATGCGTCTAGCTAGCAGCCAGAGGGCTGCAGGAAACCAACTCGCACAAGCCACCAGGGAGCGCTGCCGGCAAGAGTCAGCCCCCTTGCGGGGGCCTGGAAGGGAGGTTGCTATCAAGTGCCTTCGCCAAGAGGCGGTACCTGGAGCGCGGAGATGAGCGCCTCGGCCGCGGCCTGGGCGCTAGCTTCGTCCGGGTACGGCTGGAAGCCGGGGACTCCAGCCTGGAAGGGCTGGTGGTGGCACAGCACACCATCGGCAAGAATCTGAAAGCCGCCGGGGATGGCGCGATACGTGTATACGGGCACTTGCATTTGTCAGTCCTTTGCAGCGAAGCAGTTGCCGACCGGTTGGTAGTTTTCGACTAAGCGGGACCACATCCCAGAGCCCACACTGAGCAGCCACCCCCCACCAGGGAATGGTGCGGGGTTCACCCACGCGCTAGAGGCTGGAGTCGCGATGTTCACAAGCTGGTCCCATGCGCCTGTCGCTTCAGTGAAGCGTATTACAGGCTGCCAGGCGGAAGGGCTGGCGCCGCTAATGGCGTAGCACAGAGCACCCTCCGGTGACGGCAACAAGACCGGAACAGAGCCGGCGGTCACTGGTAGCGGCTGGGTCAAGACCGGCCCCCAAATTTGCGTGGCCACCGAAAAGATGGCGTATTTGTTGCCCCTCATCGCTAGCACGTCCCCGCTGGGCAGCACGACCAGGCCGAGCCCTAGGTTGGCCGAAAGGGCAGTGGGCACCGCCATGTCCGCGCTCCACGCATTTGCAGCAGTGTCGTAGATGAAGCTGTGAGTCGTCTCTACAACGAGCACTCGCCCATCGGTGAGAAGCACACCAAAGCCACCACGGCTCTGCACTGGCATGTCAGCGACGGATGTCCAGGCATTAAGTTCGGGGTCATAGATTGCCGCCGACCGGCTTGCGGATGTCGAACCGAAAGACGCCATAAACAGTCGCCCGTCAGGCAGCGCAACGAAAGCCCCGGGTCGTACACCCGCGTACGGAGCAGCGTATGCCGCCGGCTCGGTTCGAGGACTCCAGGAGCCGGTCAACGAGTCGTAGACCTGGTGCCGCATACCCGCGGCAGCGGGTCCGATGATGTGCAAGCGCTGGCCAGTAGCAGCGGCGGACCAGTGACCCGTGAAACTCGGGACGAGCGCGAAAGTACCTGCCGAGCCCATGCTGTCCGGCTCGCCCGCAACCTTGCTCCAGCCCGCAGGTGCTGTGGGCCCAACAAAACGGCGAATCTCTCCACGGAGAGCGCCCCCGCCTCCTGACCTCGAGAAGACGCTCATTGCAGCATCTCCACGATGACATTGCCGCCTTCTGCCGTGACACGAACAGCGGTGATGTTCGACGGCACGATGTCGAGCACGGCGCTTCCCGAGATGACCCCCTCCTCACCGAAGCCGGCGGCCGGCACCCAGCGGGCAGTACCGTCTTCCAGGCGGGACGGGGGCGAGATAGTCAGTTCAACAAAAGCGCTGACGCCTTCGCCCACAGCGTGAACGGCAAGAGTGGCGGGGCCAGAGACGAGCGGACGCATTACGCGAGGTGTGCCCGGCTCGACTTCGAACTCGCAGCTGTAAGTGCGGCCGTTGTACGTGTTGTTCATTCAGTAAGTTCCGATACGCGGGTTGTTGTGCTATGCACCGTGTAGCGGATGGGCTTGTACTGTACGAACATACAGTGTCATACTTAGCACATGCAGTCGATTTATGAAATCCTCGAAGGCCTACGGAACATGCTCTGTGCCGCAGGCAATGCAGTAGATGCGCAAGAGCGCGGCGTTTGCTCAGAGCCCACCTGGCACAACGACTTCGAGCGTGCTGCGGACTTCCAGGCTGCCGCAGAGGTCTCAGCGGCATTCGACACAGAGGACTGGTCTAGAAGCGCAAGCTTCGGGTCTGACTTCCACCACTGACAGAGCATGAGCGGAACTCTTGCCCTGGGCAGCACTCCATGACGGCTCCACCGTCTACTGGACGGTATGACCGAAGCACAGGCTTAGACTCAGCGCCCAAGCCGCCCGCATCGCGGGCGACAGCTATTCGTACTAGCCACGCTGCGCAGGCGCAGCTGATGAACTCTTGCCCAGGGCAGGAGTCTCCGGACGGCTCCGCCGTCCACTGGCAAGTCGTCCGCGCGAAGCGCGCGGCGCCCGGCGTGAAGCGCCGGGCATGGGGCTCTAAGACGTCGGTTACGCTACAAGCACACCGAAGGTTGCTCAGACTCCTGCCCTGAGCAAGACTTCAAGCTGTTCCTGAAAGAGCAAACGCCTTGCCCACGGTAGTACTCAAAGCCTAACCCTCGATGCAGAAAAGACCCGACCGGTGGCCGCGTCGAGCGGCCTGGGAGGGCTCGGTGTCTTGCCCTCGGTTAGACTTCCGTCGGTGAGCGAGCGCAAAGCGCGAGCGGAGTATTAAGGTATTACGCACCTCGGAGAGCCAATGCGGGCGCGGGTTTCCGGCCGGTCAGGTGGAAACTTTCGCCGCCGATGGTGGAAACTTTCGCCGCCACAGAGCCCCTCCGCTGCCTCAAATCTGCGGCATTACGCCGAAAAGGTGGAAACTTTCGCCGCCGGCCCTCAGCCGGCCAAAGGTCCTTAATGACGCAAAAGGCCCGCCGTAAGGCGGGCCTTGTCCACAGCACAGCTTGTGCTGCTGTCAGGACTTGCGGACCTTCAGTTTGCCTTTGCTCACTTCGAAGCTAGCGACGATGCCGTCAGCTTCGAAGCCCTCGAGCACTTTCTTGACGTGCTTGTTGAAGTCTTTCTGCTCGTACGTGCTGCCCGCAGCTTCGCGCATTGTCGACAAGTCGAACTCGAGCGTGCAGCTGTCAGCTTTGATGAAGCCGTAGAGCCAAGACTCCAGGCCGTCTTTCATAGCTAGCCGTTCGCTAGCTTTCAGATACGTCAGGTTGCGCTCGAACACGGGCAGCAGCAAGTCTGAGAGCCAGACTGTCCAGGCATCGTTGCTGCGCAGCACAGCGTCGCTGACGAACGACATTGCGAGCATGCCGCCCTTGAAGTGCACGCGTGCTCGAGCGTCTTGCAAGCGAAGAATGCATGCTTTCAGCTTCGCGACGCTGTCGCTGCTGTCAGCCCAGCCGAGAACGTCGCGGCAGAACGTGCGGGGAGTGAACTCGATGGCGTTCGAGACGACGTCGCCCGAGCGAAGCTTGAGCAGCGTAAGCAGCACGCGCAAGTCGTCTTGTCGCAGTTCCTCGCCGCGGTACTCGATGCGCGTGTTGTTGTACGACTTGAGTTCAGTGAACACGTCGTAGCGCGTCCTGGCGCCTGACGCTGGACGGAAGAGGTTGGACTTCAAGAGTACGGGCTCGAAGGCGAGCGTGTCGCGGTAGAACTTCGGCAGAGACTTAGCTGCGTAGAACGCACGCTCGTCGAGAGATTCACGCGCTTCGAAGCTGTGCCATAGAGGTGCATTTGCGGGAGAGAGAGACATTGAGAGCATCCTTGATGGAGTGTGATGCTCTGTATAGATAGTGTCTTATATCGGCCCTTGTGGCGCTCCGGCCGCCTTGACTCGGTCCAGCCCTGCCTCGCTTGGCCATGAAAAGAGCCCCCGACAAGCGGGGGCTGAATAAGGAGAATCAGTGGTTCAGGGTATCTCTGCGAGCGCGTTGCTTACGAGCAGCTTCATTCTTAGCGACGATGCTGAGCGCCCTCTTGAGAATTGCAGCTGCGAGCAGCGCAGCAGCTGCACACCCCACTGAAGCTACAGCACCCTCGGCCGTTCCTGTCACATACTTGCCGCCGAATCCGGCAATCGCAAGGACAAACAGAGACGCATGCACATTGATAAAGCCTTCGCGGTGCATCTGAATGCCGGCCTTGGCTAACTCGCTTACTGAGTAGATAACGAAAGCCAGTACTGCAATCTGCACAAAGACGTTGAAGCTGCCCATAAGAATCACCTCTAGAAGTTGCCCTGTCCCACCCCCGCCCACGGCGAGGTGGGAGCCGTGGGCGGGGAACCGGCCGTCGCCGGAGGTCAGCAGAATTGCCTCCCTACTTTGTATAGATAGCTGGAATCCAACGACCCCCCTCGTTTCGCGCCATTTCCAAAAATATTTTGTATCGGTGCGTAACGAAGCTAGGGCGCACCGATTGTCCGGCAGAGGAGATGCACTGATGCCAAGCCCTGGGCTTAGTCGTCTTGGTCGCCGTTGCCAAACTCGCTGGGGAAGAGAAGCGACAGCATAAATACTGCTGCGCTCAGGGTTACGATAAATTCGATGAAGCGAGTGCTGATGCCCATATCGTCCTTGAGTGTATAGATTACCGAATCATCTAGCTACTGCTCTTAAACCTCGCGCCTGTTGCGCCGCTTATTCTGTGCGTAAGGCATCTTCTGCTGTTCGCAAGTGTCGCGTGAGCGCATCAACCGCGCCCTGTGTTGCTAGGCCCAGAGTCGAATCTGTGCGTACTAGCTTGTCGCGGCACCAGGTCGGCCAGCTGAACGCATCGTCATCGAGAGCGACCCAGTGCAGGGGCTCACGTCGCAGCACGTCAGCCCACACTTGCAGACCACGAGGCATCGCCGAAAAGTCGTCCGCGCTCGTGTACTTCGAGTGAAATGTGCTCCCGATGACGCGGTGCTGCAGTCGCTGCGGCAGCTTCTTCTTCGCGTAGGTGAAGCTGCGAGACTGAGCCCACGTTGTCGACAGCACGATGTCGACAAACGGGAACGCTTCGAGCGCGTCTGCAAGCAGGTGCGCATGCTCGAAAAGCGTGTGACCTGCTGCGCGGTGCTCCGCTCCCAGTCGTGGACCGTGTGACGTAGCGAGCACCGGGTGCGGGTGCAGCACACCATCAAAGTCGAGATACAAAGCGAACCGGGGGCGCAGAACCATCTTCCGATTGTCGGCAAAAAAGGCCCCCGGGTTAGCCGGGGGCCAAGGCTCTCTCTCATCGCGCACTGCCTCCCGGACAGTGCGTACGGACGCTCATCACTTCATCCGTATGCAACCTATAGCTAGTCGTTTTATACGGCCTGCCGCTCGAGTCGCTGAAGCGCTCGCTCCAGATGCTTAGCGAACCGCCCTGGGTCACTTGACGGCGCCCCAATCCAGCCGGGGTCGATACTTTCAGGCGTCGTCATGCGCTTGCCGGTAACCGTGTCGACGTAGCGCACCAGGCGCTCTCGCGGCGGCGATGTTCGCACCCGCGAGCCCTCAGCTTCGACAAGCGCCTCCGCCTGCCTTTTGGTCAGTCCATCCACACGGCAGCGACAGTTGTGCCCATTGGGCGGATAGTGCGTCGCCCAAAACTCGTGGCTCTTCGGCAGCAGCACGCCGTCAAGCAGTCGATGCCCTGGTCGAACCGCTGCATCGCCCATCGTGCGATACAGCAGATACGGTCGCGTGCGGTCGCGCTTCTGCTGCTCATGCCGGCCGGCGTTGTAAGCAGTAGCGAAGCTGTTGCGCAAGATGATGTATGCCTTCGCATCAGTCAGCGCTTCACCTGCAATCTGCCGCAGCTTCTCCTTGTCGCCAAGGTTCGCTTCCAGGCGCCCCTCTCGCACTGCTGCTGCGATGCGATTCAGCACCTTCGCAGCTTTGTTCGCAAGCACTAGACGGGCGATGTACGAGGTCTCGTCGTAGTTCTGACGCGCGAGAATCCCGAGCCTGTCTCGCACTTTTCTGTCGCGCACGTCAACACGCGCTGCTCTCAGGAACTCGAGCGCCTTGGCGACAGCTGTCTTCTGCGCGCGCGTGAGCGACATCTCAGTCGCCTCCGACCTTGACGCCGAACTCGCCAGCAGCTTGGCTTGTCAGCAGCGCCCCCGTGAGAGCATCTTGAAACTTCCTGACGTCAGCGTCCTTGACCGCAGCGAGCAGCGCTGCTTTCAGTTCTTCGACGCTCGACGCGCTTTCGATTGCTGACAGCAGGGCGCTGTTCGCATCTTCGTCTGCGCGCACGTAGCCGTCGTCAGCGGTGTACGCAGCGATGAGCACGTCGATTTCGTCTTGCTCTTCAGCTGACGCGAAGGTTTGAGTATTGCCTGTGGCAGCACTCTTGCCGTGGGCTGAGAAGCCCGCTCCTTGGCTAGTCTCGTCAGCTGGCACGGCCGGTGACGCGGGGGACGCTAGGCGAGCCTCACCCTCGGCGGGAGCGCGAAGACGTAGTTTCTCGCGGATTTCTTCTTGTGAGACTTCGAGCCCCAGTGGAACAAGTTCTTTGAGCGCGTTCGTGAGCGCGACCACATCTTCGGGTTCTTCGAATGCGAATCGCACCACAGGCACTGGGACATCTGCGCCGTAGTTGAACGCGACGTACGGCGCGACAATGTGCTGACGAATTGCTTTCGCGACGACAGCAGCTGTCGATTTCAGCTTGCGCACGAACTTGTCGTTGTGCACGTTGCCAAGCGCTTGCGAGCCGCCCGAACCTGTGTTGCCCGTGCCAGTAGCCAAAACGGAACCAGTGATGCGCTTCGTGACCTGCTCGTCCAGATAGCGCGCCAAGTCCTCGAACGCTGCTGCGCTCGCGCCCTTCGTCGCGCTCTCGACAAACTGAATCTTCGTACCTTCGGGCAGCATCGCCCAGGCGTCTGCGCCCAGGTTCTCAAGCGCGCGACGCAGCGTGCGCTGAACTGCGCGCAAGTCTGCAGCGTTCGGAATCGTCTTTGGGTCGTAGTACCCGACACGCAGGGGCTGGCCGCACATCTCAAGGAAGCCTGCCCAGTCCTTAAGCGTCATCGATTTCAGTGCTTTGTAGAACGCCCCGACGTAGCCGTGAGAGCGCAAGAACGGCAGACCGTACGACGGGCGGGCGACATACACGAACTTCCCGTGCGCCAGCGGCTGAGGCATGTCACCTTCCCGGGCCGGCAGAAGCAGCGGCGTGCGTCCGTCTCGCTTGTCGAATGTCAGCCAGACCGGTGGCAGTGGGATGATGTTCTCGATGGACCACTTCGAGCCCGATGTGCTCCAGATTAGTTCCGCGGCGGCGTACCCGAAGTCTTCGAAGCCGCAGAAGTGTCCGATAGCCGCTTGCACGGGCTCGCTGTCAAGCAGCGCTTGCACTTCAGCAGCGATGCGCTTGTCGCGTGCGAGCGGGCCGCCGGCCTCAGCAACGAGCAGCGCAGCATCGATGCTCTCTGTGACCGTCTCCCGCGCAGCGATGTAGTTGATGTCTCGCTCGAGAACGTCTTCGACAAGCTGAACGAACGCAGACGTGTTCCCGCGTTTCGCGAGCGCGAGACGGGCCAGGACGCCCAGTGGCGTCAACTCCCCCGAAATCGAAGCGTCAATAGCACGCCGCACCTCGCCCGTGGGCATGGCCGGGTCGTACACCGGCGCCGGGGTGGCAACTTGCGTTTGAAGTTCAGCGGGCTTGGCAGGCGCCTTAAGCAGCGCTCCGACATTTTTCTGTTCGAGCATCAGTCGTCATCGTCGTAGATTGAGTACAGCGAGCCTTTCGTGCGTGACGCTCGCTTGCCACCCTCGTAGTCGAGCATGCTGGCCGTGAGGCGGCTTTCAAACGTGTAGGTAAGCTGCGCGTACAGCGCTGCCTGTATTGCACTGTCGGCAAGGTCACGGACCTTGCCCGCAGGGAAGACGACCAGCTGCGCGACCAGCTGCTCACTGAGCGTGTCGCTCTTGATGACAGCAAAGTAGCCTTTGAAGAAAAAGGGCGACGCTTCCTCGGCCCGAGCGTTCTTTCCGACTACTGGCACGTACGGCACCAGCCGCCACCGGAACCCTGGGTCGCCATCAAGCAGCTGAAGCATTGCCTTGCCCCAGTCCTTTTGCTCGATGACAACAGCCACAGGGTTGTACTTTTGTCCCAAGTCTTTGAGCCGCTGAATGACGAATGGTGCGGGCTCGCGACCCGTCCATCCGTCCACCAGGACGATGCCACTTGCGTGCACAGCGAAGACGCTGATAGCAGTTGTGTCGTTCGTCTTGTCTTGCCCTTGTGCCGTGTCGACAGAGACGAAGTAGTGTGAAATCGGTGGCAGGTGCTCGCGCTCGAAGACTTTGATGTACTCAGACTTGATGACACCGCCTTCGGCAGGGATGGGCAGCTGCTGATGCTGCGCGCTGTAGCCTCCGGGCAGCAGGTCTCGCAGTGCCTGCTCTTTCTCTTTCTGCCCGAAGCGCGCTGGGAACAGGAACTCCCCTCGCTCCGTGCGCCAGTCACTGAAGCCGATGGAGGTCCTGCAGTGCCGTGAGGGGTCGTACTCTGTCGGCAAGCAGAGCACTTCGAAGCCGCGCTCGCGCACCCAGCCGCCTGCGTCATCTTCGTGCAGCCGCTGTCCGATGCAGATGCGCGCATATTCGCTCGGACGCACGCCGCGTGTCGACGTTGCTCGCAAGTGCTCGTGCACCTCAGCGAGCGCTGCGTCACTGCGTGCTTTCTTTGCGTTCAGCAAGTCGTCGTAGACCCACAGGTGCACGCGATGACCAGTCGCTGCACCGCCGACCGAAGTTGCCAGGCGGAAGCCTTTCGCTGAAGTCTGTATCCAGTTTTCGCGCTCTTTCGTGAGCGTGAAGACGTGACCGTAGAGTGCCTGGTAGCGCGCACTCTTGATTAAGTCTCGCGTGCGTGTGCTGTCACGAACAGTCAGTTCGTACTCGTACGTCGAGTACCCGAATCTATAACCGGGGCGTCCGTGGGGGCCCCAAACCCAGGCTGGCAGGGCGACCGCCATCACGAGTGACTTAGCGTAACCAGGCCCGATTTCGACGCCAAGGGACTTGATGCGCCCCTCGATGACTGCTTGCGCGTGGTCACAGAGCACCTTGATGTGCAAGCTGTCAACATACGGCTCTTCGGGCTCAATCTCGCCCCAAAAATCTTTGAAGAACTCGTAGAAGCTGCGCCGGTGACGCTCGCGCTGGATTTGTGCGAGCGTAGGCAGTCCCGAGGCTTTGAGCGAAGGACGTGTAGCGTTCTTTAGAGTGCTTGAGGCTGCGGCGCGCGTCATCTTTCTGTGTAGCGAAGTACGACGACACGCGCTACGCTGTGGACATGAGCGAAGAACTGATGAAGACATTCCCGCGGCGCTCTGTTGTGAGCGCGCTGACCGGAGCCCATCCGAAGATTGCTGTCACACGAAGTTCAGACGGCAACTACTCTGTGCCGACAGTCAGCGATGAAGAACACGCAGCGCGCTTCGACAGCGCACATGACTTGGCGCGGCAGTTCAAGGACTACTGCTTGCGCAAGCAGCGAGATAGTCCAAGCTGGACGCAAGCGCAGTGCTATGAGCACGCGTGTTGCGGCCTAGATGCGAAGGCCTTCGCGTGGGACCTGTTGCCCGATGAGCGGGCCTGGATTAAGCAGCGCTTGAGGACGCTGCTCGAAGCCGAAGGGTGGGCTGGACTGCCCAGCATCTGAACGCCTGCAGCGCTGGAACCCGCGCAACCTGGCCAGGCGGACGGGTGTGAGAGCCTCGCCGGAGGGCACCCGCCCCAGTTTCGACGTCGAAACCGACGCCGCGAGGCGGGCTGTTAACGCACCCCGCCACTTTGGCTGATACACGCAGCGTTGCTTTCGGCAGCAACCGTACTGCTCCCAGCTTAGAATGCACCTTTTTAGGTGCATTGTGAGCATTACGAGTCAAGCAGAGCGTGATGCGCTGTCAGCTGCAGGCTTCTTATGCAACTCTGCTTCGCCGGAAGCAGAGTACTGGGCTCAGCCTGCGCTGAGCGGCGTCGAGGTCAGCCTCCTCGGGGACGCGGACGGCTGGACTGTCGGACTCTTCGAGGAGTCCGGAGAGGGCATGTGGCTCGCGGATGGGGTGTTCCCCACAGTAGCTGAAGCGCTCAAAGAAGCAGACATCTGCTTCCATGCGCTCGCCTACAGCGGCCTCGACGCTGCTCTTGCCGCGTGTGGCAACCCGCCACGGCAGACAGAAGTCCCAGCCCGCTGGCGTCGCTGAGCCCCAATTTCGACGTCGAAACCGCCCGCGCCTGGCAAGATTTCGACATCGAAATTGACGTCAGGGCGTGCTGCCGCCAGTCCCGCTGCCCGGGGCGGCGGCTGACAGGAGCGACTCAAGCGCTGCAAGCTGCGCGTCTGACAGCTTCGCCAAGTCGACAGCTGCGTTCAAGTTTGCGGTCTCGAGTGGTCCACCGTCCTTGCCCGTCAACTCAGTCTTAGTCGGCGCGTACAGACCCATGAGTTTTGCGCGTTCCCCGAGCGTTTTCAGTACGATGCCAGCCGCTTTGTCGTCGCCCGCGCGAGCGATGGGCAGCCAGTTCGCGAGCATGTCGTCAAGCTGCAGCAGCGTTACTTGGCGCAGTTCGTCGACGCTCTCTTTGACAGCGTTGTTGTAGTCACGCAGCGCGCCATCTACTAGCTGCCAAGCGGCAGACTTCGTGATGCCAAGTGCAGCAGCAATCTCTTCAAAGTTCTTGCCCTGTTTGCGGAGTTCAAGCGCTTGCAGACGACGGTCTGTCGTCACTGCTTTCTTCTTGTCGTTCTTTGTTCTGCGCATTCATAGCATTCCGTAGTGCTTGAGCACTGCTCGCACATATGCGTGCTCGAGTTTGAGACTGTCAGCAATCGCGCGCTGCCCCTTCCCCTTCGCTCTGAGTCCAACAATACGGTGCGCGAGAGGGTGGTCGAGCGGATTGGCTGGCAAGCCGTCTAGTGACAGCAGCTGAAGCTTGTCGGCAGCGCGCTTGCTCATTACAGCCACCCGAGTTTGTGCGCAAGCGCGGGCCCGACCGCTGAGAGCAGCGCTAGTACCCCCGCGAACTTCAGCCAGTTCGCCTCCAAGCGGCGGAGACGCGCTTCATGGTCTGCGAGTTTGCTGTCGCGCGCAGTGTTCTGCGCTTCGATTGCGCTCAGCTTGTCGACAGCTGCAGCGACACGCTCGAGCGTGCGTCGAGTGTTTGCGTTCTCAGAGCGCATCTCTGCGCGCAGTTCAGCGACTTGAGCGCTGATGTCATGTGAGTTCGTGGCGGTGCTCATTATTTGCAAGAGTCGAGTAGTAGTTCGATTGCCTCGCTGTAGCCTTTCAGCACTTCGACTGTCGAAGCGTATGCACGCACGACAGATGAGGGTGGAGCACCGGGCGTCAGCGTTGATATCGGGAGTTCTGGGCGGGGTGGCCGCTCAGTCGAGGCCGCTGGGCACGGCACGGGTGTGGGTACAAATATGGGCTCTGGCGCGGGGGCGCCCGTAGCGCATCCGGCAAGAACACACGCAGCAGCAACAGCAGGAATAGTTCTCATCACCACGCCCCCAATACTGGACCGCGGTCAGCGGCCCAGCCGACGGCGCCGGCGCAGTCTTCCGGTACCCGGGACTTCTGCAGCGCGTCAGCGCGAGCCTGGGCGGTAGACAGAGCGCGCTGTGCAGCAGCGAGCGCTTTGCTTGACTCCGCTTCGCGACGCTCAGCTTCAGCCTTCAGCCTTGCCAATGAAGCAGCTTGCGCTGCGATGCGCGTCTCGAGAGACAAGACATGGCCTCTCACTGTGGCAAGTTCAGTTCGCGCGCGCTCAAGACGCAGCGTCTGCAACCCGCTCACGACTGCGAGCACTCCGACGACGGCAGCAACGAGCACGTTCTTGTAAGCAGCGAGGGCAGCGAGCATTACTTGTCTCCAGTTTCGACGTCGAAATCACACCGAGCGCGGTCGGTTTCGATGTCGAAATTTGAAGCAGTCACGCTGCGCACACGCAGCGCAGCGACGATTGCCGACACGACGACGCTCGCTGCAACCATGCGCCAGCCGGTGAGGTAGTCGGACAGCTGGGGCAGCTGGTCGCGCAGTGCTTCGGCGGCAGCTAAGAGGATGGGCACGAGCGCGGAGAACCACACTGTCAAGGACCGTGTGGCGACTCGGCATTTGTGGCGCAGGGAGCGAGGGGTGCGGGCAGCTTTTCTCATTAAGCCGTGTAGCCAACCCCCTGGAGGCTGCCGTCAGTCTTCTTCGTAGACCGGGAACGGCGGCGCTGGCGGCATAGAGGCGCTGTAGTACGGGCTGAAGCCCTGGCGCAGGGTCCACTTGTCGACAGCTGCGTGTCCCACGGCGTAGACGTCAATCACGCGCTCCGAGGTGATTCGGGCCAGCAGGTATGCCGACACGGGGCGGGTGTGGTGAGCGCGGGCGTTGATGCACACGCTCGTGCGAGACTGTGAGACGCTTTTGACGTCGAAACTGAGGCCCTCGAACTCGAGGTCGGCGGCGGGCTCAGGGCGGTATGTCACTAGCGGCGCGGTGAGCGCTTCGCTGCTGTCAAGAACTGCATACAGCGCAATCTCAGCAAGAGCGCCTTCAGTGTCAATGCGCTCGTCATCCGCTCCGCGTCGATACGCGCTTGAGTTGCAGCCGCGGGCTTTTGCGAGTGCTGTGCGCGCGAGTCCGACTGCGTGTGCTGCGCTCCAATCTTCCGGGCTGATTTTGAGTGAAAACAGGTACGTTATGTCGTCAGTGTCGACGCTATTTTTTAGTATTGACAGAGCGAGTTCTGCGCTTATTTCGCTGTTGCGCTCAAAGTAGAATCGCTCTGCAGTAGAGCATGCGTTCATTCATAGAGTCTCCGCAGGTATTTGTCGCGCTCCTGCTAGCGCCTGGTGACCTATGAATGATTGAGATTTACCTACTGCCGGCATCGAACGGCTGCCGGCGGGCCCGAGATAGAGAGATGCTGTGTATAGATACGCTAGTTCAGCGCGTCAGCGAGTAGAAGTCCGAATCAGCGAAATCCATGTCTAGCTGCTCGCTGAAGACTTGACGATATGTTTTCATTGCTTCGACCGCTTCAATCTGCATCAGCGCTTGCGCTTCGAGCGTAGTGGGCTCTGTTGACTCGTTGCAAAACGCGAGTTTGAACAATGTTCTCAGTATGTTTTTGCTGTACTCATCGAAGTTGCTCATGTCAAGCAACTCCATGTACGCAGAGTGAGTCTCAGCGCAAGCGCACATATACGAGGCGAAACGCTCGTCATCGAGTTCACGCTCAAGCGTTCTGCGCGGCAGATTCTCGAGCGCTTTTGCTCGCTGCTTGTAGACAAGCTGAAGCTGAAATCGCGCTTCGTCTTCATCGAGCAGCTTGCCGCCGTCGCGCAGCGCACGAGAACGCAAGTAGTCAATGTCGTCTTGCGAGACTTCTCTAGTAGCAAGTTCAGCTGCTTCACGCGCCGCGCGTGCTTTGATGTAAGCAAGCGCAGCTTCTCTGTCAAACTTGTGCGGGCGAATGCCCGCGATGTAGATGCGGCGAATTCGCTTTGCAGCGTCAACGAGAAACTTCCGCGCGTCAGTCAGCGCCTGCGCCTTCGGCGCGTGGCGGTTACCTGCCAGGTGTTGAGGGGCAATGCGAGGAGCGCGAGATGTAGCGAGAGTGCTGTTCACTATTTGTCTCCAATGAGAGAGTTGTTCATGTCCTGTATAGATTTGAGTTTTATACGCTTTGGCGCTTTTGTAGATTTATTTTGAATGTAGATATGAGTCTAAATAAGTGACGGTCATATGAGGGCTGTTCTGAGACGGGACTTGTCGCATCACGGCTGCAGCAGTGGCCACGGCGCGGGCAGCGCGTGCTGAAGCTAGGCAGCGGCGGGCTTCGCGTTGCGTACAAAAGAAAAAGCCCCGCGATGGCGGGGCTTTTTGGGGACAGAGCGCGCTGCGTGCTAGCGTCAAGCTAGAGATGGGTTTAGCTGACCGCAACAGACCGCTCGATTTCGACGTCGAAACCAGCTAGGCTAGGCGGAGACAATTGGGAACGGACGGTCGAACAGCATTAGGATGTGCTTCGGTTCGGACCGGAACCATGCGAAAGTTCCCCATGCGAGAGTCGGCAAGGCCTTTCTGAACGCGCTATCTGCTCGGTCCTCGAAGGCTGTTCCGAAATAGCACTGCTTCGTCGGGAAGCCGGAAGCCTTCACGTACTCAAGCAGTTGGGTCTTGCGTACTTCGTTCATAGGGCCATCGCTGGCTACCACTTCGATAAAGATGAGTGCGGTGTCCTCTCCGCTATCACCTACATTCGCAAGGATGATGTCAGGAAGCGCCGTAGCAGCGTCGATTCTGAGGCCGAGTGCCTGGGCTACCCTAACGTCTTGGTGACGTACTTTATTGCCGCTCTCTGAGAGCCACAGTAGCACAGGCCTGGGAAGGAAGTTCTGCGCAAACTCCTCGACAACGGCTTTTGAAATTAACGAAGACAAGCCCGGCGAAAGCCTCGCCACTGTGCCATCCGGACAACGGACGTGTACTTCATCGCTCCTCTTGGCAAGTCCTTGCGCCAGCATAGCCATCCTGGCCCTGGCTGCCGGAGTCAAGTGGCGCCGTTGCCACTGTTGAATGGCCGCATCCAGAGCCGACCCATTCAGCGAAGGGTTGAATAGCGCAGCGAAATCTGATTTCAGATAGTAGATGGGAGAACTACTTGTGACCGCGACGTTCGGCACTTTGTCGACAGCGCCGATGTCCAGCAAGCCATACCTGATGGTCTCGTCTCTTATTGGCTCGCGTGTAGTATCCGCGTACCACCGCCTACCCTCAGGACGCCAGCCTGGCTTGGTCGCATGCTTGAACCAGTATTCGCGGTCCTCATCACCAGTCTTGGCTGCCTGTTCCTCAGTGTAGAAGTAGATGTGCGAGGGCCGAAGGAGGCGGCCCACCCCTTCAATCATGCCCCCATACAAGAAGACGTAGACCGTACGAGCAGCCATCTCACGAGTCAAGTACTGACGCATGTCTAGGCCAGGAGGAAAGATTTGTTCCAGCCTAGCCTGTATGTCTCCAATCGGTAAGAGGGGAGGCAGACTCATGCAGCTACCTGGGCACGTTTGCCTACACCGAGCACAGCATTGACGACAGCGTCAATCTCCGCGAGCGTTGGGCTCATGCTTATTCGCTCGCCAATCTCCTCGATGACAGCTAGCGGCGGCAGCGGCAGCTTGCGCAGTTCAGTAGCGTTGACTTGGGTGCTACCTGCTAGACCGCGGAAGTGGTCATCTACAACCTTTGACGCCAAGAACGCTGACAAGCCACGGGCCTCGAACACGGTCATACGGCCGCCAGGGCGGTAGATGTAGTTCAAGTGGTTCTCAAGACCGATGACATCGCCGGGAAGACGGTCCGGGCTGCATCCGTACGCTGCGCACGTGACGCGACGCTCGTCTTCTTTCGGTGAGAAGCGGCGCATAACGACCATAGGCTCGTTGCGAACGAGCATCCAGGCGCTCTCCGCGTTAGCAAGGATGTGCTCTCGCTTCTTCTGCACTGGCCACCGAATCGATTGCTGCCTCACGTGCTGAAGCCACAACAGCGGCACAGTGCCGCGCTCAGCCGTCTCACGAATGAACTTCTTAGCGCGGAAGGCTACGACCGGGCCTGTGCTCACTTCTAGACCGTACGTCTTCAACGTCGCAGTCCAGCCGGCGAACAGGTCTTCTTGCCGGTGTGGTAACGAGAGCATCGCGTGCTCATCATTGCTGACGACTCGTGTTGCCGGCACAGCTTGAACTTCGGCAGAGTCGAGGTCAGCGACGCCCTGGGAGCGAGTAAAGAGGATGCTCGTACCGGCCTCGACTTGAGAGCGACCGCGCGCCCATGCGATGACAGTCTCTTGCAGCACGGAGTCTTCTTCGAAGCCTTCGGTGCGGCTTTCGAACGCATGTAGACCGTCGAACGTGAGATGACGCAGCAGAGACTGTCGAGTGGCTTTGAAGTACGTCCCAGACATCCAGGACCTGGGTGTGATGAAGCACCAGCGCCCATCTGGTGGTGTGAGACGAGCGCACGCCGCCATAAACAGTGCATAGATGTTCGGCTGCCCGTAGACGGCATACGAGTGCAGCGTTGCCCGCTCGTCAGCAGCCTTGTTCAGCTTGAAGAAGGGAGGGTTTGCGATGGTTAGCAGCCCATTGATGGGAGTCCCGGAGAGCGCCGTGTGAGACAGCAGGAAGTCCCCGTGCTCAATCTTGCAGTCGAAGCCCACACGGGCGCTAGCGCACGCTTCCCGAAGCCCATGGCGAAGTTGCTCTAGAGCAGGAAGCAGCCGCGCGTCGTACTCGAACAGCAGCAACTCGACGCGCTCAGGCTTCGTAGGCCTGGCTAGGAGTTCTTCAACGGTAGCTGCCGCCAAGATGCCCGCGCCGGCAGCGGGCTCCAAGATGCGGGCTACCCGGCCTTCATAGTCTTGAACGAGGCGTCTCGCCATGAACCTAGCGATAGCCGGCGGCGTCATGAACTGGCCTAGTTCTTTCTGTTCATCGCGTGCAAGCCCGTCCGTGAACGCACGGCCAGCCCTGTGCGCTTGCTCAACGAGCGACATGCAGCTACCCCCTCATAGGTCAGGTGTATATGTTACCTCGGGCGCTACACCCCAACGCTATGCCAGGTGGACGGGCATACCCTCTCTTACACGGGCAGCCCCTTAGCTGCGAGGTAGGCTTTGAAACCCTCGAAGTCCAGCCTGCGGACAGTCCCGGCCACCTCAATCTCATGCACGAAGGTGACGGGTACCGATAGTTCCGCTGCAAGGATGCGGCACTTCAGTCGAACCTGCCCAGGCCCGCTGATGACAAGGGCCATAGTGTTGGAAGAACGGAGCACTTCTCCGGGGAGAAGTACCCCAAAGCGCACATGGCAGGAAGGGGCGTTGCCTTCCTCTTCTTTAATGGTGGCGACTCCCGGCTTATCGGCTAAGAGCAGGTCAGGAATGGTTCTGATGTCGGCAGACAATCCTAGGCGCCGTATTTCCGTGGGGGGTTCCGGCAGGTCATCACCGGTAAGCATGTCGCACGCAAGCCCGTCGACACCCTCCACCGTCACTTCCAGCTTAGTGTTCGTAAGTTGTTGCCCGGAGTGGTTGCGAAGAGCAAAGCGCATCTCAATGAGAGCACCGTAGCACCGGGCAAACTCTGCTAGCTGCCGCCAGAAGTCTTCATTGTCCAGTGTTGTGCCTTGCCGGAGCGGGTTGATGATGGCGTTAGCACGCGAACTGCGGTAGTCCGGCATCTGCTCTGTGAACTCGAAGAAATCGAGGCTGAACGACCCTGGAAAGGGCTCCCCGTCCCGCGTAATGAGGTCTAGGGCGACGTCAACTGGCCCGCGCCCAGCATCAGCCGCCGCCATAGCGGCAATCTCAATAGGCTCTGCCTCGTCGGTGCTACTGCCGCGCCGCACGTAGACGATGTTGCGTCGCAGCTTTCCGAAGTCGTTACTGATGCTGAACGGTCGCTTCTGCTTTGGGATTGAAATCACACCTACGGTCTTGCCATCGTAGACGTGCTCTTCGTACCGAAACTCAAGCTTAGGCTTGACCTTGGAGTTGACGAACTGCTGGATTTTGGCGTCATCAATGTGCTCGGTGATGCCTACGACCTCGGCGGGATGCGGCCGCCTGTCACGAAATCCAAGCACGATGTAACCGGCCCCCTCTCTCCAAGAGTTCGCCATCGCCAGGATGTCTTTGAGCATCTCTGACTTTGTAGCGTCGTTGCCGTTCTCGAAGCGGTACTGTGCTTCCTTGAAGTCGACGTCAGGCCCTTCGCTCTTGTAGCGCAGCGCGTCGAGCAAGCTATCGTCCATGCGCGCGTTCCCTCCTTTGCATGCAAGTATGCATGCGCCAAGGCTGACGCTTAAGTGCTATCAGTGACGTCTTGCCCCCGTTCTGGAGCCTTCTCTTCTAACCGTAGCGCACTGTCAACGGCAGGCGGCAAGTCAGCGAACTCGCGCAGATGCGCTGTCAGTTCAGTTTGAGACACCTCGCCCGCAAGTTCTAGCACAGCGCGCGAGATTTTCTCAGTGAGCGCCCGCATCTGCTCTTGCTGACCTTTGATGTACTCCACTGTAATCTGTGGGATGCCGAGCGCCGACGCGATACCCTTGCTTGAGTGCAGGAGCAGAAGCGACAGAGCAAGCACACCGCCTGGGTCGACCGTCGCACCCAGAGACGCAAACGTGCGGCGCAAGTCGTGCTTGTAGACCCAGTACCCGAGGATTGGTACCAGGCGCTTCCAACTGGCTCGCGGGTCAGTTAGTCTCGGCAGGTCTTTCGTCTTGCGACGCTCAGTCTCGAGCGAGTACCACACCCACTCGCCAGCTGGGCCAGAGGGCGCGAACTGCTTGCGACGCCGCAAGATACTTAAGACATACGAAGACAGCGGCATCTCAATAGGCTTCAGTCTGTCGACCTGGCTCAGCTTCTTCCTGCGACGCTTCGTTCCGCGTTGCAGTGGCTGTATGAGGTACAGACCACGCTCGAAGTCGATTTGCTCCCAACGCATGTCCATCACAAGCCTGTCGCGCAGGCCGGTAAGCAGGTACACGCGCCACAAGTCTCTCCACCAGGGAGACATCAGCTGGTCGGTGGCGTGCCAAGCCTTGGGTATGTCTTTGAGCAGCAGATAGGTTTCGCGGGTGTTCGGCTCTTCAATCTTTTGTGCTGCAGCCCGCGTCGGGTCCCAGTCCCTCGACTCGCCCTCTATCCCGCGGTACTCATGCGCAATCTTGTACAAGCGCGACGCTGTGTTCAGGATGCCGAGCGAGTAGTTCGCCGACGGGGCCTTCCGGAAAACTCGTTCTTCGGTGCTATCGTCTTTGGTGACTACGCCGACGTCGAGACGGCCTTCCCGGACGCTGGTGAGGTAGTCAATCCAGAACCCCTCCTTGAGTTCATCGAGATAGCGCTTCGACAGGTGCGACAAGAAGCGCTCATAAGTCTTGCGCATCTTGTCGCCATACGCCGGACTGTCTTGTGAGTTAGCGCTTTCTAACGACTGCAGCAGTCGCTCGTATGCCTGCCCGACCGTCATGCGCACGGTGCCGCCGCTACGGAGTAGCTTCGCTTCGCGAACAAGACGCATCGCTTCGAGTTCAGCGTCTTTGTACGAGAGCACGCGGTCACCTGTACCAATATCTTCAACCAGTCCCAACACTGGTTTCTCGTCTTTGAAAGTGCCGTCTGGCTGCAAACGCGGAACGCGGCTGATGTACGAGCGTCGAACGACGCCGTCAGCGCGCGGTTTGCCGATGCGCACACCAAAACCTGGCAGCGTCTCGTGCCAAATCTCTATCGCAGGCTTGTTCGTCGGCGCAGGTACGCCGAAGATGTCAACTTTCGAGCGGAACGTGTACTTCTCTGACATGGCAGGGCTGCACGTGCTTTCCAGAGCAAGTTTCCGCAAGTGTACGATGCTTTCCGCGAACTTTCCGAGATATAAGCGCCGTATAAGTGGACTTTCCGTGGAAAGTTCCAGAACCCGCAGAGGTGTTGCCGACCGAGAGCGCGGGACAGAAGACTAGAAACCGGTGACATGACAACAACTTACCCCGCGTAGCGCCACAGAATATGAACATTGCACTGAGGGGCGTCCTATGAAACACTAGCCTCATAATCCGTCGGTCGCGGGTTCGAGCCCCGCCCGGCCTACCACTTCAGCAATGCTCCATCGACACGGCTTGCTGTCTGCCGCATCGAACGGTGACGCAGCGCCGCGGCAACCAGCGAGAAAAGCCACTTCAGGGTGCCAAGCAGCCCCTCAGGGGTTTTCCGGATTCGACGTCCGGCCTTGCCTTGCCGGCGACATCAGGCGGACCGACGGACCAGCCCGGATGATGCGCCACGACGTCGCCGCCTGAGGGCAATCCACCCCAGGCGATACCCCGCCCAGGAATATCCCGGCGTCGACATCCGGTGGACGCATGTCGCCCCGCAAGAGCTTGCGCCCGCTTCTGGACCACGCCGAAATCATCGATGGACGCCAAAATACCCGGCGGCACCAATCCGGATGCACGCTCGATCTGGCGTCGCAGACTGCATGCTGCGCAGGAGGAGGAACCGTAAGCTTCCCCGTCAAGCAGGCATTTCAAAAGTAGAACTTCCGGCGACGCGTTGGCGGTACTCGGCCGGGGTCAGATTGCCGAGCGAATCGTGGGGACGCTCCTCGTTGTACTCGAGCATCCACCAGTACGCGGCCTCGCGCACGTCGTCGAGGCGGGTGAACAGGTGCTGGTCCAGGACCTCCTCGCGGAAGGTCCGATTGAAGCGTTCGATGCAGGCGTTCTGGTTGGGCTTGCCGGGCTGGATGTACCGGATGGCCATGCCGTTGAGCTTGGCCCACTGCACGAAGGCCTCGCCCAGGAACTCCGGGCCGTTGTCAGTACGCAGGACCTGCGGCAGGCCGTGGTCGCGCTTGAGCTGCTCGAAGATGCGGACCAGGCGCGTGGACGAGATCGAGGTGTCGACCTCGATGTGCAGCGCCTCGCGGTTGAAGTCGTCGACCACGTTGAAGGTCCGGAAGCGGCGGCCACACGCCAGCGCGTCGGCCATGAAATCCGCTGACCAGACGGCATCGGGCAGCAGGGGAACGTAGAGCGGTACGCGTTCGCGCTTGGGCAGCCGCTGCTTGGCCTTGCGGCGCAGATTGAGCTTCATCGCCTTGTACACTCGGTAGATTCGATTGTGGTTCCAGTCCGGACGCGCACGGCGCAGGACCTTGCAACACTTCCAGAAGCCGCGGCTCGGGCGATTCTCGACCACCTCGGCCAGGGCCGCGATGATCTCGGCATCCCGTACCGTCCAGTGCACCGGCGGCTGGTACCACGCTGCCCGCGACAACCCAACGCAATCACAGGACCGGCTCAGGGGCCGCGTGTGCACCTCGACCAGGTACCGCACGGCCTCGCGCTTCTGCTCCGGCCCTACAGTTTTTTTGCGATCAGATCCTTCATCGCGGCGTTGTCGAGCGCCAGCTCGGCGTACATCCGCTTGAGCCTGGCGTTCTCCGCTTCCAGGTCCTTGACACGCCGCAGCTCGGAGGCCTCCAGGCCGCCGTACTTCGACTTCCACTTGTAGTAGGTCGGAACGCTGATGCCGGCCTGCCGGCAGATGTCCTTGACCGGCACGCCGGCGTCGGCCTGCTTGAGGATCGAGACGATCTGGGTCTCGGTGAAACGGGACTTCTTCATGGAACCTCCTGGCTGGGGAAAACATGCCAGAAAGTTCTACTTATGGGGTGTCTGCGGATCGGGGAAGCTTACGTGGCGGCCGCCGCGTGTCCCGAGCCGGGCCGCCCCGAGGCGCCAGGCCGCTGCCCGCCCTTCTCCTGTCGCCCGGGCCCCTGACAGGGCGCCCGGCGCGCCTCCTTTGCGTCACGTGCCAAGGGGCGCCGCGCCCGGCCGGAGCGGAACTTCTCCCCGGCGCCGCCGTCATGGCCTCTGCAGGCCGTGGACTGACCTGACGCAAGCCCCGCCCCGGCTGCCCGGGCGACACTGCCCCGGCCTTCGCACGGCCCGCATCCCTCAGGATCGGACCGGCCCTGGCCTGTCCCGCCGGGCGGGGTGTTTGGTTGAGTCTATCGCGGTAATATAGAAACTCTATATTACAATGCTTGCCATATTAGCCATAGGCTATAGAATCAAGTCTCACCATCACTTCCTTCTTTCCTCAACCAACGGAGACGCCACATGTCCCTCATCAACACCAAAGTCCAGCCGTTCAAGGTCCAGGCCTTCCATCAAGGCAAGTTCGTCGAGATCACCGAGAAGAACCTGCAAGGCAAGTGGTCCGTCGTGATCTTCATGCCGGCGGCCTTCACCTTCAACTGCCCGACCGAAGTCGAGGACGCGGCTGACAACTACGCCGAGTTCCAGAAGGTCGGCGCCGAGGTCTACATCGTGACCACCGACACCCACTTCTCGCACAAGGTGTGGCACGAGACCAGCCCGGCCGTGGGCAAGGCCCAGTTCCCGCTGATCGGCGACCCGACCCACCAGCTGACCCGCGCCTTCGGCGTGCACATTGAGGAAGAAGGCCTGGCGCTGCGCGGCACCTTCGTGATCAACCCCGAAGGCGTCATCAAGACGATGGAAGTCCACGACAACGCCATCGCGCGTGACGTCAAGGAAACCCTGCGCAAGCTGAAGGCCGCCAAGTACGTCGCCGAGCACCCGAACGAAGTCTGCCCGGCCAAGTGGAACGAAGGCGCCAAGACCATCGCTCCGTCGCTGGACCTGGTCGGCAAGATCTAAGCCGGCCGCGCCAGGGAGGTGGCCACGCGGCCACCTCCTGCCGGAACCGCCCGGGCATGGCCTTGCGCCATGCCCGCTCCCCCACCGAACCAGAAAGCCATCCGAATGCTTGACGCCAACGTCAAATCCCAACTGAAGAGCTACCTGGAACGCCTGCAGCACCCCATCGAGCTGGTGGCCACGTTCGACGCGAGCCCGGCCAGCGCCGAGATGCGCGCGCTGCTCGACGACATCCGGGAGTGCTCGGACAAGGTCAGCCTGCGGGAAGACGCTGAGCAGGCGCTCAAGCCTTCGTTCGGCATCGCCCCGGCTGCGGGTGAAACGCCGCGCGTGCGCTTCGCCGGCCTGCCGATGGGCCACGAATTCACCTCCCTGGTGCTGGCGCTGCTGCAGGTCGGCGGCCACCCGCCCAAGGTCAGCGAAGACGTCATCGAACAGATCCGCGCGCTGGACGAGCCGCTGCACTTCGAGACCTTCATCTCGCTGACCTGCCACAACTGCCCGGACGTGGTGCAGGCGCTGAACCTGATGGCGGTGCTCAACCCGAAGATCACCAGCACCATGATCGACGGCGCGCTGTTCCAGGAAGAAGTGCAGCGCCGCGAGATCATGGCCGTGCCGACGGTGTTCCTCAACGGCAAGCCCTTCGCCGCCGGCCGCATGGTCATCGAGGAGATCCTCGCCAAGCTGGACACCGGCAATGCCGAGAAGGAAGCCGCCAAGCTGAGCGCGCGTGATCCGTTCGACGTGCTGGTCGTCGGCGCCGGCCCCGCGGGCGCCGCCGCGGCCGTGTACGCCGCGCGCAAGGGCATCCGCACCGGCATCGTCGCCGACCGCTTCGGCGGACAGGTCAACGACACGCTGGGCATCGAGAACTTCATCTCCGTGCTCAAGACGGAGGGTCCGCGGTTCGCCGCCGACCTCGAGGCGCACGTGCGCCACTACGACGTCGACGTGATGAACCTGCAGCGCGCCGCGCGCGTCGTCCCGGCCGAAAAGCCGGGCGGGCTGATCGAGGTGCACCTCGAGAACGGCGGCGTGCTCAAGTCGCGCAGCCTGGTCATCGCCACCGGCGCGCGCTGGCGCAACGTCAACGTGCCGGGCGAACAGGAATACCGCAACAAGGGCGTGGCCTACTGCCCGCACTGCGACGGCCCGCTGTTCAAGGGCAAGCGCGTCGCGGTGATCGGCGGCGGCAACTCGGGCATCGAGGCGGCCATCGACCTGGCGGGCATCGTCTCGCACGTGACCGTGCTGGAGTTTGCCGACAAGCTGCGCGCCGATGCCGTGCTGGTCGACAAGCTGCACAGCCTGCCCAACGTGACGGTGCTGACCAACGCGCAGACCACCGAGATCACGGGCGACGGCTCGCGGGTCAACGGCCTGACGTACCGCGACCGCGTCAGCGGCGAGGAGACGCACCTCGAGCTCGAGGGCATCTTCGTGCAGATCGGCCTGGTGCCCAACAGCGAATTCGTCAAGGGCACGCTGGAGCTGAACCGCTTCGGCGAGATCCTGGTCGACGCGAAGTGCCAGACCAACGTGCCGGGCATCTTCGCCGCCGGCGACGTGACCGACGTGCCGTACAAGCAGATCATCATCTCCGCCGGCGAAGGCGCCAAGGCGGCCCTCAGTGCCTTCGACTACCTGATCCGTACCCCTGTGTGATGAGGGCAGCACGGCGCTGAAGGAAGTGGGCGCCGCTCTCGTCCTGTTGCCGGCCGCCTTGGCGATGCGCTGAGGCGGCTTTTTTTTGCCCGCCCTCGCCCGGCGCGGGAAAATCCCGCCCGTCGGGCCAGGTCCTGATCGCCCCGCTGCCAGGACACCCGGCCCCTCCACGAGGAGCCCCATGAGCACGTTGCTGCGCGCCCTCCAGTCCGACATCACCACGCTGGCCGTCGACGCGATCGTCAACGCCGCCAACCCGACGCTGCTGGGCGGCGGCGGGGTCGACGGGGCGATCCATCGCGCCGCGGGGCCGCAGCTGCTCGAGGAATGCCGGCAGCTGGGCGGCTGCGAGGTGGGCGACGCGAAGCTGACGCAGGGATACCGCCTGCCGGCCAGGGCGGTGATCCACACGGTGGGGCCGATCTGGCGCGGCGGGCAGGACGGCGAGCCGCAGCGGCTGGCCTCGTGCTACCGGCGCTGCCTGGAGATCGCCGACGGCGCGGGCTTTCGCTCGCTGGCCTTCCCGTCGATCAGCACCGGGGTCTACGGCTACCCCGTCGAGCCGGCGGCGCGCATCGCGGTGGCGACGGTTTCGGCCTACCTGCAGGCGCGGCAGGGCGCGACGTCGCTCGAGGAGGTGATCTTCTGCTGCTACTCGGCCGCTCACCTCGCCTGCTACGAGCGCCTGCTGCAGCGCGCCTGACCGCCACCGGCGGCGGCAGCGCCGTCTTCATGCGGGGTACAGGCCCAGCACCCGCGCCTTCAGCCGCACCAGGCCGAGCAGCGCGTCGATGTGGGGGGTGGCCAGCCCGAGCTTGCGGGCGATCTCGTGCACGACGGTGAGCAGCGCGTCCAGCTCGATCGGGCGGCCGGCCTCGACGTCCTGCAGCATCGAGGTCTTGAACGCGCCGAGCTTGCGCGTGACCGCGTTGCGGTCCTCGCCGCTTTGCGCAATCGGGCAGCCGATGCGCGCGCCGATCGCCTGCGCCTCGGCCATCACGTCCAGGCAGAAGCGGTTCACCAGCGGGTCGTCGAGGATGCGGTCGCAGGTGGCGCCGGTCAGGGCCGAGACGGGGTTCATCGTCATGTTGCCCCACAGCTTGTACCAGATGTCCTTCTGGATGCCCTCCGAGGCCTGCGCCTCGAACCCGGCCTCGCACAGCAGGCGCACCAGCGCGTCGACCCGGGCACTCGCGCCGCCGCGCGCCTCGCCGAGGATCAGGCCGGCGCCGAAGCCGTGACGCACCAGCCCGGGCTCGGGCGTCGAGCAGGTGGCGTGCACCACCGCGCCGACCACCTGCTGCGCGGGAATCGCGGCCGCGATGCGGCCGTCCGGGTCCAGGCTGTCCAGGCGCATCCCCGCCTGGGCGCCGCCGATGCCCTCGAAGAACCACCAGGGCACGCCGTTCATCGCGGTCAGCACCACGGTACCCGGCCCGAGCAGCGGCCCGATGCCGGCCGCGACGCTGGGCATCGCCGGCGCCTTGACCGCGACGACCACCAGGTCCTGCACGCCGAGCGCAGCCGGATCCTCGCTGACCTGCGCGACCGGTGCCTGCTCCAGCCCCTGCGCGGTCTGCAGCCGCCAGCCGTGCGTGCGCAGCGCCTGTGCCGTCGCGCCGCGCGCCACCGCGCTGACGGGCAGTCCCTGGCGGGCCAGCCGGGTGCCGAGGAAACCGCCGATGGCGCCGGCGCCGTAGATGCAGATCTTCATCGCGACATCACTGGATCGAAACACGCAGGGGCCGGTCCGACATGCGCCGGCCGGGGCGCGGAGCACTCTATCATCAGGCGAATCTTCGTGACCCTGGCTGTGCCCGCTTCGACACCCGCCCCCCTCTCCCGCCGGCTGCGCGACTCCTGGGTCGCCACCGTTTCCCCGCTCACCCTGCGCCAGGACCTGGTCGCCGGCCTGCTCGGCGCGCTGCTGGTGCTGCCGCAAGGCATCGCGTTCGCGACCCTGGCCGGGCTGCCGCCGCAGTACGGGCTGTACACGGCCATCGTGCCGTGCATCGTCGCGGCGCTGTTCGGATCGAGCCGCCACGTGGTGTCCGGCCCCACCAACGCGAACTCGCTGGCGCTGTTCGCGATGCTCTCGCCGCTGGCCGCGCCGTTCACCCCGTCGTACATCGAGCTGGCGCTGGTGGTGACGGTGCTGGTGGGCGTGATGCAGGCCCTCATCGGCGGGTTGCGGCTGGGCACGCTGGCGAACTTCATCTCGCCGGCCGCCCTGCTGGGCTTCACCTCGGGTGCGGCGGTGCTGATCGCGGTCCACGCGCTGAAGGACCTGCTCGGCTTCGGCGCCGAGGCGGGCAGCAGCGCGCCCGCGGTGCTGCAGCATGTCGTGACGCACCTCGGGCAGGCACAGCCGGCCGCGCTGCTGGTGGGCGGCGTGACGCTCGCCGCGGCGCTGGCGGTGCGCCACCTCCGGCGCGGCTGGCCCTACCTGCTGGTCGGCCTGGCCGCAGGCACGCTGTGCGCCGCGCTGCTGGCCGGCCGCGACGGCGCCGCGGCGGTGCGCACGCTGGGCGCGCTGCCTTCGGCTCTGCCCGCCTTCCACGTGCCCGAGGTCGACTGGCAGGCCGTGCCGGAGCTGGTGGGCCTGGCGTTCGCGCTGACCATCGTCGCGCTGGGCCAGTCGATCTCGATCGCCAAGGCGGTGGCCGCGCGCAGCGGGCAGCGCATCGACGCGAACCGCGAGTTCATCGGCCAGGGGCTGTCCAACATCGTCGGCGGCTTCTTCTCGTGCTACGTCTCGTGCGGCTCGCTGAACCGCTCGGTGCCCAACCTGGAAGCCGGCGCGCGCACGCCGCTGGCGGCGGTGTTCTCGGCGCTGTGGCTGCTCGGGCTGGTGGCGCTGAGCGCCGGGGCGCTGGCGCGCATCCCGTTCGCGGCCATCGCCGGGCTGCTGTTGCTGGTGGCCTGGACGCTGTTCGACCTGCCGCGCTGGCGGCGCCTGGCGCGGCTCAACCGCACCGAGTTCGGCATCGCGGCGGCGACGCTGGCGGCCACGGTGGCGATCCGGCTCGAGATCGCGATCCTGCTCGGCACCATCCTGTCGCTGGTCAGCTACCTGTACCGCACCTCGCGGCCGGCGATGCGCACGATGGGCTTCGACACCATGGCGCCGGAGCGCCCGTTCGTCGTGGTCGACGACACGCCCCAGGCGCTGCCCGAGTGCCCGCAGGTCAAGCTGCTGCGCATGGAAGGCTCGGTGTACTTCGGCGCCGTGCAGCACGTGGCCGACCGGCTGCACGAGCTGCGCGCCGCGCCGGACGCCCCGCGCCACCTGCTGGTGATGGCCAAGAGCATGAACTTCATCGACCTGGCCGGCGACGAGCTGTGGCAGGCGGAGCTGATGGCGCGCCGCGCACAGGGCGGCGACCTGTACTTCCACCGCCCGCGCCCGCAGGTGATGCAGATGTGGCAGCGCACCGGCTTCCTCGAGCTGCTGGGGCGCGACCATGTCTTCCCGGACAAGCGCACCGCGATCGCGACCGTCTTCGGCAAGCTGGACCCGCGCATCTGCGCCGCCTGCCGCGCGCGCGTGTTCTGGGAATGCAAGGACGCGCCCTACACTCCTGCGCCGTCCGATGCTGCGGTGCCGCCAAAGGACGGGAGCTCAGGCGACCCGGCGCCGGCCGGCCTCGACCGCCCGCAGGGCGCGTGACAGCGCCTCGACCGCGGCATCGACCTGCGCCTCGGTGATGACGAGCGGCGGGGCGAAGCGCACCACGGTGTCGTGCGTGTCCTTGCTCAGCACGCCCTCGCGCATCAGCGCCTCGCACACCGTGCGCGCCGGCGCGAACCCCGGGTCGATCTCGACGCCGATCAGCAGCCCGCGGCCGCGCACCTCGGCGATCGCCGGGTGGCGCAGCGCCGCCAGCTGCGCCATGAACTGCGCGCCGCGCACGCGCGCCTGTTCCGCAAGCCGCTCGCGCTCCAGCAGCTGCAGCGCGGCCAGCCCCACCGCCGCGGCCAGGGGGTTGCCGCCGAAGGTGCTGCCGTGGTCGCCCGGCGTGAAGACGGCCATCACGTCCTCGCGCGCGACGAAGGCCGACACCGGCAACAGCCCGCCGCCCAGCGCCTTGCCCAGCGTCACGCCGTCGGGCTTCACGCCTTCCAGGTCGCAGGCCAGGCGCGCGCCGGTGCGCCCCAGGCCGGTCTGCACCTCGTCGCAGATCAGCAGCACGTCGCAGCGGGTGCACAGCTCGCGCGCGGCGCGCAGGTAGCCTTCGGGCGGCACGACAATGCCGGCCTCGCCCTGGATCGGCTCGACGAAGAACGCCACGGTGTGCGGCGTGATGGCGCGCTCCAGCGCCGCGATGTCGCCGTACGGCACCTGCACGAAGCCCGGTGCGAACGGCCCGAAGCCGTCGCGGTACTGCGCCTCGCTGGAGAAGCCCACGATGGTGGTGGTGCGGCCGGCGAAGTTGCCGTGCGGCACGATGATCTGCGCCTGGTCCTGCGGCACGCCCTTGACCTTGTAGCCCCACTTGCGGGCGGCCTTGATCGCGGTCTCGACCGCCTCGGCGCCGGTGTTCATCGGCAGCGCGCGGTCCAGCCCCGTGGTGCGGCACAGCTGCTCGAGGAAGGGGCCGAGCCGGTCGGTGTGGAAGGCGCGCGAGGTGATCGCCAGGCGCTGCGCCTGCTGCACCAGCACGGCCACCAGCTCCGGATGGCTGTGGCCGAAGCTCACCGCCGAGTAGGCGGACATCATGTCGAGGTACCGGCGGCCCTCCTCGTCCCACAGGTACACCCCCTCGCCGCGCGTCAGCACGACGGGCAGCGGGGCGTAGTTGCGGGCGCCGTAGCGGTCTTCGAGGGCCATGGCGGTCGAGGTGGTGGTCATCGTCGTGCTCTCGCAAGATGGTCCAAGGGGTGCTCCCACCATCGACTCTAGGCAGCGGCACGCGAAATTTGCGTTCCTGTTCCTTTGCTCCTAGCATGGCTTGCGAAACAAACGTGCATGGAGGAGGCCCCATGGCGGGAGCAGCTCTGGACGCCATCGACCGGCGCATCCTGCAGGTGCTGCAGGAGGACGGGCGCGCATCCAACGTGGAACTCGCGCAGCGGGTGCACCTGTCGGCCCCGCAATGCCTGCGCCGCGTGCGCGCGCTGGAGGAGCGCGGCGTGATCCTCGGCTACACCGCCCGCGTCGACCGCGAGGCACTCGGCTACGGCGTGATGGCCTACGTCAACCTCAACATCGACCGCGAGCAGTTCGGCCGCGTGCGCGAGCTGGAGCAGGTGCTGCGTTCGTTCCCGGAGATCATCGAATGCCACTGCATCTCGGGCGACCACGACTACCTGCTGAAGGTGGTGGCGCGCGACCTGAAGTCGCTGTCGCAGTTCCTCACCGACCGGCTGATGCAGGTGCCGGGCGTGGACGACGTGCGCTCGATGATCTGCATGGAGGAGATCAAGCCGGGCGCGCCGCTGCCGGTGGACGCGGCCTGACGGCGCTCAGGTCACGCGGTCGATGCGCTTGGCGAGCACCACCGAAGTGGTCGTCTTGACCACACCTTCCACCTCGCCGATCTCGTCGAGCAAGGCGTCCAGCCGCTCGGGCGTCCCGGCGCGCAGCCAGGCCACGTAGTCGTACTCGCCGCTGACGGTGCACAGCTGGCGCACCTCGGGCATGCGCGACAGGCGCTGCACCACGTCGCGGCCGGAACGCGGCTGCACCGTGATGCCCACGTAGGCTTGCAGGCCCGCGCCTTCCACCTCCTGGCCCAGCCGCACCGTGTAGCCGACGATCACGCCCTGCTGCTCCAGGCGGGCCAGGCGGGCCAGCACCGTGGTGCGAGCCACCCCGAGCCGGCGTGCCAGCCGGGCCGCGCTCTCGCGTGCGTTGGCCTGCAGCAGGGCGAGCAGCTCGCGGTCCAGCGGATCGAGGGTCTTCATCGGCGCCTCCTGACGTTTCGTCATCCCATGCTGACGAAGCGTCAGTCTAGCCCGCGATCCCGACGTTATCGCGCTATCTTCTGACAACGACGCTGCCTAGACTGGCCCTCATCCACCCCGAGGAGACCGTCATGCGCATCGTCCTGCTCGGTGCCGGCCACATCGGCCGCGCGATCGCCCGCCTGCTCGGCGACAGCGGCGACTACCGCGTCACGCTGGTGGACCGCGACGAAGCCGCGCTGCACGGCCTGGCCCGCGAATCCGTCGAGACGCGGGTGGTCGACACCGCCGACCTCGCGCGCCTGACGCCGCTGATGCGCGGCCACGACGCGGTCGTCAATGCCTTGCCCTACCACTTCGCGGTCCCCGTTGCGACGCTGGCGCGCGAAGTGGACTGCCACTACTTCGACCTGACCGAGGACGTGGCCTCCACGCGCGCGATCCGGCGCCTGGCCGAAGGCGCGCCCACCGCCTTCATGCCGCAGTGCGGGCTGGCGCCCGGCTTCGTCGGCATCGTCGCGCACCACCTCGCGCAAGGCTTCGAGGTGCTGCACGAGGTGAAGATGCGCGTCGGCGCGCTGCCGGCCTTCCCGGGCAACCGGCTCAAGTACAACCTGACCTGGAGCGTGGACGGGCTCGTCAACGAGTACTGCCGCCCCTGCGAGGCGATCCGCGACGGCCAGCGCGTCGAGCTGCTGCCGCTCGAAGGCCTGGAGCATTTCTCGCTGGACGGTGTCGAATACGAGGCCTTCAACACCTCGGGCGGGCTGGGCACGCTGTGCGAGACGCTGGCAGGGAAAGTGCGCACGCTGGACTACAAGTCGGTACGCTATCCGGGACACGGCGAGCTGATGAAGTTCCTGCTCGAGGAGTTGCAGCTGCGCGCCGACCCCGAGACGCTGAAGGGGCTGCTGCGGCGCAGCGTGCCGGCCACGATGCAGGACGTGGTGCTGGTGTTCGTCAGCGTCAGCGGCCTGCGCGACGGCCAGCTGGTGCAGGAGGTGTTCGCGCGCAAGATCTTCGCCGACCGGCACGGGCCGGCGCCGGCCAGCGCGATCCAGATCACCACCGCGGCCGGCCTGTGCGCGGTGCTGGACCTGTTCCGGGACGGGCAGCTGCCTGCGCGCGGCTTCATCCGCCAGGAGCAGGTCGCGCTGCCGGCCTTGCTCGCCAACCGCTTCGGGCAGGTGTACGCGCAGTCGGGCCGGATCGAATCGGTGGCCTGAGCGCTGCACCGAGGAGGACCATGCATGCACACGCGGATCGACGCACTGATGGCTGCCCTGGGCGTGCCACAGCAGGCCTGGCACGACGGCGAGATCACCAGCTGCTCGCCGATCGATGGCCGGCCGCTGGGCCGCGTGCGGCGCGCCGACGCCGAGGCGGTGCGGCAGGCCGTGGGACGCGCGCAGGCCGCCTTCCTGCGCTGGCGCGACGTGCCGGCCCCGCGCCGCGGCGAGCTGGTGCGCCTGCTCGGCGAGGAGCTGCGCCGCCACAAGCGCGAGCTGGGGCGGCTGGTCTCGCTGGAAGTCGGCAAGATCGCCGCCGAGGGCGAAGGCGAGGTCCAGGAGATGATCGACATCTGCGACTTCGCGGTCGGCCTGTCGCGCCAGCTGCACGGGCTGACCATCGCCTCCGAGCGCCCCGGGCACCGGATGATGGAAACTTGGCACCCGCTCGGCGTCGTGGGCGTCATCACCGCGTTCAACTTCCCCGTGGCGGTGTGGTCGTGGAATGCGGCGCTGGCGCTGGTGTGCGGCAATGCGGTGCTCTGGAAGCCCTCGGAGAAGGCACCGCTGTGCGCGCTGGCGGTGCAGGCGCTGTTCGAACGCGCCTGCCGGGCCTGGGGCGACGCGGCGCTGGCCGCGCTGTCGCAACCGGTGATCGGGCTGGCCGATGCCGGCGAGGCGCTGGCCGACGATGCGCGCGTCGCACTGGTCTCGGCCACCGGCAGCACCCGCATGGGCCGCGCAGTGGCGCCGCGCGTCGCGCAGCGCTTCGGCCGCTGCCTGCTCGAGCTGGGTGGCAACAACGCGATCGTCGTCGCCCCCTCGGCCGACCTGGAACTCGCCACGCGCGCGATCGTGTTCGCCGCGGTCGGCACCGCCGGGCAGCGCTGCACGACGGCCCGGCGGCTGATCGTGCATGCCAGCGTGTACGACGAACTCCTGCGACGCCTGCAACGCGCCTATGCCGGCGTGCGCATCGGCCATCCGCTCGAGCCGGGCGTGCTGATGGGGCCGCTGATCGACCAGGCCGCCTACGAGGCGATGCAGCGCGCGCTGGACCAGGCACGCGCCGAAGGCGGCACGGTGCATGGCGGCGAACGCGTGCTGGCCGGGCAGTACCCGGCGGCGTGGTACGTGAGGCCGGCGCTGGTGGAGATGCCGGCGCAGACGGAGGTGGTGCGGCGCGAGACCTTCGCCCCCATCCTCTACGTGCTGCGCTATGGCGACCTGGACCAGGCGCTGGCGCTGCACAACGAGGTGCCGCAGGGGCTGTCGTCGGCAATCTTCACGAACGACCTGCGCGAGGCCGACCTGTTCCTGTCCGCACGCGGCTCGGACTGCGGCATCGCCAACGTCAACATCGGCACTTCGGGCGCCGAGATCGGCGGCGCCTTCGGCGGCGAGAAGGAGACCGGCGGCGGGCGCGAATCGGGCTCGGACGCCTGGAAGCAGTACATGCGGCGCGCGACCAACACGATCAACTACTCGCGCGACCTGCCGCTCGCGCAGGGCATCCGCTTTGACCTGTGAGGCGGCGATCGCGGCCCGGGACTGGCACACTCTGCCCTCTCGGGACACGTTCGACGAAAGGATCCACGATGAACCAGACCTTCGAGGTGCAGGGCATGAGCTGCCAACACTGCGTGCGCGCCGTCACCCAGGCCGTGCAGCGCCTGGACCCGCAGGCCCGGGTCGCGGTGTCGCTGGAGCAGGGCAAGGTCGAGGTGGACAGCACCCAGCCCCGCGAAGCGATCGCCCGCGCCATCGCCGACGAGGGCTACCAGGTCTCGGCCTGACGCCTGCGCGGTTTTTGATACCGCGCCGTAACGGCCTGCCGCCACAATCGCGGCCATGGACCAGACCACCGCCCCGCCGTTGCGCTGGGGCCTGCTCGGGGCAGGCCGCATCACCGAAGGCGCGCTGATTCCGGCGCTGCGCGCACAGGGCGCCGCCCTGGTGGCGATCGGCTGCCGCGACGCGGCGCGCGGGCAGGACTACGCGCAGCGGCACGGCATTCCGCATGCCCTGTCGTATGCCGACCTGCTCGCACGCGAGGACATCGACGCGGTCTACATCGGACTGCACAACAGCGCCCACCTGCCGTGGACGCTGGCCGCACTGGCCGCGGGCAAGCACGTGCTGTGCGAGAAGCCGCTGGCACTGGACGCCGGCGAGGTGCGCCGCATGCAGCAGGCGCAGGCCGCCAGCGGCCGGCTGGTGCACGAGGCCTTCATGTACCGCTACCACCCGCAGATCGAGCGCCTGTGCGCGCTGGTGCACGGCGGCGAGCTGGGCGAGCTGCAGGCGATGCGCGGGGCCTTCGGCTTCCGCCTGGACCGCGCGCAGGACAGCCGCTGGGACCCGACGCTGGGCGGCGGCGCGCTGTACGACGTCGGCTGCTACCCCTTGAGCCTGATGCGGCTGCTCACCGGCGCCCGCCCGCAGGTGCACGACGTGCGGGCACGCCGCGGCGGCCAGGGCGTGGACGTGCTGGCGCACGTCGTGCTCGGCTTCGGCGAGGTGCTCGGGCACTTCGATTGCGGCTTCTCGCTGCCGGCGCTGGATGCGTACTTCGAGGTCATCGGCACGCGCGGCAGCGCGCGCCTGACCCATCCGTTCCTCGCCAAGGGCATCGAGACGGAGCTGGTCGTGCGCATCGGCGAGACGCAGCGCACCGAGCGCTTCGCTGCGGTCGACCCTTACCGGCTGATGGTCGCGCACTTCGAGCGCGCGGTGCGCGGCCACGCTGCGCTGCGCTGGGGCCTCGACGATGCCCTGGAGCAGGCCGAGGCCCTGGACGCGATCTTCGCGCGGCTGCAGTGGAGCGAGGCGCGCTAGCGCCGCCGCGCCGCTAGTCGAACAGCCACCAGACGGCCCCCAGGCTCAGCGCCGGCACGAACAGCAGCATCGCCACGCGCAGCACGTCGCTGAGCAGGAAGGGCAGCACGCCCTTGTAGGTCTCGACCATCGGCACGTCCTTGCAGATGCTGTTGACCACGTACACGTTCAGGCCCACGGGCGGGGCGATCAGGCCGATCTGCACCACCATCAGCACCAGCACGCCGAACCAGATCGCCTTTTCCTGCAGGTCCAGGTTCCACAGCTCCAGGCCCATGATGGCGGGGAACAGCACCGGGATGGTCAGCAGCACCATCGACAGCTCGTCCATCACGCAGCCGAGGATCACGTAGAACACCAGCACGCAGGCCACCACGACCAGCGGCGCGATGTCCAGGCCGGCGACCCACTGCGCGAGGTTGGCCGGCATCTGCGTCAGCGCGAGCGACGCGTTCATCATGTCGGCGCCGAGGAAGATCATGAACACCATCGCCGAGGTCTCGGCCATGCCGAGGAAGGCATTCCGGATCCCCTGCAGCGTCAGCTCGCGCTTGACGAGCCCGGCAACGAAGGTGCCGAGCGCACCGACCGCCGCGCCCTCGGTGGGCGTGAACACGCCGAGGTAGATGCCGCCGAACACGACCACGAAGACGGTCGCGATCGGCCACACGCCGGCCAGCGCCTTCCAGCGCTCGCGCCAGGGCAGCGGCTCGGCCGGCTGCGCGAGGTCGGGCCGTACGCGGCAGTAGATCGCGGTGACCACGATGTAGCCGAGCGCCGCGATCATCCCCGGCACGAAGGCGGCGGCGAACAGCTTGGCGATGTTCTGCTCGGTGAGGATGGCATAGACCACCAGCGGCACCGACGGCGGGATCAGGATGCCCAGCGAGCCGCTGGTCGCCAGCACGCCGGTCGACAGCCGCCCGGCATAGCCGTGCGCCTTCATCTCGGGGTAGGCCACCTGGGCGATGGTGGCCGAGGTCGCGACCGACGAGCCGCACACCGCGCCGAACGCCGCCGCGGCCATCACCGCCGCCATGCCCAGCCCGCCGCGGATGTGCCCGATGAAGGCCGCCGCGGCCCGGAACAGGTCGCGCGACAGTCCGCCCTGGGTGGCGAACTGGCCCATCAGCAGGAACAGCGGGATGACCGACAGGTCGTAGACCGTCAGCCGTGCGACCGCCGAGCCCTTGAGCGTGTTGAGCAGCGCGAGGTCGCTGGTCATCGCCCAGTAGCCGATCGCCCCCGGGATGAACATCGCCGCGGCGATGGGCACGCGCAGCGCCATCAGCACGAGCATCGCGGAGAACATCACGATGCCGATCGTGGTACCGCTCATGCCACGCCCCCGGGATTCCAGGGCCGGTCACGCAGCTGTGCCCAGGCCTGGCACAGCGCGATCACCAGCGTCAGCGCGAAGCCCGGCGCGAGCACGGCGTAGACCACCCACATCGGCAGCCCGAGGATCATGGAGGTCTCGCGCGCCTCCAGCACCGACTGTGCCCCCACTGCGGTGCGCCAGGCCAGCAGCGCCATCATGGCCGACAGCAGCACCGCGCCGATGCCGTCCAGCACGGCCTGCGTGCGGCGCCCGGCGCGCGCGGTGAAGAAGTCGACGATGATGTTGCCGCCGTTGAGCTGGCACCACGGCAGGCACAGCGAGATGCACAGCGCGGTACCGAACTGGGTGAGCTCGAAGTCGCCGTGCAGCGGTGTGGACCACAGGGAACGACCGGCAATGCTCACCACCGTGAGCACTGCCACCGCGCCGGCGCACAGTCCGCCCACCAGCGCGAACCACTGCGCCGTCAAGCGTAGCAAGGTCAGCATGGAAACTCCCGGGGCGATGGCCAGAGCAGCTGGTGTCGCCCCGTCACCATGCCGCCCGGTCTGCGTCGTTGGATGCCGGCACGGCCCGCCCGCGGCGGGCGCCGCGGGTCGCCGGGCCACCCGCATGCTGCCGCGCGGGACAGGCCCGCACCGCGCTCACTTGCGGTACTTGTCCAGCAGGTCGCGCGCGTCCTGCAGCATCTGCTTGCCGGGCAGGCCGGCCTTCTCCATCGCCGCGACCCATTCGTCGTACAGCGGCGCGGAGGCCTTGACCCAGTTCTCGAGCTCGGCATCAGGCAGCATGTAGAAGGTGTTGCCACGTTCCTCGGCCGGCTTGCGGCCCGGTGCGCGCGCCTCGTCCCAGGTCTTGCCGGCAATCGCCGCGAAACCCGCGCCGCTGTTGCGGTCGATCACGGCCTTCAGGTCGGCCGGCAGGCTCTCGTACTTCGCCGGGTTCATCGCGATGACGAACACCGAGGTGTACAGCGCCGGCTTGTTCAGCGGCGTCTCGGTGTGGTACTTGACCATCTCGTGCAGCTTGACCGAGGGGATCACCTCCCAGGGCAGCACGAAGCCGTCGATCACGCCCTTGTTGACCGCCTCGGCCACGGCCGGCAGCGGCATCGCCACCGGCGTGGCGCCCAGGGTGGCCAGCAGCTTGTTGGTCTGGCGCGTCGGCGCACGCATCTTCAGGCCCTTGAAGTCGGCCAGCGTCCTGATCTGCTTGTCGCGGGTGTGCACGTAGCCCTGCTCGTGCACCGCGAACATCAGCGGCTTGACCCCGGCGAACTCCTTCTGCGCGTACTTCTGGTAGAAGTCCCAGGCCGCCTTGGAGCCCGCCTCGGCCGAGCTGGTCATGAACGGCAGTTCGAACACCTCCATGATGGGGAAGCGCCCCGCCGTGTAGCCGGGCAGCGTGAAGACCAGGTCGACCACGCCGTCCTTCGCCTGGTCGATCAGCTGGGCAGGCGTGCCGCCCAGTTGCATGGCCGGGAAGATCTGGCACTTCAGGCGGTTGTTGGACTCTGCTGCCAGCCGGTCACACCAGGGTTGCAGGATCTTGGTGGGCGGCATGGCCTGGGGGTTCCAGAAGTGGTGCACCTTGAGCGTCACTTCCTGGGCCTGGGCCCCGAAGCTGGCCCCCAGGGCCGTCAGGGCGAGAGCGCAAAGTCTGCGGAACGTCTTCATGGCTTTTGTCTCCTGTTGTTGGAACCGGCGGATCGGATGACCGCCTGCTTCTCCTCGTCGTGGCGGAGCCCCGCCAACTCTGGTTTTCCGTCGGCCACGCGCCCCCGCGGCGCCCCCTCAGGGCGACAGCGGCACGGCCGGCAGCACGGTGCCGGCGCAGTCGCCGAAGCCGATGCGCCGGAACCCCGGCCGCTCGGCGTGGGCGCGCAGCACCACGGTGTCGCCGTCGCGCAGGAAGGTGCGCGTCTCGCCGTTGGACAGCCGCAGCTCCTGCTTGCCGCCGGCGGTCAGCTCCAGCAGCGAGCCGCCCTGCTCGGGCGACGGCCCGGACTGCGTGCCGGTGCCCAGCAGGTCGCCTGGCTGCAGGTTGCAGCCGTTGATCGTGTGGTGCGCCAGCATCTGCGCGAGGGTCCAGTAGGCCGCGTCCTTGAAGTTGGAGCGCATCAGCCGCTCGGGCGGCAGCCCGGCCTCGCGCATCGCGGCGGTCTGCAGCCAGACCTCGAGCTCCAAGTCCAGCGCGCCGCGCTCGCGGTTCTCGGCCCCGTCGAGGTACGGCAGCGGCTGCGGCTCGCCCTCGGCGCGCACGAAGGGCGCGCGGAACGGCTCCAGCGCCTCCATCGTGACGATCCACGGCGAGATCGTGGTGGCGAAGTTCTTCGCGAGGAAGGGCCCCAGCGGCTGGTACTCCCAGGCCTGCAGGTCGCGCGCGGACCAGTCGTTGAGCAGCACCAGGCCGAACAGGTGCTCCTCGGCCTCGGCCATCGGCACCGGGCGGCCGAGCGGGTTGCCCGGGCCAACGAAGGCGCCCAGCTCCAGCTCGTAGTCCAGGCGCCGGCACGGGCCGAACTCGGGCACGTCGGCCGCGCCCTTGATCTGCCCCTGCGGGCGATGGAAGGACTGGCCGCTGACGCCGATCGACGAGGTGCGCCCGTGGTAGCCGATCGGCACCCACTTGTAGTTGGGCATCAGCGGGTTGTCGGGACGGAACAGCTTGCCCACCGAGGTGGCATGGTGGATGCCGGTGTAGAAGTCGGTGTAGCCGTCGATGCGGCACGGCACGGCGAGCTCGACCGCGGACTGCGCCACCAGGCACGGCTGCAGCCGTGCCTGCTGCGCGCTGCCCTGGCGCAGCGCCTGCGACAGCGCGCGGCGCAGGCCCACGCGCACGCCGCGGCCCTGGGCCATGAAGGCGTTGAGCTGGCCCGGGGCGCAGGCCCTGAGCGCGGCGACCACGTCGTCGGGCAGCACGCCCGCGTCGGCGGCAGCCAGCAGGTCCACGACCTGGTCGCCGATCGCCACGCCGGGGCGGAAGCCCTCGGCGGAGCCGGCACGGCGGAACATGCCGATCGGCAGGTTCTGGATCGGGAAGTCGGTGGCCGGCGCATTGGCGCTCTCGACCCAGCTGGTCAGCGAGGCGTCGTGGGTGTCGTCAATGCGGTACATCATGCCCCCTTGAACTGGTCGCGCAGGCCCTGCCAGCACTCGGCGTAGCGGGTGTCGAGCGCGCCTGCGGTCATCGCGAACTCGGTCGGAACGAAACGGTAACGGCTTTCGAACATGAAGGCCATGGTGTTATCCAGCTTTTCAGGCACCAGCTTCGCGTTGCTGGCCTTCTCGAAGGCCTCGGTGTCGGGCCCGTGCGGCACCATGCAGTTGTGCAGCGAGGCGCCGCCCGGCTTGAAGCCTTCGGGCTTGGCATCGTACTGGCCGTAGACCAGCCCCATGAACTCGCTCATCACGTTGCGGTGGTACCACGGCGGACGGAAGGTGTCCTCGGCGACCATCCAGCGCGGCGGGAAGATCACGAAGTCGCAGTTCGCGGTGCCCGGGGTGTCCGACGGCGAGGTCAGCACCGTGAAGATGGACGGATCGGGATGGTCGAAGCTGACCGTGCCGATCACCATGAAGTTCGCCGTGTCGTACTTGTACGGCACCAGGTTGCCGTGCCAGGCCACCACGTTGAACGGTGACTGCACCAGCGACGCGATCCACAGCGCGCCGCCGAACTTCTTCACCAGCTCGTAGCCACCGGGCTCGCGCTCCCAGGCCGCCACGGGGGTGCGGAAGTCGCGCGGGTTGGCCAGCCCGTTGGAGCCGATCGGCCCCAGCTCGGGCAGCCGGAAGAAGGCGCCGTAGTTCTCGCAGACGTAGCCGCGCGACGGGCCGTCGGGCAGCGCCACCTTGAACACCATGCCGCGCGGCACGACGGCGATCTCGCCGGGACGCACCTCCATCACGCCCAGCTCGGTGGTGATCACCAGCCGGCCCTGCTGCGGCACGAACAGCATCTCGCCGTCGGCGTTGACGAAGGCGCGCCGCTGCATCGAGCGGTTGGCCAGGTACACGTGCGCCGCAATGCCGGCCTGCGCGTCGGCATCGCCGTTGGCGACGATGGTGCGCAGGCCGTCGACGAAGTCGGTCGGCGCCTCGGGGATGGGGAACGGGTTCCAGCGCAGCGGCTCGGGGCCTGCCTGCACGCCCCCGGCCGCCCCGGTGCGCCAGTACGGCTGCTCGTAGGGCCGGTAGCTGCCGCTGACCACCGAAGGCTGGCGGCGGTACATCCAGGTGCGGCGGTTGGCCGCGCGCGGCGCCGTGAAGGCGGTGCCGGACAGCAGTTCCGGGTACAGGTCGTACGGCGCGCGCTGCGGGCTGTTGCGCCCCTGCGGCAGCGCGCCGGGCAGCGCCTCGCTGGCGAACTCGTTGCCGAAGCCGGTGAGGTAGGAAAGGGTCGAGTCAGTCACGATCGGTGTCCAAACGTCGGAAGGAAGGTCAGGCCGGCTGCCCTGCGGCAGCCTCGGGGTGATTCAGCAGCACGCTGGCACGCGCGGCCTCCAGCGCCTGGCGCAGCACGGCCAGCTCGCCGATGTGGTTGGCCAGCAGCAGCACCAGCTTGGCGTTGAGCTCGTGGCTCTGCGCGGTGCTGAGGTCGCGGTGGGTCTCGATCAGCGCCTCGTAGAACTCGTCGGGCGCCTCCAGGTGCGGTTCGGTGATCAGGGTCGACATGGCATCAGCCTCCAGGCAGGCACAACGCCCGCCGCATCGCGCGCCCGAGCGCCGGCCCGTCGGGGCGCCGCCAGCGCGCGCAGACATGCTGGTCGGGGCGCAGCAGGTAGACCGTGCCGGGCGCGCCGTCGTAGCGCTGGGCCAGCAGCCCCTCGCGGTCTTCCAGCACCACCGCATCGGCCACGTCCGGGGCCGCGGCACCGCGGGGCACGACCACCAGCACCGCCAGCGGCGCCAGCCCCTGCGCGCCGGCGCGCAGCGCGGCCACCTGGGCCGCCGCGTCCGGCCCGCCGCCGAACAGCAGCGCGACGAAGCGGCTGCCGTGCAGCTCGCGCAGCAGCCAGCCGTCGCGGCCGTCCGCCAGGCGCCGCACCGGCGCGTCGGCCGCCGGCGCGCCCGGCACCAGGCCGGCGGCGAACGGCTCGGCATCGGGCGTGTTGAGCGGCGAGTCCTTCAGCACCGCCGGCACCGACAGCCGCCCGCTGTTGACCAGCCGGCGCGCGAACGGGTGCGTCTTGGACAGGTCCAGCACCGCGTCGCGGAACAGGCGGCTGACCTCGCTCTTGGGCGTGATGAAGTCGGTCGAGCGCGTCGAGTTGAGGATGTTCTCGTCGGCGGCGTACTCGCGCTCGCTCGCGTAGCTGTCGAGCAGCGCGTCGGGCGCCTGGCCGCGCAGCACCGCCGCCAGCTTCCAGGCGAGGTTCTCGGCATCCTGCACGCCCGAGTTCGCGCCGCGCGCGCCGAACGGCGAGACCAGGTGCGCCGCGTCGCCGGCGAACAGCACCCGGCCGTGGCGGAACTTCTCCATGCGCAGGCACGAGAAGGTGTAGACGCTGACCCATTCCAGCTCGAAGGGCTGTGCCTCGCCGAGCAGCGCGCGCACGCGCGGGATCACGTTCTCGGGCTGCTTCGCCGCCTCGGGGTCGGCGTCCCAGCCGAGCTGGAAGTCCACCCGCCAGACATGGTCCGGCTGCATGTGCAGCAGCACGCTCTGGTTGCGGTGGAACGGCGGGTCGAACCAGAACCAGCGCTCGGCCGGCGCGATGCGCGCCGGCACGCGGATGTCGGCGATCAGGAAGCGGTCGCGGAACACGCGGCCCTTGCTCTCCAGGCCGAGCAGCTGGCGCAGCGTCGAGCGCGAGCCGTCGCAGGCGGCCACGTAGTCGGCACGCAGCGCGTAGGGCCCCTCGGGCGTCTCGACCGTCAGGCGCACGCCGCCGGCGTCCTGTTCGAGGCCCGTCACCTTGTGCCGCCAGCGCAGGTCGATCTGCGGCAGCTGCCGGGCGCGCTCGACCAGGTAGCCCTCGCAGTAGTACTGCTGCAGGTTGATGAAGGCCGGGCGCTCGTGGCCGCGCTCGGGCAGCAGGTCGAACTGGTAGACCTGCTCGTGGCGGAAGAACACCTTGCCGACGTTCCACGACACGCCCTTGGCGACCATGCGGTCGCCGCAGCCGAGGCGGTCCCAGATCTCCAGCGTGCGCTTGGCGAAGCAGATCGCGCGCGAGCCGGTCGACAGCCGGCTGCCGCTGTCGAGCACCACGCTCGCGATGCCCTGCTGGGCCAGGTCGATCGCCAGGCTCAGCCCCACCGGGCCGGCACCGACGATGACCACCGGGTGATGCACCGCCTGCTGCGCATCCTGGTCGGCGCTGCGCCGGTAGGCGAACTCCAGCGCCTGGTAGTCGACGGCGTCGTCGCGCTCCATGGGCTGCCCCCTGCGTCGTCGCGCCGGCTCAGGACTCGAGCGCGGCCCACATCTGGCGATCGCGCTCGGCGGTCCAGACGCGCGGGTCGGGGTAGCCGGTCAGCTCGTCGTAGCAGCGCGTCACGTCGAACGGCATGCAGTGGTCGAAGATCACCCAGTGGCCGTACTTGGGCTGCAGCCGGGCGTAGGTCTCCTTGTAGACCGCGTTGAGGTCCTTGCCGGCCTTGACGCCCGCCTCGACGCAGGCGCGCACGTCGGCGATGAAGGCGCGCGTGCCGGCCAGCCCCTGCTGCACCTGCTCGGGCGTGGTCAGCGCCGCGCCGCGGCCGGGCACGAGCTTCTCGGGCTGCAGGGCCGCGACCCGGTCCAGCGTCTCGGGCCAGTCGTGGAAGTAGGCGTCGCCGGCGTACGGGGTGGCGTCGAACTCGACCAGGTCGCCGGAGAACAGGATCTTCTGCTGCGGCAGCCAGGCCACCGTGTCGCCCTTGGTGTGGCCGCGGCCCAGCTGCAGCAGCTGCACTTCCAGCTGGCCGAGCCAGATGATCATCTTGCCGGTGAAGGTGATGGTGGGCCAGGTCAGGCCCGGCGGCACCGTCTCGACGTTGCGGAACAGGCGCGGGAAGCGGCCGATCTCGCTGGCCTTGTCGGCCTCGCCGCGCTCGACGATCAGGTCGTAGGTGTCCTGGCTGGCGATGATGTGCTCGGGCTGGTAGGCGCTGGCGCCCAGCACGCGCACCGCGTGGTAGTGGCTCAGCACCACGTACTTGATCGGCTTGTCGGTGACCTCGCGGATGCGGCGGATCACGTCCTGCGCCATCGCCGGCGTGGCCTGGGTGTCGATCACCATCACCGCGTCGTCGCCTACGATCACGCCCGTGTTCGGGTCGCCCTCGGCGGTGTAGGCGTAGGCGTTGTCGGACAGCTTGGTGAACGTGACCTGCTTGTCCTGCAGGTCCGCCTGGCTGGCAAAGGCTTTGCTCATCGTGCGTCTCCCGGGGCGACGGTTTGATTTGGACAAATCGCTTCGTCCATGACGAATTTTTGATTGATGTTAGTTAACTCGTTTGCTAATGTCTAACGTTATCCGCGGGCGGCGCGGGTCTTTCCGGGTAAACGCCTAACCCCCGCGCCCCTCGCACGGCCGTGCCTCAAGGAACCCAAGTGAGCGACGAGAAGAACGACAAGGACCGCCGCGGCATCCAGAGCGTGGAAGTCGGCGGCCAGCTGCTGCGCGCGCTGGCGCACCACGGCCATCCGATGGCGCTGAAGGACCTGGCGCGCGCGGCCGGCATGGCGCCGGCCAAGGCGCACCCCTACCTGGTGAGCTTCGGCAAGCTGGGCCTGATCGAGCAGGATCCGGCCAGCGGCCGCTACGGCCTCGGGCCGCTGGCGCTGCAGCTGGGGCTGATCGCGCTGCAGCAGACCGACCCGGTGCGCATCGCCACGCCGATGATCGCGGAGCTGGCGCAGCGCCTGGGCCTGACCATCGGCATCGCGGTGTGGGGCACGCGCGGGCCGACCTTCGTGCGGCTGGAGGAGTCGCCGGCCGCGATTCACGTCAACATGCGCCACGGCACCGTGGCCTCGCTGACCGACACCGCCTCCGGGCGCCTGTTCGGCGCCTACCGGCCGGCCGACGAGGTGCGCGCGCTGTTCGAGCAAGAGCGCCTGCTCGGGAAGCTCGAGCGCCCGCGCCTCGCGCCGGGCACGCCGGCCGCGCCGGCGCCGACCAGCTGGAAGGAGTTCGAGCGCGCGCTGGCCGAGGTGCGCCGCCACGGCATGAGCCGCACCGAGGGGGCGGTGGTCGACGGCATCAGCGCGATGTCCGCGCCGGTGTTCGACCATGCCGGGGCGATGGTGCTGGCGGTCACCGCGATCGGCCCCTCGGGCGCGCTGGACACCCAGTGGGACGGGCCGGTGGCGCAGGCGCTGCGCGAGTGCGCCGACCGCATCACGCAGCGGCTCGGCGGCCGCCCGCCGGTGCCGGTGCGCCGCGCCGCCTGAGCGCGCCGCGGGCCGCGCCTCAGCGGCCGACCTTGCCGCCGATCATCGCGCTGATGTCGTGCGCCGCCTTCAGCAGGCGCGGCAGGAAGCGCTCCAGCATCACCACCGGCGGCGTGCGGTGCTGCTGGCCGCTGATGTTGATCGCGGCCACCACCTCGCCGGCGCGCCCGCGGATCGGCGCGGCCAGCGACACCAGCCCCTCTTCCAGCTCCTCGCCCACCAGGGCCCAGCCTTGCAGCCGCACCTGCTGGATCAGCTCCAGCAGGCGGCGCGGGTCGGTCTCGGTGCGCGGCGTGCGCGGCTGCAGGTCGCTGCGCGCCAGGCGCGCCTGCACCTCCTCGTCGGGCAGCCCGGCCAGCAGCACCCGGCCCATCGAGGTGCAGAAGGCCGGCAGCCGGCTGCCCACGCCCAGGTTGATCGCCATGATCTTGTGCGTGGGCACGCGCAGCACGTAGACGATGTCGGTGGCGTCCAGCACCGCCGCCGAGCAGGACTCCTTGACCTCCTGCACCAGGTCTTCCATCACCGGCTCGGCCAGGTTCCACAGCGGCAGCGAGCTCAGGTAGGCAAAGCCCAGGTCGAGGATCTTGGGCGTGAGGCGGAACAGCCGCCCCTCCGATTCCACGTAGCCCAGGTGCTGCAGCGTGTGCAGGATGCGGCGCGCGCCGGCGCGGGTCAGTCCGGCGCGCTCGGCCACCTCGGTGATGGTCTGCGCGGGGGCTTCGGCGCTGAAGGTCCGCACCACAGCCAGCCCGCGCGCGAACGACTGCACGAAGCTGTCGCCCGGCTGCTGGCGCGGCCCGGCCGTGGCGGAAGACGGCGGATTCGATGCTCGGGACACGGGACTCCCCTGAGGCGGCCGGCATGGCCGATGGGCTACACTGTTCTCATCAAGAACCAATGTTCATTATAAGAACAATTTTCAGGATTCATCACCCCTTGTTCGAGCATCGACCATGATCAACAAGATCTACCCCTCGGTCGCCGCTGCGCTTGCCGACGTGCAAGACGGCGCGACCGTGATGATCGGCGGCTTCGGCACCGCCGGCATCCCCACCTACCTGATCGACGGGCTGATCGCCCAGGGGGCGAAGGACCTCACCATCGTCAACAACAACGCCGGCAACGGCAACACGGGGCTGGCCGCGCTGCTGAAGACCGGGCGGGTGCGCAAGATCATCTGCTCGTTCCCGCGCCAGGTCGATTCCTACGTGTTCGACGAGCTGTACCGCAGCGGCAGGATCGAGCTGGAGCTGGTGCCGCAAGGCAACCTGGCCGAGCGCATCCGCGCCGCGGGCGCCGGCATCGGCGCCTTCTACACCCCGACCGGCTACGGCACGACGCTTGCCGAGGGCAAGGAAACCCGCGTCATCGACGGCCGGCCCTACGTGCTCGAATACCCGATCCACGCCGACCTGGCGCTGATCAAGGCCGAGCGCGCCGACCGCTGGGGCAACCTGACCTACCGCATGACCGCGCGCAACTTCGGCCCGATCATGGCGATGGCCGCGAAGTGCACCGTGGTCGAGGTGCCGGAGATCGTCGAGCTGGGCGGCATCGACCCCGAGGCGGTCGTGACCCCGGGCATCTTCGTGCACCGCGTGGTGCAGGTCGAGCGCACGGCCACGCAGGCCGGCGGGTTCAGGAAGGAGGCCGCGTGATGCAGAAGTGGACCCGCGACCAGATGGCCGCCCGCGTCGCCCGCGACATCCCCGAGGGCGCCTACGTGAACCTCGGCATCGGCCTGCCCACGATGGTGGCCAACCACCTGCCGGCCGACCGCGAGGTGATCCTGCACAGCGAGAACGGCGTGCTGGGCATGGGCCCGGCCCCTGCGCCCGGCCAGGAGGACTACGACCTGATCAACGCCGGCAAGCAGCCGGTCACGCTGCGCCCGGGCGGCTGCTTCTTCCACCACGCCGACAGCTTCGCGATGATGCGCGGCGGCCACCTGGACGTGTGCGTGCTGGGCGCCTTCCAGGTCTCCGCCGGCGGCGACCTCGCCAACTGGCACACCGGCGCGCCCGACGCCATCCCGGCCGTGGGCGGCGCGATGGACCTGGCCATCGGCGCGAAGAAGACCTGGGTGATGATGGAGCATCTCACCAAGGGGGGCGAGAGCAAGCTGGTCGAGCGCTGCACCTACCCGCTGACCGGCATCGGCTGCGTCAGCCGCGTCTACACCGACCTCGCGGTGATCGACCTGACGCCCGAGGGCGCGCGCGTGATCGACCTCGTCGAGGGCCTGCCGTTCGACGAGCTGCAGCGGCTCACCGCGATCCCGCTCGTCGACGCGCGCTGACGCCCGCCCGCCGGCCGGGCCCCGTGCGGCCCGGCCCCGTTGGCCGTTTTCCCGACATCCCACCAAGGACCTGCCATGACCCACGCCTACATCTGCGACGCGATCCGCACCCCGTTCGGCCGCTACGGCGGCGCACTGTCCTCGGTGCGCACCGACGACCTCGCCGCCGTGCCGATCGCGGCGCTGATGGCACGTAACCCGCGGGTCGACTGGGAGGCACTCGACGACGTGATCTTCGGCTGCGCCAACCAGGCCGGCGAGGACAACCGCAACGTCGCGCGCATGGCCCTGCTGCTGGCCGGACTGCCGATCGGCGTGCCCGGCATGACCGTCAACCGGCTGTGCGGCTCCGGGCTGGACGCGGTGGGCACCGCCGCGCGCGCCATCCGCAGCGGCGAGGCCTCGCTGATGATCGCCGGCGGCGTCGAGAGCATGAGCCGCGCGCCCTTCGTGATGCCCAAGGCCGACAGCGCGTTCAGCCGCAACGCCGCGATCTATGACACCACGATCGGCTGGCGCTTCGTCAACCCGCTGATGAAGGCGAAGTACGGCGTCGACTCGATGCCCGAGACCGCCGAGAACGTGGCCGAGCAGTTCCGCATCAGCCGCGAGGACCAGGACCGCATGGCGCTCGCCTCGCAGCAGAAGGCGCTCGCCGCGCAGCGCAGCGGCTACTTCGACGCCGAGATCACCCCGGTCACGATCCCGCAGAAGAAGGGCGAGGCCATCGCCGTGCAGCGCGACGAGCACCCGCGCGAGACCACGATGGAAGCGCTGGCGAAGCTCAAGGGCGTGGTGCGACCGGACGGCACCGTGACCGCCGGCAACGCCTCGGGCGTCAACGACGGCGCCTGCGCGCTGCTGCTGGCCGACGAGCAGGCCGCCGCGCGCCACGGGCTCACGCCGCGCGCGCGCGTGGTCGCGATGGCCACTGCCGGCGTGGAGCCGCGCATCATGGGCATCGGCCCGGCGCCCGCGACGCGCCGCGTGCTGGAGCGCGCCGGGCTGACGCTGGACCAGATCGACGTGATCGAGCTCAACGAGGCCTTCGCCGCGCAGGGCCTGGCGGTGCTGCGCGAGCTGGGCCTGCCCGACGACGACCCGCGCGTGAACCCCAACGGCGGCGCGATCGCGCTGGGCCACCCGCTGGGCGCCTCGGGCGCGCGGCTGGCGACCACCGCGGTCAACCAGCTGCACCGCATCCAGGGCCGCTACGCGCTGTGCACCATGTGCATCGGCGTCGGCCAGGGCATCGCGGTGATCCTCGAGCGGGTCTGAGGCCGCGCTAGCGCATGCTGGCTTCGCCCAGCTGCTCGCCGTACTCGTACAGTGCGCCGAGGATCTCCTGGGCGCGCTCGTCCTCGGCCATCGCCTCGCCCAGCTCGTCGATGCGCTCGAAGTAGGCCTGCAGCGACAGCGCCCCGCCCGCGCCCTCGTGCAAGCGCGCGTGGCAGTGCTGCAGCCAGCGCTCGCGCTCGGCGTCGCTGAGCGTCTCGGGGAAGTTGCGCGCGCGGTAGCGGAAGAACAGCTCCTCCAGCCGCTCGTCGTCGAACGACGGCGGCCGCTCGGCCAGCTGCTCGGGCGTCATGGTCCGCAGGCGCTGCAGGCGGCGCCGGTCCTCGTTGCCGATGAAGCCGCCGTAGAGGTCCTCGTCCACGTCGGCCGCCTCGGCCGGCCCGGGGCGCGCGTAGACATCCGGCCAGATGCCGGCCATCGTCGCGCCCTTGAGCGCGCAGGTCTCGGCATGGCGCAGCGCCTGCTGCACGTCGATGCCCCAGTGCGCGGCGCGCTCGGGCGTGAGCGTGCGCAGGTTGCCGATCACGATCGGGCACTTGTTGATGTGGATGGTCTTGATCGGCAGCCGCTCGACGCCCTCGGGCAGCTCGTCGCTGCGCGTGAACAGGCGCTCGCGGATCTGCTGCGCGTTCATCGTGAACAGCTCGCCGGGGTCGTGCGCCAGGTCCCAGACGATGACCTCGTTCTTGTTGGTCGGGTGCGGCGCCAGCGGCCACACGATCGCCAGGCTGCCCCGCTCGGTGCCGTACATGCCCGAGACGTGCAGGAACGGCCGGCCCACGCCCATCTCGGCAAGCACCGCTTCCTTGCGGCGCAGGCGCAGGCAGAAGTCCCACAGGCGCGGCTGGCGGGCCTTGATCAGGCGCGCCAGCGCGATGGTGGCACGCACGTCCGACAGCGCGTCGTGCGCGGCATCGTGCACCAGCCCGTTGGCCGCGCTCAGGTGCTCCAGCTTGAACGAGGGGCGCCCGTCGCCGTTGAGCGGCCACTCGATGCCCTCGGGACGCAGCGCCCAGCAGCAGCGCACCACGTCCAGCAGGTCCCAGCGCCCGCACTCGTTCTGCCACTCGCGCGCGTAGGGGTCGATCAGGTTGCGCCAGAACAGGTGGCGCGTCACCTCGTCGTCGAAGCGCAGCGTGTTGTAGCCCAGCCCGATCGTGCCCGGACGCGCCAGCTGGGCCTCGATCGCGGCGGCGAACTCGTGCTCCGGCAGCCCGTGCTCGAGGCAGTGCTGCGGCAGGATGCCGGTCAGCAGGCAGGACTCGGGGTCCGGCAGGTAGTCGGGCGCGGGACGGCAGTACAGCATCACCGGCACGTCGATCTCGTTGAGCTCGGCATCGGTGCGGATGCCGGCGAACTGCGCCGGGCGGTCCCGGCGCGGCACGCGGCCGAAGGTCTCGTAGTCGTGCCAGAAGAAGGAAAGCTCGCTCATGGGCCTGCACGATACCCGATGCGCGGTGGCACCGGCGCCCGCATTCCATAATCGTCCGCGGACCCCGCCCTGCGCGCCTGCCATGCCCACGCTGCGACTGCCCGTGCCTGCCGACCTGCGCCCCTGGGTGCTGAACCTGCGCATCGACGAGGTGCCCGCCGGCACGCTGAACCGCTTCCCCGCCATGGTCGAGGGCCTGGTGGTGGTGATCGTCGAAGGGATCGTCGCGACGCTGCACGGCCCTGCGCTGCAGGGCCCGCGCGGCCTGCTGGCCGGCCCGCGCTCGGTGCCGATGACCAGCCTCACGGTGCAGCGGCTGCGCACCGTGTCGGCGCTGCTGCACCCGGCAGCCGTGGCGCGGCTGGCCGGCTGCGCCGCGCAGCAGCTGCGCGACCTGCAGGTCGACCTGGCCGACCTGTGGCCCGCGGCCTGGAGCACGGCGCTGCAGCGCCTCGCGCAGGCGCGCCGCGACAGGGAGCGCGTCGCGGTCCTGCTGGACGTGCTGCGCCGGCAGCTCGCGGCCGGCGGCCCCGACACGCGGGCGCGCGCGCTCGCCCTGTACCGGCACACCGCGCTGCCACTCAGGACGGCCGCGTCGCGGCTGGGCTGGAGCGAGCGCCACACCGAGCGACTGTTCCTCGCCGAGCTGGGGCTCGCGCCCAAGCAGTTCCAGCGCGTGCAGCGCTTCGAGCAGACGCTGCTGCGCGCGCTGCAGGCCCCGGCCATGCCGCTGGCCGAGCTGGCGGTCGCCGGCGGCTACGCCGACCAGGCCCACATGAGCCACGAGTTCCGCCGCCTGAGCGGCGAGGCGCCGGGCCAGCTGCTGCAGCGCCTGCGCGCGAACGACCCGGAACACTGGCCCATCGTCCACGGCTGGCAGTTCGCGGCATCCCCGTCACCCCGGGCCTAAAGGCGCGCCGCCGCGCGCATGGCGGATTCCTACAAGACCGCCGCGCGGCCGCAGGCCAGCATGGGCTTTTCGTCCGATCGTGCCTGAGCGATGCGCTATCCCACCCTCGAGCGCGACGGCTATGCCCTGGCCCGGCTCGACGAGCTGGCCGCCGCCGCCCGCGCCCACAGCCTGTGGTACCTGTCCTTTGGACTCGCCTGCTGCGCCGTCGAGATGATGCATGCGGCCGGCGCGCGCTACGACATGGACCGCTTCGGCCTGATCCCGCGCGGCAGCCCGCGCCACGCCGACCTGATGATCGTGGCCGGCACGCTGACCAACAAGATGGCACGCGCGATCCGGCAGGTCTACGACCAGATGGCCGAGCCGCGCTACGTGATCTCGATGGGCTCGTGCGCCAACGGCGGCGGCTACTACCACTACAGCTATTCGGTGGTGCGCGGCTGCGACCGCATCATCCCGGTGGACGTCTACGTGCCCGGTTGCCCGCCCACCGCCGAGGCGCTGGTCTACGGCATCCTGCAGCTGCAGCGCAAGATCCGCGGCGAGCAGCGCATCGCGCGCTGAGCGAAGCGGCTCAGTGCGCGGCGAGGAAGTCGCGCACCAGCCGCTCGAAGGCCTCAGGCGCCTCCAGCACGCTGATGTGCGAGGCCCCGTCGATGATCTCCAGCCGCGCCCCCGGCACGGCCTGCGCGATCGCCTCGGACATCGCCACCGGCGCGCCCACGTCCTGGGCGCCGGCGATGACCAGCGTCGGGCAGGTGATGCGCGGCAGCGCCTCGCGCCAGTCGACCTGCGAGACCGCGTGGCAGCAGGCCACGTAGCCGGCCGCGTCGGTGCGCAGCAGGCGGCCGCGCGCCCAGGCCTCGACCTCGGGATGCGCGGCGCGGAACGCCTCGGTGAAGTAGCGCCCCATCACGCCGTCGGCGATGCCGGCCAGGCCCTGCGCCTCGACGGTGGCGATGCGCTGCGCCCACAGCCCGCGCGCCGCGTCGGGGTAGTAGGACGTCGAGTTGGCCACCACCAGCGACTGCACCAGCTCGGGATGGCGCGCGGCCAGCCCCTGGCCGACCATGCCGCCCATCGACAGCCCGATCCAGACCACCGGACCGCGGCCCCATTCGCGCACCAGGCGCGCCGCGTCCTCGACCAGCTCGTCCATCGTGTACGGCCCCGGCGGCACGGCGGACTCGCCGTGGCCGCGGTGGTCGTAGCGCAGCACCTCGCAGTCGCCAGCCAGCGCGGCGGCCAGCCGGTCCCACATCTGCACGTCCAGGCCCAGCGCATGGCTCAGCACCACCGGCCGCCCCTGCCCTTGCCGCAGCACGTGCAGCTGCGGGGCGCTGAAGGTGTGGTGGCGCGCAACGCGCTGCGCCGGCGTCAGCGGCTGCGGTGCCGGCGTGATGCCGAGCTTCGCGAGCACCTCGCCGGCCAGCTTGAACGCGGTGTTGGCCGCCGGCACGCCGCAGTAGATCACGGCCTGCATCAGCGTCTCCTTGATCTCGTCCAGCGGCACGCCGCCCTCGACCGCGGCGCGCAGGTGCAGCTCGTACTCCTCCCAGCGGCCCTGCGCGATGGTCATGCCCAGCACCAGCAGGCGCCGGGTGCGGTGGTCCAGCCCGGGACGGCCCCAGATGTCGTGCCAGGCATAGCGGGTGATCAGCGAGACGAAGTCGGCATTGAACGCGGTGGCATTGCCCAGCGAGCGGTCCACCCACGCGTCGCCCAGCACGGCGCGGCGGTTGCGCAGGCCACGGTCGAAGTCGTCCTGTCGGTCATCCATGTCGGGTCTCCTCCTGGGCGGCCGCGAGCGCTGCCGCCTCCTTCTTCAGTTCCGGCAACTGCTGCCGCACGATGCGCGCCGCAGGCTCGGCCGCTCGCGCCAGGTCGAACAGCATGTCGATGTCGGCCACCGTCATCGCGACCTGCAGGGCCGGGTCGGACTGCACCGCCTCGAGCGTCAGCTCGCGCAGGTGGCGCCGCTCGGCGAGCGCACGCTGCGCGAGCGCTTCGAACATCTGGTGCGCCCGCGACTTGCCGAGCGTGCGCGCCAGGCGCATCGACACCGCCTCGGCGAACACCAGGCCCTGCAGCGCGTCGATGTTCTGCCGCATGCGCGCGGCATCGATCTCCAGCCCGGCGATCGCCTCGGCCAGGGCCTTCACGGCGCCGTGCGCAGAAATGAACAGCCCGGCCCACTCGGCCAGCTCGGCCTGCCAGTTGCCCAGGCCGCGCTCCTGCTCCTGCGGCATCGCCGCCAGCAGCGCCGCCACCCGCTGCGGCGCACGCAGCGCCGCGGCCAGCGCGACCATCGAGGACACCGGGTTGCGCTTGTGGGGCATCGCCGAGGAGCCGCCGCGGCCGCCGCCGGAGGGTTCGGCCAGCTCGCCGATCTCGCCCTGCGCCATCGCCGACAGGTCGCGCGCGATCTTGCCCAGCGCCCCGCACAGCACGCCCACCTCGGCGCCCAGGGCGACCCAGTCGTCGCGCTGGGTGTGCCAGGCGGTGGGCGGCAGTGCCAGCTGCAGCTCGTCGGCCATGCGGCGCGCCACCGCCGGGCCGGCATCGCCCAGCACCGACAGGGTGCCCACCGCACCGCCGAACTGCAGCTTCAGCGCGCGCGCCGCCGCCTCGCGCAGCCGCGCCTGGCGACGCACCAGCGGCGCGACCCAGCCGAGCAGCTTGTAGCCCACCGTCACCACCTGGGCCGGCTGCATCAGCGTGCGCGCCAGCACCGGCGTGGCCGCATGCAGCTCGGCCAGCACCAGCAGGTCGCGCACCAGCGCCGCGAGGTCGCGCTCGACCAGCTGCAGCGCGCGGCGCGTCAGCAGCACCATCGCGGTGTCGATCACGTCCTGGCTGGTGCTGCCCCAGTGCACGTAGCCCGCCGCCTGCTGGTCGAACAGCGCGACCGTCTCGGTGAGCTTCTTCACCAGCGGGATCGCCAGGCTGCCGGCGCGGCCGCTCTGCCCGACGATAGCCGGCACGTCATAGAGGTCGGCCTTGCAGACGCTGGTGATCGCCTGCGCCGCCGCGTGCGGCATCAGGCCTTCGGCGGCCTGGGCCCGTGCCAACGCCGCCTCGAAGTCCATCATGGCCTGGGTGACCGAGACCTCGCTGAACACCTCCAGCATCTCGGGTGTGGACAGGAAACCTTCGAACGCGAATGAGGACATGGCGGCGGTGTCGAGGGGCGGGCCAAACGTGCACCCGGTCACGTCAGACAGGCGCACACGCGCGCGAACATCGCACAGAAGTCTGTGATCCGAACGGTTGTGCGAATCTAGGCTATATTGATCTTCCCAACAATAGATTGCAGCCCTGGTGTGCGACTGGCGCGCGACCGCGCGTGGCGTCGGCAAGGGTTGGAAACCAAGTGTTTCGCTTGGCCGCTTGAGCAGTTCCATGGATACCCCCTTCACCGTCCAGAAACGAGACTTCATCGCCGGGCTCCAGAAAGGCCTGTCGGTGATCGAAGCGTTCGACCAGGAGCAGTCGCGCCTGTCGATGACCGAAGTCGCGCAACGCACGGGGCTGACCCGCGCCGCTGCGCGCCGCTACCTGCTGACGCTGACCCAGCTGGGCTACGTCAACTACGACGGCCGCATGTTCTCCCTGTCGCCGCGCGTGCTGCGCCTGGGCCAGTCCTACTTCCATTCCGCGCGCCTGCCGCGCATCGTCTACCCGCAGGTGCAGAAGCTGGCCCACGCGCTGCAGGAAACCTCCTCGGTGGGCGTGCTCGACGCGGCCGACGTGATCTGCATCGCCGCCACCTCGGCGGGCCGCACCGTCTCCCCCACGCTGCAGCCGGGCAGCCGCGCTCCCGCCTACTGCACCGCCAACGGCCGCGTGCTGCTGGCCGCGCTGCCGCAGGAACGCGTCGACGCCTGGCTGGACGAGCACCCCCTCGAGCCGCTGACCCCGCACACCGTGACCCACAAGGACCGCCTGCGCATCGAGATCGCGCGCGCCCGCGCGCAAGGCTTCGCGGTGGTCGACCAGGAACTGGAGCTGGGCCTGCGCACCATCTCCGTGCCGCTGAAGAACCTGCGCGGCGACACCGTCGCGGCGATGAACGTCAGCGTGCATGCGACCCGCATGACGCTGGCCGACCTGCAGGAGCGCTGCCTGCCGGCCCTGATGCAGGTGCAGGCGCAGGTCCGCAACCTGCTGTGACCCCGGCGGCGGCACGGCCCGTGCCGCCCGCCCCCGCGGCCGCCCCCGCCGCGGGACATCCCCCCTCCCCGCACACCGCCTGCCGCCACGGCATGCCGGTTCGCGCCTGTGCGCCCGACGCCGCCTCCCCTCATGCACATCGTGCATGGAGGCCACGCAAACCGGCATGAGCCGGCGTCCGCGCCCCTCCTAGAATGCGCACGCCGCACCGCCCGGGACGACGGTCGACGAGGAAAGGAACGCGCGATGGACAAACCCCTGCCGGCAGCCACCATCCAGGACGCCCACGGGACGCCGGCCCGCCGGTCCGAGGACCGCACGCTGGCAGGCGTCGTTCCGGCCAGCCTGCCCACGGGCGAGGGTGCCCTGCCCGCGGCCGCCCATCCCTGGCGCCGCCGCCTGCACCAGCCGCACCGGCGCTGCTCGCGCCGCTAGCTAACCCGTCCCGCCCGCCGCGCGTCCGGCCGCGAGGCGGCGCGCCATCTCCGCCGCCGCGACCAGGCTGGAGGCATCGGCCCGCCCGCTGCCCGCCAGGTCGAACGCGGTGCCATGGTCGGGGCTGGTGCGCACGAACGGCAGGCCCAGCGTGACGTTCACGCCCCGCTCCACCCCGAGGTACTTCACCGGGATCAGGCCCTGGTCGTGGTACATCGCGATCACCAGGTCGAACTCGCCCGGGTGGTCGGCCGTGTCGCGCGCGCGCATGTAGACGGTGTCCGGGGCAAAGGGCCCGCGCGCGTCGATGCCCTCGGCACGCGCCGCCTCGACGGCCGGGCCGATGATGCGCAGCTCCTCGTCGCCGAACAGGCCGCCCTCGCCCGCATGCGGGTTGAGCCCGGCCACCGCGATGCGCGGCTTCGGCTGCCCCCACAGCGCCGCGCTGCGATGGGCGATGCGCACGGTCTGCAGCACGTTCTCGAACGTCACCGCCTCGATCGCGCGGCGCAGCGAGACGTGGATGCTGACCAGCACCGTCTTGAGCTCGTCGTTGGCCAGCATCATGCGCACCTCGGGCGCGCCGGCGTAGGCCTGCAGCATCTCGGTGTGGCCGGGAAAGCCGATGCCCGCCGCGGCCAGCGCCTCCTTGTGGATCGGCGCGGTGACGACCGCACCCACCTCGCCGGCCAGCGCCAGCTCGGTGGCGCGCCGGATGCAGTCGTGGGCCGCGGCCCCGGCGGCGGCGTCGATCGCGCCGAAGGCCGGCAGCGCGGGCAGCTGCGTGGCCGGCAGCACCGGCATGCAGCCTGGCGGCACGCGCGGCAGGTCGGCCACGCGCTCGATCACCGCCACCGGCAGCATGGTCGCGCCGATGCAGCGCACGGCGCGGCGCATCACCTCGATGTCGCCGATCACGAGCGCCGCGTCGAGCCGGCCGTCGCGGAAGGCCTTGGCGACGATCTCCGGGCCGATGCCGGCCGGGTCGCCCATCGTGATCGCCAGCGGCGCGTGCGGGGACGGGGCGCTCATGCCGGGTTGTCCACGTCGATGAAGCGATGCTCGAGGCCGAAGCGTGCGGCGATGTGCTCGCCCAGCGCCGGTGCCCCGTAGCGCTCGGTGGCATGGTGGCCGCAGGCGAGGTAGGCCACGCCGGTCTCGCGCGCGTAGTGCGCCTGCGGCTCGGAGATCTCGCCGGTGAGGTAGGCGTCGGCGCCGGCGGCGATCGCCGCCTCGAAGAACCCCTGCGCGCCGCCGGTGCACCAGGCGATGCGGCGCAGCGGGCGGCCGTCGCCTTCGACCACCACCGGCGCGCGCCCGAGGCGCTCGCGCACGCGCGCGGCCAGGGCCTCCAGCGTCAGCGCCGCGTCGGCCGCACCGAGCAGGCCCAGTTCCTGGTCGCCGAAGCTGCGTTCGGCCGTCAGCCCCAGCCGGCGTGCCAGCTGCGCGTTGTTGCCCAGCTCGGGGTGCGCGTCCAGCGGCAAGTGGTAGGCAAACAGGTTCACGTCGGCCGCCAGCAAGCGCTGCAGGCGCTTCTTCATCCAGCCGGTCACGCGCCCGTCCTGGCCGCGCCAGAACAGGCCGTGGTGAACCACGATGGCGTCGGCGCCCGCATCCACGGCCGCCTCGATGAGCGCCAGGCTGGCGGTGACGCCGCTGACCACCTTGCGAACTTCGGCGCGGCCCTCAACTTGCAGGCCGTTCGGCCCATAATCCTTGAACCGGTCCACTGCCAGCAGGCCCTTCAGGTAGCCGTCCAGTTCGTCGCGGTGGATCATCCGTCTCTTTCCTATGCGCAAAACCTGGCTGATTTTCTCGCAAGCCGTCACGGTGGCCGTGGCGGTGCTGTTCGTCGTCTCCACGCTCAAGCCGCAGTGGCTGCAGCGCTCGCCGACGGGGGTGGTGCCGTCCGTCTCGATCATCGAGGCCCCGGCGGTGGCGGCGGCCCCCGCGCCGAGCACCTATTCGGCCGCGGCCAAGCGCGCCTCGCCCGCGGTCGTGAACATCGCCACCAGCCGCACCACGCGCGCGCCGCACATGGATGATCCCTGGTTCCGCTTCTTCTTCGGCGACCAGGTGCCGCAACAGCAGCAGATGGGCCTCGGCTCCGGGGTCATCGTCTCACCCGAAGGCTACGTGCTGACCAACAACCACGTCATCGAAGGTGCCGACGACATCGAGGTGATGCTCAGCGACGGCCGCAAGACCCGCGGCAAGGTGGTCGGGACCGACCCGGAGACCGACCTCGCCGTGCTACGCATCGACCTCGACAAGCTGCCGGCCATCACCTTCGGCGACTCCGACGCGCTGGAGGTCGGCGACGTGGTGCTGGCGATCGGCAACCCGTTCGGCGTGGGGCAGACGGTCACCTCCGGCATCGTCAGCGCGCTGGGGCGCAACCAGCTGGGCATCAACACCTTCGAGAACTTCATCCAGACCGACGCCGCGATCAACCCCGGCAACTCGGGCGGCGCGCTGGTCGACGCCAGCGGCAACCTGATGGGCATCAACACCGCGATCTACTCGCGCTCGGGCGGCAACATGGGCATCGGCTTCGCGATCCCGGCCTCCACGGCCCGCCACGTGATGGAAAGCCTGATCCGCGACGGCCAGGTCACGCGCGGCTGGATCGGCGTCGAGCCGCAGGACCTGACGCCCGAGATGGCGCAGACCTTCAACCTGCCGATCGAGGAAGGCGTGCTGATCACCGGCGTGCTGCAGGGCGGCCCGGCCCAGCTGGCCGGCATCCGCCCGGGCGACGTGGTGGTCGCGGTGGCCGGCAAGCCGGTCAAGAGCACGGTGCAGCTGCTCAACGCAGTGGCGGAACTGGTCCCCGGCAGCCAGGCGACGATTTCGGTGCAGCGCGGCCGGGAGACGCTGGAGCTGGACGTCCAGGTGGCCCAGCGGCCCAAGCTGCAGCGGCGCATGCGCTGAAGCGCCGCGCGCGCCCGGGCGACGGAACGGGCCCGCCGGTGCGGGCCTCAGGCCTGTTCTTCCTCGGCGTCCGGCGCGCCGGTGTGCTTGATGAACAGCTGCGCGGCCCAGATGCCCGCCTCGTAGAGCAGGCACATCGGGATCGCCAGCGCCAGCTGCGAGATCACGTCCGGCGGGGTGACGATGGCGGCGATGATGAAGGCCAGCACGATGAAGTAGCTGCGGAAGGCCTTCAGCTTGTCGATGCTGACCATGCCCAGGCGCGCCAGCACGACCACCACGATGGGCACCTCGAAGGCCAGCCCGAAGGCCAGGAACATCGTCAGCACGAAGCTGAGGTAGGCCTCGATGTCCGGCGCGGCGGTGATGCTCTTGGGCGCGAAGCTCTGGATGAAGGCGAACACCTTGCCGAACACGAAGAAGTAGCAGAACGCCACCCCGACGAGGAACAGGATGGTGCTGGAGACCACCAGCGGCAGCACCAGCCGCTTCTCGTGCGTGTACAGCCCGGGCGCGACGAAGGCCCAGACCTGGTAGAGCACCACCGGCAGCGCGATCAGGAAGGCCGTCATCAGCGTGATCTTCAGCGGCACGATGAACGGCGAGATCACGCTGGTGGCGATCATGCGGCTGCCCTCGGGCAGGTGTGCGACCAGCGGCGCGGCCAGCAGGTCGTACAGCCCGGACGGGCCCGGCCACAGGAACAGCGCGCCGAACACGACGCCGACGGCAATGAGCGAACGGATCAGGCGGTCGCGCAGCTCGATCAGGTGGGAAACGAAGGGCTGCTCGGTGCCTTCCAGTTCGTCGCGATCGTTTTGGGGGGCGTTCTGGCTCACGGGCCGACCTTCGAAGACGGCCGGCGCGGCCGGAAGCGCGCCACGCGGGCTGCGCCGGACTGCACGTGCGTGCGCACGCCGTGGCGCCGCTTGTACCACTGTGGCACCGCACCGCGCTTGAGCCGCCAGTTCTTCCTGGGATGCTTGTACTCGGGAGGCGGCGGTTCCCAGCTGCTGCCGAGGCTGCCGGCACTGCCGTCGGGCTGGTCCAGCGTGCCGATGCTGTGGGTGACGTCGGACCAGGACTTCTCGAAGTCACCGGCCGCCTGGGACACCTCCCGCTCGACGTTGCGCGCGGCGTCCTCGAACTCGGTCTTCATCTTCTTGAGTTCCTCGAGCTCGATGGACCGGTTCACCTCGGCCTTGACGTCGGCCACGTAGCGCTGCGCCTTGCCCAGCAGGTGCCCGACGGTGCGGGCGACACGGGGCAGCTTTTCCGGGCCGATGACGATCAACGCCACCGCACCGATGAGGGCCAGCTTGTCGAAGCCGAAATCAATCATGAGGCGGGCAGGGACGCCGGGCGGCGCGGCCGTTCAGCCACGCCGCACGACGGGGTGGGAGGATCAGGACTTGGTCTTCGCCTCGACGTCGATCGTCGGCTTCTCGGCCGTCTTCTCGTTGGTGACCTGCTGTGCCGGGCCGGCCGCCTCGCCGGACGAGCCGTCACGCATGCCATCCTTGAAGCCCTTCACCGCGGCGCCCAGGTCGGAGCCGAGGTTCTTGAGCTTCTTGGTGCCGAACACCAGCACGACGATCAACAGCACGACCAACCAGTGCCAGATGCTGAAGGAACCCATGTCTTTCTCCTAACGACGGAAAGGAATTCTACGGTCAGCCCACTTTCCAGGGGCGGGGGCCACCCATGACGTGGACGTGGAGGTGGTAGACCTCCTGCCCGCCGTCCGGACCGGTGTTGATGACGGTGCGGAAGCCGTTGGTCGCCCCCTGCTCGCGCGCCAGCTGCGGCGCCAGCGTGAGGATGCGACCCAGCAGCGGCGCATGCTCCGCGGTGGCCTCGTCGAGCGAGGCCACATGCTGCTTGGGAATGATCATGAAATGCACCGGCGCTTGCGGACGGATGTCGTGGAACGCGTACAGCTCCTCGTCCTCGTAGACCTTGCGGGACGGGATCTCGCCGGCGACGATCTTGCAGAAGATGCAGTTCGGGTCGTGACTCATGGATACGGCCTCACGCTTGGATGGGGCGATTGTCGTTGAGGTTCAGCCAGCCTCGGACGATGCGGTAGAGGAACCAGATCGAGATCAGGAACCACGCGATCCAGCCGGGCAGGACCAGCAGGAACCACAGCGGCAGGGTCAGCAGGTACAGGGCGCCGGCCCACAGCACCGAGCGGATGCGCCAGCGGAAGTGCGACTCCTGCCAGGTGCCGGCCGCGTCGTCCTTCTTGACCAGGTCCAGCACGAAGGCGATCACCAGCAGCACGATGCTGGCCTGCACCGTCGGCACCAGGGCCGAGACCGCGACGATGGCGTGCAGCAGGTAGCTGACGATGCCGATGGTCTTGAGCTGGCGGTCGCGCTCGCCCAGGTCGATGATGTCGGTCATTGCGCCCCCTCCTTGCGCTGGCTGCGCTGGGCGAACTCCTGCAGGCCCGACAGGCCCTCGCGCCGCTCCAGCTCGGCCAGCACGTCGGCCGGCCGCAGGTCGAACGCGGCCAGCGCCACCATGGAATGGAACCACAGGTCGGCCACCTCGTAGACGATCTTCTTCGGATCGCCGTCCTTGGCGGCCATGACGGTCTCGGTGGCCTCCTCGCCGACCTTCTTGAGGATCGCGTCCAGGCCCTTGTGGAACAGCCGGGCGACGTAGGAGGCGTCCGGGTCGGCGCCCTTGCGCGACTCGATCACCTGCGCCAGCCGCTCCAGCGTGTCGTTGGAAGTCATGCCGTTCACTTACTTGTAGATGCGCTGCGGGTCCTTCAGCACCGGGTCGACCGGCTGCCACTGGCCGTCGCGCAGCGCGTTGAAGAAGCACGAATGCCGCCCGGTGTGGCAGGCGATGCCCGGCTCGTGCCCGAGCTGGGTCACCTTCAGCAGCACCACGTCGCCGTCGCAGTCGAGGCGGATCTCGTGCACTTTCTGGATGTGGCCCGATTCCTCGCCCTTGTGCCACAGGCGCTGGCGGGAGCGGCTCCAGTACACCGCCTCGCCGCGCTCGGCGGTCAGGCGCAGCGCCTCGCGGTTCATGTAGGCAAACATCAGCACGTCGTTGCTGCCGACTTCCTGTGCGATCACCGGCACCAGGCCTTGATCGTCCCATTTGACTTGTTCGAGCCACTCCATGACGGCAGTGTAGCAACCACCTGCGCGACGGCCGGCCCACCGGCCGCGGCCACGCCCGCGATGTCGGAAAAGCCCGCCGGCCCCGGGGGACGGCGGGGGCGGAACTCAGCGCCGCACCGGGATGCCGCGCTCGGCCATCAGGGCCTTGGCCTGGCCCACGGTGTACTCGCCGTAGTGGAAGATGCTGGCCGCCAGCACGGCGTCGGCATGGCCCTGCTGGATGCCCTCGACCAGGTGCTCCAGGTTGCCGACGCCGCCCGAGGCGATGACCGGCACCGGCACCGCGTCGCTGACGGCGCGGGTCAGGGCCAGGTCGAAGCCGCTCTTGGTGCCGTCGCGGTCCATGCTGGTCAGCAGGATCTCGCCGGCGCCGTGCTCGGCCATCTGGCGCGCCCAGGCCACCGCGTCCAGCCCGGTGTTCCTGCGCCCGCCGTGGGTGTAGACGTCCCAGCCGCTGCCGTCGGCACGTGCCTTGGCGTCGATCGCCACCACGATGCACTGCGCGCCGTACTTCTGCGATGCGTCGCGGATCAGCTGCGGGTTGGCCACCGCGGCGGAGTTGAAGCTGACCTTGTCGGCCCCCGCGTTAAGCAGGCGCCGCACGTCCTCGACGGTGCGCACGCCGCCGCCGACCGTCAGCGGGATGAACACCTGGCTGGCCACCGCCTCGATGATGGGCAGGATCAGGTCGCGCCCGTCGCTGGTGGCGGTGATGTCCAGGAAGGTGAGTTCGTCGGCGCCCTGCTCGTTGTAGCGCGCGGCGATCTCGACCGGATCGCCGGCGTCGCGCAGCTCGACGAAGTTGACGCCCTTGACGACGCGACCGCCGGTCACGTCCAGGCAGGGAATGATGCGTTTGGCCAGCATGGCAGCGCAGGGCGGCGTCGCCCCGTCGGGGTGGATGGGTGGATCAGGCCTGGGTGGCGAGCTCGTCGGCGCGCTTCTGCGCCTCGGCGAAGTCGAGGTCGCCGGTGTAGATGGCCCGGCCGCAGATGACGCCCTCGATGCCTTCGTCCTCCACCTCGCACAGCCGCTCGATGTCGGCCAGGCTGCTCAGGCCGCCGGAGGCGATCACCGGGATCGACAGCGCCCGCGCCAGCTTGACGGTGGCGTCGATGTTGATGCCGGTGAGCATGCCGTCGCGGCCGATGTCGGTGTAGATCACCGCCTCGACGCCGTAGTCCTCGAACTTCTTCGCCAGGTCGACCACCTCGTGGCCCGACAGCTTGGACCAGCCGTCGGTGGCGACCTTGCCGTCCTTGGCGTCCAGGCCGACGATGATGTGGCCGCCGAAGGCGCTGCAGGCGTCCTTCAGGAAGCCGGGGTTCTTGACCGCAGCCGTGCCGATGATGACGTAGCTCAGGCCGCCGTCCAGGTAGCGTTCGATGGTGTCCAGGTCGCGGATGCCTCCGCCCAGCTGGACCGGGATCTCGTCGCCCACCTCGGCGAGGATGGACTTGATCGCCGCCTGGTTCACCGGCTTGCCGGCAAAGGCCCCGTTGAGGTCCACCAGGTGCAGCCGGCGTGCCCCGGCGTCGAGCCAGCGACGCGCGATCGCGGCCGGATCGTCGCCGAAGGTGGTGGAGTCGTTCATGTCACCTTGTTTCAGGCGCACGCACTTGCCGTCTTTCAGGTCGATGGCAGGGATCAGCAACATAGCCGAGGCGATGGTGGTGGTGGGAAAAGCGGGTGGGGAGAAGCCGGGACGGGAAGGGGCGACGGCGCAGTCAGGGCTTCCAGGACAGGAAGTTGCGGTACAGGGCCAAACCGTGTGCTGCGCTCTTCTCCGGGTGGAACTGGGTCGCAAAAATGTTATCCCGCGCCACCGCACAGGTAAAGCGCACGCCGTACTCGGTTTCCCCGGTGCTGTGCTCCGGCAGCCGGGTACGGGCGTGGTAGCTGTGCACGAAATAGAAATAGGCGCCGTCGGGCACCCCGGTCCACATCGGGTGCGGGCGCACCTGCCAGACCCGGTTCCAGCCCATCTGTGGCACCTTGTAACGACTGCCGTCCGGCTGCGTCAGCCCGTCGAGCCGGAAGCGCACCACCTCGCCCGGGATCAGCCCCAGGCCCTCGGTCGGGCCTTCCTCGCTGCGCTCGAGCAGCATCTGCATGCCCACGCACACGCCCATCAGCGGCTTGTGGGCGGCGGCGTGCAGCACCGCTTCCAGCAGGCCCGACTCGCGCAGCTCGCGCATGCAGTCGGGCATCGCCCCCTGCCCCGGCAGCACGACGCGCTCGGCGGCACGGACCTCTTCGGGGCGCGCGGTGACGATCACCTCGGCACCCGTGCCCTGCGCGGCATGGCGCACCGCCTGCGAGACGGAGCGCAGGTTGCCCATGCCGTAGTCGACGACGGCGACGGTGGCCATGGTCAGAGGGTCCCCTTGGTCGAGGGCACCACGCCGGCCATGCGCGGGTCGGGCTCCAGCGCCATGCGCAGCGCCCGGGCGAAGGCCTTGAACACCGTCTCGCACTGGTGGTGGGCGTTCTCGCCGCGCAGGTTGTCGATGTGCAGCGTCACCTGCGCGTGGTTGACGAAGCCCTGGAAGAACTCGTAGGCCAGCTGGGTGTCGAAGGCGCCGATCATGCCGGCCTTGAACGGCACGTGCATGTGCAGGCCCGGGCGGCCAGAGAAGTCGACCACCACGCGCGACAGCGCCTCGTCCAGCGGCACGTAGGCATGGCCGTAGCGGCGGATGCCCTTCTTGTCGCCCACGGCCCGGGCGAATGCCTGGCCCAGCGTGATGCCGACGTCCTCCACCGTGTGGTGGCCGTCGATGTGCAGGTCGCCCTTCGCGTCGACCTCCAGGTCGATCAGCCCGTGGCGGGCGATCTGGTCGAGCATGTGGTCGAAGAAGCCGATGCCGGTGGACAGCTTCGCGACGCCGGTGCCGTCCAGGTTCACGCGCACGCGGATCTGCGTTTCGGCGGTGTTGCGTGTGACTTCGGCCACACGTTCTGCGGTGGGGATGTTCATCTCAGAGGCTGTCGCGCAGCGCGGCGATCATCAGGTCGTTTTCTTCGGGGGAGCCTACCGTCAGGCGCAGGCAGTTGGCAAGCAGCGGCGAGCCGCCGCCCATGTGCTTCACGAGCACCTTGCGCGCCTTCATGCCCTCGTAGGTGCGCCGCGCGTCGGGCACCTTCACGAGCACCATGTTGGCTTCGCTCGGGTACGGCCGCACGCCCGGCAGGGCCTGCAGCGCCTCGATCAGCCGCTGGCGCTCGTCACGCAGGATCCGTGCCTGCCGAGCGAACTCGTCGTCGTGCTCGAGGGCGAACAGCGCCGCCTCGCAGTTCAGCACGCTGACGTTGTAGGGCGGGCGCACCTTGTCGATCTCCTCGATCAGCTCGCGGCGCCCCATCATGTAGCCCAGGCGCACGCCGGCCAGGCCGAACTTGCTGAGCGTGCGCATCAGCAGCACGTGCTCGTGGCGCGCCAGGCGGTCGATGTAGCTGCGGCTGGAGAACGGCTGGTAGGCCTCGTCGATCACCACCAGGCCCGGGGCGGCCTGCACGATGCGCTCGATGACCGCGTCGTCGAACAGGTTGCCGGTCGGGTTGTTCGGGTAGGCGATGTAGACCAGCGCCGGGCGGTGCTGCTCGATCGCGGCCAGCATCGCGCGTTCGTCCAGCTCGAAGGTGTCCGGCCGCAGCGGCACGCCGACGAACGGCATCCCCTGCAGCTGCGCGGACATCTCGTACATCACGAAGCCGGGCACCGGCGCCAGCACGGTCGCGCCGGGTTGCCGGCAGGCCATGGCCAGCATCGAGATCAGCTCGTCCGAGCCGTTGCCCAGCACCAGGGCGTGGCCGTCGGGCATCCCCGCGTGCCTGGCCAGGGCCTCGCGCAGCACGTCCAGGCGCTCGCCGGGATAGCGGTTGATCGCCACCGCGCCCAGGCGCTCGCCGAGCGCGCGCTGCAGTTCCGGCGGCAGGCGGAAGGGGTTCTCCATCGCGTCGAGCTTGACCATGCCGGCGCTCGGCTGCACGACGTAGGCGTGCATCTGGCGCACGTCGGCGCGGATGACCTGCTCGATGCGTTGCTGCAACTGGCTCATGGGTTCAGGCTCCCGGCTGGTCGTTCTGGTCGAGGCGGAATTCGGCGGCCCGCGCATGCGCCTGCAGGCCCTCGCCGTAGGCCAGCTCGGCCGCGATGCGGCCCAGCATCTGGGCCCCCTGGGCGCTCACCTCGATCAGGCTGGAGCGCTTCTGGAAGTCGTACACCCCGAGCGGCGAGGAGAAGCGGGCGGTGCCGGAGGTCGGCAGCACGTGGTTGGGGCCGGCGCAGTAGTCGCCGAGCGACTCGCTGGTGTAGGCGCCGAGGAAGATCGCGCCGGCGTGGCGCAGCAGCGGCTCCCAGCGGCCCGGCTCGCGCGAGCTCACTTCCAGGTGCTCGGGCGCGATGCGGTTGCTGATCTCGCAGGCCTCTTCCATGCTGCGGGTGAGGATCAGCGCGCCGCGCCCTTCCAGCGAGGCGCGGATCACGTCGCGGCGCGGCATGTCGGGCAGCAGGCGGTCGATCTCGGCCTTGACCCGCGCGATGTAGTCCGCATCGGGGCACAGCAGGATGCTCTGCGCCAGCTCGTCGTGCTCGGCCTGGCTGAACAGGTCCATCGCGACCCACTCGGGCGGCGTGGTGCCGTCGGCCAGCACCAGGATCTCGCTGGGCCCGGCGATCATGTCGATGCCCACGGTGCCGTAGACGTGCTTCTTGGCGCTGGCCACGTACGCGTTGCCCGGGCCGGTGACCTTGTCGACCTTGGGGATGGTGGCCGTGCCGTAGGCCAGCGCCGCGACCGCCTGCGCGCCGCCGATGGTGAACACGCGGTCCACCCCGGCCACCGCGGCGGCGGCCAGCACCAGCGGGTTCTTCTCGCCGCGCGGCGTGGGCACCACCATGATGATCTCGCCGACGCCGGCCACCTTGGCCGGCACCGCGTTCATCAGCACGCTGGACGGGTAGGCCGCCTTGCCGCCCGGCACGTAGATGCCGACGCGGTCCAGCGGCGTGACCTTCTGGCCCAGCAGCGTGCCGTCCTCGTCGCGGTAGCTCCAGGACCGGCCGCAGGCCTCGAGCTGGCGCTCGTGGTAGGCGCGCACCCGGCGCGCGGCGGCTTCCAGCGCGCTGCGCTGCGCCGGCGTGATCTGCGCCAGCGCCGCGTCCAGCTCGGCGCGGCCGAGCTCCAGCGCGGCCACCGAGGTGGCGCCCAGCCCGTCGAAGCGGTTGGTGTACTCGAGCACCGCCGCGTCGCCGCGCTGGCACACGTCGGCCAGGATCTCGGCGACCCGCTGCTCGATCGCATGATCCGTCTCGGCCGCCCAGTGCAGCACGCGCTGGAACTCGGCTTCGAAGTCCGGCGCGGTGGTGGCGAGTTGACGGATCTGCACGTTCATGGCGTTCACCTTTTCTGGGTCACAGTGGAAAAAATCTCGATGAGCCGGCGGATCGGCTCGCGCTTGACCTTCAGCGCCGCCTGGTTGACGACGAGGCGCGAGGAGATGTCCATGATCTTCTCGACCTCGACCAGGTTGTTCGCGCGCAGCGTGCCGCCGGTGGAGACCAGGTCCACGATGGCGTCGGCCAGCCCGGTCAGCGGGGCCAGCTCCATCGAGCCGTAGAGCTTGATCAGGTCCACGTGCACGCCCTTGTCGGCGAAGTGCTGGCGCGCCACGGTGGTGTACTTGGTCGCCACGCGCAGCCGCGAGCCCTGCTTCACGGCGGCGGCGTAGTCGAAGTCGGCACGCACCGCCACGCTCATGCGGCACTTGGCGATGCGCAGGTCCAGCGGCTGGTACAGTCCCTGGCCGCCGTGCTCGAGCAGCACGTCCTTGCCGGCCACGCCGAGGTCGGCGCCGCCGTACTGCACGTAGGTCGGCACGTCGGTGGCGCGCACCAGCACCACGCGCACCTCGGGGCGGTTGGTGGGCAGGATCAGCTTGCGCGAGGTCTCGGGGTCCTCGGTGACCTCGATGCCGGCCGCCTGCAGCAGCGGCAGGGTCTCGTCGAAGATGCGGCCCTTCGACAGCGCCAGGGTGATCATGGTGTTGCTTGCAGTCATTTCAGCCTTCCCGCCGCGGTTGTGCCCTGCCCGGCCTCACAGCGTCACGCGCTCGATGTCGGCGCCGAGGCCGCGCAGCTTGACCTCCATGCGGTCGTAGCCACGGTCGAGGTGGTAGATGCGGTCGACCACCGTCTCGCCTTCGGCCACCAGCCCGGCGATCACCAGGCTCGCCGAGGCGCGCAGGTCCGTGGCCATCACGGTGGCGCCGGACAGGCGCTCGACGCCGCGCACCACCGCGGTGTTGCCGTCCACCTCGATGCGCGCGCCCAGGCGCAGCAGCTCGTTGACGTGCATGAAGCGGTTCTCGAAGATGGTCTCGGTGACCTTGGCCGCGCCGTCGGCGATGCAGTTGAGCGCCATGAACTGCGCCTGCATGTCGGTCGGGAACGCCGGGTACTCGCTGGTGCGGAACGACACCGCCCGGGGGCGCCGGTCGGCGCGCACGCGGATCCAGTCGTCGCCGGCCTCGATGGTCGCCCCGGCCTCGCGCAGCTTCTCGATCACCGCGTCGAGGTGGGCGGCGCAGGCGTGGCGCAGCACCACGTCGCCGCCGGTGGCCGCCACCGCGCACAGGAAGGTGCCGGCCTCGATGCGGTCCGGGATGATGCGGTGGCCCACCGGGCCGGGCAGCCCGTGCAGGCGTTCGACGCCCTGGATGCGGATCTTGCCGGTGCCGTGGCCCTCGATCTTCGCGCCCATGGCGATCAGCATCTCGGCCAGGTCGGGGATCTCGGGCTCCTGCGCGGCGTTCTCCAGCACCGTCTCGCCCTCGGCCAGCGTGGCGGCCATCAGCAGGTTCTCGGTGCCGGTGACGGTCACCATGTCGGTGGTGATGCGCGCGCCCTTCAGGCGCTTGGCCTTGGCGATGATGTAGCCGTGCTCGACCACGATCTCGGCGCCCATGGCCTGCAGGCCCTTGATGTGCTGGTCCACCGGGCGCGAGCCGATCGCGCAGCCGCCGGGCAGCGAGACGGTGGCCTCGCCGAAGCGCGCCAGCAGCGGCCCCAGCACCAGGATCGAGGCGCGCATGGTCTTGACCAGGTCGTACGGCGCCTCGGGCGAGGTGACCTGGCTCGCGTCGATCTGCACCAGGTCCGGCTGCTGCTCGCTGCGCTCGGCGCGCGCGCCCATGTTGCGCAGCAGCTGGAGGGTGGTGTTGACGTCCTGCAGGCGCGGGACGTTGGTCAGCGTGACCGGCTCGGCGGTCAGCAGCGCGGCGCACAGCTCGGGCAGCGCGGCGTTCTTGGCCCCGGAAACCGTGACTTCACCGTTGAGCCGGCGGCCACCGCGGATGAGGAGTTTGTCCATAGGTGTGGTGTGGCGGACACCACCCGCGCCACGCTGTGTCGGATCCGCCGCCGCGCCGTCCAGCAGGCAAGCGCGGCACGTCCGCAACCGCGCCGCCGGGCGGTTGCCGGTCAATGATGGTGGTGATGGGAGGCCGAAGGCTTCGCCGAGGTCTCGGCCCACTCGGCAGGGGTCAGCGTCTTCATCGACAGGGCGTGGATCTGTTCGCGCATTCTATCGCCCAGCGCTCGGTAGACGCACTGGTGGCGCGCAATCCGGCTCTTGCCCTCGAATTCCCGGGAGACGATGGTTGCGAAGAAATGACGGCCGTCGCCCTCCACCTCCAGGTGCTCGCAATCGAGCCCCTGGGCGATGTAGTCGCGCACTTCCTGGGCAGTCGGGTCAGCCATAACCCCGTGATTATCGCCGATTCGGGTCAACCCTGGCCGCCGCGGCTCAATGGCGGATCTTGTAGCCGATGCGCAGCAGGTGCAGCGCCAGGCCGGCCACGACCAGGAAGCTGGTGCCCACCATCGCCAGGCTCATCCAGGGCGAGACGTCGCTGACCCCGAAGAAGCCGCGGCGGAAGCCGTCGATCATGTAGAAGAACGGGTTCAGGTGGCTGATGGCCTGCCAGAACGGCGGCAGCGAGTGCACCGAATAGAACACGCCGGACAGGAAGGTCATCGGCATGATGATGAAGTTCTGGAACGCCGCCATCTGGTCGAACTTCTCGGCCCACAGGCCGGCGATCAGCCCGAGCGAGCCGAGCATCGCCGAGCCCAGCATGGCGAAGATCACGATCCACCACGGTTCGGCGAACGAGGGCGGGGCGAACCAGGCGGTGACGAGGAACACCCCCAGGCCCACCGTCAGCCCGCGCGCCATCGAGGCGCCGACGTAGGCGGTGAACCAGGCCCAGTGCGACAGCGGCGTGACCAGCAGGAACACCAGGTTGCCGGTGATCTTGCTCTGGATCAGCGACGAGGAGCTGTTGGCGAAGGAGTTCTGCAGCACGCTCATCATCACCAGCCCCGGGATCAGGAAGCTGGTGTAGCCGACCTGGTCGAACACCGTGACGTGGTCCTCGAGCACGTGCCCGAAGATCAGCAGGTACAGCACGGCGGTCAGCACCGGCGCGGCCACGGTCTGGAAGCTGACCTTCCAGAAGCGCAGCACTTCCTTGTACAGCAGCGTGCGCACGCCGGCGAAACGGTCGATCACGGCATTCATGCGACGGACTCCGCCCGGGCGGGCCGGGGGCTGGCAGGCTGCGCCGGGGCGTCGGCCTGCATGATCTCGAGGAACACGTCCTCCAGGTCGGCGCGGCCGATCTCCAGGTCCTCGACCTTGCAGCCGGCCTGGCGCAGGGTGGCGAGGATGGATTCGACCTCGGCGGCGTCATGCGCCTTGATCTGCACGATGCGGCCGGTCACGCGCGCCTGCGCGGCCAGCGCCGGCGGCAGCGCCTGGTCGGTCTTGAACTGCAGCATGGTGCTGGCGGTGCCGGCCAGCAGCGCGGAGGTGCGGTCCAGCGCGACCACCTGGCCGGCCTTGAGCATCGCGATGCGGTGGCACAGCGCCTCGGCCTCTTCCAGGTAGTGCGTGGTCAGCAGCACCGTGTGGCCCTCGCGGTTCAGGCGCGCGATGAACTGCCACAGGGTCTGGCGCAGCTCCACGTCCACGCCGGCGGTGGGCTCGTCCAGCACGATCACCGGCGGGCGGTGCACCAGCGCCTGCGCCACCAGCACGCGCCGCTTCATGCCGCCCGAGAGCTGGCGCATGTTGGCGTTGGCCTTGTCGGCCAGGCCCAGGTTGGCGAGCAGCTCGTCGATCCAGTCGTCGTTGCGCCTGACGCCGAAATAGCCGGACTGGATGCGCAACGCCTCGCGCACCGTGAAGAACGGGTCGAACACCAGCTCCTGCGGCACGATGCCGAGCTGCCGGCGGGCCTGGGCGTACTGCGAGACGACGTCGTAGCCGTGCACGCGCACCTGCCCGCCCGTGGCATGGGTCAGGCCGGCGAGGATGCTGATCAGGGTGGTCTTGCCTGCGCCGTTGGGGCCCAGCAGGCCGAAGAATTCGCCCGGTTCGATCTCGAAGCTGACGTCTTTCAGCGCCTGCAGCACCCCACGTGCGCCCTGGTACAACTTGGAAACGTGTTGGAAGCTGATGGCGGACATGAGGAGCGAAATTGTAGGCAGCCGCCTGCAAACCTGCTGGCGGGGGGTTGTTCCGCGGTTCCGGCCCCCGGTGCTTTTTGCTAGATTGGCTGCGGCCCCGGAGGAGACCCGCGCCATGCCCCCACCCCAGAAGAAACCCCGCCGCACGGCCGAGCGCATCCTGGAGGCCACGCTCGAGCTGTTCAACCGCTTCGGCGAGCCCAACGTCTCCACCAACGCGATCTCGGCCGAGCTGGGCATCAGCCCGGGCAACCTGTACTACCACTACCCGGCCAAGGAGGCGCTGGTCAACGCGCTGTACGACCGCTACGAACAGGCGCTCGACGAGCTGCTGCGCGCGGCAGGCGGCGTGCGCCACGTGGAGGACGCCTGGCTGTTCTTCCACATGCTGTTCGAGCTGATCTGGCAGTACCGCTTCCTGTACCGTGACCTCAACGACCTGCTGAGCCGCAACCGGCACCTGGAAACGCGCTTCCAGGCGGTGCTGGAACACAAGTCGCGTGCGATCGGGCAGCTGCTCGACGGGCTGGCGCAGCACGGCGCGATGCGCATCGCGCCGCAGGACGCCGGGCCGGTCGCCACCGCGATGGTGGTGGTGCTGACCTACTGGCTGAGCTACGAGTACGTGCGCGACCCGCGCCGCGCGCTGGAGCCCGAGGTGGCCGGCGCGGCGATGATGCGCGGGGCCCACCACGTGCTGGGCCTGCTGCTGCCCTACCTGGAACCCGCCCAGCAGGCCCACCTGCACGGGCTGGTCGGGCCCTACCGCGACGCCGCCCGATCCCTGCCGGAGCCTGCCCCGTGAACGACTGGACCGCCTTCCCCCATGACAGCACCGCCTGGCGGCTGGACCCGGTCGCGCTGCAGGCGCGCTGGGCCCGCCTGCATGCGGGCGACGCCGAACCCTGGCCGCAGGACGAGGCGGTCCGGCAGGCCTGGGCCTGCTTCCACGCCGGCGAGTTCCGGCAGGCGGTGGAGCTGGGCCTGCGCGCCGGCGGCGCCGGCCTCGCCGCGGCCCACAAGGCGCAGTGCATCCACGCGATCTACGTCGAGCCGGACGAGCGCCGCAAGCTCGACCTGCTGCTCGAGGTGGCCGAGCGCGCCGCCGCGCAACGGGCCGCGCAGCCGCAGCTGGCCAGCGCCCACTACTGGCTGGCGGTGGCGCTCGGGCGCTATGCGCAGAGCATCAGCGTCGCGCAGGCGCTGGCGCAGGGCGTCGGCGAGAAGGTGAAGGCCGCGCTGGAAGCCACGATCGCGCTGCAGCCCCGCCATGCCGACGCGTACATCGCGCTGGGCGCCTTCCACGCCGAGGTGATCGACAAGGCAGGCGCCCGCCTGGCGCGGCGCCAGGGCTCGACCCGCGAGCTGGCGCTGCAGATGTTCGCCACCGGGCTGAAGCTGCACCCGGCCTCGGTGCTGGGGCGCATCGAGTACGCCCAGGGGCTGGTGATGCTGGAGGGCGAGCGCCGGCTCGCCGAGGCCGAGGCACTGTACCGCGAGGCGGCGGCCTGCCGGCCGCTGGACGCGATGGAGCGGCTGCACGTCGAGGTGGCGAGGGAAGCGCTGGAGGTCTAGCGCGCGCCTGCCGGCCACCCCGGCAGCGACTCACCGGCGGGCCAGCACCGGGGCCAGTGCCCGCCCGGTGTGCGTGCCGGCGGCGACGATCTGCTCCGGCGTGCCGGCCGCGACCACGCGGCCACCGTCCACGCCGCCTTCGGGTCCGAGGTCGAGCACCCAGTCGGCCTCGGCAATCACGTCGAGGTCGTGCTCGATCACGACCACGCTGTGGCCGCCGTCGACCAGGCGGTGCAGCACGCGGATCAGCTTCTCGACGTCGGCCATGTGCAGGCCCACGGTCGGCTCGTCCAGCACGTACAGCGTGTGCGGGGCGCGCTGGCCACGGCGCGTGACGTCGTCGCGCACCTTGCTGAGCTCGGTGACGAGCTTGATGCGCTGCGCCTCGCCGCCCGACAGCGTCGGCGACGGCTGGCCGAGCGTCAGGTAGCCCAGGCCGACGTCCTTGAGCAGCTGCAGCGGGTGCGCGATGCCGGGCATCGCGGCGAAGAACTCCACCGCCTCGTCGATCTCCATGTTCAGCACGTCGCCGATGCTGCGGCCGCGCCAGGTCACCGCCAGCGTCTCGGGGTTGAAGCGCGCGCCGTGGCAGACGTCGCACGGCACCTTCACGTCCGGCAGGAAGCTCATCTCGATGGTGCGCAGGCCCTGCCCTTCGCAGGCATGGCAGCGCCCGTCGCCGGTGTTGAACGAGAAGCGCGCCGGGGTGTAGCCGCGCGCCTTGGCTTCCAGCGTCTCGGCGAACAGCTTGCGGATCGTGTCCCAGAAGCCCACGTAGGTCGCCGGGCAGGAGCGCGGCGTCTTGCCGATCGGGGTCTGGTCGACCTCGAGCACGCGGTTCACGCGCTCCCAGCCCTCGATGCCGGTACAGCCGCTCCAGGCGGGCAGCCCCTTGCCGCGGCTGGCGACGATGGCCTGCACGTTGGCCAGCAGCACGTCGCGCGCCAGCGTGGACTTGCCCGAGCCGGAGACGCCGGTGACCGCGACCAGCCGGTGCAGCGGCACCTGCACGTCGATGTGGCGCAGGTTGTGCAGGAAGGCGCCGCGCACGGTCAGCACCGGCGACGCAGGCGCCACCGGCCGGCGCGGGTGCAGCGGGTGCACCAGCGGCCGGGCCAGGAAGCGGCCGGTGAGCGACTCGCCGTGCGCCGCGACCTGCGCGACCGTGCCCTGCGCGACCAGCCGGCCGCCGCGCTTGCCGGCGCCCGGGCCGATGTCGATGATGTGGTCGGCGCGGCGGATGGTGTCCTCGTCGTGCTCCACCACCACCAGCGTGTTGCCTTGCCGGCCCAGCTTGTGCAGCGCGTCGAGCAGGATGTGGTTGTCGCGCGGGTGCAGGCCGATGGTGGGCTCGTCCAGCACGTAGCACACGCCCTGCAGGTTGGAGCCCAGCTGCGCGGCCAGCCGGATGCGCTGCGCCTCGCCGCCCGACAGCGTCGGCGCGGCGCGGTCGAGCGTGAGGTAGCCCAGCCCCACTTCCTCGAGGAACTGCAGGCGGCTGCGGATCTCGGCGACGAGGTCGCGCGCGATCGCGGCCTCGCGGCCGTCCAGCTGCAGCGACTCGACCCACTGCCGGGCCTCGCTGACCGAGCGCGCCGCGACCTGCGCGATCGACTCGCCGCGGAAGCGGATCGCCAGCGACACCGGGTTCAGGCGCGCGCCGCCGCAGCTGCTGCAGGGCTGGTCGGCCAGGTCCTCGACCTCGGGCTCGGCGAAGGTCTGCTCGCGGCCCTTGTCGTCGTGGCGCAGCGTGTCGTCGAAGGCCTTGCGCTGCTCGCGCGTGAGCTGCACGCCGGTGCCGACGCAGTCGACGCACCAGCCGTGCTTGGAGTTGTACGAGAACATGCGCGGGTCCAGTTCGGGGTAGCTGGTGCCGCACACCGGGCAGGCACGCTTGGTCGAGAAGACCTTGACGGTGCCGATGCGGTCGGTCGGGGCGCCGGCGATCATCGCGGCCTTCAGGCCGTCCAGCGGGGCCAGCAGGTGCATGACGCCCTTGCCGTGCTCCAGCGTCTTCGCCAGCAGCGCGCGCAACCCGGCCTCGTTGTCGGGGCTGACGACGATGTCGCCCACCGGCAGCTCGATGGTGTGTTCCTTGAAGCGGTCCAGCTTGGGCCAGGGCTGCACCGGCACGAAGTGGCCGTCGACGCGCAGGTGGGTGTGGCCGCGCGCCTGGGCCCACTTCGCCAGGTCGGTGTACAGGCCCTTGCGGTTGACCACCAGCGGCGCGAGCAGCCCCACGTGCTGGCCCCTGTGGTCGCGCAGGATCTGCGCGGCGATGGATTCCGGCGTCTGCGGGCGCACCTCGGCGCCGTCGTGCACGCAGTGCTGCACGCCCAGCTTCACGTACAGCAGGCGCAGGAAGTGGTAGGCCTCGGTGATGGTCGCGACCGTGCTCTTGCGGCCGCCGCGCGACAGGCGCTGCTCGATCGCCACCGTGGGCGGGATGCCGTACACCGCGTCGACCTCCGGGCGGCCCGCCGGCTGCACGATGCTGCGCGCGTAGGCGTTGAGCGACTCGAGGTAGCGGCGCTGGCCCTCGTTGAACAGGATGTCGAACGCCAGCGTCGACTTGCCCGAGCCGGACACGCCGGTCACGACGCTGAACTTGCCGCGCGGGATATCGACGTTCATCGACTTGAGGTTGTGCTCGCGGGCGTTGACGATGCGGATCAGCTCGTCGGCGGCGCGGCGGGCCTCGTCGCGGCGTGCCTTGGCCAGCGACTGCAGCGGCCTGCCCTCCTGCACCGCGTGCTCGCCCAGGCCCAGCGCCGCCTCGTACTCGCGCAGCGCGGCGCCGGTGTGCGAGGCCGGATGCGCCTTGACGTCCTCGGGCGTGCCGACGCACACCACCTCGCCACCCGCGTCGCCGCCTTCCGGGCCGAGGTCGATGATCCAGTCGGAAGCTCGGATCACGTCCAGGTTGTGCTCGATCACGATCAGCGAGTGGCCGGCGTCGAGCAGCTTGCGGAACGCTCGCATCAGCTTGGCGATGTCGTCGAAGTGCAGGCCGGTGGTCGGCTCGTCGAACAGGAACAGCGTGCCCTTCTTCGCGACCGGCTGGCGGCTCGCGGTGGCCGCCTTCGCCGCCTCGGCGAGGAAGCCGGCCAGCTTGAGGCGCTGCGCCTCGCCCCCCGAGAGCGTGGGCACCGGCTGGCCGAGCTTGAGGTACTCCAGCCCCACGTCGACCAGCGGCTGCAGGGCGCGCAGCACCTCGCGATCCTCCCTGAACAGCTGCGCGGCCTCGCTGACGGTGAGTTCCAGCACGTCGGCGATGCTGAGCGCGCGCCAGCCGCCCGGGCCCTCGCGCTCGATCTGCACGTCGAGGATCTCGGCGCGGTAGCGCCGGCCGTCGCAGTCCGGGCAGCGCAGGTACACGTCGCTGAGGAACTGCATCTCCACGTGCTCGAAGCCCGAGCCGCCGCAGGTCGGGCAGCGCCCGTCGCCGGCGTTGAAGCTGAACATGCCCGCGCCGTAGCCGCGCTGGCGCGCCAGCGGCGCCTCGGCGAACAGCTTGCGGATCTCGTCGAAGGCGCCGACGTAGCTCGCCGGGTTGGAGCGCGCGGTCTTGCCGATCGGCGACTGGTCGACGAACACGGCGTCGGTGACCCAGTCGGCATTGAGCAGGCGGTCGTGCTCGCCGGGCGCCTCGGTGGCCTTGCCGAAGTGGCGCGCCAGTGCCGGGAACAGCACGTCCTGCATCAGCGTGGACTTGCCCGAGCCGCTGACGCCGGTCACCGTGACCAGGCGCTGCAGCGGGAACTCGACGGTGATGTTCTTCAGGTTGTGCTCGCGCACGCCTTCCAGGATCAGCCGCGGCGTGTTCTCGCCGACGAAGCGCCGCATGCCCACGCCGATGCGCTTGCGCCCGCCGAGGTAGGCGCCGGTCAGCGTGTCGGCCTGGCGCAGCTCCTCGGGCGTGCCGTCGAACACCACCGTGCCGCCGCGCTCGCCGGGGCCGGGGCCCATGTCGAGGATGCGGTCGGCCGCCAGCATCACCGCCGGGTCGTGCTCGACCACCACCAGCGTGTTGCCCGCGTCACGCAGCCGGTGCATGGCCTGCACGATGCGGTTCATGTCGCGCGGGTGCAGGCCGATGCTGGGTTCGTCCAGCACGAACAGCGTGTTCACCAGCGAGGTGCCCAGCGCCGTGGTCAGGTTGATGCGCTGCACTTCGCCGCCCGACAGCGTGCGGCTCTGCCGGTCCAGCGTGAGGTAGCCCAGCCCCACGTCGCACAGGTACTTGAGGCGGGTGCGGATCTCATCCAGCAGCAGCTTGAGCGCCTCGTCCAGCATCGGGCCGGGCAGGGTCAGGCCGTCGAAGAAGCGCCGCAGCCGCTCGATCGGCAGCATCATCAGGTCGTGCAGGCACAGGCCGGGCAGCGCCTCGAGCTGCTCGCGCGTCCAGGCCACGCCCACCGGCATGAAGCGCTGCGCGGGCGGCAGCACCGCGTCGGCGTCGGCCTTGCTGCCCAGGCGCCACAGCAGCGCCTCGGTCTTGAGCCGCGCGCCGCCGCAGGCCTCGCAGGGGGTGTAGCTGCGGTACTTGGACAGCAGCACCCGGATGTGCATCTTGTAGGCCTTGCTCTCCAGGTACTCGAAGAAGCGCCGGATGCCGTACCACTGGCGGTTCCAGTCGCCGGTCCAGTGGGGCGAACCGTTGATGACCCAGTCGCGCTGCGCGGGCGTGAGCTGGCTCCAGGCCGTGTCGCGCGGGATGCCGGCCTCGCCGGCGTACTTCAGCAGGTCGTCCTGGCACTCCTTCCAGGCCGGCGTCTGCAGCGGCTTGATCGCGCCGGCGCGCAGCGTCTTGCGCTGGTCCGGGATCACCAGGCCCCAGTCCACCCCGATCACGCGGCCGAAGCCGCGGCAGGTCTCGCAGGCGCCGACCGCGGAGTTGAACGAGAACATCGCCGGCTGCGGCGCAGCGTAGCGCAGGTCGCTGTCAGGGCTGTGCAGCCCGGACGAGAAGCGCCACAGCTCGGGCTCGCCCTCCTCCTGGAGCGCATAGACGTTCACCCGCCCGCTGCCGCGCCGGAGCGCGACCTCGATGGCCTCGACCACGCGCGCCTTCTCGGTGCCCTGCAGGCGGAAGCGGTCGGCCACCACGTCCAGCACCTTGCGCGGGCCGGTCGGCGTGGCGATCTCGCGCTCGGCCTGCACGCGGGTGAAGCCGCTGGCCGACAGCCACTGCGCGATCTCCTCGGGCGTGGTCTGCGCCGGCAGCTCGACCGGGAAGGTCACGACCAGCCGCGGGTCGGCCGCGCGGGTGCGCTCCTGCAGCTCGGCGTAGATCGACTCCGGGTTGTCCTCGCGCACCGGCTTGGCGGTCTGCCGGTCGAACAGCTGCGTCGCGCGCGCGTACAGCAGCTTCAGGTGGTCGTTCAGCTCGGTCATCGTGCCAACCGTGGAACGCGAGGTGCGCACCGGGTTGGTCTGGTCGATCGCGATGGCCGGGGGCACGCCCTCGACATGGTCGACCGCGGGGCGGTCCATGCGGTCGAGGAACTGGCGCGCGTACGCGCTGAAGGTCTCGACGTAGCGCCGCTGCCCTTCGGCGTACAGCGTGTCGAACACCAGGCTGGACTTGCCGGAGCCGGAAGGACCGGTGACGACGGTCAGCTCCCCGGTACGGAAGTCGAGGTCCAGGTGCTTCAGGTTGTGCTGGCGGGCGCCACGGAGGCGGATCACTCCGGAAGTCATGGAGGCGGTCTTTCTGCAAGGAGGCGAAGCATTCTAGGGAACGGCTCCCGCCATGCTCCTGCCGCCTCGCGGATGCCCCCGCGGCGTGCCCTGGCACCCCGGGGCGCCGCCGGCCCGCCTCAGTCCGCGGCGGTGAAGAAGCGCTCGACCAGCTCGAGCTGGTCCGGCACGTTCAGCGCCGGCGCGTGGCCGCAGCCCGGGATCGTGACCACCACCGCGCGCGGACCGCGGCGACGCATCTCGTCCGTGGTTTCCGGCAGCAGCAGGTCGGAATGCTCGCCGCGCAGGCACAGCACCGGGATGTCCAGGCTGTCGTAGGCGTCCCACAGGTCGTAGTCGTCCGGGTGGTGGATGAACTGCTGCACCATCGCCGGGTCGTAGTGCGTGGTGATGCGGCCGTCGGGCAGGCGCCGCGCGGAGGTCTCGGCCATGCGGCGCCATTGCGCGTCGGACAGCCAGCCGTACGGCTCGTAGACCTTGCGCAGGAACTGCTCCAGCTCGGTGACACGCTGGAAAGTCGGCGGGTTGCCGGCGTAGGCGCGGATGCGCTGCAGCGCGGGCTCGGCCAGCCTGGGGCCGTTGTCGTTGAGGATCAGGCGCCGGATGCGGCCGCGCAGGGTGGTCGCCGCGGCCAGCGTGCCGATCGCCCCGCCCATCGAGGTGCCGATCCAGTGGAACTTGTCGATGTCGAGCTGGTCGACCAGCTCGGTGGCCAGCCGCACGTAGAACGACAGCTGGTATTCGTTGACCGGGTCGGGACTCCACTCCGACAGCCCGCGGCCGATCGTGTCGGGGCAGATGACGCGGTAGCGCGACGACAGGTGTTCAGCCACCTCGTCCATGTCGCGCCCGGTGCGCGCCAGGCCATGCCAGGCGATCACCGTCTCGCCGTGCTGCGCGCCCCACTCGGTGTAGTGGATCTCGCGCCCGGCGCAGGTCAGGTAGTTCGACGTGTAGCCCATGGGGACACCTTTTCTCCGTGCGGCACCTGGACGGCCCGGCCGTCCGTCTCGATCCGTCGAGCGCCCGCCGCCGGTGCCGTGCAATGCGGTCGGGCGATGTCGTCAGGGAAGGCAGGCCCGGCCTGCGTCGTGGCGGGGTCACGCTGCCTGCCGCGCATGTCCATCGGGGCGGTCCTTTCAGCGCACCGCGGCCTGCACCCGCTGGCGCAGCCGGCCGACGATGCCGCTCGGGAAGTGGTAGACGCACAGCACGAACAGCACGCCCAGCCACAGCAGCCAGCGATCGGGGGAAACGAGCTCGGAGATCACCGGCAGCCCTTCCACCGCGCCGGCCCCCAGCCGCATCAGGTCCTGCAGGTAGTTCTGCGCCAGCACGAACAGCGCGCTGCCGATGACGGCGCCGTAGATCGTGCCCATGCCGCCGATCACGACGATCAGCAGGATGTCGAGCATGATCTCGAAGGACAGCGAGGTGTCCGGGCCGTTGTAGCGCAGCCAGACCGCGAGCATGCAGCCGGCCAGCGTGGCGAACAGCGCCGACAGCACGTTGGACAGCGTGCGGTAGACCACGGTGCGGTAGCCGATCGCCTCGGCGCGGAAGTCGTTCTCGCGGATGGCCTGCAGCACCCGGCCGAACGGCGAGTTCACGATGCGCAGCATCAGCAGCACCAGCACCACCGCGACGACGAACAGCAGGTAGTAGCTGATGATGCGGCCGTCGATCAGCACGCCGAGGATCTCCTCCTCGAACGGCTCGAAGCTCGGGCTCAGCACCTCGGGCACGCGGAAGGTCAGGCCGTCCTCGCCGCCGGTGAACTCCGACAGCTGCGAGGCCAGCGTCTGGAATGCCGAGGCCACCGCCAGCGTGATCATCGCGTAGAAGATCGCTCGCACCCGCAGGCTGAACAGGCCGATCACCAGCGACAGCACGAGCGAGAGCGCGAGCGCCAGCACGATGCCGACGGCCAGTGCGTCCCAGCCGGCGCCCATGCGGCTGGAGGCGATCGCCACCCCGTAGGCGCCGATGCCGAAGAACATCGTGTGCGCGAAGCTGACGATGCCGGTGTAGCCGAGCAGCAGGTCGTAGCTGGCCACCAGCACGATGAAGATCAGCACCTTGGCCGCGACGTTGAGCGACTTGCTGCCGGGGAACGCGAAAGGCACCACGAGCAGCACCGCGACGATGAGCATCAGCGCCACCGCGAGCGCGCGGCTGCGGGGCAGGTCGTGAGAGAGCAGGCGTTTCAACATGGCGGGCACCTCCTGCTCAGCGGCTGGTCACGGGGTACAGGCCCTGCGGGCGCCACAGCAGGATGGCGACCATCAGCCCGATGTTGGAGAACAGCGCCACCTTGGGCGCGAGGAAGCCGGTGTAGTTGGCCATCAGTCCCACCAGCAGCGCACCGACGAAGCAGCCGAGCGTCGAGCCCAGGCCGCCGATGATGATGACGATGAACAGCAGCACGTTGATCTGCGCGCCCATCTGCGGCACCACCATCTGCTGGTACAGGCCCCACAGGACCCCGCCCAGGCCGGCCAGCGCCGAGCCGACCACGAACACGCCGACGAACAGCCGCTTGATGCGGTAGCCCAGGCTCTCGACCATCTCGCGGTCCTGCACGCCCGCGCGGATCAGCAGGCCGATCTTGGTGCGGTTGAGCACCCACAGCATGCCGACCAGCACGACCAGGCCGATGACCACCGCGAACACGCGGTACTTCTCGATCGCGGCATCGGCGATGAAGAACGAGCCGCGCAGGGCCTGCGGCAGCGGCAGCGGGATCTGCTGCGGCCCCCAGATGACCTTGATGATCTCCTCGCCGATGATCATGCCGCCCATCGTGATGAGGATCTGCTTGAGGTGCTGGCCGTAGACCGGGCGCACGACGACCCGCTCGAAGGCATAGCCGATCGCGCCGGCCACCGCCATCGCGACCAGCATCGCCGCGAACACCGCGGCCAGGTTGTGTGCCACCGAGGCGCTGCCGGTCCAGTCGCCCATCAGGCCGAACACGCTGGTCGCGACGAAGGCGCCCAGCGCGATGAACACGCCGTGGCCGAAGTTCAGCACGTCCATCAGGCCGAACACCAGCGTCAGGCCGGAGGCGATGATGAACACGATCATCCCCATCGCCAGGCCCGCAAGCGTGAGCGTCAGCCAGGTCGGCACCGAGCCGACCAGCGGCAGCGCCAGGCCCGCCAGCGCGAGCACCAGCAGCAGCGGGATGGCGTCGAAGCGGGCCCGCGGCACCTGCGCCGGCGTCGCCGTCGGCGGGGTCGCGGGGTTGGTGGAAGCGGCAGTCGCGGTCATGGGCGTTCCTCGGGATTGCGCGGTCTCTGGCATCACGTCACTGGTGGGCGGCGAGCGACAGGCCCAGCAGGCGGCGCTGCAGGTCCTCGTCCTCGGCCAGTTCGGCCATGCGGCCGCGGTGCACGACGCGCCCGTCGTCCATCACCGCGACCGAGTCGCCCAGCGCCTTGGCCATCGCGAAGTTCTGCTCGACCAGCAGGATGGTGGTCTGGGTGCGCTTGAGCTCCTGCAGCGCCCCGATGAGGTTCTGGATGATGGCCGGCGCCAGCCCCTTGCTCGGTTCGTCGATGAGCAGCAGCTTGCGAGGCTCGACGATGGCGCGCGCCACCGACAGCATCTGCTTCTGCCCGCCCGAAAGCTTGCCGGCCGGGTAGAGCCAGAACTTCTTCAGCGCCGGGAACAGGCCGAAGATCCATTCCAGGCGCTGCGTGTCCAGGTCGTCGACGGTGCGCGCCTTGCGCGCGGCCAGCAGCAGGTTCTCCTTGACCGTCAGGTCCGAGAAGATGCCCATGGTCTCGGGCACGTAGGCGATGCCGCGCTGCGCGATCTCGGGCGTGGACAGGCGCTGCCCCTCGCCGCCGATCGGCTGGCCGTCGAACGTGATGCGACCGCGGCTGGCCTGCCACAGGCCCATGATGGTGCGCAGCGTCGTGGTCTTGCCGGCACCGTTGCGACCCAGCAGCATGGTCACCTCGCCCTGCGGCACGGTGAAGTCCACGCCGTGGAGGATGTGGTAGGCGCCGATGTGGGTGTGGACGTTGTCCAGCTGGAGGACGGGAGTGCTCATGAGGCTGCTTTGCTCGAAGGCTGGATCAGGGGCAGGCTGGACCGCCCCGGATGGCGGTTGGTCCTGGTCGGCATGGGGTCGGGGCGTCGTGCCGGGACGCCGGGGTGCGTGCCCGGCGGCGCGGCAACCTTCTTCCGCTTGCCCGGAAGGACGTCATCCAGGAAGCGGGCACCCCGCATTCCCCGGCCCGCGCTGTGCGAGGGCCACCTGCGCTGCTCGCGCCCGGCATCGGGCGCGCATCCCGGCACCACGCCGTGAACCAGGCCCGGCCTCATGCCCCCTCCTCCACCGCCACGGTGCCCATGTAGGCGCTTTGCACCACCGGCAGCGCCATCACCTGCGCCGGCTCGCCGTCGGCGAGCAGCTGGCCGTTGTGCAGCACGATGATGCGGTCCGCCAGCTCGCGCACCACGTCCATCTTGTGCTCGACCAGCAGGATGGTCTTGTCGCGCCGCTGCTTGAGCGCGCGGATCAGGTCCAGCACCACCGGCACCTCGTCGACGCTCATGCCGGCGGTGGGCTCGTCGAACATGTAGACCTTGGGGTCCAGCGCCATCATCAGCGCGACCTCCAGCTTGCGCTGGTCGCCGTGCGGCAGCGCGGAGGCTGGCGCGTCGGCCTTGTCGGCCAGGCGCACCGCCTCGAGCACCGCCTGCGCCTCGTCGAGCAGGTGCTTGTGGTCCAGCCAGACGCTGAGCAGCTGCAGGCCCCCGCCGTGGCGCGCCTGCACGGCCAGGCGCACGTTCTCCAGCACCGAGAGGTTGGGGAACAGCTGGGTGAGCTGGAAGGCCCGGCCCAGCCCGCGGCGCGTGCGCAGCGGCGCGGGCAAGGCGGTGATGTCCTCGCCCTCGAGCAGCACCGAGCCGCTGGTGGCCTTGAGCTGGCCGGAGATCAGGTTGAAGTAGGTGGTCTTGCCCGCCCCGTTGGGCCCGACGATGGCCGTCAGCGTGCCGGCGTGGAAGGCGCAGCTGACGCGGTCCACGGCCACGTGCCCGCCGAAGCGGATCGTCAGGTCCCGGGTCTCGAGCACAGGGTTCATCGCATTCACCGTCGTATCGGAAACGGGCACCTCAGGGGCAGGTGCCGATGACGTAATGGTTCGGCGCGATCCTCTTGAGGGTCGTCGTCACGAAGATGTTCCACAGCCCCATGTTCTCGTTGGAGCCGTAGGCATAGGTGTAGCCCCACAGCGCATAGGCGCGGCCGGCCAGCGTGTGCGCGTAGTTGCTCGCGGTGTAGCAGGTGGGCGTGGCCGGCGGCGTGCCGGTGGTGGTGCCGGTCGCAGGCGCCGAAGGTGCGCTCTCGGCCCCGCTGCCGTCGACCGTGCGCACGGTCCAGCTGTAGGCGGTGCCAGGGGCCAGGCCCGTGTCGGTGTAGCTGGTGCCGGCCACCGGCGCGCCGTTGACCTGGCTGCCGTCGCGGTAGACGTTGTAGCCGGCCGCGCCCGAGACGGTCGACCAGCTGACCACCATGCTGGTGTCGGTGGCCCCCGAGGTGCTCACGCTGGCCGGCGGCGGCAGCGCCGAGGACGGGGCGCCGCTGGCGAGGTGGTCCACCATGGCCTTGATGGCGCTGATCTGGCTGCCGGCCTTCTGTGCGTAGTTGCTGCCGTACCAGCCGATCCAGTCCCAGCAGGCGTTGGGGTTGGGCAGCGTGCCGCTCGCGGCGGTGCTGCGCAGCGTGTTGTCGACCTTGGCCTGCGGGAACAGCACGATGATGCTGTTGGTGTCGGCCCAGCGGGTGTAGCCGGTGTCGCGCACGAAACGCTGGCCGACCTGCGATTCGCTCTGCTGGCAGCCGTGCAGCGCGACGTGCAGCCGGCACTTGGCACCGGCCGCGCAGTTGGCCGGCACGTAGACCCAGCCGGTGGCCGCCATGCCGGGGTTGCTGGTGAACGCGGCCTGGTTGAACTGGCCGTAGTTGCCGGTCGCCGGGCTGTCGTTGCGCGGGTTCAGCGGCCCGTAGAGGTGGCTCAACACGGCGCCGGCCCCGTCGTAGCCGCAGTTGCTGATGTAGGGCGAGGCGGTGCTGCCGCAGGCGTTGTTGCCGGCGCTGTCGAAGTCGGTCGGGAAGGTGTGCGCCGTGCCGCTGCGCTTGACGTACTGCAGGTTGGCCGACGGCACGCCGTTGGCGAGGTACTGGTCGCGCAGCGCGTCCATCAGGTTGACGCCGACCGTGGTGTCGCTGGTACCGGTGAACAGGAAGATCTTCTGGGTCGCGACGTTCGCCTTCGCGTCGATCGCGCTGCCGCTCCAGCCATCGATGTTGGACTGCATCGCGTTGCGCATCGCCGTCGACACGCTCGCGTTGTACATGCAGGAGGTGTAGTTGCTCTGCCGCGCGCAGGTGTACGGGCCGCCGGCGAACACGCCCACGCCCATGAAGGTGGACGAGTGCGCCCAGCCCAGCTGCGCGGCCATGTAGCCGCCGGCGGACAGGCCGGACACGCTGATGGCCTGCTTGTCGACGTTCAGCTGCGGCAACGGCTGGACCTGGGCCCAGGCCGCGCCGGCCAGCCATCCCGCCGCCAGCGCGGCGAGGCGGCGGATCATCGGTGTCTTCCTCATCGCGTCGTCTCCTCTCGTGGTGGTGCAGGGAACAAGCGACCCTCCGCCCCCGTGTGCCCCGGGGGTTGTTCGATGCTGCAAACGAAGAAGAAGGAGGAAGGCCGACGCGCACCGTCGCGGCGCGCGGCGGCCTCAGGTGCTCAGCGCTTGTTGCGGATCGGCACGTCCATTTCTTCCGGACGGATTTCCCGCACCAGCTCGGGCACGCCCCACTCGAAGGCCGGATCGACCTTGATCCTGAAGTGGTACATGGACTGCATGGCCTGATGGTCCTCGGGGCGGAAGTACATCTCGCCCTTCGGCGTCTGGAAGCGCATGCCCTCCATCGCCTTGATCAGCTTGTTGGTGTTGGTGTCGCCGTTGGTCTTCTTGAGCGCCTCGACGATCGCCATGCCCGCGGCCATGCCGCCGGCGGTGAAGAAGTCCGGCGGGCTCTTGTAGCGGCTGTAGTGGTTGGCCACCAGCCACTCGTTGACCGGGTTCTTCGGGATGCCGAAGTAGTAGTAGGTCGCGCCCTCCATGCCCGGGAACTGCTTGTAGCTCACCATCGCCGGCAGGATGTTGCCGCCGGTGGCGATCTCGATGCCGTAGCGCTTCGGGTCGAGGTCGGCGATCTTGAACGGGTTGCCCGCGCCGGCCCAGATGATGAAGATCACCTTGCGGCCCGGCTTGTCCTTCAGCGCGTCGAACAGGCGTTGCGCCCCGGCGGTGAAGTCCGTGGTGTTGGTCGGCAGGTACTCCTCGTGCACCACCTTGGCCTTCTTCAGCGCGCTCTTGAAGGCGGCCACGCCGTCACGGCCGAAGGCGTAGTCCTGCGCCAGCGTCGCGATCACGGTGCCTTCCTGGTCCAGCGCGACGGCGTTGGAGATCGCGTCCTGCGAGCTGTTGCGGCCGGTGCGGAAGATGTACTTGTTCCACTTCTCGCCGGTGATCGAGTCGGCCACGGCCGGCTCCACCAGCAGGATCTTCTTGTACTCCTCGGCCACCGGCAGCATCGCCAGCGCAACGCCGGAGGACGAGGGGCCGACCGCGATGTCGGCCTTGTCGTCGCCGTAGGCGGCAGCCAGCAGGCTCTTGCCGACGTCGGGCTTGCCCTGGTCGTCCTTCTCGATGACGACCAGCTTCCTGCCGGCCACCGTCATCGTGCCGCCGGTGGCGTACTCCAGGCCCATCATCAGGCCGATCTGCGTCTGCTTGCCGTAGGCCTCCAGCGGGCCGGTCTTGCTGTAGACGTGTGCGATGCGGATTTCCTTGCTGCCTTGCGCCGTGGCGAGGCCGCTGGCGGCCGCCAGGGCGGTGGCGGCGAGCCCGATCAGGGTTCGGCGGGCGATCAGGGTCATCAGTTGTCTCCTTGTCGATGCGGCTTGGATACCGTTTTTCGGCCGCCGTGGCTGGCGGTCGCACCAAGGAGATGCAAGACCGGGGCCACCTTGCGGCACGGTTCGCAAGGTGTTGAGATTAAACGCTTTTTCGGCCAGGGGTCCGGGTTGTACCGGAGGCCCGCCGCGCGACCGGTGTCCGGAAAACTTTTCAGCGTTTTCCCGAGGTGACTGTCCTGAGATCAGACATGTGTCCGGTTTCCAGACGTTGCCGGCTTGACCCCCTCGACGATCACCGCGCCGCGGGTGCGGTCCTCCAGCTCCACGCGCTCCAGCCCGGCGATGCCGCTGTCGAACGGCCGGCGCGGCTCGGCGTCGAAGCCGATCTCCCGCATCACCGCCACCAGCCGGGGCGTGTCGTACATGCACTTGTGCGGGAACTGCACGAAGGGCGCCAGCTTGCGCTTGATCGGGTTGGGACTGGGGATGTAGAGCACGCCCAGCGACTCGACGAAATCGTCGGCCTGCACCCGGCCTGCCAGGTAGGCCTCGACCGCCTCGCGCAGGTCCGGCACGACGATGCGGATGCGGCCGCCGGGCCTGAGCACCCGGTGGCATTCGCGCAGGAAGCGCCGGCCGTCCTCGCGCGACAGGTGTTCCAGGGTGTGCGAGCTGTAGACGGCATCGGCGCTGCCGGTGGCCCAGGGGAAAGGCTTGGTCAGGTCGTGCAGGTAGATCCGGTCGTCCCAGTCGAACTTGAAGATCTCCAACCGCTGGTTGATGGGCCCGAACAGCGGCAGCTTGGCCAGCCGCGCGCCCAGCGCGTAGTCGACATTCACCCAGCCGTCGCCGATCTGCGAACCGCAGCCCAGGTTCAGCACCAGTCCCATCGTCTGCCTCCCGCCGACGCGCCAAGCCGCTCGGGCCGGTGATCCGGCCCGCCCGTGCATGGAAAACATCGCTGCCATCGCGTGCAGCGGACGGCAGCCCGCACTGCCCGTCCAGCATAGGAAGCCCGCCGGGCCGCGTCTACCACCTGTGCTCCTGCAGATGCGGGAGGGGATGCGGCGCGCCGTTTGCTGCCTGGCGCCGGCCGGCCGGGCGGCGCCCCTTGGCGTGCCCTCGCGACCGGACACAGGCCGATACCATCGGCCCGCGCCGCACCAGGCACCAGTCCGCCCGTTCAGCGCCCCCCGGCCGGCGGCCAGGGCACCGGCCCGTACTGCGCCAGCTTCTCGTACAGCGTGGCGCGCGAGATCTTCAGCAGGCGCGCGGCCGCCTGCTTGTTGCCCCCGGTGGCGTTGAGTGCCGCCTGGATGGCCTGCCGCTCGACCTCGGCCACCGCTTCGCCCAGCGGCCGCACCGCCGACGCCCCGGGTGCACCGGCACCCTCGGCGGCGGTCGCGGACGCAGGGCTGAGCTCCACCGGCGGCTGGAGCGGCGATTCCGGCGTCGCCAGCGCCCGGCGGAAGTGCCGCGCCTCCAGCCGCAGGTCGTCGGTGAGCATGGTCACCTGCTCCAGCACGTTGCGCAGCTCGCGGATGTTGCCGCGCCAGGGGTGGGCGCGCAGCACCTCGAAGGCATCGGGCGCGACGTCGCGGTGCGGCATGCCGCTGCGCCGCGAGATGTCCTCGCCGAGGAACTCGACCAGCGCTTCCAGGTCGCCCAGCCGCTCGCGCAGCGAGGGCAGCCGGATCGGCACCACGTTGAGCCGGTAGTACAGGTCCTCGCGGAACTTGCCCTCGGCCACCAGTTGAGGCAGGTCGCGGCTGGTGGCGGCGATGACGCGCACGTCGACCTTGAGCACCTGGTTGGAGCCGAGCGGCTCGATCTCCTGCTCCTGCAGCGCGCGCAGCAGCTTGGCCTGCAGCGCCAGCGGCATGTCGCCGATCTCGTCGAGGAACAGCGTGCCGCCGTCGGCCAGCTTGAACTTGCCGTCGCGGCCCTTGCGGTCGGCGCCGGTGTAGGCGCCGGGCGCGACGCCGAAGAACTCGGCCTCCAGCAGCGTCTCGGGAATGGCGGCGATGTTGACACCGATGAACGGCCGCCCGGCGCGCGACGAAGCCGCGTGGATCGCGTGCGCGAGCAGCTCCTTGCCGGTGCCGGTCTCGCCCAGCAGCAGCACCGTGCTGTCGGTCTGCGCGACGCGACGCGCCTGGCGCTTGACCTCCATGACCTGCGGGCTGGAGCCGATGAAGCTGGCGAAGGTGTACTTGGGCCGGCGCTGCTCGGCGAGCTGCTTGCGCGCGTCGTCCAGCTCGCGCTGCAGCCGCGCGAACTTCTTCATCAGCGGCTGCATCGTGCTCTCGGGGTGAGCCATCAGCACCATGCCGAGCGCGCCGATCACCTCGCCGCGGTCGTCGCGCAGCGGGATGCGGCTGACCAGGAAGGTGCCGGCCTTGTTGGTCAGCAGGTCCACCAGGATGGGCCGGCCGGTGGCGATGACCTCGCGCATCAGCGTGTTGGGCACCACCTCCTCGACCGCATGGCCGACGAACTCGGATTCGTCCTGGAAGCCCAGCGCGGGCAGGAACTGCTTGTAGCCCTCGCTGATCCAGACCACCTTGCCCTGCCGGTCGACCAGCATCATGCCCTCGACGGTGTCGGCGAACAGCTGGAACATCGAGCGCGCGGCCAGCTCGAGCACGCTGCGCACGTCGCGCGGCAGGTCGGGAACGTGGGTGAAATCGTCCTGGAGGGACACGGTCGGCATGCTCACCGGTCGATGGTACCGCCGGGGGCGATCGCCCCACCACCGGGGATGGACCGCCCTTGACAGCGCGCCGCGTGGCGTGTCCGCCACGACAAGCATGCTGCGCGCCTGCCTCACCCCTGGAAACGGGGGATGGCCGCCAGGCCGCACCGGACGCGGCTTGCGCGGCAGTGCGTCACACCTGCTTGCACGTTGGCCACCCCCGCCCGAAGCGGCCGTGGATGCTGTGGATTGCGAGGGCGCGTCCCTGCTGCGCCCTGACGGAGGAGACATCATGAACGCAGCCTTTGGTTTCCGCCCGCACCTGTCCCGGCTGGCCCTGGCCTGTGCCACCTGTTGCGCCGGTGCCGCCCCTGCGGCGGACTACACCTGGACCGGCGCTGCCGGCAGCAGCAATTCGTTCTGGGACCTGGCGAGCAACTGGTCGCCCGCCCTGCCGTCCGGCGCCGATGCGCGGCTGCTGCTGGGCGCCTACGACACCACCCTGCGCAGCGGGGTGTTCGACGTGGGCAGCGTGCACGGCTCGCGGCAGCTGCTCGTGCAGGGCGGCGAGCTGATCCTCAACGCGTCCGGCTCGTCGCTCGGCACCCTGCACTTCGCCGGGGGCACCATCAAGGCCCCGGGGGGCTGACCGTGCGGACCCTCCGCTGGGACGCCGGACGGTTCTCGCCCGACCTGTTCGCCGATCCGCCGTCGCAGCTGGTGGTCACCGGCCAGGCGGTGCTCGGCCCGGGTGGCGACCAGTACCTCGGCGGCAACCAGAGCAGCCTGACGCTGTGCGGCCGCACGCAGTGGCTCGACGGCGTGTCGCAGCTGGGCACCGACGGCACGCTGACCATCGGCGCGACCGGACGCTTCGAGGACCATGCCGACAGCGGCGACCACCGGCTGCACGTGGGCGGCACCTGGCGCAACGACGGCACCTACGTGAAGACCGGCCAGGCCACCACCAGCTTCGACATGCCCTTCGGCGGCGCGGCGTTCCAGAACCACGGCCGCTTCCTCGTCAACCAGGGCCGGGTCTCGATCAACGGCGCGCCGTCCGGCAGCTGGAGCAACACCGGCACCCTGGAGGTGGCCGACGGCGCCGTGCTGGACGTCTCGGTGTTCCGCTACCCGGCCATCGAGCAGAGCGGCACCGTGCGCATCCGCGGCGAGGCGAGCTTCTCGGTGCTGTGGTCCGGCATGCACAGCACCGGCCGCTGGCACGTGGGTCCCTCGGGCGCGCTGACGTTCATCAACGATGCGATCGACGAACGCTCCATGCCCGTCGTGTTCGACGGCGGCAGCGTCCACAACGACGGCCGGCTGGTGTTCAGCGGCGGCATCACGCAGCTGGTCAACGGCGCGGCCATCGTCGGCCACGGCCTGGTCGAGCTCGACGGCGCGGCCGTGCTCGAATCGCAGGCACCCCTTCAGGCCCGCGAGCTGCGCACCGGCGGCGCCCACCAGCTCGACCCCTTCTTCCCGCCCTCCTGGGGCGGCATCAGCGCCCCGCAGCTGCGCGTGACCACGCTGGACTGGGACACCGCCACCCTGGACGTGCCGGGCCAGATCTCGGTCACCGGCGAGGCCCGGCTGCACGGCGGGCCGCAGTGGTTCAACTGGGACGGCAGCGGCCCCGCGGTGCCCGCCTACCGCAAGGTGGTGAACGGCACCCTGCTGCTGGGCGGGCGGACCACCTGGAGCGGGGAGACCGACCTGGTCGGCAGCGGCCGCATCCGGACACAGGCCGGACGGGAGTTCATCGACGAGACGGCGCAGGAGCTGCCGGACGACTTCGACACCACCCGGCCGGTGGAGCTGGGCGTGGCGGTGTTCGAGCATCACGGCACCTACCTCAAGACGGGGGCCGGGGCGGTGAACGTGACCGGGCACTTCGACAACCGCGGCGTCGTGCGCACGCAGGGCAGCGGCCGGCTGATCTTCAGCGGCGGCCTGGACCAACGCGGCACCCTGGACGCGCAAGGGGCGCGCATCGACGTCCTCGGCCCGCTCGCGCAATGGTCGCCCGCCGAGCGGCGCCTGGGCGGCGGGCGCTACGTGATGCGCGACCAGGCCATCGGCCTCGACCTCGGGGCCCCTGAAGGCATCGCGCACAACGCGGCCCGCATCGAGCTGCACGGCCAGGAGGCCCGGCTGCTCAACGTCCACGGCGGGACCGACCGCCCGGCGCTGGCCAACCTGGCCCTCAACACCGGCACGGTGCGACTGGGCGGCGGCGCGAGCCTCGGCACCGACGTGTCGTTGCAGAACCGCGGCACGCTGGCAGTGGGCGAAGGCAGCGCGCTGGAGGTCGGCGGCGACTACCGCCAGCTCGGCACTGCGGCGCGCACCTGGGTCGACGGCGTGCTGCAGGCCGACCTGATCGAGTTCGCCGGCGGCGTGTGGAGTGCCGGCGCGGACCTGGACCTGGTCGGCAGCGCCTCGCTGCTGACCGGCGAGGTCCGGCTCGGCGCCAGCCGCCTGGCGGTGGACATCGCCAGCCTCGGCCTGTACGACACCGTGGCCATCGCCGGCTCGGTGCTGCTGGGCGGCACGCTGTACGCGGACTTCGACGATGCCTCGCTGGCCGAGGGGCTGTACCGCGTGCTGACCGCCGCAGGCGGACTCAGCGGCAGCTTCTCGGTGCTGACCAACCTCGATCCGGGCCTGTATGCGGTCGACGCCCTCTACGGCGACCACCACGTCGACCTGCAGGTCACCCGGCTCCTCCCGAGCGAGACCGGCGCGGGGCTGGGCGACCTGCCGACGGCGCCGGTGCCCGAGCCGCAGACCTATGCGCTGATGGCAGCGGGCGGCGCGCTGCTGTGGTGGCGCCTGCGGCGCCGGCGCGACGCCTGACGGCATGGCGGCCACCCGCCGCCGCAGCGGGCCGCCCTCGGGGCGGCCTCAGCCGCAGGTGCCGGTGTAGCCGCAGGCGGTGCAGAAGTCGCAGCCGTCCTTGTGGATCAGCGTCGCGTTGCCGCACTCCGGGCAGGGCCTGCCAGCCATCGGTGCGGCGGCCACGGCGGCGGCCGCCGGCGCGTCGCCTTCGGGCGCCTGCAGGATGCCCATCTCCTGCACCGGGTAGCCCTGCTCGTCGAGCACGCCCAGCATCGCGTAGCGGTGGATGATCAGCCGCGCCAGGTAGGCCACGGTCGAGGGCCAGGTCTGCTGGCGGCGCTCGCCGTGCGGCAGGCCGGGCACGAAGGCCATGAAGTGGCCCAGCGGCTCGGCGTAGTTGAGCAGCTTGCGCAGCTTCATGCCGATCCAGGCCGGGTCGACCACGCGCATGTCCAGCGACAGCAGCCGCGCCAGCCCGTCCAGCGCCTTCGGGTAGTTGCCCGACAGGCCCATCGCGCAGGGCCGCGTGACCGGCCGCCCGTCCGGGCCGGGCAGCGTGATCTCCTTGAGCGTCAGCGTGAACGACTCGCCGGTGGTCGGGTTCTCGACGTCCACCGCCCAGGCGAGCGTGCCCGACGGCCCGGTGCGCGGCTCGTCGCGGCTGAACATCGCGTCCAGCACCGGGGTCGGCGCCTTGGCATCGGCCTCGCGCCACAGGCCCAGCTGCTCGCAGCGCCAGCGGATCACCGCGGCGGTCGCCGCGACCACGCCGGGAAAGCGCCGCAGCTCGCCGTGCGGCGGGAACGGCATGTCGAAGGCGCGCTCCTCGGCCACGGTGGCCAGCGCGTCGAGCTTGAGCTTGACCCAGGCCACGTCGTTGCTGCGCAGGTCCATCGACAGCGTCTTGGCCATCGCGCCCAGGCCGCGCGGCTGCTCGGCGCCGTTGACCCAGACCTCGAACGGCAGCATGCGCCCGGCCTGCGCCCCCTCGCCCGGCAGCTCGCCGACGAACAGCGCGAAGTCGCCGAACGGGTGCTTGATCATGTAGGTCCAGGCCGCGTTGCCGGCCGGCAGCTCGGGCCGCCCGGGCCAGCGCAGCGAGGCCAGCACCGGTGCGGGCAGGCGCTCCAGCGCGAGGCGCCGGTTGGCGTCGTCGGTCTCCAGCGGCTGCGGCTTCGAGGACGACTCCACGCTCAGCACCGCGCCCAGCACCGCGTTGGGCCGGTAGGTGGCCAGGCCCTTGAGGCCGGCCTTCCACGCGCGCAGGTACAGGTCCTGGAAGTCCTCGTACGGGTAGTCGGCCGGCACGTTGACCGTCTTGGAGATCGAGGTGTCGATGTACGGCGCCACCGCGGCCACCATCTCCTGGTGCGCCTGCGCGCTCATCTCCAGCGCGGTGACGAAGGCCGGCGGCAGCGGCGCGTCGGGCCCGTGCAGGTGGCGGAACAGGCGCCAGGCATGGTCCTCGACCACGTACTCCTTGAACGTGCCGTCGGCGGTGCGCTTCCTGCGCGTGTAGGTCCAGCTGAAGGCCGGCTCGATGCCGTTGCTCGCGTTGTCGGCAAACGCCAGGCTGATGGTGCCGGTCGGCGCGATCGACAGCAGGTGCGAGTTGCGGATGCCGTGCTGGCGGATGCGGTCCTTCAGCGCCTGCGGCAGGCGCGAGGCGAAGGTGCCGCGGCTGAGGTACAGGTCGGCGTTGAACAGCGGGAACGCGCCGCGCTCCTGCGCCAGCTCGACCGAGGCCTCGTAGGCCGCGTCACGCATCACCTCGGCGATGCGGCGCGCCATCGCGCGCGCCTCGGGCGTGTCGTAGCGCAGGTTGAGCATCACCAGCGCATCGCCCAGCCCGGTGAAGCCCAGGCCCACGCGGCGCTTGTTGCGCGCCTCGGCCTGCTGCTGCGGCAGCGGCCAGCAGGTCACCTCCAGCACGTTGTCGAGCATGCGCACCGCCACCTGGGCCAGCGCCGCGAAGCCGGCCTCGTCGAACTGTGCGTCCGGCTCGAACGGGCGGCGCACGAAGCGCGTCAGGTCGATCGAACCCAGGCAGCAGCAGCCGTACGGCGGCAGCGGCTGCTCGGCGCAGGGGTTGGTGCTGGCGATGGTCTCGCAGTAGTTGAGGTTGTTGTCGGCGTTGATGCGGTCGAGGAACAGCACACCCGGCTCGGCATGGTCGTAGGTCGAGCGCATGATCTGGTCCCACAGCTCGCGCGCGGGCACCTTGCGGTAGACCCACAGGCCGTCCTCGCGCCGGTAGGCGCCGGCGGCCTTCTGCGCCGGCCCCGGCTCGGCGCGGTGCACCAGCTCGACCTCGGTGCCGGCCTCGACCGCCTGCATGAACGCGTCGGTCACGCCCACCGAGATGTTGAAGTTGCGCAGGTCGCCTTCGTCCTTGGCGTGGATGAACTCCTCCACGTCCGGGTGGTCGCAGCGCAGCACGCCCATCTGCGCGCCGCGCCGGCTGCCGGCCGACTCCACCGTCTCGCAGGAGCGGTCGAACACGCGCATGTAGCTGACCGGGCCGCTGGCGCTGGAGCGCGTGCTGCCGACCCAGGCGCCGCGCGGGCGGATGCGCGAGAAGTCGTAGCCCACCCCGCCGCCGCGGCGCATCGTCTCGGCCGCTTCGGTGAGCGCGGTGTAGATGCCCGGGTGGCCGTCGTCGTCGTGGGCGATCGAGTCGCCCACCGGCTGCACGAAGCAGTTGATCAGCGTGGCCGACAGGTCGGTGCCGGCGGCGGAATTGATGCGCCCGGCCGGCACGAAGCCCTGCTGCTGCGCTTCCAGGAAGCGCTGCTCCCACAGCGCCCGCGACTCGGGCGCCTCGACGGCCGCCAGCGCCCGCGCGACACGGCGGCGCACGTCGTCGACGCTGCGCTCCTCGCCCTTGGCGTACTTCTCCAGCAGCACTTCCTCGCTGATGGCCTGGGCGGGCAGGTTGTGCACGGTCGCGGGGGCGGTGGTGTCACGAAGGTCTTGCATGGCAACGGAATCCAGGGAGAGTTCAGGGCGTGCAGCAAGGTATGCGGCGCCGCCCGGACGCAGGTTGACCTGGGTCACGGGGGTGCGCCACCAAGCGAGCCTGCGCCATCCTCTGCGCGCTGTCAAAACCCTGCCCGCGTCGGCGGCTTTGCCGGGCGGACAGCGTTCAGGAGCGGCCGCCGGGCGGCCCGGGCCGGCGCGGCGCAGGCAGCGGCGGACGCAGCCAGCGCTCCAGCGTGCGCACCAGCACGCGGGTCTCGACCGGCTTGGAGATGTGGTCGTCCATGCCGGCCTCGAGCGAGGCGCTGCGGTCCTCGCCGAAGGCGCTGGCGGTCATCGCGAGGATGGGCGTGTCGGCATGGTCGGGCAGGCGCCGGATCTCGCGGGTCGCCTCCAGCCCGTCCATCTCGGGCATGTGCAGGTCCATCAGGATGATGTCGTAGCGCTGCGCGCGCGCGCGCTGGACCGCTTCCGCGCCGGTGGAGACCACGTCCACCTCCAGCCCCAGCGCACGCAGCTGCTCGACCGCGACCAGCTGGTTGACCACGTTGTCCTCGGCCAGCAGCGCCCGCACGCCGTCGAAGTGCGGCAGGTCCGGCTCGCCGGGCAGCGCCGACAGCCCGGTGGCCGTGCCGGCACCGAGCACGGCCGCCGCGGCCCGCTCCAGCGCCGCGCCGGTCAGCGGCTTTTCCAGCACCAGGATGCCCGGCACGCGGTGCAGCGAGACGCGCAGCGCACTGCCGTCGCGCATGGTGGTCAGCAGCACGGCCAGCCCCGGCGTCTCGCGCGCGGCCGGCGGCAGGGGCGCGGTGTCGGCGTCCCAGACCAGCAGGTCGTAAGGCTGGCCGCGCGCCCGGGCCTCGTACAGCAGGGCCACGGCCTCGCCGGCCGCCCCGGCGATGTCCACCGAGCCGCCGAGCGCCTCCATCGCGCCGGCGATGGCCTCGGCGGCGACCAGCGTGTCGTCGACCACCAGCGCGCGACGGCCGGCAAGGACGGCGTCATGCGCCGGCACCGGGTGGCCGGGCGCCAGCTGGACCGTGAACCAGAAGGTGCTGCCACGCCCTTCGCGGCTGCTCGCGCCGACCTTGCCGCCCATCAGCTCGGCCAGCTGGCGCGTGATGGTCAGGCCCAGCCCGGTGCCGCCGTAGCGGCGGGTGGTCGAGGCATCGGCCTGCTCGAAGGCCTGGAACAGGTGCTGCAGGGCCGGCGCCGCGATGCCGATGCCGGTGTCGGCCACCTCGAAGCGCAGCGTGATGCGCCCCGGCGCCCCGTCCACCTGGCGGCAGCGCACCACCACGTGCCCGGCCGGGGTGAACTTCACCGCGTTGCCCAGCAGGTTCAACAGCGCCTGCCCGATCCGGGTCGGGTCGCCCACCAGCCGGCGCGGCGCGCGCGCGGCGTCGATCACCAGCTCCAGCGGCTTGCCGCGCACCTGCCCCAGCACCAGGGCGCAGGTGTTCTCCAGCACCTGCTGCAGGTCGAACTCGACCTGCTCCAGCACCAGCCGGCCGGCCTCGATCTTGGACAGGTCCAGCACGTTGTTGATGATGGCCAGCAGCAGCCGCGAGGCGTCGGCCATCTTGTCGAGCCGGTCGCGCAGCACCGGGTCGCGGGTGTCGCGCCGCATCAGCTCGGTCAGCCCGACGATGGCGTTCATCGGGGTGCGGATCTCGTGGCTCATGTTGGCCAGGAACTCGCTCTTGGCCCGCGTGGCGGCCTCGGCCTGGGCGCTGCGTTCGGTCAGCGCCCGGTTCAGGTCGATCAGCTCGCGCTGCAGGCGCGCCCGCTCGGACAGGTCGGTGGCCACGCCCATGAAGCCGATCTGCGTGCCCGCCTCGTCGCGCAGCTCGCTCAGCACCAGCAGCACCGGCAGCCGCGTCCCGTCGCGGCGGACGTAGGTCCATTCGCCACGCACGCTGCCGCCGTCCCGCGCCATCCCGCCCATCAGGTCCTCGACCCGCACCGGCCGGTCCTCGCCGGGCTTCAGGCAGCGCTGGCGCAGCTCCTCGGGATCGTGGAAGGACAGCGCCCGGACCTTGCCGACCACCTCGTCGGCCCGGTAGCCCAGCAGCGCCTCGGCCGCCGGGTTGAACACCGTCACGAGGCCGGCGCTGTCGGTCGCGATCACCGCGCTGCCGGCGCTGGCGAGGATGGCGCGCTCGCGCGCGGCGAGCCGCTGCACCTCGGCCGTGCGCTGCGCGACCTGCTGCTCGAGCGTCGCGTTGAGCTGCAGGATCTCGGCCTCGGCGGCCTTCTGGGCGCTGATGTCGCGCAGGATCTTGGCGGTGCCCACGACCTCGCCGCCGTCGAGCCGGATCGGCGCGACCGAGACCGAGACGTCGATCGCATGGCCGTCCCGATGGCAGCGCACGGTGTCGAAGCCGGGCACGCCCAGGCCGCGGCCGACGCGTTGCAGGATCTCGGTCTCCTCGGCGTCGCGGTCCGGCGGCACGATCAGCTCGCGCACCGTGCGCCCGACGGCCTCCCCGGCGCTGTAGCCGAACATGCGCTGCGCGGCCGGGTTCCATTCCTGCACCACGCCGTCCAGCGTCTGGCCGATGATGGCGTCGGGCGAGTGCTCGACGATGGCCGCCATGCGGGCGCGCTGCAGGCTCTCGGCCCGTGCGCGGCCGATGCCCAGCAGGTACAGGTAGGTCAGCCCGGCCAGCAGCAGCGCGCCGGCCGCCGTGCCGCCGGCCACGGTCCATGGACTGGGCAGGTTGAGGTAGGCGTAGAAGGTCGGGGTGGCTTGCACCTGCACCGCCCAGCGGCGGCCGAACACCCAGGTCTCGGCCTCCTTGACCCCCGTGCGCCCGCGCTGCCCGGCCCAGCCCGGGGTGGCGAAGAAGGGCTCGGGGGGGTCGCCCTCGGTGCGGTCGTACAGCGCGATGCGGAAGCGGCCGTCGCCGTAGTCGAAATCCCGCAGCACCTCGTCGATGACCAGCGGCGTGTAGGCCCAGCCGATCACCGCCGCCTCGCGTGCGGCCTCGGTCGGCGGCGTGGCGCCGCCTTCGTACACCGCCAGCAGCAGCAGGAAGGCGCTGTGCGGCTGCGCGGCGGCCTGCACCAGCGTGACCGGCCCCGTGAGCACCGGCTCGCCGCTGCGCACGGCCCGCTCGGCCGCCTCGCGGCGCTGCGCCTCGGAGGCGATGTCCAGGCCGATGGCATCCCGGTTGGACGCCACCGGCTCGACGTACTGGATCACGTAGCGATCGCCGTCGTGCGGCGCCAGCTGCCGGATCGAGAACGCCGGCCAACCGTCGGCGCGCGCCGCCTCGACGAAGGCCGGCTCCTGCGCGCGCGGCACCTTGCGCACGAAGCCGAAGCCGCGCGCCCCGGGGAACTCCTTGGCAGGGTTGCGCGACGCGGCGTAGCGGGCGAAGCGCTCGCGCGTCACCGCCCGCCCGCCGGCCGCCACCACGGCCCCGCGGGTGCCGCGCAGGCCGTACTCGTACAACGTCATGCGGTCACGCACCTGCGAGACCGCGCGCTGCATCATGGCCTGGAAGCGCTCCTCGACGAACCCGGCATTGGCCTGCTGCTGGCGGTAGCCGGCCCCTGCGGCGCACAACAGCCCCAGGCCCAGCACCAGCCAGGGCAACAGCTTCGCAGAACGCCACGACGACATCGACATGCAACCTCGACTGACCGGGCCCGCAGGCACACAAGGCGCACGGCGCGGGGCGTCGGCCCGCCGCCCCGGCGCGGCGCAGAGCAATCATCGCGGCCTGGGTGGCGAGGCCATGTCACACGATGTATGGAGCGCGGCCCGCGTCGCCGGGGTGCCTGCGGCACCCGCCGGCAGGCACAGAGGACGCGCGGACCACGCGGTCGACTGTAACCGGAATGCGCCGCCGGGGGGCTCCATCCAGGGGGGATTTCCCGCGGCGGGTCGCCGCCGTCGAGCACGCCGACGCGCACGGCAAACGCCAGGTCGTACGGCGCTCGTCCTCCAGCAGAGAGAACGCTTCGGCCTCGATGCAGCGGAACGCCGGCCGCCCGGTGGCCCGCTCGGCGGCCCGCGCCGCCGCTTCCGGGCCCGCAGCCCCTCTCCGGCACCCGCAGGCCCGGGCGCAGCGGCAAGGCATCGGCGATCCGCGCCAGGCGGGGAAAGTGGCGCGCCGTCATCCCAGGCAGGCAGCAGCACGGCAGGCGTGCCGCGTTCTGGCGCACGCCGGCCGCCTGCGGCGGTCCTCAGGCGGGCGCGCCCTGCGCTGCGGGCTCGGCGGTCAGCAGCCGAGCCATCAGCTCGCGCACGCTGCGGATCTGCGCGCCGAACGGCAGCGCGCCGGCACCGCGGAAGAACAGGCCCTTCTTCACGTCGCCGCGCAACGCGGCGGCCAGCTGGTGGTCGATGCAGAACTGCCCCCAGCCGGGCAGGCCGTCGCGCAGCCCGCATTGCGCGAGGCAGTCGAAGGCCTTGGTGCAGCGTGCCTTCACATGCGCCACCGCCTGCAGCTTGCGCTCGATCTTCAGGTAGGCCTTCAGCCAGGGCGTGGCCACCGCGCGCGCCGGCAGGCCGGCGACGCTGGTGAACTCCACCACGTCCTCCTCGCGCGCCTCGGCCAGCACGCGCTTGAACTCCGGATGCGCGTCGGCTTCCTCGGTGACCGCGAACGGCGTGCCCAGCTGCACCGCGGCCGCGCCCAGTGCCTGCAGGCGGCGGATGTCCGCATGGCTGCGGATGCCGCCCGCAGCGATGACGGGGATCTCCTTCTCGACGCCCGCACGGCGCAGCACCTCGCGCGTCTCGGGGATCACGCGCTCGAAGTCGAAGCGCGGGTCGGCCAGGTCCTCGATGCGCGCCGCCCCCAGGTGGCCGCCGGCCCAGCGCGGGTGCTCGATCACCACCGCGTCGGGCAGGCGCTGCTTGCGCTCCCACTTGCGCAGCACCAGCTGCACGCCGCGCGCGTCCGACAGGATCGGGATCAGCAGCGCCTTCGGGTGCTCGCGCGCCAGGTCGGGCAGGTCCAGCGGCAGCCCGGCGCCCACCACGACCGCATCGACGCCGGCCTGCAGCGCGCGGCGCACGTGGGCCGCGTACTCGCTGACCGCGCGCATCACGTTCATCGCCAGCAGCCCGCGCCCGCCGCTGCGCTCGCGCGCGGCGCGCACCTCGCGCTCCAGCGCTTCCAGGTTGGCGGCGTTGATCGCCGCCTTGGCCTCCTCGCCGGCGCCCAGCCCGGTGGTGCGCGCCATCAGGTCGGGATGGTGGCGACGCAGGTCTACCGAGGACAGCGTGCCGATGCCGCCCAGCGCCGCGACGCTGCCGGCCAGCCGGTGCGCCGAGATGCCCACGCCCATGCCGCCCTGCACGATGGGCAGCAGCTCGCGCCCGCCCAGGCGCAGCGGGGCCAGGCCGCTGCGGGCCAGCAGGGCGTCGAAATCGGGGTCGATGGGCGACGGTGCGCCGTCGGCGGGATGAGACATGTCAAGAGCCGGGAAACTGCGAGCCCGCCATCGTGGCGGGATGCGGATCGCAGGGTTTTGACCTGCCGCAAGCAGGTCTTTCGCGTGGCCGGGGCTGCGCGCACAATGGCCGGCACCGGCAAGGAGACCCCATGAGCGAAGACAAGCGACCGCAGGAGTTCCTGGTCCTCTCGCGCGGCCAGTGGGACGCGCAGCTGCCCCCCGAGCGCATCCAGCAGGCCATCGACGAGTTCTACGCCTGGCACGATCGGCTGGTCGCGCAGGGCCGGATGAAGTCCGGCCAGCGGCTGCAGCCCGCCACCCGGCTGGTCACCCGCCATGGCGTGATCGACGGCCCCTACACCGAGGCCAAGGAGATCGTCGGCGGCTACTGGTTCTTCGTCGCCGGGAGCCTGGACGAGGCGGTCGAGCTGGCGTGCCAGAACCCCTGCCTGGCCTGCGGGCTGAGCATGGAGGTGCGCCCGGTCGACCCCGAGCGCGCCAGCGCCTGGGCCGTGACCTGCGAGACCCCGGCGCGCTGACGCCGCGGCCCCGCGCTCAGCGCGGCGCGGCCATGCCGAGCCGGCGCGCGAGCAGGTGCACGCCGGCGGCCACCAGCAGCATGCCCAGCAGGCCCAGGGCCCAGACCACCCAGATCAGCGGCACCAGCCAGTCCAGCGCCGTGCCGGCCCAAGGCAGCCAGTTGCGGCTGGTCTCGGCCAGCCACAGCACCCCGCGCTGCGCGGCCTGCACGACGGCCGGGTCGATCCAGGCCGCCACCCAGTCCGGCACCGGCCACTGCGCGACACTGCGGCCGAAGCTTTCCACCTCGCCCGAGGCCACCGCGCGGGCCAGCCAGCGCGTCAGCACGGACAGCAGCACGGTGCCGCCGGTCCACAGCAGGGCGGACACGGCAAACACGATCCACAGGGCGACGATCATGATGCAACTCCTCCCGGCAGACGATGGCACGCAGCCGGACGATACACCCCATTGGAACGCCCTTGCGCCCGGGCGCGCTTGACTGCCGCCACAATCGCCGCCCATGGATTCGTTGACACAGATTGCCCTCGGCGCCTCGGTCAGCGTCGCGGTGATGGGCCGGCGCACCGCGGCCTGGAAGGCCGCGCTGTGGGGCGGCATCTGCGGCACCCTGCCGGACCTGGACGCGTTCATCGACCACGGCGACCCGGTGCGCAACATGACGCTGCACCGCGGCGACAGCCACGCGCTGTTCTGGCTGACGCTGGCCACGCCGCTCCTGGCCGCGGCCATCGCGCGCCTGCACGGCGAGCAGGCGCAGTGGCGGCGCTGGGGCCTGGCGGTGTGGCTGGCGCTGGTCACGCACCCGCTGCTCGACCTGATGACGGTGTACGGCACGCAGCTGCTGCGGCCGTTCAGCGAGCATCCCTACGGCGTGGGCAGCATCTTCATCATCGACCCGCTGTACACGGTGCCGCTGCTGGCGGGCCTGGTCGTGGCGATGCGGTCGCGGCGGCCCGGCGCGCTGCGCTGGAACCTCGCGGGCCTGGCGTTCAGCACCGCCTACCTGGGCTGGAGCGTGGTCGCACAGCAGCACGTGGCCGGCATCGCGCGCGCCTCGCTGCACGCGCAGGGCGTGCAGGCCGCGCGCCTGCTGGTCACGCCGACGGCCTTCAACACCGTGCTGTGGCGCGTGGTCGCGGTCACGCCGGACGGCTACCTGGAAGGCTTCCGTTCGCTGCTCGACCGCGAGCCGCAGATGCAGTTCGAGCGCTTCGCACGCGGCGACGAGCTGTACCGCGACCGGCTGGCGCCCGCCTCCTGGCATGCACGGCGCCTGGCCTGGTTCACGCACGGCTTCTACAAGGTCGAGCGGCACGGCGACGAACTGCGCATGACCGACCTGCGCATGGGCCAGGAGCCCTACTACACCTTCACCTTCGTGCTGGCCGAACGCCGCGACGGGCAGGACCTTCCGGTCACGCCGCGCCTGGTCAGCCAGCGCCCCGCGCTGCGCGAGGGCTTCACCTGGCTGTGGCTGCGCGCGCAGGGCCTGCAGGTGCCGCCGCCGCGCTGACCACCGCCCGGCTCAGGCGAGCCGGTTGAACCACAGCATCGACAGCCCGGCGGCCAGCAGCATCAGCACCGCCGCCGCGCCGGCCAGCAGCGCGGTGATCTCGGTCTCGCGCTTTTCCAGCGTGAGCTTGGAGTTGAGCCCCTCGTAGATCTTCTTCAGCTCGTGCGCGGTACCGGCGTAGAAGTACTCGCCCCCGGTCAGGTCGGCGATGGTGCGCAGCGCCTCCTCGTCCAGGCTCACGCGCATCGACCAGCCGTCGCCGAACAGCAGCTCGCCGTTGTCGGTGCCCACGCCGACCGTGAACACGCGCACCCCGCGCTCGGCCGCCATGCGCGCCGCGGCGATCGGGTCCGGGCCGGTGGTGGTCTGCCCGTCGGTCAGCAGGATGATCGCCGCCGACTTGTACGAGCCCGGCTCCACCGGCTCCGGCGGCGCGGCCGGCCGGGGCTCGCCCGAACCGAGCGCCCGCCCGTGGCGTCGCGTCGCCGCTCCCGGCCGCGGGTCGAGCGCGCTCAGGTCCACGTCGATGTCGGGGAAGATGGCCTGCAAGGCCACCAGGATGCCGCTGCCCACCGCGGTGGCGCGCTGGAAGTTGAAGCGCTCGATCGCCGCCAGCACGTCTTCCTTGTTGTACGTGGGCGGCTGCACCAGCGCCGCGGTGCCGGCGAAGGTCACCACGCCGATGCGCGTGGATGGCGGCTGCGCGCTGATGAAGTCCCGCGCCGCGGCCTGGGCGGCTGCCATGCGGTTGGGCTCCACGTCCTCGGCGCGCATGCTGCCCGAGACGTCCATCGCCAGGATCACCTGGCGCTGCTGCGACGGCAGCATCACGGTGGTGGTGGGCCGGGCCACGGCCAGCAGCAGCACGCCGATGCCCAGCAGCATCAGCGCCGGCGGCAGGTGGCGCCGCCAGCTCGCCCCGTGGCCGAGCGCCTCGCGCACCATCGCCAGCCCTGAATAGCGCACCACCATCTTGCGGCGACGGCGCTGCAGCCACAGGTACAGCGCCACCAGCAGCGGCAGGAGCAGCAGCAGCCACAGCAGTTCAGGCCACAGGAACGACATCTTGCCCTCCATCGGCAGAAACATCCGCCTGCCCGGTCCGCGGCGCCGGCACGCCACCGCCGGCGGCCAGCCGCGCGCGCAGCTTGCGCAAGGCGATGAAGCGGCGCAGCGCGTCGGTCAGGTCTTCGTCGGTGGACAGCTCCAGCGCGTCGACCCCGGCGTCGCCGAACGCGATGCGCAGCTCGGCCTCGCGCTGCCGGGCCACGGCGGCAAAGCGCCGGCGGAACGCCGGGTCGTGCGTGTCCACCCACAGCTGCTCGCCGGTCTCGGCGTCCTGCATCGGGATCAGCCCCAGGTCGGGCAGCTCGCGCTCCAGCGGATCGACCAGCCGCACCGCCAGCACGTCGCGCCGCTGCGCCAGCTGGCCGAGCGGCTCGGTCCAGCCCGGCTCGCAGATGAAGTCCGACACCAGGAACACCATCGCACGCCGGCGCATCACGCCGGCCGCATGGCGCAGCAGTGCGGCCAGGTCGGTGGCGCGTCGCCCCGCCGGCGTACCGCCGCGCGAGGGCTCGCGCCGCATCAGGCGATGCAGCAGCTGCAGCACCTGCTGCCGCCCGCCACGCGCCGGCAGCACCATTTCCACGCCCTGGTCGGCCACGATCGCGCCGACGCGGTTGCCATGCCGGGTCAGCAGGCGCGAGAAGGCGCCGACGAAGGTCAGCAGCACGTCGCGCTTGCTGCGCTCGTAGGCGCCGAACTCCATCGACGCGCTCAGGTCGAGCAGGAACCAGGCGGTGATCTCGCGCTCCTGCTGGAACTGACGCACGTGCGGTTCCAGCACCCGCGCGGTGACGTTCCAGTCGATGTGGCGCACGTCGTCGTTGAACTGGTACGGGCGCAGGTCGGCCAGGTCCAGCCCCAGGCCGCGGAACAGGCTGCGGTAGTCGCCTTCCAGCAGCCCGTCGAGCCGGCGCAGCACGGTCCATTCGAGCCGTTGCAGCACCGCCTCGGCGGTGCCCCAGCCCGGCAGCGGCGCGGACGGCGCCGTCTCAGGATTCGGCAGCGGCTTCCGTGGCATGGGTCTGCAAGGGCTTGGGCGGCGGCGGCACCTTGGCCATCACGCGCTGGATCAGCAGGTCGGGGGAGAGGTTTTCGGCCAGCGCCTCGTAGGACAGGATCAGGCGATGGCGCAGCACGTCGGGCACCAGGTCGCTCACGTCCTCGGGCAGCACGTAGCCGCGCCCGCGCAGCAGGGCCAGCGCGCGCGCGCCCTCGACCAGGTGGATGCTGGCACGCGGGCTGGCACCGTAGCTGAGGTGGCGGCGCATCTCCTTGAGGCCGAAGCGCTCCGGCGTGCGGGTGGCGGCCACGAGGCGCACCGCGTACTGCATCAGCGTCGGGTCCACGTAGACCTGGCGGCACTGCTGCTGCAGCGCCGCCAGCTCCTCGGGCGTGACCACCTGCGCCACCTCCACCGGCGCGCCGGTGACGCGCTCGACGATGACGAACTCCTCCTCCTCGCTCGGGTAGCCGATCAGCACCTTCATCATGAAGCGGTCCACCTGCGCTTCCGGCAGCGGGTAGGTGCCCTCGGTCTCGATCGGGTTCTGCGTCGCCATCACCAGGAACGGCGTGGGCACGCGGTGCGTCTCGCCGGCGATCGTGACCTGGTACTCCTGCATCACCTCCAGCAGCGCGCTCTGCACCTTGGCCGGCGCGCGGTTGATCTCGTCGGCCAGCAGCAGGTGCGTGAACACCGGACCCAGCGAGGTCGAGAACTCGCCGGTCTTCTGGTTGTAGATGCGCGTGCCCACCAGGTCCGCCGGCACCAGGTCGGGCGTGAACTGCACCCGCTTGAAGCTGCCGTTGATCGTGCGCGCCAGGGTCTTGACCGTCAGCGTCTTGGCCAGCCCTGGCACGCCCTCGACCAGCAGGTGTCCCTGCGCCAGCATCGCCACCAGCACCCGTTCGAGGAAATGGTCCTGCCCGACCACCACGCGCTTGACCTCGTAGAACACGCGCTGCATGCGTTCCGCGACCGCCGACTGGGTAAGAGAAGGTGTGTTCATGCGCGTCCTGGCTCGCTCAGAAGGGGGGGAGGCCGACCGCCGCGGCCGCGTTCTCGATCGGCACGGCAAAACCGATGCCCACGAACACGCGCTGCGAGGTCGGGTTGAGGATGGCGGTGACGATGCCGACCACTTCGCCGTTGGCGGTCACCAGCGGCCCGCCCGAACTGCCCGGGTTGGCCGCCGCGTCGAACTGGATCAGGTTGGTCATCAGGCGCTCGCCCTCGGGCGAGCGGAACTCGCGCTTGAGCCCCGAGACGATGCCTGCGGTTGCAGTGGGCCCGATGCCGAACGGAAAACCCACCGCCACCACCGGGTCGCCCACGGCGAGGTCCCGGGTCGAGCGCAGCGTCGCCGGCCGCAGGTCGTCGGGCACGCTGCGCGCGCGGATCACCGCGAGGTCGTTCTCGGGCTGGCTGGCGATGTGGTCGGCCTCGGCCTCGTGCCCGTTGTCGAACACCACGTGCAGGCGCGGGGCGCCGAGCACCACGTGCAGGTTCGTCAGGATGATGCCCTCGTCGACGATCACGACGCCGGTGCCCACACCCAGTTCCTTCTGCTCGCCCTTGGCGTCCGGCTCGCTCAGCCCGCGCACGCGCACCACCGAGGGGCGGATCGCCTCGTAGGCCTTGGCGGCCATGGACGGCAGCAGCTTGTTGTTGAGCGTGTGCAGCACGGCCGCGTCGATGTCGCCCTGGGTCAGGCGCTGCGGCGGCGGCTGCAGCCCCAGGGTGTAGCCCAGCATCAACGCCAGGCCGAACAGGCCGCCCGCGGCCACCAGCAGCAGCTTCTCGTGACGCCGTGCAACAGCGGTGACGCGTTGGCGCAGCCGCGCCCGCCACCCGGGGCGCGCTGGCGCCTCGGCGGGGCCGGACGCAGGTGCTCCGGCCTGCAGCGACGCGGGCGAACCCTGGGGGTTCCCCGGCCGGCGGGTCGGATCAGCACTGCTGTAGAGCGCAACCTTCTTCATGCGCGCCGCTCCGTCAGGGGCCTGCTGCAGGCCCCGGGCCACACCACCACGGGCAGGGTCCAGGCAAGCACTTCGGTCGGTCCGGGCCAGGTGGCGGGGATCGAGCGCGGCTTTGCTCGGGCACTCCACGCGTATGCCGCAAGCTAGCACGATGCGCGCCCGTTTGCATCAACGTCCCTGCAACCCGGCGGCACATGGGCGGGATGTCCCGCCGCGCTGCGGCCACCAGGCGCCGCGGTCCCGGGCGCAGCCGCCGGGAAATTTTCAGGATGTGTCAGCGGCCGCGCCGGCCCCGGCGCCCGGGCAGCGCATGCCCCCACGCCGATCCCCTGCGCCCGGCGTGCGCTGGCGATCAGGCCACAATGCCGCAAACACCTGCCTGCAGGAGGACCATGTCAGCCCAGAGCTTTCCGACCCAGCGCCACGACGACCCCGAGGCCGCACTGCAGCGGGTCGCCGAGATCTACGAGCACGGCATCGCCCACATCCGCGATGCGCTGCGCCGCTTCGTGGCCGGCGAGCCGCTGACCGGGCACGTGCGCGCCTGCTATCCGTTCGTGCGGGTGCACACCGACACGGTGGCGCGCGCCGACTCGCGCCTGGCCTACGGCTTCGTCGCCGGCCCTGGCACCTACGAGACGACGCTGACGCGGCCCGAGCTGTTCGGCAACTACTACCGCCGCCAGTTCGAGCTGCTGCTGAGGAACCACGGCGTGCCGCTGGAAGTGGGCGTCAGCGCACAGCCCATCCCGCTGCACTTCGCGTTCGCCGAGGACGACCACCTCGAAGGCAGCCTGCCGCCCGAGCGCCGGCTGCGGCTGCGCGACCTGTTCGACCTGCCCGACCTGGCCGCGATGGACGACGGCATCGCCAACGGCACCTACGAGCCAGGCCCCGGCCAGCCGCTGCCGCTGGCGCTGTTCACCGCCCCGCGCGTCGACTACTCGCTGCACCGCCTGCGCCACTACACCGGCACCGCCCCGGAACACTTCCAGAACTTCGTGCTGTTCACGAACTACCAGTTCTACGTCGACGAGTTCGTGCGCCTGGGCCGCGAGCTGATGCAGCGCCCGCCCGCCGACGGTCCCGACGACGGCTACGTCGCGTTCGTCGAGCCCGGCAACGTGGTCACGCGGCGCCAGGGCTGCCCCGAAGGCGAGGCGCCGCCGCGCCTGCCGCAGATGCCGGCCTACCACCTGGTGCGGCCGGACCGCAGCGGCATCACGATGGTCAACATCGGCGTGGGGCCGAGCAACGCCAAGACCATCACCGACCACATCGCGGTGCTGCGCCCGCATGCCTGGATCATGCTGGGCCACTGTGCCGGGCTGCGCACCACCCAGCAGCTGGGCGACTACGTGCTGGCGCACGGCTACGTGCGCGAGGACCACGTGCTCGACGAGGACCTGCCGCTGTGGGTGCCGATCCCGCCGCTGGCGGAAGTGCAGGTGGCCCTGGAGCGCGCGGTGGCCGACGTCACCCGGCTGGAAGGCTACGAGCTCAAGCGCATCATGCGCACCGGCACGGTGGCCTCGGTCGACAACCGCAACTGGGAGCTGCTGCCCCACCCCGGTCCCGAGCGCCGCTTCAGCCAGAGCCGCGCGATCGCGCTGGACATGGAATCGGCCACCATCGCGGCCAACGGCTTCCGCTTCCGCGTGCCCTACGGCACGCTGCTGTGCGTGAGCGACAAGCCGCTGCACGGCGAGATCAAGCTGCCGGGCATGGCCAACCAGTTCTACCGCGAGCGCGTCGACCAGCACCTGCGCATCGGCATGCGCGCGATCGAGATCCTGCGCCAGCAGCGCCTCGAGCAGCTGCACAGCCGCAAGCTGCGCAGCTTCGCCGAGGTCGCGTTCCAGTGAGCCCTGTCCCCGCCGTGCCCCGGCCGGCCCAGGGGCCTTTGCGCGGGGCGCGCGGCGGGAAAACTATGCTGGCTGCTCCCCCCCTCAGGAAGGAGCACGCCCATGAGCCACCATGTCTACAAGCACATCGAGCTGACCGGCTCGTCCACCGTCGGCACGGACGACGCCATCCAGCGCGCCATCGCCAAGGCGGCGCAGACGGTGCGCAACATCCAGTGGTTCGAGGTGACCGAGATCCGCGGCCACGTGGCCGAGGGCAAGGTCGCGCACTGGCAGGTCACGCTCAAGGCCGGCTTCACCCTGGAGGATTGAGGCCCCGTCCGGCACGTGCCCCCACGGGCGGCACGTCCACGGCCTCGTAGCGGTCGCGGATGCAGGCGTTGTAGTGGCGCCCGGGCGAAGAGGCCGCCCTGAGCGCCTCGTACGCCTCGGGCCGCACGTCCAGGTACTGGTAGCAGCGCCCGCTGGCGAACTCCACTTCCAGCCGCCGGCGGCGCGGGTCGTAGCCGACCGAACGCAGCACGGACGAGGCGATGCGATCCCGGTGCATGTCCCCGTGGCGGCAAGCCGCATGCCGCGACAAAGCCCTGTCGCGACCGAATCTTTTCCGCTGGCAGCCGTCCCCATCCCTTAGGCTGCCGGGGGATCGCCCCAGGAGAGCGCCCATGCCTTCGATCCCCTTCCTCGGGACCGCGTCGCTACGCACGCTGGCGCTGGTCGGTGCGGCCGCCAGCGGCAAGACCAGCCTGGCCGAGGCGCTGCTGCACCGCGCCGGGACGATCGGCGCCCCCGGCAGCCTGGAACGCGGCACGACCGTCAGCGACTTCGACCCGCTGGAGCGCAAGTTCCAGCACTCGCTGAATGCCTCGGTGATGCACCTGCACCACCGCGACACGCGCATCCACCTGATCGACACCCCCGGCTCGCCGGACTTCCTCGGCCAGTCCATGACCGCGCTGGAAGCGGTGGAGACCGCCGCGGTGGTCGTCAACGCGGTCGCCGGCATCGAGCCGATGACGCGCCGCATGATGGACTGGGCAGCCCGGCGCGGGCTGTGCCGGCTGCTCGTCGTCAACAGGATCGACGCCGAACGGGTCGACCTGCCTGCGCTGGTGGAGCGCCTGCAGGAGGCCTTCGGCAAGGAGTGCCTGCCGCTGAACCTTCCCGCCCGCGGCGGGACCGCGGTGGTCGACTGCTTCTTCCATCCGTCCGGCGAGGCGGATTTTTCGTCTGTGGAGCAGGCCCACCGCGCGCTGGTCGAACAGGTGGTCGAGGTCGACGCCGCATTCGTCGAGCGCTACCTCGAGGACGGCGACGTGGACCCGTCCGAGCTGCACGCGCCGCTGGAACAGGCGCTGCGCGAGGGCCACCTGATCCCGATCTGCTTCACCTCGGCGCGCCACGGCGCGGGGCTGGCGGAGCTGCTGGACGTGCTGGTGCAGCTGATGCCGAACCCGGCCGAAGGCAACCCGCCGCGGTTCCTGCAGGGCGAAGGCGCGCAGGCGCACCCGGTCGAGGCCCGCCCCGACCCCGACCGGCACGTGCTGGCGCACGTGTTCAAGGTCGCGATCGACCCCTACGTCGGCAAGATGGGCGTGTTCCGCATCCACCAGGGCACAGTCACGCGCGACAGCCTGCTCTACGTCGGCGACGGGCGCAAGCCGTTCAAGGTCGGCCACCTGTTCATGCTGCAGGGCAAGGAGCATGTCGAGATCCCGCGCGCCGGCCCGGGCGAGATCTGCGCGGTGGCCAAGGTCGACGAGATCCACTTCGACGCCGTGCTGCACGACGCCGCCGAGGACAGCCGCATCCACCTGCAGCCGCTGGACTTCCCCATCCCCGTGCACGGCATCGCGATCGAGCCGGTCCGCCGCGGCGACGAGCAGCGCCTGTGGGACCTGCTGCAGAAGCTGGTCGAGGAAGACCCGTGCCTGCGCATCGAGCACGTGGCCTCGACCAACGAGACCGTCGTCTACGGCCTGGGCGAGCTGCACCTGCGCGTGCTGCTGGAACGGCTGACCGAGGTGCACAGGTGCGAGGTCCGGACCCGCCCGCCGCGCATCGCCTACCGCGAGTCCATCACCCAGCCGGCCGAAGGCCACCACCGCCACAAGAAGCAGACCGGCGGCGCGGGCCAGTTCGGCGAGGTGTTCCTGCGCGTCGAGCCGCTGCCGCGCGGCGCGGGCTTCGAGTTCGTCGACCAGGTCAAGGGCGGTGCGATCCCCTCGCAGTTCATCCCGGCGGTCGAGAAAGGCGTGCGCCAGGCAATGGAGGCCGGCGTCGTGGCCGGCTACCCGATGCAGGACCTGCGGGTGATCGTCCACGACGGCAAGCACCACCCGGTGGACTCCAAGGAGGTCGCCTTCGTGACCGCCGGCCGCAAGGCCTTCGTCGACGCCGCGCTGAAGGCCCGGCCCATCGTGCTGGAACCCGTCGTCACGCTCGAGGTGAGCGCCCCCGAAGCCCACGTGGGCGACATCACCGGCGACCTGGCGGCCCGGCGCGGCCAGGTCAACGGCACGCACGCCAGCGGCGACGGCAGCATGACCGTGCTGGCGCAGGCGCCGCTGGCCGAGCTCGCCAGCTACCAGACCCGCCTGAACGCGATGACCGGCGGCCAGGGGCGCTACACCCTGGCGTTCTCCCACTACGACGTGGCGCCACCGGGGGTGCAGCAGCAGCTGGCCTCCCAGTTCCGCATGCGCGACGAGGAATGAGCGCGGCCGCGCTCAGACCGGCACCACGGTGGTGTTCTTGACCCGGTCCAGCACGAAGCTGGTCTTGCAGTCCTGCACGCTGGGGTGCTTGAGCAGCGTGTCCATGATGAAGCGCGAGTAGTGCGCCATGTCTTCCACGACCACGCGCAGCAGGTAGTCCATCTCGCCGGTCAGCGCGGCGCACTCGACCACCTCCGGCCAAGTCTGCACCGCGGCGCGGAACAGGTCCATCGGGTTGCGCTTGTGCGTCTCGGTGTGCTTTTCCAGCCGCACGTTGATGTAGGCGGTCAGCCCCAGGCCCACGCGCTCGGGCGGCACCACGGCCACGTAGCCGGCAATCGCGCCCTGCTCCTCCAGCCGCTTGACGCGGCGCAAGGTCGCCGAGGGCGACAGGTTGACCTGACCGGCAAGCTGGTCATAGGTCATGCGGCCGTCGACCTGCAGCGCTCGAAGTATGCGCCGGTCGATCGCATCAAGCTCCAATGGTGTCGTCATGGCGCCATTCTTGCACCATTTTTGCGTCATGTCCCGCGTGGGAAGGCAAATTGCAGGAAAACTGCGGGAAGCGCCACCTACAGTGCGCTTTGATCCAACTCAAACCACCCGACCCGCAGGAGACGGCCATGACTTTCACTCCCTGGGACAACCCGATGGGCACCGACGGCTTCGAGTTCATCGAGTACGCCGCTCCGGACCCGGTGGCCATGGGCCAGCTGTTCGAGCGCATGGGCTTCAAGGCCATCGCGAAGCACCGCCACAAGGACGTCACGCTCTACCGCCAGGGCGAGATCAACTTCATCCTCAACGCCGAGCCCGATTCCTTCGCGCAGCGCTTCGCCCGCCTGCACGGCCCCAGCATCTGCGCGATCGCCTTCCGCGTGCAGGACGCCAAGGCCGCCTACGAGCGCGCGATCTCGCTGGGCGCCTGGGGCTACGCCAACCAGGCCGGCCCGGGCGAGCTGAACATCCCGGCCATCAAGGGCATCGGCGACTCGCTGATCTATTTCGTCGACAAGTGGCGCGGCAAGAACGGCGCCAAGGACGGCGACATCGGCAACATCGGCTTCTATGACGTGGACTTCGAGCCGCTGCCCGGCGCCGAGCTGCACCCGGTGGGCCACGGCCTGACCTACATCGACCACCTGACGCACAACGTCTACCGTGGCCGCATGCAGGAGTGGGCCGAGTTCTACGAGCGCATCTTCAACTTCCGCGAGATCCGCTACTTCGACCTCGAGGGCCAGGCCACCGGCGTCAAGAGCAAGGCGATGACCAGCCCCTGCGGGAAGATCCGCATCCCGATCAACGAGGAAGGCAACGACAAGCCCGGCCAGATCCAGGAGTACCTGGACATGTACCACGGCGAGGGCATCCAGCACATCGCGCTGGGCTCGAGCAACATCTACGACACGGTCGACGCGCTGCAGATGAACGGCATCCGCCTGCTCACCACCAGCGCGACCTACTACGAGCTGCTGCCCAAGCGCATCCCCGATCTCGACGAGGACATCGCCGCGCTGCAGCAGCGCAACATCCTGGTCGACGGCCGCCCGGGCGAGCTGCTGCTGCAGATCTTCAGCGAGAACCAGCTGGGCCCGATCTTCTTCGAGTTCATCCAGCGCAAGGGCAACGAAGGCTTCGGCGAAGGCAACTTCAAGGCGCTGTTCGAGACCATGGAACTCGACCAGATGCGCCGCGGGGTCCTGAAGGTCGAACCCCAGCACACCTGATCCACGAGGAGGAGCACGCCATGCAGACCCCAGGCATCGATCACCACAGCGGTATCAACCTCGGCGTGCCTCCCGTGACCTACGGCCAGGGTGACCGGCCGCCGCGGGGCAACTACGCCGCGGCGCGCCCGGACTACACCTGCGACCAGGACTGGGCCGCCTACACCGAGCAGGACCACGACCTGTACCGCCGCCTGTACGAGCGCCAGGCGGCCCAGCTGCCCGAGCTGGCCTGCGAGGAGTTCATCGAGGCGGTGCAGCAGCTCGGCGCGCACGACCGCATCCCGCGCTTCGACGAGCTGAGCGAGCGGCTGTACCGCCGCACCCGCTGGGAAGTGGTCGCCGTGCCCGGGCTGATCCCCGAGGAGGCCTTCTTCAAGCTGCTCGCCGAACGGCGCTTCCCGGTCACGCACTGGATCCGCAGGCCCGAGGAGTTCGACTACGTCGTCGAGCCGGACGTGTTCCACGACCTGTTCGGCCATGTGCCGCTGCTGTTCAACCCGGTGTTCGCGGACTACATGCAGGCCTACGGCGAGGGCGGCCTGAAGGCCAGCCGGCTCGACGCCTGCGAGCTGCTCGCGCGCCTGTACTGGTACACGGTGGAGTTCGGCCTGATCCGCACCCCGCAGGGCGTGCGCGCCTACGGCGCGGGCATCCTCTCGTCGGCCGGCGAGCTGCGCTACAGCGTGCGTTCGCCGCAGCCCAGCCGCGTGCCGTTCGGCGTCGAGCGCATCATGCGCACGCGCTACAAGATCGACACCTACCAGGCCACCTACTTCGTGATCGACTCGTTCCAGCAGCTGTTCGACGCGACCGCACCGGACTTCGCGCCGATCTACGCCGCGGTGCGCGCGCAGCCGCCGATCGAGGCCGGCACCGTGCTGCCCGACGAGACGCGCATCCCGCCCGCGACCGCCTGATCCTCGCTGCACCGGGACGGCGCCCCCCATCGGGGCGATTGTCCCGGGCCCTTCGCGCGCCGAAACTGCATCCATGGCGATGCAGTTGTTCTTCCCGCGCCACGGCACGGGATGCCGCGAAGGAGGAGCGTCATGACGCCCCACCTGCACCACCGGTGCGTCCTGGCCTTGCTGGCGTCGATGATCCTGGCCCTGTGCATCGGGCTGCTGGCCTGGGGCCCCGTCGTGCCGCGACCTGTTCCCCATGCGCCACGGTTCACGGCCCTGTCCACGCTGCTCGGTGCGTTCGTGATGTGCGTCACGGGTTGGTGGGGCGTGCGGCGCGCGCCGGCGCCCGCCTGGTCGATGTTCTTCGTGACGGTGGTGCTCACGGGCCTGATGCTCGCCATCCACCACTGGCAGCACGGGGTCGCGGTGCAGGTCGCCGTCCACCTGTGCACCGGCTGGATGTGGGCGGCACTGAGTGCGGCGCTGCTTGCCGAACGGGTGCGCGAACGCTGGGCGCGCGTGACGCTGCTCGCCGGCTTCATGCTCGCGGCGGCCTCGGCCGCCCACTGGCTGGTCGGCCAGCTCGTCGACGGCCAGGGTGACCTGCGCGGCCAGCTGCTGTTGCAGAGCCTGCCGCTGCTGCTGCTCGCTGCCGGAGCCGTGCAACTGCCCGGGCGCTGGACCGGCCCGCGCGACTGGCATGTGGTGCTCGCCCTGCATGCCCTCGCGCTGCTCGTTCAGGCGCTGCGCGGCGGCGTGCCGCAGCCGCTGCTGTGGGGCGCGGCGGCGATGTGGCTGGCCTATCGCGTCGGCGGCGTGGCCCCGGCCATGTCGCTCTCGCACGACGACGCCGGCGCCTCCAGCCACGCCAGCACCTCGTTGACCACCTCGCGGTGAAACGCCATCCGCACGTGGGCCGTGGCGCTCACGTGCCGGTTGTCCGCGCCGGGCAGCGTTGCCGTCGAGGCAGGGAACACGACGTTGTCGCAGTGCCCGTAGAAGCAGGTGAAACGCCGGTAGCGCTGTGCGGGCTCCTGGCTCGCCAGCTGCTGGAGCCACGCGCTGTCCCGGCGCATCTGCCGCGCATTGGTCGTGCGTGCGTTGCGCGCCAGCACCGTGCCGCGGTGCGGCGTGCCGATCGTGAGGACCCGATGCACGCGGCGGTCGCCGTCGAAGTCGCGCATCCAGGCGCGGATCGCCAGCCCGCCCATGCTGTGGCCGACCAGCACCGGTGCGCATCCCGTGTGCTGCTCCAGCTGGCGCACCGCCTGCTCGATGACCGCGGCGTAGCGGTCGATGCTGCCGAACACCGGCTCCAGGTTCACCGCGACGAACGGGATGCCCCGCGCCCGCAGGCGACGCAGCCACGGCGTCCACAGCCCCCGGTTGCAGATGAATCCGTGCACCAGCACCACGCCGCGCCGCCCCGGCGCGCCGGGATCGTCCGGCACGGCGTCGGGAAAGAACGGCTGCCGCCAGCAGAACACCACCGGTGCGGTGAGCACCTCGCCCCACCAGGCGCGCAGCCGCTGCAGGCCGCTGGCCGCAGGGGCCGGGTCGTCACGGTTGACCCGGGCCGCGACCGCCATCTCCAGCCCCAGCACCAGCGCGTGAAAGCCCAGCACCAGCAGCGCACACACGACGGCCAGCACCGGCCGCCCGGCCGACGCCATCCAGCCGGCCCAGCCGAGGGCCGTGGCCAGCAGCACGAGGGTGAGCAGTTGCTGAAGGCGCGCCAGTCTCATGGTCGCTTTCAGGACGACGCCCCGCCCAGCACGACGTCGCGGCCGGCGAGGTTCTTCGCCAGCCGGGTGGCCAGGCGGTTGGCGAGCCCGTAGATCGACAGCTGCGGGTTCGCGCCGATGCTGGTGGGAAAGATCGAGCCGTCGTGCACGCTGAGGTTCCCGACCTGCCAGTGGCGTCCGTCGGGCCGCACCACGCCGAGCCGCTCGTCGCCGGCCATGCCGCAACCGCCCATCACGTGCGCGCTCACCACGCGCAGGTGCAAGGGTTCCATCGGCAGCGCCGCGATCGCCTCGCGCGCCTCGCGCCACGAGGCGTAGGGTCGCGCCTGTTCGTGCACCGGCACCACGGTGCGGGCACCGGCGGCGAACTGGAGCTCGGCCATCGACAGCAGCGCACGCCGCGCGCCGTCCATCACGTAAGGGCTGAGCGGATAGTCGAGCTCGGGCGAGCCGTCGCGGCGCAGCCGCACCTGCCCGCCCGGCGATTCGGGATGGAAGCCGTCGCGCAACAGCGCCAGCATCGCATGGGTGCGCGGGAAGCCCGCCAGCAGGCGCGCCTGGTCGCGCCCGTAGCCGGCCAGCGTCGAGGCGAAGATCACCGGGTGCAGCGGCGGCACCTCCAGCTTGTAGCCCATCGGCCCGTCGACCGGCTGGGTGTCGAGGAAATGGTCGCTGTACAGCGTCTGCGGCGCGCCCTGCCAGCCTGCCACCTCGTGGCCGAAGGTCGCGGCCGAGATCACCACCGGGTGCAGGCAGGTGCGCACTCCCAGCCGCCCGTGCGGATCGGGCAGCTCCGAGCGCAGCAGCAGCGCCGGCGAGTTGATCGCGCCGGCAGCCACCACGTAGTGGCGCGCGACGATGCGCGTCAGCGCCCCCGGCGCCGGATCGCCGTTGGCGCGCACCGGCTGGCACCATAGCGCCTCGATGCGCCCGCGCGCATGCTCGAAGCGCAGCGCGCGGGTTTCGACCAGCAGCCGCGCCCCGCCGTCCAGCACGGCCGGCAGCGTGGTCACCAGCATCGACTGCTTGGCGTTGGTCGGGCAGCCCATGCCGCACGCCCCCAGGTTCCAGCAGCCGTGCACGTTGCGCGGGATGGCCGCCACCGGGATGCCCAGCCGTTCGCCGCCGCGCCGCAGCACCTCGTTGTTCTCGTTGGGCGGGGCCTCCCACGGACCGATCTTCAGGCGCCGCTCGACCTGCTCGAACCACGGCTGCATGGCCTGCGGCGTCAGCTCGCGCAGGCCGTAGTGCTGCTGCCACCAGGCCAGGGTCTCGTCCGGCGTGCGGAACGAGCTGGTCCAGTTGACCGTGGTGGAGCCGCCGACGCAGCGTCCCTGCAGGATCGTGATCGCCTTGTCGGCCGTCTTGCGTGCCGCGCTTTCCTGGTAAAGCTGGGGATAGGCCTCGCTTTCGAGCTGGCGGAAGTCGCTGCTGCTCTTCAGCGGCCCCTCCTCGACGATCACCACGTCCAGCCCGGCCTGCACCAGCAGCTCGGCCGTGATGCCCCCGCCGGCCCCCGAGCCGACCACGACCACGTCGCACTCGAGCCGCTCGGGCAGCGGCGCATGGGCCCCGCCCAGCACGCGCCAGCCGCGGGCCAGTCCTGCACGGATCGGATCGGGGAATCGGCTCATCGCGTCAAGGTTCCGTGGGCCCCGGGTACCCCATCAGGGCCCAATGCCCGGGCACCGCGTAGAAGGCGGCATTGGTCAGGTCACGCAGCCCATGGTAGGCCTGCCGGCGCAGCGACAGCTTCGACTGGCGCAGCGCTTCGAGCGCCTGCTGCAGCTGCGCCACGCTCGCCTGCGTCCAGGGCGCAGTCAGGCCGGCCAGCGCCATGCGGCCAGCGGCCGTGCCCAGCAGGCCGAGCAGCTGCGACAGCTCGCGCTGCGTCGCGGCCGGCAACCCCATGATCAGCGCCTCGACGCGGTCGACCTGGGCCTGCAACGCGGCCTCGCGCATGGCGGCGTCTTCCGGCAGGCTGCCGTCGAGCACCGCGCGCGCCACCGCGTGCAGCACCTCGCGCGCCGGTGCGCCGAGGCGCCCCTGCTGCAGGCCGGGGCGCAGCAGCTGCGCCCCGCCGCCGGCCAATGCGAGCAGCACGGCCGAGCCGATGCCCAGACGAAGCAAGGTCCTGCGTTGCATGGGATCCAGTGTGGCAGTTTTTGCGCCCGTTGCGTCCGGTCACCGCGGTGCGCGAGGCGCGCCCACCGCGTCGCTGGAACCGCGCCGCGCGGGATGCGCTGTCCCCCGGGCGACACAGTGCGTCAATCGAAGGGGTCTTCCCGTTAGTGCAACTACCGTAGGCGAACGCTCGTTCGATGCGAACAATGTCCGCATGCTGAACCCTACGCCTATGCACGGAGACGGTGTGTACTCGTCCAAGCCCTGGTTGAAACATTACCCCCCGAACGTGCCCGCGGAGATCGACTGGCGGCAGTACGACTCGCTGTCCGACCTGCTCGAGGAATCCTTCCGCAAGTACGCGTCGCGCAACGCGGCGATGTGCATGGATGTCCCCATCACGTTCCGCCAGATCGAGGAGATGTCCTCGGCCCTGGGGGCGTGGCTGCAGAAGCAAGGCCTGCAGCGCGGCGCACGCGTGGCCATCATGATGCCCAACGTGCTGCCGTACCCGATCGCGATCGCCGCGATCCTGCGCGCGGGCTACGTGGTGGTCAACGTCAACCCGCTGTACACCGCGCGCGAGCTGGAGCACCAGCTGAAGGACTCCGGCGCCGAGGCCATCATCATCCTGGAGAACTTCGCCGCCACGCTGGAAGAAGTGATCGAACACACCGCGGTCAGGCACGTGGTGCTGGCCGCGATGGGCGACCTGCTCGGCTTCTGGAAGGGCGGCCTGGTCAACTTCGTCGTGCGCCACGTGCGCAAGATGGTGCCCGAGTACAAGCTACCGGTCGGCAACGGCCGCACGGTGACGCGCTTCAACGACGTGATCGCCGAAGGCAGCCGCCTGCACCTGAACCGCCCGCAGCTCGGCCCGGACGACGTGGCCTTCCTGCAGTACACCGGCGGCACGACCGGGGTCTCGAAGGGCGCGACGCTGCTGCACCGCAACGTGGTCGCCAACATCATCCAGACCGAGGCCTGGTTCAAGCCGGTGCTCGACCGCATCGGCGACAAGCAGCTCACCGTGGTCTGCGCGCTGCCGCTGTACCACATCTTCGCGCTGACGGTCTGCTACATGATGGGCGCGCGGCTGGGCATGATGAACCTGCTGATCCCCAACCCGCGCGACATCCCGGGCTTCGTGAAGACGCTGCAGAAGCACCGCGTCAACATGTTCCCGGCGGTCAACACGCTGTTCAACGCGCTGGCCAACGACCCCGACTTCGCGCGGCTGGATTTCTCCGAGCTGGTGGTCAGCAACGGCGGCGGCATGGCCGTGCAGCAGGCCACGGCCGAGAAATGGCTCAAGATCACCGGCTGCCCGGTGGTCGAGGGCTACGGGCTGAGCGAGACCTCGCCGGTGGTCACCAGCAACCGCCTCGACCTCAACGAGTTCACCGGCACCATCGGCCTGCCCTTCCCGTCGACCGAGGTCGCGATCCGCGACGACGACGGCAACGACGTGCCGATCGGCGAACCCGGCGAGATCTGCATCCGCGGCCCGCAGGTGATGGCCGGCTACTGGAACCGCCCGGACGAGACCGCCAAGGTCATGACGTCCGACGGCTTCTTCCGCTCCGGCGACGTGGGCATCATGGACGAGCGCGGCTACATCAAGATCGTGGACCGCAAGAAGGACATGATCCTGGTGTCGGGCTTCAACGTCTACCCGAACGAGATCGAGCAGGTCGTCAACCTCCATCCCGGCGTGCTCGAGTGCGCGGCCATCGGCGTGCCGGATGCCAAGTCGGGCGAAGCGGTCAAGCTGTTCGTCGTCAAGAAGGACCCGACGCTCACCGAGGACGACCTGATGGCCTATTGCCGCGACAACTTCACCGGCTACAAGCGTCCGAAGTACATCGAGTTCCGCGACGAGCTGCCCAAGAGCAACGTCGGCAAGATCCTGCGGCGCGAGCTGAGGAGCAGCAGCAACTGAGACAATGCCGGCATGGCTGTCTCCGATGCTTCCAATGCGGCCTCGCTGCAGGCCGCGTTCGCGCAGCAGGGCCTGAACCTGCCGGTCTCCGGCCCGTCGTTCGGCTGGACCATCCGCCTGCTGGCCGGCGCCTTCCTCGGCTGGGTCGCGCTCGCGATGGCGCAGCCCCCGGTGCGCGCCGGCTATGCCAGCCTCTCGCTCGGCATGCAGCTGCTGATGATCGGCTGCGTCCTCGTGCTGCTGGTCGGCTACTGGTACTTCTTCACCGGCCGCACGGTGCTCACCGAGGAAGGCATCAGCCAGAACTGGGCCTGGCGCAAGCAGATGCGCTGGGACGAAGTGAAGGCCGCCCGCTTCCTCGGGCTGCCCTTCCTGACTTGGCTGATCCCGCCGCGCCTCCTGCTGGTCTCCCACGCCGGCCGTCGCATCCTGTTCAACGGTGGCAATGCCGAGCTCCATCGCGCCTTCGCGCAGGCCACCGTCGCGCTGCAGTCGATGCGGCACGGCCTGCCGGTGCCCGTCAAAGGATCATCCCGATGAGCGCCGCACTGCCTTCGGGCATCACCGTCTTCGAACGCGGCTGGCTGTCGTCCAACAACGTGCTGCTGACCGGCGCGGACGACGAGCCCGCGATCCTGGTCGACACCGGCTACGTCACCCACGGCCCGCAGACGCTGGCCCTGGTACGCCATGCCCTGGCCGGCCGGCCGCTCGGGCGCATCCTCAACACCCACCTGCACTCCGACCACTGCGGGGGCAACGCGCTGCTGCAGCGAGAGCTCGGGGCGCCGGTGGTCATCCCGCCCGGCGAAGCCGACGCGGCACGGGCCTGGGACGAGTCGCGCCTCAGCTACCGTCCCACCGGGCAGCGCTGCGAGCGCTTTCGCGTCGACCAGATCCTGCACCCGGGCGACCTCGTCCGGGTGGGGGAGCGCACCTGGCAGGTCCTGGCCGCCCCCGGCCACGACCCGCATTCGGTCGTGCTGTTCGCACCTGACGAACGCATCCTGATCTCCGCCGACGCGCTGTGGGAACACGGATTCGGCGTCGTGTTCCCCGAGATCGAGAACCGCCCGGCATTCGCCGAGGTGCGCGCCACGCTGGACCTGATCGCGACGCTGAAGCCCGTGCTGGTGATTCCCGGTCACGGGGCGCCCTTCACGGACGCGGACGCCGCGCTCGAGCGGGCGTACCGCCGCCTGGACGGCTACGAGGCTGCCCCGGACCGCCATGGCTGGTACGCCGGCAAGGTGCTCGCCAAGTTCCACCTGCTGGAGGTGCAGCAGCAGCGACTGCCCGAGCTGCTCGACTGGCTGGCGCACACGCCCTACTTCCGCCGCATCCACGAGCGTTACTTTGCCGACGCCGACTACGGCGCCTGGTCGCAACGGGTGGTGGACGAGCTGGAGCGCGCCGGCGCCGTCGAGGTGCGCGACGGCGTGGTCTTCAACCGCTGAAGACGAAGCCCAACGCCGCTGCATCGGCCTCGGCAGCACTGCGTTTCCCCGGCCCATGCGCGCGGGCTTGCTGTCGTACCTGCGGTTCCCCGGCGGGAGGCTGGGGCGGTGTTTTTTTGGGGTCGTGTAAAAGCCTAAACCCCCTGCACTCGCTGGGAGTGAGGGGGTTTCGGGGGAATAACTGCCTGACGATGTCCTACTTTCACACGGGAATCCGCACTATCATCGGCGCTGAGGCGTTTCACTGTCCTGTTCGGGATGGGAAGGAGTGGGACCACCTCGCTATGGTCATCAGGCATAACCGGTCGCCACGCTGGTTTTCGGGCCAGCGCAGCCAATTCGCAGAGTCTGTATCAGCTGTCTTGATTGCGTCGCCAGAGGCGGTGCAGTTTCGCACCACCGCGGCATACATTGCTTACTCTTTCTGGTCCTTTGAGCCTTGATGCCAAGGTCCTCAAAGTTATAGGGTCAAGCCGCACGGGCAATTAGTACTGGTTAGCTTAACGCATTACTGCGCTTCCACACCCAGCCTATCAACGTCCTGGTCTCGAACGACCCTTCAGGGGGCTCAAGGCCCCGGCAAGACTCATCTTGGGACGAGTTTCCCGCTTAGATGCTTTCAGCGGTTATCTCTTCCGCACTTAGCTACCCGGCAATGCCACTGGCGTGACAACCGGTACACCAGAGGTGCGTCCACTCCGGTCCTCTCGTACTAGGAGCAGGCTCCCTCAATCTTGCAGCGCCCACGGAAGATAGGGACCAAACTGTCTCACGACGTTTTAAACCCAGCTCACGTACCTCTTTAAATGGCGAACAGCCATACCCTTGGGACCGGCTACAGCCCCAGGATGAGATGAGCCGACATCGAGGTGCCAAACACCGCCGTCGATATGAACTCTTGGGCGGTATCAGCCTGTTATCCCCAGAGTACCTTTTATCCGTTGAGCGATGGCCCTTCCATACAGAACCACCGGATCACTTAGTCCTACTTTCGTACCTGCTCGACTTGTCAGTCTCGCAGTCAAGCACGCTTTTGCCTATGCACTATCAGCACGATTTCCGACCGTGCCTAGCGTACCTTCGAACTCCTCCGTTACGCTTTGGGAGGAGACCGCCCCAGTCAAACTGCCTACCATACACTGTCCCCAACCCGGATCACGGGCCAAGGTTAGAACCTCAAACACACCAGGGTGGTATTTCAACGTCGGCTCCATGCGAACTGGCGTCCGCACTTCAAAGCCTCCCACCTATCCTACACAGATCTGTTCAAAGTCCAATGTAAAGCTGCAGTAAAGGTTCATGGGGTCTTTCCGTCTTTCCGCGGGGAGATTGCATCATCACAAACATTTCAACTTCGCTGAGTCTCTGGAGGAGACAGTGTGGCCATCGTTACGCCATTCGTGCAGGTCGGAACTTACCCGACAAGGAATTTCGCTACCTTAGGACCGTTATAGTTACGGCCGCCGTTTACCGGGGCTTCGATCAAGAGCTTGCACCCCATCACTTAACCTTCCGGCACCGGGCAGGCGTCACACCCTATACGTCGACTTTCGTCTTTGCAGAGTGCTGTGTTTTTATTAAACAGTCGCAGCCACCGATTCTCTGCGACCCCTTCCGGCTCCATCTGTACGACTTCACCTACTCGGGGCACACCTTCTTCCGAAGTTACGGTGTCAATTTGCCGAGTTCCTTCTCCAGAGTTCTCTCAAGCGCCTGAGAATACTCATCACGCGCACCAGTGTCGGTTTGCGGTACGGTCGTCTATAGCTGAAGCTTAGTGGCTTTTCCTGGAAGCAGGGTATCACTCACTTCGGCTGCAAGCAGCCTCGTTATCACCCCTCATCTAAGCCCGGCGGATTTGCCTACCAGGCACGACTACAGGCTTGAACCGGGACATCCAACACCCGGCTGAGCTAACCTTCTCCGTCCCCACATCGCACTATAGATCGGTACAGGAATATTGACCTGTTTCCCATCAGCTACGCATCTCTGCCTCGCCTTAGGGGCCGACTCACCCTACGCCGATGAACGTTGCGTAGGAAACCTTGCGCTTACGGCGAGGGGGCTTTTCACCCCCTTTAACGCTACTCATGTCAGCATTCGCACTTCCGATACCTCCAGCATCCCTTACGAGACACCTTCACAGGCTTACGGAACGCTCTCCTACCGCGCACGATTGCTCGTGCACCCGCAGCTTCGGTAACTGGCTTAGCCCCGTTACATCTTCCGCGCAGGACGACTCGATCAGTGAGCTATTACGCTTTCTTTAAATGATGGCTGCTTCTAAGCCAACATCCTGACTGTTTTAGCCTTCCCACTTCGTTTCCCACTTAGCCAATTTTAGGGACCTTAGCTGGCGGTCTGGGTTGTTTCCCTCTCGAGTCCGGACGTTAGCACCCGGTGCTCTGTCTCCCAAGCTCTACTCATCGGTATTCGGAGTTTGCAATGGTTTGGTAAGTCGCCATGACCCCCTAGCCATAACAGTGCTCTACCCCCGACGGTAATACTTGAGGCACTACCTAAATAGTTTTCGGAGAGAACCAGCTATTTCCAGGTTTGTTTAGCCTTTCACCCCTATCCACAGCTCATCCGCTAGTTTTGCAACACCAGTCGGTTCGGACCTCCAGCACCTGTTACGGTACCTTCATCCTGGCCATGGATAGATCACCTGGTTTCGGGTCTACACCCAGCGACTGAACGCCCTGTTCGGACTCGGTTTCCCTACGCCTCCCCTACTCGGTTAAGCTCGCCACTGAATGTAAGTCGCTGACCCATTATACAAAAGGTACGCCGTCACCCTTGCGGGCTCCGACTTTTTGTATGCATGCGGTTTCAGGATCTATTTCACTCCCCTCCCGGGGTTCTTTTCGCCTTTCCCTCACGGTACTGGTTCACTATCGGTCGATCACGAGTATTTAGCCTTGGAGGATGGTCCCCCCATCTTCAGACAGGATTCCACGTGTCCCGCCCTACTTGTCGCACGCCTAGTTCCACCACCAACATTTCTCATACGGGGCTATCACCCACTATGGCCGGACTTTCCAGACCGTTCTGATATGTCGATGGCTAAATCGTGCAGGCTCTTCCGATTTCGCTCGCCACTACTTTCGGAATCTCGGTTGATTTCTTTTCCTCGAGCTACTGAGATGTTTCAGTTCGCCCGGTTCGCCTCGACAGCCTATGTATTCAGCTGCCGATACCCTTGCGGGTGGGTTTCCCCATTCGGACATCTCCGGATCAAAGCTTGTTTGCCAGCTCCCCGAAGCTTTTCGCAGGCTACCACGTCCTTCATCGCCTGTGATCGCCAAGGCATCCACCACATGCACTTAGTCACTTGACCCTATAACTTTGACACCTCGCGGCATCAGATCAAGGACCGTCCGATCGATGGCTCGATCGGATCGAGTATGCGCGTTATGCCGTCCTTCAATCCCATTGCTGAGTTGAAGTCTGGTGACGCAATCAATTGTCGTTGGCGGCACGGACGTGCCATGAAGCACTTTCCGCCAACAACGCTGATTCGACTCTACGAATTGTTAAAGAACAACAGCCACTCTTGCGAGCCGCTCACGCCAGCCATCAGCAATGGCTCGCGTCAGCGTGCACAAGAAACTCTACAGAGAGCCCTTCAGTGGTGGAGGATGACGGGATCGAACCGACGACCCCCTGCTTGCAAAGCAGGTGCTCTCCCAGCTGAGCTAATCCCCCAAGTCAACACGTGAAGGATTGGTGGGTCTGGTTGGATTCGAACCAACGACCCCCGCCTTATCAAGACGGTGCTCTAACCGACTGAGCTACAGACCCTGACACCTTCTCGTGAGGCGCGAGTCTGCGGCCTCTCGCGTCAACCCAGGCTCTGCTCCAGCCTCTGCCAGGTTCACGCCTGCGCCGGTTCACGCTCACTCTCTCTGTCTGTCGTCACAACAACAGCCGATAAGTGTGGGCGCATGAATTTGAATGCTCTCTTCCAGAAAGGAGGTGATCCAGCCGCACCTTCCGATACGGCTACCTTGTTACGACTTCACCCCAGTCGCGAACCCTGCCGTGGTAAGCGCCCTCCTTGCGGTTAGGCTACCCACTTCTGGCAGAACCCGCTCCCATGGTGTGACGGGCGGTGTGTACAAGACCCGGGAACGTATTCACCGCGACATGCTGATCCGCGATTACTAGCGATTCCGACTTCACGCAGTCGAGTTGCAGACTGCGATCCGGACTACGACCGGCTTTCTGGGATTGGCTCCCCCTCGCGGGTTGGCTGCCCTCTGTACCGGCCATTGTATGACGTGTGTGTAGCCCTACCCATAAGGGCCATGAGGACCTGACGTCATCCCCACCTTCCTCCGGTTTGTCACCGGCAGTCCCATTAGAGTGCCCTTTCGTAGCAACTAATGGCAAGGGTTGCGCTCGTTGCGGGACTTAACCCAACATCTCACGACACGAGCTGACGACGGCCATGCAGCACCTGTGTCCAGGTTCTCTTTCGAGCACTCCCACATCTCTGCAGGATTCCTGGCATGTCAAGGGTAGGTAAGGTTTTTCGCGTTGCATCGAATTAAACCACATCATCCACCGCTTGTGCGGGTCCCCGTCAATTCCTTTGAGTTTCAACCTTGCGGCCGTACTCCCCAGGCGGTCGACTTCACGCGTTAGCTACGTTACTGAACAGCGAACCGTCCAACAACTAGTCGACATCGTTTAGGGCGTGGACTACCAGGGTATCTAATCCTGTTTGCTCCCCACGCTTTCGTGCATGAGCGTCAGTGCAGGCCCAGGGAGCTGCCTTCGCCATCGGTGTTCCTCCGCATATCTACGCATTTCACTGCTACACGCGGAATTCCACTCCCCTCTGCCGCACTCTAGCCGTGCAGTCACAAATGCAGTTCCCAGGTTAAGCCCGGGGATTTCACATCTGTCTTGCACAACCGCCTGCGCACGCTTTACGCCCAGTAATTCCGATTAACGCTCGCACCCTACGTATTACCGCGGCTGCTGGCACGTAGTTAGCCGGTGCTTATTCTTCAGGTACCGTCATCCCCCGGGGTATTAGCCCAGAGGATTTCTTCCCTGACAAAAGCGGTTTACAACCCGAAGGCCTTCTTCCCGCACGCGGCATGGCTGGATCAGGGTTGCCCCCATTGTCCAAAATTCCCCACTGCTGCCTCCCGTAGGAGTCTGGGCCGTGTCTCAGTCCCAGTGTGGCTGGTCGTCCTCTCAGACCAGCTACGGATCGTCGCCTTGGTAGGCCTTTACCCCACCAACTAGCTAATCCGACATCGGCCGCTCCAATAGCGCGAGGCCTTTCGGTCCCCCGCTTTCACCCTCAGGTCGTATGCGGTATTAATCCGGCTTTCGCCGGGCTATCCCCCACTACTGGGCACGTTCCGATGCATTACTCACCCGTTCGCCACTCGCCGCCAGGCCGAAGCCCGCGCTGCCGTTCGACTTGCATGTGTAAAGCATGCCGCCAGCGTTCAATCTGAGCCAGGATCAAACTCTTCAGTTCAATCACTTGAAACTCTCGGAATCGAAGTGAACTTCACTTCTGCTTCCGTGAGCGTTTGTGGAAACTCCTTGCGAAGCTCCCTATCTTGGCATCCGCCTTCAAACGCCCACGCTTATCGGCTGTTACTTGTTAAAGAACACTCACCGAACTCACCAGCCTTCGCTGCTTCGTTCGTCGCTGACTTGTCATCAGCAGAGAAGCGAGATTATGACGCGTTTTTTAAAACCTTGTCAAGCACTCCGCTCTCTTTTTTCTTCGCCGCCTCTGCCTCGCAAGCCCTTCCGGCTCAAGCGCTGCAGCAATCAGCGAAGAACGTGACTATAGCACCTTTTCAAAACGGTGCGCAAGTGCCCCGCATCAGTGCAGCTGGGCTGCCTCTCCCATGAAGGGGCGGTAGCACTCCTGCGGGTCGTCGCAGGCCAGCGCCGCGTCCAGCATCTGCGCGAGCTTGGCGGTGTCCGAGCGCAGGATGCGCTGCTTGACCGCGGCGATCTGCGACGGGTGCATCGAGAAGCTGCGCAGGCCCATCGCCAGCAGCAGCGGCGTGAAGGACGGGTCGCCGGCCATCTCGCCGCAGACGCTCACGCCCTTGCCGGCCTGGCGCGCGGCGCGGATGGTGTCGTGGATCAGGCGCAGCACCGCCGGATGCCAGGGGTCGTACAGATAAGAAACGCTCTCGTCGGCCCGGTCGATCGCCAGCGTGTACTGGATCAGGTCGTTGGTGCCGAGCGAGACGAAGTCGAAGTGGCGCACGAACAGCGGGATCGTCAGCGCCGCGGCGGGCACCTCGATCATCGCGCCGACCTCGACGTCGGCGAAGGGCGTGCCGGCGTCACGCAGCTGCTGCTTGGCGCGCGCGAGCGCCTCGAAGGTCTGGCGGATCTCGCTGGCGTGCGCCAGCATGGGGATCAGCAGGCGCACCTTGCCATAGGCGCTGGCGCGCAGGATGGCGCGCAGCTGCATGCGGAACATCGCGGGCTCGGACAGGCTCCAGCGGATCGCGCGCAGGCCCAGCGCGGGGTTGAGGGTGTGCTCGTGGCGCAGCTCGCTCAGCGACATGCGGTCCAGCGGCTTGTCCGCGCCGATGTCCACGGTGCGGATCGTCACGGGCAGCCCGTCCATCGCCTGCACCGCGGCGCGATAGGCCTCGAACTGCTCGTCCTCGCCGGGCAACTCGCCGTCGCGGTTCATGAACAGGAACTCGCTGCGGAACAGGCCCACGCCGGCGGCGCCGGCCCGCAGCGCGGCCGGGGCGTCCTGCGGCAGCTCGATGTTGGCCAGCAGCTCGACCGCCTCGCCGTCCAGCGTGACCGAGGGGGTGTGGCGCAGCCGCGCCAGCCGCTCGCGCTCGAGCTCGCTCTGGCGCTGGCGGAAGCGGTATTCCTCCAGCACGATCGGCGAGGGATCGACGATCACCACGCCGGCATCGCCGTCGATGATGACCCAGTCGTCCTGGCGGATCAGGCGGCTGGCCTCGCGCGCGCCGACCACCGCCGGGATGTCCATGCTGCGCGCGACGATCGCGGTGTGCGAGGTCTTGCCGCCGACGTCGGTGACGAAGCCCTTGAACACGCTCTGCTTGAACTGCAGCATGTCCGCCGGCGCGATGTCGTTGGCGATCAGCACCAGGGGCTCCTCGCCGCCCCAGTCCTGCTGGATCGGCTTGCGGGTGGCTGCCGCCAGCGCGGAGCTGCCGCCGCGCGCAAGCGCGCGCAGCAGGCGCTCGACGACCTGCTCGATGTCGGCCTTGCGCTCGCGCAGGTAGTCGTCGTCCATCTCGTCGAACTGGCGCGCCAGCACTTCCAGCTGCGCGGACAGCGCCCACTCGGCGTTGTAGTGGCGGTCGCGGATCCACTGCTTGGTCGCGGAGGTCAGCGACTCGTCGTGCAGCAGCATCAGGTGCACGTCCAGCAGCGCGCCCAGCTCCGGGGGCGCGTCGCCGGGCATGGCCTGCTTCAGGGACTCGAGCTCGCGGGCGACGAGGTCGCGCGCCTCGCGCAGCCGGCCGATCTCGGCCTCGACCTGGTCGGCGTCGATGAAGTAATGGTCCACGTCCAGGCGGCTGGAGGCCACCAGGACTGCCTTGCCGATGGCGATGCCGCGTGCGACGGGCAAACCGAAAACCTGGATCGTCATGAGCTGCATGCTAGCAGCGGCCGTCCGCGGCGACGCCTGGGATTTCGACGGGTTGCGGCGGGATCCTGGGTCGCTTGCACGGGCTGCGGCAATGTCCGAGACTAGGCGGGCTCATGCTTCATTCGTAATCCACTAGACGTACGACACCCACGGAAGGGAAGACGATGCAAGGATGGTCCGGCCTGATCGAACAGCGCCTCGCGGCGCTGCCGTGCAGCGTGGCTCTGGAGTGGCCCGGAGGCCGGGCCGGCACGGCCAACGCGGACGTGCGGCTGAAACTGAACGAATCCCGCTGGCTCGGCGCGCTGGCACGGGGGCAGATCGGCGCCCTGGCCGATGCCTATGTCCAGGGTCAGGTCGACATCGAGGGCGGCATGCGCGAGGTGATGGCGGTGGCCGCCGAGCTGGTCGGCGACCCGGTGCAGGCCGGCACGCCCCCGGCGCTGAGCCGCTGGTGGGGGCAGATCCGCTCCGTGCTGCGCCACAGCAAGCGCCGCGACGCCGAGCAGATCCAGTTCCACTACGACGTCTCGGACGACTTCTATGCGCTGTGGCTGGACCCGCGCCGGGTCTATTCGTGCGCCTACTTCCGCGAGGACGGCATGACGCTCGCGCAGGCGCAGGAGGCCAAGCTGGACCACATCTGCCGCAAGCTGCGGCTGGAGCCCGGGCAGCGCTTCCTGGACATCGGCGCCGGCTGGGGCGGGCTGCTGCTGTGGGCGGCCGAACACTACGGGGTCGAGGCCGTCGGCATCACCCTGTCGAAGAACCAGCATGCGCACGTGAACCGGCTGATCCAGGAGAAGGGCCTGGGCGGGCGGGTGCAGATGCACCTGATGGACTACCGCGACCTGCCGGAGGACCGCCCGTTCGACCGCATCGCCTCGGTCGGCATGTTCGAGCACGTGGGCCGCGCCAACATGGTCGCCTACTTCGACAAGATCCGCCGGCTGCTGCGCCCGGGCGGGCTGGTGATGAACCACGGCATCACCGCCGGCGGCCTGTACAACCGGCAGCTCGGCGGCGGCATGGGCGACTTCATCGAGAAGTACATCTTCCCGGGCGGCGAGCTGATGCACGTTTCCAAGGTCGCCGAGACGCTGTCGGCCGGCGGCCTGGAGCTGCTGGACGTGGAGAACCTGCGTCCGCATTACGCACGCACGCTGTGGGCCTGGTCCGACGGGCTGGAGCGCCAGCTCGACGCCGCACGGGCCGTCACCAACGAGCGCACGGTGCGCGCCTACCGGCTGTACCTGGCCGGCTGCGCGATGAGCTTCGAGCGCGGCTGGATCTCGCTGTACCAGCTGCTCGGGTCCCGCCCCACCGGGCGCGAGGCCGACGGCACGATGCGCGGCGCGCAGTCGGACTTCCCGTTCAACCGCGAATACATGTACCGCTGAGATGCTCTACAAGTTCAAGTCCAAGGCCGCCGGCGACGTCATCATGACCGGCCCGTCGGGCGACCACATCCTGCGCCTGATCGGCAAGGAGCCGGCGCCCCAGGGCATCATCCTGCCGGCGGACATGCCGGCGGCGATCGCCGCGCTGGAGCAGGCGGTGCTGGACGACGAGGAACGGCGCCGGCGCGCCGAGGAAGAGGCGCGCGCCGAAGGCCGCACGCCGGAGCCGCAGGAAGGCGTCACGCTGCGCCAGCGCGCCTGGCCGCTGATCGAGATGATGCGGCGCGCGCACGCGGCGGACAAGGACATCGTCTGGGGCGTGTGAATGCCCCTCACCCCAAGGAGACTCCCATGAAGCTCACGAGCAACAACTGGTCCGACGGCCAGCGCATCCCGGCGCGCCATGCCGCCGGCAAGCCGGACGGCCAGGGCGGCGTCACGTTCTCGGACAACGTCAGCCCGCACCTGGCCTGGTCGGACGTGCCCGAGGGCACCAGGTCCTTCGTGCTGATCTGCCACGACCCGGACGTGCCCAGCCGCGGCGACGACGTCAACAAGGCCGACCGCGAGGTGCCGGCCCACCTGCCGCGCGTGGACTTCTTCCACTGGGTGATGGTGGACCTGCCGGCCTCGCTGCGCGAGATCGCCGAGGGCGAGTTCAGCCGCGAGTTCACCCCGCGCGGCAAGACCGGCCCGCAGACGCTGCACGGCGCACGGCACGGGCTGAACGACTACACCGGCTGGTTCGCCGGCAACGACGAGTTCGGCGGCCAGTACTACGGCTACGACGGCCCCTTCCCGCCGTTCAACGACGCGCTGGTGCACCGCTACGTGTTCACGCTGTACGCGCTGGACATCGAGCGCTGCCCGGTGGACGGCACCTTCACCGGCGCGCAGGTGCGCGAGGCGATCCGCGGCCACGTGCTGGCCGAGGCCAGCCTGACCGGCACCTACACCCTCAACGCGCGCCTGGCCTGAGCGCGGCGCGCGCTGCGGCGACAATGGCGGGGTCCGCCACCCCGATCCCGTCCTCCATGTCGCATTCGCAAGTCACCCGCATCTTCGCCGTGCGCCACGGCGAAACCGCCTGGAACGTCGACACCCGCATCCAGGGCCACCTCGACATCCCGCTCAACGACACCGGCCGCTGGCAGGCGCGCCGCATGGCCGCGGCGCTGGCCGACGAGCCGATCGCGGCGATCTACTCCAGCGACCTGCGGCGCGCCCACGAAACCGCGCAGGCGCTCGGCGAGGCGGTGGGCGTGGCGGTGCAGACCGACACCGGCCTGCGCGAACGCGGCTTCGGCAGCTTCCAGGGCCTGACCTTCAAGGAGATCGAGGCCCGCTGGCCCGACCTGGCGCTGCGCTGGCGCAAGCGCGACCCGTCCTTCGGCCCCGAGGGAGGCGAGACGCTGGCCAGCTTCTACGCGCGTGTCGTCGAGGCGGCGACGCGCCTGGCGCGCCGGCATCCGGGCGAGGCCATCGCGCTGGTCGCGCACGGCGGGGTGATGGACTGCCTGTACCGGCTGGCCTCGGGCGTGAGCCTGCAGGCGCCGCGCACCTGGGAGCTGGGCAACGCCAGCATCAACCGGCTGCTCTACAACGGCGAGGGCTTCGTGCTGGTCGGCTGGGGCGACACCCAGCACCTGGCCGACGGAACCCGCGACGAGTCCTCCGACGGCGACCGGGTCGGCCACGCCGCCTGAACCCTCCCCGCATCCGGGCAAGTCCGGGATCGTCCCGGCTGCCCGCCGGCGAACGGCCGTGCGAGACTGGGCGCCTGTGCGACAGGAGGCATGCGCGATGGAAGCAGCCCAGGTCATCGTTCTCGCCACCCCCGTGTTCCTGCTGCTGATCGCGGTCGAGTACGCGGTCGGCGTGGCCCGCGGGCGCAACACCTACCGGCTCAACGACGCGCTCAACAGCATCGGGCTCGGCATCCTGAGCCAGCTCACCGGCGTGTTCACCAAGCTGATGACGGTGGGCATCTACACCGTGGTGCACCGGCACGCGGCGCTGCGGGCGCTGCCGGCCGACGCCTGGTGGGTGTGGGTCGGCGCGCTGCTGCTGTACGACTTCTGCTACTACTGGAACCACCGGCTCGGGCACGAGTGCGCGCTGTTCTGGGCCGCGCACGTGGTGCACCACCAGAGCGAGGACTACAACCTCTCGACCGCGCTGCGCCAGACCAGCACCGGCTGGATCGCGGGCTGGATCTTCTACCTGCCGATGGCGGTGCTCGGCGTGCCGCCGGTGGTGTTCGCGACCGTCGCGCTGATCGACCTGCTCTACCAGTTCTGGGTGCACACGCAGCAGGTCGGCCGGCTGGGCTGGTTCGACCGGGTGTTCTGCTCGCCGAGCAACCACCGCGTGCACCACGCGGTCAACGACCGGTACCTCGACCGCAACTACGGCGGCATCCTGGTGCTGTGGGACCGGCTGTTCGGCACCTTCCAGGAAGAGGACGAGCGCGAGCCCTGCGTCTACGGCACGCGCAGCCCGCTGCGCAGCTGGAACCCGATCCGCGCCAACCTGCAGGTCTACGCGGAGCTCGTCCGCGACAGCTGGCACACCGCGCGCTGGTCCGACAAGCTGCGCGTGTGGCTCAAGCCGCCCGGCTGGCGCCCCGCGGACGTGGCGGCCCGCTTCCCCAAGCCGGCCTTCGACCTGCGCCAGGTCACGCGCTACGACCCGCCGATGGGCCGCGGCGCGCAGTGGGCGGCGGCGGTGCTGTTCCTGCTGTTGCTGGGCGCGACCGCCTGGTGGCTGTGGCAGGCGCACGCGCTGTCGCCCGGCGCCCTGGCCGGCGGGGCGCTGGCCATCACCGCCGGGCTGTGGGTGGTGGGGCAGCTGTGCAGCGGCACGCCGGCCGCCTCGGGCAGCGAGGCTGCGTCGCAGGCGGCCGGGGCCGCGGCCAGCGGCCGCTGACGAAGCGCCGGGTCAGCCCTCGAACAGGTCGCCGCCCGCGTCCGCGCGGCCCGGCGGCGCGATGCCGAGGTGGCGGTAGGCGGCCAGCGTCGCGACCCGCCCGCGCGGGGTGCGCTGCAGGTAGCCCTGCTGGATCAGGTAGGGCTCGATGACGTCCTCGATGGTGTCGCGCTCCTCGCCGATCGCCGCGGCCAGGTTGTCCAGGCCGACCGGGCCGCCGTCGAACTTGTGGATCACGGCTTCGAGCAGCTTGCGGTCCATCACGTCGAAGCCGAGCGGGTCGACGTCCAGCATGGCCAGCGCCTGGTCGGCCATGGCCTTGGTGATGCGGCCGTCGCCCTTGACCTCGGCGTAGTCGCGCACCCGGCGCAGCAGGCGGTTGGCGATGCGGGGCGTGCCGCGCGAGCGGCGCGCGATCTCCAGCGCGCCGGCCGGGTCGATGGGCGCGCCCAGCAGCCCGGCCGAGCGGGTGACGATGCGCGCGAGCTCGTCGGCGGTGTAGAACTCCAGCCGCGCGACGATGCCGAAGCGGTCGCGCAGCGGGTTGGTCAGCATGCCCGCGCGGGTGGTGGCGCCGACCAGCGTGAAGGGCTGCAGGTCGAGCTTGATCGAGCGCGCCGCCGGCCCCTCGCCGATCATGATGTCGATCTGGTAGTCCTCCAGCGCCGGGTAGAGGATTTCCTCGACCACCGGGCTGAGCCGGTGGATCTCGTCGATGAACAGGACGTCGTTGCGCTCGAGGTTGGTCAGCAGCGCGGCAAGGTCCTTGGGCTTCTCCAGCACCGGGCCGGAGGTCTGGCGCAGGTTCACGCCCAGCTCGTGCGCGATGATGTGGCTCAGCGTGGTCTTGCCCAGGCCCGGCGGGCCGAACAGCAGCACGTGGTCGAGCGCCTCGCCGCGCTTCTTCGCGGCGCCGATGAAGATCTCCAGCTGCTCGCGCGCCTTGGTCTGGCCCACGTACTCGTCCAGGCCCTTGGGGCGCAGGGCGCGCTCGATCGCCTCCTCGTTCGGCGAGCTGGCGGTGGCCGCGACGACGCGCTGGCGCGGCGGCGGGGTGAAGTCGTCGGTCTGGATGCTCATGGGCGGCTCACCTTGTCAGCGCCTTGAGGGCGAGCTTGATGCCGTCGCTCACGCCCACGTCCGGCGGCAACGCCTTCAGCGCCGCGGCGGCCTCCTTCTCGCTGTAGCCCAGCGCCACCAGCGCCTGCAGCACGTCGGCCTGTGCGTCGTTGAGGGCCGCGGCCGGCTGGGCGAGGTCCGGCCCCAGCTTGCCCTTGAGCTCGAGCAGCAGGCGCTCGGCGGTCTTCTTGCCGATGCCGGGCACCTTCACCAGGCGGCCGGCTTCCTGCAGGCTGACCGCCTGCGCCAGGTCCGAGACGCTCAGGCCCGACAGGATCGCCAGCGCCGTGCGCGGCCCGACGCCGGAGATGCGGATCAGCTGGCGGAAGGTGTCGCGTTCGGCGGCCGTGCCGAAGCCGAACAGGATCTGCGCGTCCTCGCGCACGACGAAATGCGTGAGCAGGGTCACGCGCTCGCCCAGGTTGGGCAGGTTGTAGAAGGTGCTCATCGGCACGTCGACCTCGTAGCCGACGCCCTGGACATCGATCAGCACCTGCGGAGGGGCCTTCTCCGCGATCACGCCCGTCAAACGACCGATCATCGGCCGATTATCGGCCCGGCGGCCTCAGCGGGGCGTGCGGCGGAACAGGCCGAGGCGCTGCGCCTCGAGGGCGGCTTCGGCCCGCGACGACACGTTGAGCTTGCGGTAGATCTGCTTGACGTAGTCGGCGATCGTGTGCCGCGACAGGCCCAGCTGCACGCCGATCTCGGGCAGCGTGAAGCCCTTGGCCACGCGCAGCAGCACCTCGTTCTCGCGCTCGGTCAGCTGCACCGTGGGCAGCAGCGGCTCGGTCTCGGCCGGCTGGGTGCGCGCCTGGGACGCGAAGTAGGCGATCACGCGCCGGGCGATCGACGGCGACAGCGGCGGCTCGCCCTGGGTGATGCGCTGCAGCTGCTCGGCGAGCTGGTCCTTGGGCTGCTCCTTGAGCAGGTAACCGAAGGCGCCGGCCTGCAGGGCCGGGAACAGGTGATCGTCGTCGTCGTGGATGGTCACCACCACCGACTGCGCCTCCGGCTGGGATTCGCGCAGGGCCGCCACCACCTCGACGCCCGAGCCGTCAGGCAGGCCCAGGTCGATCAGGGCCAGGTCGAACCGCAGCGCGGTGATCTGCTCCAAGGCATCGTGCACGCGCGCGCTTTCGGACACCCGCGCCGAAGGAAAGACCTGCATCACCAGGGTCTTGAGCCACAGGCGGATCTCGGGAAGGTCTTCGAGCAGGAGGATGTGCATCGTCAGCGCGGGCACCGGCGCCCGCCCCGCAAGAGAAACAGGTGCTGTCGATGGTACCAGCGCCAGGCGGCACCGGCGCATCGTTCCGATGGGGGAGCGTGGCCGCACGGCCACGCCGGATCACAGCGGCAGTGTCAGCCGGATCACGGTGCCGAACCCGGGACCGGATTCGACCAGGCATTGCCCGGCCAGCTGCTTGGCGCGGCGCTTCATGCTGGCCATGCCGTGGCCGCGGTCGAGCTTGCCGTCCAGCTCCAGCGGGATGCCGCGGCCGTTGTCCTGGATCACCAGGTTGAAGTCGACCTCGTCGATCACGCAGCGGATCGTGCAGGCGCTGGCGCCGCTGTGCTTGATGATGTTGCTGATCGCCTCGCGCAGGATGCGCGTGGTCTGCACGTAGGCACGCGCCGAGAGGTGGCGCTCGTCGTTCTCGTGCGCGGTCTGCCACTCGACCTGCACCGCGGCCTGCCCGAGCCGCGAAACCACCTCGGCGCGCCAGTCGGCCAGCGCGTCGGCGATCTTGACCGGCTTGCCGGTCAGGCCCCGCACCGACAGGCGCATCTCCTCCAGCGCCTCGCGCGCCAGCGTGGAGATGCGCTCGTCGCCGCTGGTATGGACGATGGTCAGCAGCTTGGCACCCAGGTCGTCGTGCAGGTCGCCGGCGATGCGCTTGCGCTCGGCCTCGGCCACCTGCTCGATGCGGGCCTCGGCCAGCTCGGCGTAGCTGCGCTCGATCTCGGCGGTCTTTTCCAGGATGCGCTGCTCCAGGTCCGCGCGTGCGGTCTCGGCCGACTGCAGCGCGTGCACGAACTGCTGCACCAGCCGCAGGCCGACGGCGAAGAACAGCAACGGCATCGCGAAGTGGATCAGGTGCACCCGGGGCAGCTCCACCCAGCCGTGCTGGACGGCCGTCTCCAGCGCGGCGAGCAGCACCATCACCAGCAGCGCGGCGCCCATGATCCAGACCCCCGGGCGCCGCTCGCGCCGCAGCCGGGCCAGGTAGTACCCGGAGGCCCAGGTCACCTCCAGCAGGTAGAGGGTGGCCCAGGCGGCAGTCACGAGGAAGAAGGCCGAAGCCGGCACCACGGCGATGCTGACCGGCACCAGCAGGCACTGCAGCCCCAGCAGCACGTCCACCCAGCGGTGCCGGTGGCCGCCGTAGCGCTGCAGGAACAGCACCGCGCAGGCCACCACCGGCGCGTACAGGCAGGCGATCAGCACCTCGGTCAGGCGCGGGTCGAGCGGGATGTGGGGCGACCACAGGTGCGAGGCGATCGCGGTCCAGCCGACCAGCAGCAGGCCGAAGTAGAGGTAGGCCGGCTCGCTGCGCCGCGCCCAGGCCAGGCCCAGCATGAACAGCCCGACCACCACCAGCGTCAGGCTGAGCACCTGGGCCATCGTGACGTTCCAGAACTGCTGGTTCTCGTAGCGCGGCAGCAGCTGCGACTGCGGTCCGACCAGCAGCTCGGACAGGCCGCCCGCACGCTGCCGCGCCGAGACCTGCTCCAGCGCCAGGCCGGTGACCTTGATGTCCAGCTCGTTGGCGGTCGGGTGCAGCAGGGCCGCCGGCAGCACGATCAGCTGCGGGCGGTAGCAGTTGGCCGTCTGCGGCTCGGCGGCCGGGTCGCGCATCAGCAGCGTCCCGTTCAGGCGCACCTCGAGGTTGGCGCAGGCTCGCTCGACGTAGAGGCTGGGCGGGTCGTCCGAGGCCGGCGGGGCGTCGAACGTCGCCCGGTAGGTCACCGTGCCGGCAAAGCCCGGGCGGGTCTGCGCCCAGTCGTCCGGCAGGCTGACCACCTGCTGCACCGCGTGCCCGGCCTCGTCGAAGGGTTGCACCTCGACGACGATCGCCTCGCGCAGCTCGACCAGCGCGGCGGTGTCGGCGCGCAGGGCCCCCATCCACAGCACCAGCCCCAGGGCGAAGAGGCACGACAACCCGACGTGGCGGCGCAAACCCCGCATGCATGACCAGACACTCATGGGTGCGGATTCTGCTGGAGGCGCCGGCGAGGGACAATCTGGTCCGAAAGCCCGGCCGACCCGGCTGCGGCGCACCTGTGTATTGCCAGTGATACTCCGCCACGCCTTCATCCCCCTGGACAACGCCCGCCTGGCCCACCTGTGCGGCACGCTCGACGAGCACCTGCGCAGCATCGAGGCGGCGCTGAACGTCACGATCACCCGGCGCAACGAGTCCTTCCGCATCGAGGGCGCGAAGAAGCCGGCCGAGCGTGCCGTGGCCCTGCTGCAGTCGCTCTACGACCGCGCCCGCAAGCCCATCCCGCCCGACGAGTTCCAGCTCGCGCTGGTCGAGGCGATGCGGCCGGACGACGCGCCGCCGGCGGCTGCGGAGGAGCCTGAGATCGTGCTGCGCACCCGGCGCGCCGACCTGCAGGGGCGCACCCCCAACCAGGACCGCTACCTGCGCAACATCCTCGGCCACGACATCACCTTCGGCATCGGGCCGGCCGGCACCGGCAAGACCTTCCTGGCCGTCGCCTGTGCGGTGGACGCACTGGAGCGCAGCGCGGTGCAGCGCATCATCCTGACCCGCCCGGCGGTCGAGGCCGGCGAGCGGCTGGGCTTCCTGCCCGGCGACTTGGCGCAGAAGGTCGACCCCTACCTGCGCCCGCTGTACGACGCCCTGTACGACCTGATGGGCTTCGACCGCGTCACCAAGGCCTTCGAGAAGGGCACGCTGGAGATCGCGCCGCTGGCCTTCATGCGCGGGCGCACGCTGAACCACGCCTTCGTGATCCTGGACGAGGCGCAGAACACCACGCCCGAGCAGATGAAGATGTTCCTGACCCGCATCGGCTTCGGCAGCAAGGCCGTGATCACCGGCGACGTCAGCCAGGTGGACCTGCCCAAGGGCCAGAAGAGCGGGCTGATCGAGGCCGAGCAGATCCTGAAGAAGGTGCACGGCATCGCGATCACCCGTTTCACCGCCGCCGACGTGGTGCGCCACCCGCTGGTGGCGCGCATCGTCGAAGCCTACGAAGCCGCCCGCAAGCGCAGCGAATCATGAGCCGTCCCGCCCCCCGCCCCGCCCTGCGGCTGTCGCTGCAGTTCGCCGACCCGCGCCACCGCGACCAGCTGCCGCGCCACCTGGTGCAGCGCTGGATCCGCGCCGCGCTGGAAGCCCCCGCCGAGATCACCGTGCGCATCGTCGATGCCGACGAGGGCCGCACGCTCAACCGCGAATACCGCCACAAGGACTACGCCACCAACGTGCTGACCTTCGACTACGCGCACGAGCCGGTGGTGATGGCCGACCTGATCCTGTGCGCGCCGGTGGTCGAGCGCGAGGCGCAGGACGAGGGCAAGGCGCTGCAGGCGCACTACGCCCACCTGCTGGTGCACGGCACGCTGCACGCGCAGGGCTACGACCACGAGGACGACGCCGAAGCCGAGGTCATGGAAGCGCGCGAGAGCGAGGTGATGCTCGCGCTCGGCTTCGCCGACCCCTACGCCCGCTAGCCCCTCAGGCGTTCAGATCCGCCCTTCCTCGACCGCGTGGCAGGCCACCTGCACGCCGCGCAGGGCCTGCAGCGGCGGGCGTTCGCGCGCGCAGCGCCCGTTGGCATGCGGGCAGCGCGGGTGGAAGGCGCAGCCGCCCGGCGGGTCGAGCGGGTTGGGCACCTCGCCCTGCACCGGGGTGCGTGCGCGGCCGGTCATGCGGATGTCGGGAATCGCGTCCAGCAGCATGCGCGTGTACGGATGCTGCGGCCGCGCGAACAGCTCGCGCTTCGGAGCCAGCTCGACCAGCCGGCCGAGGTACATCACCCCCACCTCGTCGGCCACGTGGTGCACCACGGCAAGGTTGTGCGAGATGAACAGGTAGGTCAGCTGGCGCTCGCGCTGCAGGTCCTTCATCAGGTTGAGCACCTGGGCCTGCACCGAGACGTCCAGCGCCGAGGTCGGCTCGTCGCAGACCAGGAACTCCGGCTGCGTGGCCAGCGCCCGCGCGATCGAGATGCGCTGGCGCTGTCCGCCGGAGAACTGATGCGGGTACTTCCCGGCGTCTGCCGGCGACAGCCCCACCGACTGCAGCAGCTCGCCGACGCGCTGGCGCCGCGCCGTGGCGTCCTTGAGCAGCCCGTGCTCGCGCAGCGGCTCGGCGATGATGTCCTCGACCTTCCAGCGCGGGTTCAGGCTGGCGTACGGGTCCTGGAAGATCATCTGCATGCGCCGGCGCAGCGCGCGCCCCTCGCGCGAGGCCAGCACCTCGCGCGTCGGGCGGCCGTCGAACCGCACCTCGCCGCGCGTGGGTTCGTACAGCCCGACCAGCAGGCGCGCCACGGTGCTCTTGCCGCAGCCGGACTCGCCCACCAGCGCCAGCGTGCGCCCGCGCTCGATCGCGAAGCTGACGCCGTCGACCGCGTGCACGAACTGCCGCGGCTTGCGCTCGACCACCCGGTTGAGCCACGGCGCGGAGACGTCAAAGGTCTTGGACAGGTCCCTCACCTCGACCAGCGGCGCGCTCATGCCACCCTCCGTTGCGGTTCGACATGCAGCCAGCAGGCCGCGCGCGTGCGCCCGGTGTCGGCCAGCTCGGGCCGCTCGCGCCGGCATCGCTCGAAGGCCTGCGGGCAGCGTGGATGGAACGCGCAGCCGGGCGGGATCGCGTTCAGGCGTGGCATCGAGCCCTCGATCTGCGACAACCGCTCGCGGTCGTCCTCGATCGAGGGGATCGAGCCCATCAGGCCCACGGTGTACGGATGCGCCGGCTGGTGGATCACGTCGTGCACCGGACCGATCTCGACCATCCGCCCGGCGTACATCACCGCCACGCGGTCGCAGGTCTCGGCGATCACGCCCATGTCGTGCGTGATCAGCATCACCGCCGCGCCCTTTTCCTTGCACAGCCGCTTGAGCAGCGAAATGATCTGCGCCTGGATCGACACGTCCAGGGCGGTGGTGGGCTCGTCGGCGACGATGAGCTGCGGCTCGGCCGCCAGCGCCAGCGCGATGACCACCCGCTGGCGCATGCCGCCGGAGAACTGGTGCGGGTAGTGGTCGATGCGCGCCTCGGCAGCCGGGATGCCGGTGTCCCTGAGCAGCTGGATCGCGCGCTGGCGCGCCTGGGCATGGTTCATCGGCAGGTGGGTCTGGATCGTCTCGATCAGCTGGCGCCCCACCGTGTAGAGCGGATTCAACGAGGTCAACGGGTCCTGGAAGATCGCGCCGATGCGCCGGCCGCGGATGCGTCGCATCGCCTCGTGCGGCAGGCGGTCGATGCGCTCGCCTTCGAGCAGGATCTCGCCGCCGGCGATGCGCCCGGGCGGTTCGAGCAGGCCGATGATGGCCGCACCGGTGAGCGACTTGCCCGCGCCCGACTCGCCGACCACGCCGAGGATCTCGCCGGCCTGGATCTCGAACGACACGTCGTCGAGCGCCAGCAACGTGCCGTGGCGCGTCGGGAACTCGACGCGCAGGTGCTTGACTTGCAGCAGGGGAGATGTCATGGCCATCGCTTTCGTCACCGCAGTCGGGGGTTCAGCGCGTCGCGCAGCCAGTCACCCAGCAGGTTCACGCTGAGCGCGATCAGCACCAGCATGATCCCGGGGAACACCGTGATCCACCATTCGCCGCTGAACAGGAAGTCGTTGCCGACGCGGATCAGCGTGCCCAGCGACGGCGAAGTGGGCGGCGCCCCGACGCCGAGGAAGGACAGCGTCGCCTCGATGATGATGGCCTGCGCCACCTGGATGGTCGACAGCACCAGCACCGGCCCCGTCACGTTCGGCAGCACGTGCCGGGTCATGATGCGCAGCGGGTTGACGCCGATCACGCGCGCGGCCTGCACGTAGTCCTTGTTGCGCTCGACCATGGTCGAGCCGCGCACGGTGCGCGCGTAGTCGACCCACTTGGTCAGCGTGATCGCGAGGATCAGCACCGTGAACGCGAGCGCCTCGTGCGCATCAGGGAACATCGCGCGGCCCACGCCGTCGATCAGCAGCGCGATCAGGATGGCCGGGAACGACAGCATCACGTCGCAGATGCGCATCAGCACCGCGTCGAGCCGTCCGCCGAAGAAGCCGGCCAGCAGGCCGAGGCTCACGCCGATCAGCATGGACAACAGCACGGAGGCGAAGCCGACGAACAGCGAGATGCGTGCCCCGTACATCAGCGCCGAGAGGATGTCGCGTCCCTGCCCGTCGGTGCCGAGCAGGTACTTCGGGTTGCCCTCCTCCATCCACGCCGGCGGCAGGCGGGCGTCGCCCAGCTCCAGCGTCGCGAGGTCGAACGGGTTGTGCGGCGCCATCCAGTCGGCGAAGACGGCGGCGAAGATGCAGACGAAGGCGATGATGGCAGCCAGGATGGCCACCGGCGAGGTGCGGAAGCTGTACCAGACGTCGCCTTCGAAGAAACGTTTCAGTGCGGTGGTCGTCGTCATCGGATCACGGTGTATGTACGCAGGCGCCGGCCACGGCGGCGGCCGGCGCGGTGCACGCGCGGGCGGCATGGCCCGCCCGCGCGTGCCGTCACTTCACGGTGACCCACTTGAAGTACATGAAGTTGTCGGGCAACTGCACGAGCTCGATGTTCTTCTTCGCCGCCCAGGCCAGGGCCTGCTGGTGCAGCGGGATGTGGCCGACGTCCTCGTGGTGGATGCGGAACGCCTCGCGGATCATCTCGTCGCGCTTGGCCTGGTCGGTCTCGGACTGCACCTTCAGCGTCAGCTCGTCGACCTTGGGGTTGCTGTACCAGCCCAGGTTGAACTGCCCCTGGCCGGCGTCGTTCGGCGTGGCCATGATCGAGGTCAGCACGTTGTGCGAGTCATAGGTGCTCGGGGTCCAGCCCAGCATGTAGAAGCTGGTGTTGCGGCTGAGGATCTTCGGGAAGTAGGTGACCTTGGTCTCGGCCTGCAGGTTGATCTTCACGCCGATGCGCGCCAGGTTGGCCGCGATCGCCTGGCAGATTTCGCCGTCGTTGACGTAGCGGTCGTTCGGGCAGTTCATCGCGACCTCGAAGCCGTTCGGGTAGCCGGCCTCGGCGAGCAGCTTCTTCGCGGATTCCGGGTCATACGGGTAGCGCTTGTTCAGCTCCGGCGCGAAGCCCTTGATGCCCGGCGCCACCATCAGCGCGGTCGGGGTGGCGGCACCGCGCATCACGCGCGTGCGGATGGTCTCGATGTCGATCGCCTGGTAGAAGGCCTGCCGCACGCGGCGGTCCTTGAACGGGTTCTTGCCCTTGACGTTGGAGAACAGCAGCTCGTCGCGCTTCTGGTCCATGCCCAGGAAGATGGTGCGCAGCTCGGGCCCCTGCAGCACGTTGATGTTGCCGCTGGCCTTGAGCCGCCCGATGTCCTGCAGCGGCACCGGCTCCATCACGTCGATCTCGCCGGACAGCAGCGCCGCCACCCGGGTCGCGTCGTTGCCGATCGGCGTGAAGATCACCTCGTCGACGTTGCCCTCGATCTGGCCCCAGTAGTCGGGGTTGCGCACCAGCACCGTGCGCGTGTTGGGCTGGCGTTCCTTCAGGCGATACGGGCCGGTGCCGTTGGCCTTGAAACTGGCGGTGTTCTCGACACCCTTGCGGCGGTCGACCGGGCGCTCGGCCTTGTTCTCCTCGCACCACTTCTTGCTCATGATGTAGAGCTGCGAGATCACGTCCGGCAGGATCGGGAACGGCGCCTGGGTCTCGATCTCGACGACATGGTCGCTGACCTTGCGCACTTCCTTGACCTGGCTGACGTAGCTCTTCATGTCCGAGCCGTCGGCCGCCGCGCGCTGGAAGGTGAACGCCACGTCGTCCGCGGTGAACGGCGTGCCGTCATGGAATTTGACGCCCTGGCGCAGCTCGAAGCGCCACACGGTGGGCGAAGGCTGCGACCACGAGGTGGCCAGCGCGGGCACCAGGCCCAGCTTCTTGTCGCGGCCGACCAGCGGTTCGTAGATGTTGGCAGTGAAGGACAGCTGCAGCGACTCGTTGAGCGAGTGCGGGTCCATCGACATCGCATCGCCCTGGTTGGCCACACGCAGGGTCTTGGCCATCGCAGTGCCGCAGGCCACGGCCAGGGCAAGGGCCAGCACGGTAGGTCGAAGCTTCATGACATCCTCCTCGGGTTACAGACGTGGCGGAACAGGGTCGATCGGTCAGCCCGCCACCCGCAGGCGCCTCGTGCGGAGGCGGGACACGGTGCAGGGGCAGTCATGGCAGCGGCATGGCCCGCTCGGCCAGCGAGGCGAACAGCGCCGAGCCGAGCGGCAGGATCTCGTCGTTGAAGTCGTAGCGGCTGCTGTGCAGGAAGCAGCCCGGGTCGGTCGCGTCGCGGCCCTGCCCGATGCGCAGGTAGGCGCCAGGCTTGACCTGCAGCATGAACGAAAAGTCCTCGGCGCCCATGCTGGGCGGCAGGTCGCGCACGACCCGTTCGGGCCCGACCAGCGACTCGGCGACGTCGGCGGCGAACTCGGCCTCCTCGCGCGAGTTGATCGTGGCCGGGTAGATGCGCTGGTAGTCGAGCGTCGCCGACGCGCCGAAGCCCACCGCGATCGATTCGACCAGGCGCCCCAGGCGCTCCTCGATCATGTCCTGCAGCTGCGGGCGGAAGGTGCGCACCGTGCCGACCAGCTTGGCCTGGCGCGGGATCACGCTCATCGCGCCGACGTCGCCGGCCTGCATCGCGCACAGGCTGACCACCGCGTTGTCGAACGGGCTGACGTTGCGCGACACCAGGCTCTGCGCGGCGGTGATGATGTGCCCGCACACCAGCACCGGGTCGACCGCCAGGTGCGGGTGCGCGCCGTGGCCGCCCTTGCCGGTCACCGTGATCTCGATGCGGTCGGCCGCCGCCATCATGGGCCCGGGCGCGACGCCGATCTGCCCGGCAGGCAGGTGCGGCCAGTTGTGCATCGCGTAGACCGCCTGTGCCGGGAAGCGCTCGAACAGGCCGTCGTCGATCATCGCCTTGGCGCCCGCGCAGCCCTCCTCGCCCGGCTGGAAGATCAGGTAGACCGTGCCGTCGAAGCGTCGCGTCTCGGCCAGGTAGCGCGCCGCGCCGACCAGCATCGTGGTGTGGCCGTCATGCCCGCAGCCGTGCATCAGCCCCGGCTTGCCGGAGCGCCAGGCAAAGTCGTTCTCTTCGCGCATCGGCAGCGCGTCCATGTCGGCGCGCAGGCCGATGCTGCGTCCCGACGTGCGGCTGCGTCCGTGGATCACGGCCACCACGCCGGTGCGGGCGATGCCGGTGTGGATCTCGTCGACGCCGGTGAGCTTGAGCGCCTCGACGACGCGGCTCGCGGTGCGCACCTCCTCGAAGCCGAGCTCGGGGTGGGCGTGCAGGTCGCGACGGAACGCGGTCAGCTCGGGGTGGTAGGCGGCGATGCGGGAGAACACGCCGGACGTGACGGGGCGCAGCATGTCAATGTCCTCTTGCGCCACTGATGCGCAATCGGGGGTCGACCGCGAAGTACAGCAGGTCGACCGCCAGGTTGATGAGCACGAAGATCAGGGCGATGAGGCACAGGTAGGCCGCCATCACCGGGATGTCGGCAAAGGTCACCGCCTGGATGAACAGCAGCCCCATGCCGGGCCACTGGAACACGGTCTCGGTGATGATGGCGAACGCGATCAGCGATCCCAGCTGCAGGCCGGTGATCGTGATCACCGGCACCAGCGTGTTCTTCAGCGCGTGCCCGAAGTGCACCGCGCGGTCGGTCAGGCCGCGGGCGCGCGCGAACTTGATGTAGTCGGTGCGCAGCACCTCCAGCATCTCCGCGCGCACCAGCCGCATGATGAGCGTGAGCTGGAAGATCGCCAGCGTCACCGCGGGCAGGATCAGGTGCTTCCATCCGTCGAGCGTCAGCAGGCCGGTGGTCCACAGGCCCAGCGCCACGGTCTCGCCCCGACCGAAGCTGGGCAGCCAGCCGAGCGTCACCGAGAACACCAGGATCAGCAGGATGCCGATCAGGAAGGTGGGCAGCGACACCCCGAGCAGCGAGATCGTCATCAGCACGTGCGAGAAGAAGCTGCCACGCCGCAGCGCCGCGTAGACGCCCATCGGGACGCCCAGCACCAGCGCCAGCACCGCCGCGACCAGCGACAGCTCCAGCGTGGCCGGGAGGCGCTCGATGATCAGCGCCGAGACCTTGCGGCCCTGGCGCAGGCTGAGCCCGAACTCGCCCTGCACCGCGTTGCCGACGAAGCGCGCGAACTGCACGAAGAACGGCTGGTCCAGGCCCAGGTCCGAGCGCATGCGCGCGCGTTCTTCCGGCGTCGCGTCCTGCCCGAGGATGTTGGTGACCGGGTCGCCGACGTACTGGAACAGCATGAAGGCGATGAAGGCCACCGTCAGCATCACGAACACGGCCTGGGCCAGACGGCGGAGGATGAAGACGAGCATGGACAGCAGGAGGGGAAGTCAATGGCGCCGGCGCAGGCACCCCGTCGGCTCAGGGCCCCCGGGAGCGGACCGGGCCGCCGCGTCAGTTCACCTTCACCGCCCGCATGTCGATGCGGTTGTCGGCGCGGTGGTACATCTCGATGTTCTTCTTCATCGCCCACGGGATCACCTGGTTGTGCAGCGGCAGGTGAGACACGTCCTGGTGCGACAGCAGCAGCGCCTGTTCGATCAGCTCGTTGCGCACCTTCTGGTCGACTTCCTTCTTGATGCGCTCGACCAGGGCGTCCATCTGCGGGTTGCTGTAGCGACCGACGTTGTAGTTGCCGTCGCCCTGCGCCCCCACCGACCGCACCAGCGACTGCAGCGAATACAGGGCGTCGAAGGTCGGCACACCCCAGCCCAGCATGTAGATGCTCGCCTCGTAGCGCTGGATCATCGGGAAGTAGGTCACCAGCGGCAGCGTGCGCAGCTTGGCCTTGACACCGATGCGCGCCCACATCGCGGTGATGGCCTGGCAGATCGCCTCGTCGTTGATGTAGCGGTTGTTCGGGCAGGCGAAGTCGACCTCGAAGCCGTCCGGATAGCCGGCCTCGGCAAGCAGCTTCCGCGCCGCGGCGGGGTCGTAGGGATAGCGCTGGTCGGCGCGCCGGGTCCAGCCGTTGACCTGCGGCGCGATCAGCGTGCCAGTCGGCTGGCTCATGCCGCGCATGATGTTCTTGTGGATCGCGTTGATGTCGATCGCCTGGTAGAGCGCACGGCGCACCCGCACGTCCTTCAACGGGTTCCGTCCCTTGATGTTGGACCCCGGCAGTTCGTCACGGTACTGGTCCATGCCGAGGAAGATGGTGCGGTTCTCCACCCCGTCGACCACCTTCAGCGCCGGGTTGGTGCGCAGGCGCGGGATGTCGGCCGGCGACGGGTCGAGCACCATGTCGACCTCGCCCGACAGCAGCGCCGCGGTGCGCGTGGCCTCGGACTTGATCGGCGTGTAGACGATCTCGGTCACGTTGCCTTCCATCTTCCCCCACCAGTTGGGGTTGCGCACCAGCACCATGCGCACGTCCTGGTCCCAGCTCTTGAGCATGAAGGGCCCGGTGCCGTTGGCATGGCGGTGGGCGTGGTTCTCCTCCTTGGACTTCATGTCCTTGGGCGTGACCGAGCGGTGCTTCTCCGCCCACTCCTTGTCCATGATGCGCAGCTCGGTCAGCTGGCGCAGCAGCACCGGGTTGGGGCCGTGGGTGAAGATGTCCACCGTGTAGTCGTCGACCTTGACGACCTTGTCGATGCCCTGGGTGTAGACGCCGAAGTTGGACGCCTTGTCCATCGCGCGGTTGAGCGAGAACACCACGTCGTCGGCGTTGAAGTCCGAACCGTCATGGAACTTCACGCCCTTGCGCAGCGTGATGCGCACCTGCGTCGGACTGACCTGCTGGTAGCCGGTGGCCAGCACCGGCTCGACCTGGAACTTCCGGTCGTAATAGAACAGGGACTCGTAGACCGCGGCGTGGATGCCGTTGGCCAGGGCGTTGTTCTGGGAATGGACGTCCCACGAGGGGATGTCGCTGGAACTGGCCCATTTGAAGGTCCGGGCCTGCACGGGAAGCGCGACCGCACATGCGGCTGCGACCATCAGGGTCGCGGCGGCGCCAGCGAAGAAGGACTTTCGATGCACCATGGCAGGTTCCTGAGCGTTGGAAGCCCCAATCTTCAGCAAATCCCACGCCATTCGTCAAAGCGGGTAAGCCCTCGGATGGTGCCGGACCAGGTGCCGTCGCGAGCCCGTGACTGCACGGTCCGCAGCAGTGCCCTGCTGCGTTCCCGCCAATGAAAAAAGCCGCCCCGGAGGGCGGCTTTGCACAAAGGCGATTCGAAGCTTGCGCGAGGCAAGCGCCGGATCAGAAGTTGTGCTTGATGCCGAAGTCGGCGCCCCACTTGTTGTCGTCCACTTCGCCGTCGCGAGCGAAGTCGACGTAGACCGTGGTGCGCTTGGACAGCGGATAGTGGTAGCCCAGCGCGAAGCGGGTGGACAGGTCCTCGGCGTCGCCGCTGGCGTCCTTGTTCTCCAGCTTGTTGAATGCGGCACGCAGCTCGCCGCCGCCGATCGGCGCGGTCGCGGCGATGTGGTAGTCGCGGATCTTGTCACCGGTACCGGGCTGGTCGCCTTGCGCCAGGGCACCGATCAGCTTGAACGAGCCGAAGTCGTAGGCGGCGCTCAGGATGGCCCAGTCACCCTTCTCGAAGCCACCAGCACGCGAGTCGGTGCGGTCGTAGCCGAAGCCGACCCACAGCGGGCCGGCCGAGTAGGTCAGCGCCAGCCCCCAGTCACCATTGCTGTCGTTGCCCGTTTGTTCGTCCATGGCCCACTGGAAGTGGGCGCGGAAGCCGCTGATGTCGGGCGACGAGTAGTTGATGGTGTTGTCCTTGCGGGTCGGCAGGTTGCGGGCACCGCTCAGGTTCGCGTTGGCAGCGACCGTGTCATAGCCCCAGGGATCGGCCAGCAGCGAGACATACAGGAACGCGGGTGAGTATTCGCGACCCAGGGTCACTTGGCCCCAAGAATCGCCGGCCAGACCGACCAGCGAGCGCCCCGTCCAGAACGAGGCCGCGGTGCCAGCGTTGTTGCCGCTGCCGGTTTCGCCGACATCGGCAGCAAAGCGGTGCTCGATGTTGAAGATCGCCTTCAGGCCACCGCCAAGATCTTCGGCACCACGCACGCCCAGGCGGCTGCCGGAACCGTTCTGCATCACCCAGTGATCGGTACCGATGTTGCGGGCGATGCTCAGGTCCACGCGGCCATAGAGGGTCACGTTGGACTGAGCAGATGCAGCGCCGGCGAACGCACCCAGCACAGCGAGAGCGAGAAGAGATTTTTTCATTGCAACTATCTCCTAGGTTGAACATGAGGTCTCGAGCGCACCTTTCTTGCGCGACGCGCTTCAAGCCAACCTCCTCATCGGAAGTTGCTCGCTATTCCACCAGAGCCCTCCCCCCCAGACCAGCATTTGCCCCAAAAAACCAACGCTTCTGTTGTCCCCGTGCAACGCACTGGCAGTTGACTTCGGTCGCCTAACACAGCGCACCGCGGGGCACAATGCGGAGGTACTCGAAGTTGTTGCAGTCCCCGACACCATGACCCTGTCCATGATCGATTCCCTGCTGGGAACGGCCGACAACGCCCTGCGCACCCTGTTCGGTGCCCATCATCCGGCCCGCCCGACGCCGCGCCCGGCCGCGGCCCCGTCCGAGGCCGCGCCGCTGGACGAATCCGAGCGGCGCCTGGCCGCCTCGCTGATGCGCGTCAACCATGTCGGCGAGGTCTGCGCGCAGGCCCTGTACGTGGGCCAGGCGCTGGTCACGCGCGATCCCGCGCTGAAGGCCCACTTCGAGGCCGCGGCCCGGGAGGAGGTGGACCACCTGGCGTGGACCGAGGAGCGCCTGCGCGAGCTGGGCTCGCGCACCAGCCTGCTGAATCCGCTGTGGTACGCCGGGGCGCTGGCCATCGGCATGGTGGCCGGCAAGGTCGGGGGCGACAAGGTCAGCCTGGGCTTCGTCGTCGAGACCGAGCGCCAGGTGGAGCAGCACCTGGAAGGGCACCTCGGCCGGCTGCCCGCCCAGGACCAGGCGTCGCGGGCCATCGTGGAACAGATGAAGGTCGACGAGGTCAAGCACGCCGACCAGGCCCAGCGGGCCGGCGCGGTCGAGCTGCCGGCGCCGGTGCGGCTGGCGATGCGCGCGGCGGCCAAGGTGATGACCACCACCGCCCACTACATCTGACCTGACTGGCGTCAAGGCCGCGCCCACCGCCTGCCGCAGGCGATCCTGGTGCGGCGGGCGCCGGGGCGTCGGGCCACGGGCCGGGGCGCAGGCAGCCGGGAGCCCAGGCCCCGCCGCGGCACCGGCCGGCAGCGGGCTCAGCCCTCGACGATCTCGTAGCTGGTGGTGATCGTGGCCGTCTTGCCGAGCATGATGCTGGCCGAGCAGTACTTGTCGTGCGACATCTGGATCGCGCGCTGCACGGCGGCCTCGGGCAGGCCGCGGCCGGTGATGACGAAGTGCATGTGGATCTTCGTGAACACCTTCGGGTCGGTCTCGGCGCGCTCGGCCTCGACCTGCACCTGGCAGCCGCGCACGTCGTGGCGCCCGCGCTTGAGGATCAGGACCACGTCGTAGGCGGTGCAGCCGCCGGTGCCGGCCAGCACGGTTTCCATCGGCCGCGGCGCCAGGTTGCGGCCGCCGCCGTCAGGGGCGCCGTCCATCATCAGCAGGTGGCCGCTGCCGGTCTCGGCGGAGAAGGCCATGCCGGAGGCCGGCATCCAGTTCACGGTGCATTTCATGGTGGGGTCACTTCGTACGCAGGTGTGGAGGATGTCGCATTTTTGTGCGCCGCGTGACATTGTGCCCTGAGCTTCTGCCGTGCCTGCACGCAGGTCCGGTGCATTTCCTGTTGCGCTGCACCATGAAAGCCGTTAAACTGACGTCCATGCGATGTTGAGTTGTAAGCAATTGCACCTCGCATTGCACCGTTTGTCTCCTCCACCCTCCTCCTTTGGTGGATTCAGCCCAGGGCCTCACCGCCTTGGGCTTTTTTTCTTCTGATGTCTGCCCTTCGCGACACCGGTTGCGCCCTCGTCCGCAGGGCCCCCGCCTGGCAGGCCGGCCACCCCGGCCCTGCGGCCCGGGGCACGCCGGTTCCGGCCGCCTGCCGCCCCGCACCGATGCGGGGCGCTGCCTTATGATGCGGCCCCCTACGGAGTAACCCCAGCATGGCACGCGCCGCACGTAAGCCCTCCTCCGCCCCCGCCCCGAAACGCCAGCTCAAGCTGGCCGACTACCTCCAGAAGATCCTGACGGCCAAGGTCTACGACGTGGCGATCGAGACCGAGCTGGAGCTGGCGCGCGACCTGACGCGCCGGCTGGGCAACGAGGTCTGGCTCAAGCGCGAGGACAACCAGCCGGTGTTCAGCTTCAAGCTGCGCGGCGCCTACAACAAGATGGCGCACCTGTCGCCGGCGCAGCTCAAGCGCGGGGTGATCTGCGCCTCGGCCGGCAACCACGCCCAGGGCGTGGCGCTGAGCGCCTCGCGCATGGGCTGCCGGGCGGTGATCGTGATGCCCGAGACCACGCCGCAGGTGAAGGTCGACGCGGTGCGCTCGCTGGGCGGCGAGGTCGTGCTGCACGGCGACAGCTATTCCGACGCCTACCTGCACGCGCTGGAGCTCGAGAAGAAGCACGGCCTGACCTTCGTGCACCCGTTCGACGACCCGGACGTGATCGCCGGCCAGGGCACGATCGCGATGGAGATCCTGCGCCAGCACCAGGGCCCGATCGACGCGATCTTCGTCGCCATCGGCGGCGGCGGGCTGATCTCCGGCGTGGCGGCCTACGTCAAGGCGGTGCGCCCCGAGATCAAGGTGATCGGGGTGCAGATGACCGACTCGGACGCGATGGTGCGCTCGGTGCAGAGCAAGCGCCGCGTGCAGCTGCACGACGTGGGCCTGTTCGCCGACGGCACCGCCGTGAAGCTGGTCGGCGAGGAGACCTTCCGGCTGGCGCGCGAGCTGGTGGACGACTACGTGGTGGTCGACACCGACGCGGTCTGCGCGGCGATCAAGGACGTGTTCCAGGACACGCGCAGCATCCTGGAGCCCTCCGGCGCGATGGGCGTGGCGGCGATCAAGCAGTACGTCGAGCGCCACCGCTGCAAGGGCAAGACCTTCGTCGCGGTGACCTGCGGCGCCAACATGAACTTCGACCGCCTGCGCTTCGTCGCCGAGCGCGCCGAGGTGGGCGAGGAGCGCGAGGCCCTGTTCGCGGTGACCATCCCCGAGGAGCGCGGCAGCTTCCGGCGCCTGTGCTCGCTGCTGGGCAAGCGCAGCGTCACCGAGTTCAACTACCGCATCTCCGACGACAAGGTCGCGCACGTGTTCGTCGGCCTGACCACGTCGAACCGCGGCGAGTCGAGCAAGATCGCCGCGATGTTCCAGAAGCACGGCTTCCCGACGCTGGACCTCACGCGCGACGAGCTGGCCAAGGAGCACATCCGCCACATGGTGGGCGGCCGCTCGACGCTGGCGCAGGACGAGCGGCTGTTCCGCTTCACGTTCCCGGAGCGGCCCGGCGCGCTGATGCGCTTCCTGTCCTGCATGCACCCGGAGTGGAACATCAGCCTGTTCCACTACCGCAACCAGGGCGCCGACTACGGGCGCATCCTGGTCGGGCTGCAGGTGCCGAAGTCCGACAAGAAGGCCTTCCGCGAGTTCCTGGACACGCTGGCCTACCCGTACGTCGAGGAGACCGGCAACCCGGTTTACCAATTGTTTCTGCGCTGAATCCGGCGCCCCCTGATCGCAGGGCGTCTCGCGATTGCAACGCCGGCGCGTCACTGAAACAATGCGCCGGCGGTCCGCCCCGGTACCGTCACCCCTTCCCGAGGCTTCATGTCGCTGAACCGCTCGTTGATCGCGCCCACGTTCCACCCGCCGCTGGAACAGGCCCTGAAGCAGAAGCTGGCCCGCCGCCAGGAACGCGCCGGCAGCCTGGGCGAACTGGAACCCCTGGCGGTGCGGCTCGGCCTGATCCGCAACACGCTCAAGCCCAAACTGCACGACCCGCAGCTGCTGGTGTTCGCCGCCGACCACGGGCTGGCGGTGGACGGCATCACCTCGCACACCGGCGAATCGACCGTCGCCCAGGTGCAGAACATCGTCTCGGTGCGCACCCCGCTGGCGGTGTTCGCGCGCATCCAGGGCCTGCACTTCACCGTGGTCGATGCCGGCATGGCCGACCCGACGCCGCGCCACCCGATGGTGCTGGCGCGCAAGATCGCGCACGGCACGCGCAACACGCGCGTGAACATGGCGATGACGCTGGACCAGGCGCAGGCCGCGATCCGTGCCGGCATGGAGATCGCCGACACGCTGCCCGGCAACGTGCTGGCCTGCGCGGGCCTGGGCGAAGGCAGCGAGGAAAGCGCGGCACTGGTGCTGTCGCGACTGGCCGGCCTGCCGCTGCGCGAGCTGATCCTGCGCGGCCCGCAGATGAACCCGGACCTGCTGGCGCACCTGATGGTGGTGCTGGAAGGGGCCCTGGGCCGGCACAAACCGGTCGGCGACCCGGTCGAGACCCTGGCCGCGCTGGGCGGCTTCGAGATCGCGATGATGGCCGGCGCGATGCTGGTGGCAGCCGGCAAGCGGCACGTGATCATCGTCGACGGGCTGCCCGCCTGCGCGGCGCTGATGGTGGCCTCGCGCATCGCAGCGCCGGTCACCGATTACTGCATCTTCGCGCGCAGCCACGGCCGCCCGGGCCTGAGCCTGGCGCTGCAGCACTTCAAGGCCGGCCCGTTGCTCGAGCTGGGGCTGGAAAGCCAGGACGGCACGGGCGCGGCGCTGGCCTGGCCGCTGGTGCACGCGGCCGGCGCGCTGCTGACCGAAGTGGCCGAGGGGGAGGAACCGGGCCCGTCGCTGCCCGGCGGGCTGTGAGCTGCCTCAGCGCAGGTAGTCCAGCTCGAGCCGCTGCTGCAGCCGCCGCGCCATGCGGAAGGCTTCCTTGAGGATGCGGCGGTCGATGTCGCTGAGCGACCGCACTTCGATCTGGTTGGGCCCCAGCGCCTGGCGGTCCGGCCCGATCTGGGCACGCAGCCGCAGGTACTGCAGGAAGTCGAAGCCCTCGACCCACCCGTCGCTTTCCGCCTCGCCGACGCCGACGGCGGCCGCATAGCCCTGCAGGCGCGCGCGCGTCGAGGTGGCCTCGATGCCGTGGGCCAGCGCGTAGATGCGCGCGGCCTCGACGAACAGCGACACCCCCTGCAGCTTCAGGTCCACCACCTCGCGCCCGCCCTCGTTGGTGGTCTCGATGCCGCCCAGCCAGTTGAGCGGTGGGCGGTGCTGCAGCGCGACCTCGGCCATCTGGCGCAGGAAGCGCGGCACGGCCTGCGCGCGGCGCGTGACGAACGCGCGCATCGGCTCCACCAGCTGCGCGTCGCCGGCCAGCGGCCGGAAGTCGAAGAAGATCGCGGCGTTGAGCAGGTCCTGCGGCGCGCCGTGCTCGATCCAGCGCGCGAAGCGCTCGCACCACTCCTGCGTGGTCAGGCACCACGAGGGGTTCATCGCCATCACCCCGCCCTTGCACAGCGGGAAGCCGCAGTCGGCCAGCGCGTGGTTGACCTCCTGCGCGAAGGCGAGCCAGGCGGCACGCTCGCCAGCGGCCTCTTCGGCCAGCACCAGGCCGTTGTCCTGGTCGGTCGCGATGGTCTGCTCGCCGCGCCCCTCGGAGCCGAGCGCGATCCAGCAGGCGCGGCCGAGGTCCAGCTGCCGGCGGGCGGCGACCAGCTCGACCACGCGCGCGGTCAGCACGTCGTTGAGGTGGCTGATGACCTCGGTGATCTGGCGCGCGCCCAGCCCCTGGCCGAGCAGGTTGCCGGCGAAGCGGCGGATGTCCTGTGCGACCAGCGACAGCGTCGCGACGTCGTTGGCCGCGCGGATCGCGTTGCCGACATGCTTGAGCGACAGGCGCTGCATCGAGAACAGGTCGCGCTCGCTGACCACGCCGACCAGCCGCCCGCCGTCGGTGACGGGCACGTGGCGGATGCCGTGCCGCGACATCAGCACCGCGGCGTCCTGCGCGGTGTGCTCGACGGTCAGCTGGTGCACCGGCGCCGTCATCACCGCGCCGATCGGGGTGGCCAGCGGCAGGCCGGGCAGCGTCACCCGGCCCAGCACGTCGTGCCGCGTCAGGATGCCCTGCACGGCACCGTCCGGGCCGGTCACGACCATCGAGCCGATGCGGTGCGCGTGCATCGTGGCCAGCGCCTCGGACAACGGCGTGTCCGGGCCGCAGCTGAACGGCTGCGCGCGGGTCAGCGACCCCAGCCGTGCCTGCAGCGACTGCTCGGCCAGCGTGCGCGAGGAATACGCCACCTGCACCGCGCGGCGCGACAGCTCGACGAACTGCAGCATGCGCCGGTTCAGGAAGTCGGCGAACGGCGGGTGCTCGCGCGCCAGCTCGTGCACCAGCGCCGCAGGGATCAGCAGGCAGGCGGTGTCCTGCGTGGCGCGGTAGGTGGCCGTGACGGCCCGCTCGCCGGTGACGGCACCGACCGGGAACAGGTCGCCCGCCTCGTACTGGAAGCCGGCCGGCGCCATGGTCGCCAGCCCCTGCTGCCCGCTGATCGCGCCGCGCCGCACGTACCAGAGGTGGCGCACCGGGCCGTCGTCCGGGGCGACCACGACCTGGCCGGCCGCGTAGCGGCGCTGCGTCGCCCCCTCGAGCAGGGGCACCAGGGCCTCGACGGGCATCTGGGAAAACGGCGGGAAGCGCTGCAGCTCGGCGAGCAGCCGGGCGCGCCGGCCGTCCGGGACGTCGGGGAGGAAAGATGCAGCCGCAGCCACCGCCGTCCTCCGTTCGTCGCGCGCTACTGGCGGATCGCCGGGTCACCCCCGTCCGGGCGCGGCGCCGGCGCCACCGGCACGATGCCCTGGTCGGGAGGAAGCGCCTGCGGCGCGCCGGTCTGCGGCGGTGGCAGCGGCGGCAGCTCCAGCGTGAACGCCGCCCCGCCCGAGCCGCGGCCGAAGGTCGCGCTGCGCTGGCCGAGCGCCTGCAGGGTCAGCTCGCCCTCGACCACGCTGCCCAGCGCATAGGCGCGCGGCGGCTTGCCGTCGATGGACAGCAGGGCCACCCCCGGGCCGGAGCGGCCTTCGGGCGGCGCCATCACGCCGAGCAGGCGGAAGCGGGAACTTTCCGGCGGCGGTGCGCTCTGGGCCGGATCGGTCGGCGAGCGCCCGCCGCCCAGCATGCGCACGACGGCCCCCGGGCTGCCCACCTGGGCGACCACCGGCATCGCCTGGGACGGCACGGCCAGGGGCGAAGCCGTCAGGCGCAGCCCCCAGTAGACCGCGCTGGCGGCGGCCAGGGCCCACAGCACGAATGCAAGCAGTCGCGAAACCATCGGGCGATTATGATTCAAGGTCGCTTCGTCGGGTCCGTCCTCGCGGCCGTTCCCGCGGCGCCGGCGCCCGGCCTCCAGGGCCTCCGTCCATGATCCCACTTGCACCACGAACCATCATGACCCGCCTGTCCTCCCGCTCCCGTCCGGCTGCCTCGCTGCTTGCGCGCGGTTTCACCCTGATCGAGCTGATGGTGGTGCTGGTCATCATCGGCATCCTGGGCGCGCTGATCGTCCCCAACGTGCTGGACCGCGCCGACGACGCGCGCGTGACCGCCGCGCGCACCGACGTGAACAACCTGATGCAGGCGCTCAAGCTGTACAAGCTCGACAACCAGCGCTACCCGACCGCCGAGCAGGGCCTGCAGGCGCTGGTCACCAAGCCGACCACCGGTCCCATCCCGCCCAACTGGAAACCCTACCTCGACAAGCTGCCGAACGACCCCTGGGGCCGGCCCTACCAGTACCTCAACCCCGGCGTGAAGGGGGAGGTGGACGTGTTCAGCTTCGGCGCCGACGGGCAGACCGGTGGTGAAGGCAACAACGCCGACATCGGCTCCTGGCAATAAGCTGCGTTCCGGCCGGGGCCGCCGCGGCTTCACGCTGCTGGAGCTGCTGGTGGTGCTGGCCTTGCTCGCCATCACGGTGGGCACCGTGACCCTGGCCATCCGCGACCCGGCCGCCACCCAGCTGGAGCGCGAGGCCGAGCGCCTGGCCGCGCTGCTGGAAAGCGCCCGCGCCGAGGCCCGCGCCGCCGGCCTGCGCGTGCTGTGGCAGCCGGTGCGCGTGCAGGACGGCAGCTCCGGGCCGCACTTCCGCTTCATCGGCCTGCCCGAGGGCATCGAGCTGCCCGACACCTGGCTCAACCCCGGCGTGCGCGCCGACATCGTCGGCGCGCCGGTGCTGGTGCTGGGACCCGACCCGATCATCGGCGCGCAGCGCCTGACGCTCGCGCTGGACGACCGCCGCGTCACGCTGGCCACCGACGGCCTGCTGCCCTTTGCCATCACCAGCGAGGTGCCCCGTGCGCCCTAGCCGCCGCCTGCCGCCGGCGGGCGGCTTCACGCTGATCGAGGTGCTGGTCGCGCTCAGCATCGTCGGCATCGCGCTGGCCGCGGGCGTGAAGGCCGGCGGCGCGCTGACCCGCAACGCCGAGCGGCTGTCGGACATGATGGCCGCGCAGTGGTGCGCCGAGAACCAGCTGAGCGCCCTGGTGCTGTCCAGGCAGTTCCCCGCCGTCGGCGACGCCACCTTCGATTGCGAGCAGGGCGGCCGCTACTACGCCGGGCAGCTGGTGGTGCGGCCCACGCCCAATCCGAACTTCCGCCGCGTCGACGCACGCATCGCCACCGAGGCCGGTGAGCCGCTGCTGGTGCTGTCGACCGTCGTGCCGAGGCGCTGACCATGGGTGCGCGACGCCTGTCCCGCGGCTTCACGCTGATCGAGGTGCTGGTGACCATCACCATCCTCGCGGTGCTGGCCGGCATGGCCTGGCAGGGCATCGACGCCATCGTGCGCAGCAAGGCGGTCAGCGAGGAGCGCCTGGACGCCGTGCTGCGGCTCAACACGGTGCTGGCGCAGTGGGACGCGGACCTGTCCACGCTGCACGACACCGGCCTGATCGCCGAGATGCCCGCCTTCGACGGCGCCTCGCTGCGCCTGACGCGGCGCACCGACGCCGGCGTGCAGCTGGTGGTGTGGAGCCTGCGCGACGGCACCTGGCAGCGCTGGGCCTCGCAGCCGGTGGTGCGCCAGGGCGACCTGCTGGAGCTGTGGCTGCGCTCGTACCAGCTGCTCGGCAACGAGGTCGGCACGGTGCGCGCCCTGCCCGGCGTGCAGGAGTGGCAGGTCTACTACTGGCGCAACAACGCCTGGAGCAACCCGCAGTCGACCGGCGACGTCCAGGAGGCCGCCGGCCCGCGGCCGGGCCCCCGCAGCGCCGGCTCCAAGGTGCGCCTGCCCGAAGGCATCCGCATCGTGCTGACCATGGCGCCGGGCTCGGGCCTGAACGGCACCTACACCCGCGACCTGGTGCTGCGCACCCGCTCGGAGTGACCATGCGCGCGACCGCCCGCCCCGCCCCCTGCAGCCGCCGGCGCCGCCAGCGCGGCGCGGCGCTGCTGACCGCGATGATCATCGTCACCCTGGTGGCGACGCTGGCCAGCGCGATGTACTGGCGCCAGTGGCGCTCGGTGCAGATCGAGATCGCCGAGCGCACCCGGGCGCAGTCGGCCTGGATCCTGAGCGGCGCGCTCGACTGGGCACGGCTGATCCTCGCCGAGGACGCGCGCGCCGGCGGCGCCGACCACCTCTCCGAGCCCTGGGCCACGCCGCTGGCCGAAGCACGCCTGTCCACCTTCCTGGCCGCCAACGAGAGCCAGGTCGAGGACGCGCCCGAGGCCTTCCTGACCGGGCGCATCACCGACGCCCAGGCGCGCTTCAACCTCGCCAACCTGGTCACCGAGGCCGGCGAGCTGTCGGTGCCCGACGTGGCCGCGCTGCAGCGGCTGTGCGAGTACGTCAACGTCGACCCGAGCGTGGCGACCGTCCTGACCGGCGCCCTGCGGCTGGCCCTGCCCGGGCGTGCCGCCAGCGCCGCCGGCGAAGGCGCGGACATCCCGCTGCTGCCCCCCACGGTGGACGAGTTGCGCTGGCTGGGCATCGACGACGAGGCCGCCGCCAAGCTGGCGCCGTACGTCGTGCTGCTGCCGCGCCGCACCCCGGTCAACCTGAACACCGCCCCGCGCGAGGTCATCGCGGCCGTCATGGAAGGCCTGGACATCGGTTCGGCCGACCGGCTGATCCAGATCCGCCAGCGCAGCCCGTTCCGGCGCCTGTCCGACGTCAATGCCCATCTGCCGCAAGGGGTGGTGCCGGATGACAGCCGTGTCAGTGTTGCAACCAATTTCTTCGAAGTGCGCGGGCGCATGCGCATCGAGCAGCGGGTGGTCGAGGAGCGCTCGCTGGTCGAGCGCCGCGGGCGCATCGTGCTGACGCTGCGGCGCGAACGCAGCAGCTTCACCGTCGGCGCGGGGTTCACGCCTTGAGGCGCCCGCGCTCCCCGGCGACGGGCGCCGAGACATTCGCGCACAAGTCACGCCTGCCGCTACATACAATCCGCCATCGTTATTCCCAGGCCGCATGAGCGTACTCGTCATCCCATTCGCGCCCCGTCCTCACCTGGGCCCGCGCTCCGGTCCGCAGGGAGGCGAGCCGCCGCGTGCGCCGGCGGAGTTCGACTACGTCCTCAGCAAGGACGGCCACACCGTGCACAGCCAGGGCCGTTGCGCCCCACCGCTGCTGCCCAAGGCGGACACCGTGGTCGGGGTCGTCCCGGCGGTCGACATCGGCTGGCACCGCATCACCCTGCCCAAGGCCCCGGCGGCCCGGCTGCGCGCCGCGCTGGCCGGCCTGCTCGAGGACGCGCTGCTGGAAGACCCGGCCGACGCGCATTTCGCGCTCGCCCCCGGCGCGCAGGCAGGCCAGGAGGTCTGGGTGGCGGCGATGCACCGCGCCTGGCTGCGCACCCAGCTCGCGACGCTGGAATCCGCACGGGTGATCGTCGACCGCCTCGTGCCGCAGGCCGAGCCGGTCGATCCGCCGCGCGGGCATTTCGACATCGACCTGGACGCCGAACCGGGACGCAACCTGCGCCTGCTGTGGGCGCGCCCGGACGGCGTGCTGGTGGTGCGCCCCGGCGGCACCCTGGTGCGCAGCTGGCTGCCGCAGCACGAGGTGGTCGAATGGACCGCCGAGCCGGCCGCCGTCGAGGCCGCCGAACAGTGGCTGGGCCAGCCGGTGGAGGTCTGCCCCGCCGCCCAGCTGGCGCTGCAGGCCGCGCAGTCCGGCTGGAACCTGCGCCAGTTCGACCTCGCCCTCAAGCACCGCGGCGTGCGGGCGCTGCGCGACGTCTGGCGCCAGCTGGCCACCCCGGCCTGGCGCCCGGCGCGCTGGGGCCTGGTGGCGCTGGCGGCCGTGCACCTGGTCGGCCTCAACGCCTGGGCCTGGCACCAGCGCGACGAGGTGCGGCAGCGCCGGCAGGAACAGGTGCGCCTGCTGCAGGACGCCTTCCCCCACGTGCGCGCGGTGCTCGACGCGCCGCTGCAGATGCGGCGCGAGGTCGAGCAACTGCGCCTGCAGGCCGGCAAGGCCGGCGACGCCGACCTGGAGATCATGCTGCAGGCCGCGGCCAGCGCCTGGCCGGGCCACCGCGTGCTCGAGGGATTGCAATTCGAACCCGGACAGCTCACGCTGTCGGTCGCCGGGTGGGGCGAGGACGAGATCGAACAGTTCCGCGCCAGCCTGCAGCCCTCGGGCTGGCAGGTCGAGCGCGACGGCAGCCGCGTGACGCTGCGGCGGGCCGCACAGGGAGCCGGTGCATGAAGCTGGACCAGGTCAAGGCACAGGCGGCCGCCCGCTGGGCGGCGCTCGGCGCGCGCGAACGCCGGCTGGTGCTCGCTGCCGGGCTGCTGCTCGTGGTCGCGCTGGTGTGGTGGGTCGGGCTGCAGCCGGCGCTGCGCACGCTGCGCGAGGCGCCGCCGCGCATCGCCCAGCTCGACGAGGAACTGCGCGTGATGCGCGGGCTGGCCGCCGAGTCGCAGCAACTCAAGAGCGCGCCGACCATCAACCAGGGCCAGGCGGTGCGCGCGCTGCAGGCCGCCACCGAGCGCCTGGGCCCCGCCGGCCGCCTGAACGTGCAGGCCGACCAGGCCACGCTGACGCTGCAGTCGGCGCCCGCCGAGGCGGTGCTCGGCTGGCTGGGCGAAGCCCGCAGCGCCGGGCGCGCACGCGTCGTGCAGGCCCAGCTGGTGCGCAGCGGCGACGGCTACAACGGCACCGTGGTGCTGGCGCTGCCCGGAGGTGGCTCATGAAGCTGCGCCTGCCCGCCCTGGCCGGCCGGCGCCGCCGGCGCGTGCCGCCGTCGCGCTTCGGCGTGTCCCGCTTCGGCACCTCGCAGTTCAGCCCCTCGCGGCTGGACGCCACCCGCCCCACCGTGATGACGCGGCGCCAGCTGGCCGCGCGCCGCTGGGGCATCGCCGGCGGCATCGTCGGCGCGCTGGCGGCCCTGGTCGCGTTCGCGCCCGCCACCTGGCTGGCCAGCGCCGTGGCACGCGCCACCGACCACCGCGTGTTGCTGGCGCAGGCCGACGGCACGGTGTGGTCCGGCAACGCAGTGCTGGTGCTGACCGGCGGCCCCGGCAGCCGCGATGCGGCGACGCTGCCCGGGCGCCTCTCCTGGACGCTGCGCCTGGCCGGCACGGCCCTGCAGCTGGACCTGCGCCAGGACTGCTGCATCAACGGCACCGCCTCGCTGCAGGTGCGTCCGGGCCTGGGCCGCACCGAGATCACCCTCCTGCCCCGCCCCGACTGGGTCGCGCAATGGCCCAGCGGCCTGCTGGGCGGGCTGGGCACGCCGTGGAACACCTTACAGTTGGGGGGCGCGATCCGGCTCAGCTCGCCCGGCATCAGCTTCCAGCAGGTGGCCGGCCGCTGGCAGGTGCAGGGCCGCGCCGACATCGACGTGCTGAACGCCTCGTCGCCGCTGACGACGGTGGAGCAGCTCGGCAGTTACCGGCTCAGCCTGTTCAGCAACCCGGAAGGCCTGGTGCAGACGGCCCTGAGCACCACCGAAGGCGCGCTGCAGCTGAGCGGTGAAGGCATCTGGGGTCCCACCGGCATGCGCTTCCGCGGCGAGGCGCGCGCCAGCGAGGGCAACGAGGAAGCCCTGAACAACCTGTTGAACATCATCGGGCGCCGCCAGGGCGAGCGCTCGATCATTTCGATCGGATAAGCATGAAGTTGAACTGGCCCGTCCGCCTTGCGACCCGGCTGACCTGCTCGGCGGTCGCTGCCGCACTGGCGGCCTTCCCCCTGCCCGGCGCGCTGGCGCAGCCGGCGGCTGCCGCGGCCGCGCGCGCCGACGCCTCCACGAGCCAGGTGACGCTGAACTTCGTCAATGCCGAGATCGAGGGCGTGGCCCGCGCGATGGGCGTGATCCTGAAGCGCCAGTTCGTCGTCGACCCGCGCGTCAAGGGCACGATGACGCTGTACAGCGAACAGCCGATGAGCCGCAGCGACGCCTACCTGAGCTTCCTGGCCGCGCTGCGCGGGCTGGGCTTCACGGTGGTGCAGGTCGAGGGGCTGTACAAGATCGTGCCCGAGGCGGACGCCAAGCTGCAGACCGGCTCGGTCTCGGCCGGCCCGATGCCGCAGGTGCGCGGCGACCAGATCGTCACGCAGATCTTCCGGCTCAACCACGAGAACGCCAACAACCTGGTCACCGTGCTGCGGCCGCTGATCAGCCCGAACAACACGATCAACGTCACGCCCGGCACCAACTCGCTGGTCATCACCGACTACGCCGACAACCTGCGCCGGCTGGCGAAGATCATCGCCGCGCTGGACCTGCCCAACAGCACCGACATCGAGGTGATCCCGCTGCAGCACGCGGTGGCCAGCGACCTCGCGGTGATGGTGCAGCGCCTGAGCGACCTGCAGGGCGCCCCCGGCGCACCCGGCGCCCCGGCAGGTGGCGCCCAGCCGGCCGCGGCGGCGGCGGCCGGCGGCGGCAGCGGCGGCACCATCCTGGCCGACCCGCGCACCAACTCGCTGCTCGTGCGCGCGCCCAACCCGGCGCGCATGAACATGATCCGCTCGCTGGTGCAGCAGCTCGACCGCCCGGGCGTGGGCGGCGCCGGCGGCAGCAACATCCACGTCGTCTACCTGAAGAACGCCGACGCGGTGCGGCTGGCCCAGGTGCTGCGCGCCGCCTTCGCGCCGCAGGGCCAGGCCGGCGGCAGCGGCGGCGGGGGCGTCGCCGCCCCGGCCAGCACCACGCCGGCCGCGCAGACGACGCTCACCGGCAGCAGCGACGGCAGCTCGCCGCAGGCCACCGCGCCGGTCAGCGGGGCGGCGCAGCCGTCCACCGGCGGTTTCATCCAGGCCGACCCGGCCACCAACTCGCTGATCATCACCGCGCCCGAGCCGCTGTACCGGCAGCTGCGCGCCGTGATCGACCAGCTCGACACGCGCCGCGCGCAGGTCTACGTCGAGTCGATGATCGTCGAGGTCAACGCCGACAAGGCGGCCGAGTTCGGCATCCAGTGGCAGAGCCTGATCGGCAACGCCGGCAACGAGTACATCGGCGGCATCGGCACCAACTGGGGCGACGGCGGCAGCAACATCCTCAACGCCACCCGCTCGCTGCTGGGCGGCGCCGAGGGCCTGGCCAACGCCGAGCTGCCCGGCAACGGGTTGAACTTCGGCGTGGTGCGCAAGTTCGGCCGTTACTACACGCTGGGCCTGCTGGCGCGCGCGCTGGAGAGCAACACCGGCGCCAACATCCTGTCCACGCCGAACCTGATCACGCTGGACAACGAGGAGGCCAAGATCGTCGTCGGCGAGAACGTGCCGTTCATCACCGGCCAGTACACCAACACCGGCACCGGCACGACCAGCCCGTTCCAGACCATCGAGCGCAAGGACGTCGGCCTGACGCTGCGCATCCGCCCGCAGATCGGCGAGAACGGCACGGTGCGGCTGACCATCTTCCAGGAATCGTCCAACGTGATCGCGGCCAACGTGCCCGGCACCACCAATGCCGGCCCGGCGACCACCAAGCGCTCGATCGAGTCGACCGTGGTGGTCGACGACGGCCAGATCATCGTGCTGGGCGGCCTGATGCAGGACAGCTACGAGGACGGGCGCTCGAAGGTGCCGGTGCTCGGCGACCTGCCGGTGCTGGGCGGCCTGTTCCGCAGCGAGACCCGCACCCGCGAGAAGCGCAACCTGATGCTGTTCCTGCGCCCGGTGATCATGCGCGACCAGGAGGCCGCGACCCGGCTGTCGCTGGATCGCTACGACCTGATCCGCGCCCAGCAGCGCGAGACGCAGCCCTCGCCGCGCCTGCTGGTGCCGGTCAACGAGGCGCCGCTGCTGCCGCCGATCTCGATCCCGCAGGCGCCGGACAGTGCCACGCCGCCGCAGCCCGCCGGTGACGCCGCGCCGCCGCCGCCGCTGACACCCAACACGCCGATCGAGCGCTGAAGACCGCCATGGGAGCCCGCCATCCGCTGCCCTATGCCTTCGCGAAGGCGCACACCCTGCTGCTCGAGGACGACGGCGAACGCCTGGTGCTGTGGGCCGACGAGGACGTCTCGCCGCAGGCCGTCTCCGAGGTGCTGCGCCACTTCGACGTCGACGCCTTCGAGCGCGAAGCCTCGGCCACGCTGACCCAGCGCATCGCCGCGGCCTATGCCGGCGGCGAATCGAGCGCCGCGGCGGTGGTCGGCGAGGTCGAGAGCGCCGTGGACCTGTCGCGCATGATGCAGGAGCTGCCGGCGGTCGAGGACCTGCTCGAGGCCGCCAACGACGCGCCCATCATCCGCATGCTCAACGCCCTGCTGACGCAGGCGGCCAAGGACGGCGCCTCGGACATCCACATCGAGCCCTACGAGCGCAGCTCCTCGGTGCGCTTCCGCGTCGACGGCACGCTGCGCGAGATCGTGCAGCCGAACAAGGCGCTGCACGCGGCGCTGATCTCGCGCCTGAAGATCATGGCCGAGCTCGACATCGCGGAGAAGCGCCTGCCGCAGGACGGCCGCATCTCGTTGCGCATCGGCGGCCGCGCGATCGACGTGCGCGTCTCGACCCTGCCCTCGGCGCACGGCGAGCGCGCGGTGCTGCGCCTGCTCGACAAGGGCGAGTCGCGCTTCACCCTGGAGAGCCTGGGCATGGGCGGCGACACGCTGGTCAAGTTCAGCCAGCTGATCCAGCAGCCGCACGGCATCGTGCTGGTCACCGGCCCCACCGGCTCGGGCAAGACCACCACGCTGTACGCCGCGCTGGGGCGCGTGGACACCGCCACCACCAACGTGCTGACGGTGGAGGACCCGGTCGAGTACGAGCTGCCCGGCATCGGCCAGACCCAGGTCAACGCGAAGATCGACCTGACCTTCGCCAAGGCCCTGCGGGCCATCCTGCGCCAGGACCCGGACGTCATCATGATCGGCGAGATCCGTGACTTCGAGACCGCGCAGATCGCGATCCAGGCCTCGCTGACCGGCCACCTGGTGCTGGCCACGCTGCACACCAACGATGCGCCCAGCGCCGTCACCCGCCTGATCGACATGGGCGTCGAGCCCTTCCTGCTCAGTTCCTCGCTGCTGGGCGTGCTGGCGCAGCGCCTGGTGCGCAAGCTGTGCCCGCACTGCAAGCGCCAGGACGAGTCCGGCCGCTGGCACCCGGTCGGCTGCAAGGAATGCGGCAACACCGGCTACAAGGGACGCACCGGCGTCTACGAGCTGATGGTCGCCGACGACCGCATCCGCGCGCTGATCCACAGCCGCGCCGCCGAATCGCAGCTGTTCGTCGCCGCCGAGCAGGGCGGCATGCGGACCATGCGCGAGGACGGCGAGCGGCTGGTGCAGGCCGGCATCACCTCGCTGGAGGAGGTGCTGCGCGTCACGCGCGACTGAAGGCGCGGCCGCCCGTCGCGAACCCGCCCTGCCCCTACACTGACGCTCCGTCCACGCTCGCCACCGACTGCTGCCACCCGTGCCTGCCTACAAGTTCGAAGCCCTCGACGCCAGCGGCCGCACCACCTCGGGCCTGATCGAAGCGGACAACGCCAAGGCCGCGCGGGCCCAGCTGCGCCAGCAGAAGCTGGTGCCGCTGGAGGTGCAGGCGGTGGTGGCCGACGCGGCCGAGTCCGCCGCCGGGCTGGCGCTGCGGCGCAAGGTGTTCAGCGCCACGGGCCTGGCGATCTGGACCCGGCAGCTGGCCGGGCTGGTCACCTCCGGCCTGCCGCTGGAGCGGGCGCTCACTGCCCTGGCCGACGAGGCCGAGGACCTGCGCCAGCGCGAGCTGGTCGCGCACCTGCGCAGCGAGGTCAACGCCGGCAGCTCGTTCGCCAAGGCGCTGGCCACCGCGCCGCGCGAGTTCGACGAGATCTACCGCGCCGTCGTCGCCGCCGGCGAGCAGAGCGGCAACCTGGGCCTCGTGCTGGAAAAGCTCGCCGACGACCTGGAGGAACGCCAGGCCCTGCGCGGCCGGCTGGTCTCGGCCGCGCTGTACCCGGCCATCGTCTCGCTGGTCGCGGTGGTGATCGTGGTGTTCCTGGTCACCTACGTCGTGCCGCAGGTCGCCTCGGTGTTCTCCGGCAGCAAGCAGGCCCTGCCGTTCCTGACCGTGGCGATGCTGGCGATCAGCGGCTTCGTGCGCCAGTGGGGGTGGTTGGCCGCGCTGCTGATCGCCGCGGGCTTCGGGCTGCTGGCGCTGATGCTGCGCAACGAGGCCTTCCGCGAGCGCTTCGACGCCGCCTGGCTGCGCCTGCCGCTGATCGGGCGGCTGGCGCGCGGCTACAACGCGGCGCGCTTTGCCGGCACGCTGGCCATGCTGGCCGGCGCGGGCGTGCCCATCCTCAAGGCGCTGCAGGCGGCGGCCGAGACGCTGAACAACCGCGCCCTGCGCGCCGACGCGCTGGATGCGCTGGTGCAGGTGCGCGAGGGCGCCCCGCTGGCGGCCGCGCTGGCCGGCAAGAAGCGCTTCCCGGGGCTGCTGGCGATGTTCTCGCGCCTGGGCGAGCAGACCGGCACGCTGCCGCAGATGCTGCAGCGCGCGGCCAACCAGCTCGGCCAGGAAGTGCAGCGCCGCGCCCTGCAGATGGCCACCATCCTCGAGCCGCTGCTGATCGTCGTGATGGGGGTGGTGGTGATGCTGATCGTGCTGGCCGTGCTGCTGCCGATCATCCAGCTCAACTCCTGGGTGCGCTGAACCGGGCCGGCGCGTGACGCCGGTCACGCCCGCGAGGCGGCCGTGCGACATGCCGGGATGGCGTCGGGGTTTTCCCGTTTGTCCCACATTGACCCCTGGGTACGCTTTGTTGCAAGGTCCCCTCGTCAGGGGGCCGTGACCCTGGAGGTTCGACAGGACTATGAGTGCGACTGACCTGGTCCCCGTGCGCGACGGACACATCCCGATCGCCCACATGAGGGCGGTCTACCGTGTCAGCGACGTCGAGAAGCGTCTGGACAAGCTGCCGCACAAGGAACACGAGAACCTGCGCGCCACCTACGAGCGCATGCTCGAGCGCGGGCCGGAGCGGTTTCAGGTCAAGCCGTCCGGCCTGCCGGTGATGGACAGCCTGTACGACGAGCTGCCCAACTTCACCGAGGTGCTCGACGACATCAAGCGCCAGCTCGCGCTGTGCGAGGACAGCCGCGACGCCCTCGAGATCACGCCGATGCTGCTGCTCGGCCCGCCGGGCGTGGGCAAGACCCACTTCGCCCGCCGCCTGTCGCAGCTGCTGGGCACCGGCATGGGCTTCGTGCCGATGAGCTCGCTGACCGCGGGCTGGGTGCTGTCCGGCGCCTCCTCGCAATGGAAGGGCGCGCGTCCCGGCAAGGTGTTCGAAACCCTGGTCGACGGGCAGTACGCCAACCCGGTGATGGTGGTCGACGAGATCGACAAGGCCGGCGCCGAGGCGACCTACGACCCGCTCGGCGCGCTCTACAGCCTGCTGGAGCACGACACGGCCGGCACCTTCACCGACGAGTTCGCCGAGGTGCCGATCGACGCCAGCCAGGTGATCTGGGTCGCCACGGCCAACGACGAGCATGCGATCCCGGAGCCCATCCTCAACCGCATGAACGTCTACACCGTGCCGGTGCCGGACCGCGACGCGGCGCGCCGCATCGCACTGCGGCTGTACCGCACGATCCGCGGCGAGCACGACTGGGGCTCGCGCTTCGAGCCCGAGCCGAGCGAAGCCGTGCTCGAGCGCATGAGCGCGCTGGCGCCGCGCGAGATGCGCCGCGCCTGGATGACCGCCTTCGGCAACGCCAAGCTGGACCGGCGCTCGCGCATCGAGGAAAAGGACCTGCCCGACACCGGTTCACGCCGGCAGGGCATCGGGTTCGTGCACTGAGCCCCCGGTCGCTGCCGCGGGGAAAGAAAAAGGGGGCCTTGCGGCCCCCTCGCTTCGTTCCGCCGGGGCGGAGATCACAGGTACACGGAGGCGAACAGGTCGTCCGCATCCCGGGTCGTGGTCCCGACCGGCGTGTCGTTGCCCGCGTGGAAGAACTCGTAGACGATCTTGCGATCGGCATCCGAGAGCGTGATGCGGACGTAGCGGCCCGAGCGGTCGACCACGTCGACGGCGCCGGCTCCCTCCGACGTGAAGGGCTCATGCTGCCGCAGCCCGTAGGAAGCCCCGTCGACGACCGCCGTGCCGCCCAGCGAAAGCTCCCCGTCCTCCGCAGAGCTCCGGAACGACAGCTCGTGCTTCCACCGGAAGCGCTTCCCGTCGTCCGTCACGTCCACATTGAAACGCACGACCATCCCCCATTCGTCAGGGGTCTCCCAGGTCTTCGTCTTGACCGTGCCGTCCAACGTCAGTTCGATGGTGTTCATGGTGAGGGAGAAGCCCTCATAGACCGTGGTGGCCTCGTACTCGATGCTGTCGCCCGTCTCCTTGAAACTGTCGAGCGTGACCTTCACCCGGCCTTTGAGCAGATGGCCGACCGCGTTGGAGCAGTCGTCATACCGGAGCTCGAGGTAGTCGCCCGGGGTGACGTCGTCGGCGCTCTGCTCATACGTGACCTCCTTCCACGTCCCGCTTTCGTCGCATGCGCGGGTGCTTTCGGAGATGGCGAATGCCTGCACCCGGCCCTTGGAGCGCATCGCCTGGATCGCCTCCTCGACGATGCGGCGCGTCACATCGACCGGACCGGCGCCCGGGCCCTGGCTGCCCTGGACCCCAAACGGAACCACACTGAACTGTTGCGAACGGCCGATGACCGAGACGACCACATCGTCGGCCACCTCCGCGTAGTTGGTCTCGGTCAGCGACCCCGTGATGCCGCCGGCGTCGTCATCGTCGCCACCACCGCCACCGCCGCCGCAGCCCGTCAATGCCAGAGAACAGGCCAGCAGGGCCCCATACAGAATCGACCATTTGCTTTTCATCTCGAACACCTTCTTGACATGCCTTGGACACCTCCATGACCGAGGTGCGATCTGGCAGCATGCCACCGGGAGGTGCGCGGATCGATTCGTCCAAACGGACGATGCGCCTGCGTGCACAATTGCACACCATGTCCATCACCCTCGCCGGCCAACTTGTCGTCGCGATCTCCTCGCGGGCGCTGTTCGATTTCGAGGAAGAGAACCAGCTCTTCGAGGCGACCGACGACCACGCCTACATGCAGCTGCAGCTGCAGCGCCTGGACGTGCCCGCCAAGCCGGGCGTGGCCTTCTCGCTGGTGCACAAGCTGCTCGCCTTCAACCGGGAGACCGCCGACGGCAAGCCGCGGGTGGAAGTGGTGATCCTGTCGCGCAACGACCCGTACTCGGGGTTGCGCGTGTTCCGCTCGGCCCGCCACTACGGCCTGCCGATCCAGCGCGGCGTGTTCACGCGCGGGCAGCCGCCCTACCGCTACCTGCGCCCGCTCAACGCCAACCTGTTCCTCTCGGCCAACGAACTGGACGTGCGCGCGGCGCTGGACGCCGGGTTTCCGGCTGCGCGGGTCTACCCGCTGTCGGCGCGCGCCTCCGACGCCCACCCGAACGAGGTGCGCATCGCCTTCGACGGCGACGCGGTGCTGTTCTCGGACGAGGCCGAGCAGGTGTTCCAGCGCGGCGGGCTTGACGCCTTCCAAGAACACGAAAGCTCGCGTGCCGAGTCGCCGCTGCCGGCCGGGCCGTTCAAGCCGCTGCTGGAGGCCCTGCACCGCCTGCAACGCAGCGGCAGCCCGACGATGCGCATCCGCACCGCGCTGGTCACCGCGCGCAGCGCGCCGGCGCACGAGCGTGCGATCCGCACCCTCATGAACTGGAACATCGAGGTCGACGAGGCGTTGTTCCTGGGCGGGCTGCCCAAGGGCGAGTTCCTGCGCGAGTTCGAGCCTGACTTCTTCTTCGACGACCAGATGCGCCACATCGAGAACGCCTCGATGCACGTGCCGGCCGGGCACGTGGCCGCAGGCATCGCGAACCTGGCGTGAAGCCTCAGCGCCGGCGTCGCTGGTAGATCGGCTGCGCACCCGCGGCACGCAGCTCGGGCTCGCCCACGTCGAGGTCGACCAGCACGACGCGCAGCCGCCCGCCGAACGGCAACCGGTGCATCAGGTACCGGGCGACGTCGCGGCCCAGTTCCTCGTCGCGCCGCGTCAGGCGGATGAACAGCACCAGGTAGCTTCGCCCCGGCATGGCCGCGACGTGCTGGCCGCCGATCCAGGCGGTCGCCACCTCCGGCGTGCGGATCAGCTCGTCGACCACGCTCTTGCGGTCGGCCTCGCTCCAGTCGGGCTCGCCCAGGCCTGCGCAGGGATGCGCCCCGACGAAGGCCTCCCAGGCCTCCTGCTCGAGCTGTTCGAACCGTTCTCGCCGCTCGCGCCAGCGCCGCCGCAGCGCGATCTCCATCTCCTGGCCGTCATGCTGCAGGCGGTCGATCAGCTCCTGCGCCATCGTGCAGGCAGCCAGGCCGTGGTGCGGGTGGACGGCCTGCAGGCGGTCGAGCAGCGGCAGCGCCGCCGCGTCGCCTGCCTCCACCTGCAGTTCGGCCAGGCGCAACAGGGCCTCGGGGTGCTGCGGGTCGCGCGCCAGCGCACGCTGGTAGAACGGCGCCGGGCTGTCGGCGGACAGCGCCTCGAAGCAGCGTGCCCACTCGACCCACTCGTCGGCCGACAGCGCCGCCGCGCACGGCTTCAGGGCCTGGATGTGCTCGCGGCATTGCGCGAGGTGCTCGCGGTGCCGGGCCCAGTCACGCCGCATCTCCTGCCACCACTCGCGGTCGAAGTGCTCGGCAACGCGGCGCACCACCGGCCCGAGCAGCGCCAGCGCCGACCGGCGTGACCAGGCCGGCACCCCGGGTTTCAACCCCAGGGCCGCGAGCCGGTCCTTGGGCACCGGGTGGGTGTCGTCGTAGCTCGGCAGCTCCTGCAGCGCCTGCCGCAGGGCCTCGCGTGCGAAGGGCTCGGGCGGAGGCTGCAGCAGCCGCGCGACCATCTCCGCATGCGGCATCGGGTCGGGCTGCGCCTGGTGCGCCGCGCGACGCCAGAGCTGGCGCCAGTATTCCGTTTCGTACCAGCGGCTCTTGATCTCGATCTCGTTCCACGCCTGGCCGACCACCTCGGCGCCGCACAGCCGCGCCGCGATGCGGTCGGCCTCGTACTCGTCCTGGCGCGCCAGCGCGAAGGTGCGCGCGTTGAAGCGCGGGATGTACCAGATGAAGAAGCGCCGCAGCAGCCATGACACCAGGCTGTCGTCACGCTCGTAGGTGACGTACATGCGCCACCAGGCGGTGCGGGTGCGATAGATCCACGCCGAGAACTTGCCGTGCTCGCCGCGCAGGTGGCCGTACTCGTGCGCGATCACCGCGAGCAGCCGTTTCGGCTCCAGCGCACACAGCAGCGGCCAGCCGATGCACAGGTAGTTGGTGTGCACCAGACCTCCGAAGCGCGGACGCTGCATGATGTAGGCGTTGAAGCTGGCGTCGACCATCACCACGTCGATCGGCGGTCCCTTGACCGCCCGGCGGATGCGGTCCAGGCCCTTGAACAGCTCCGGGGCATCGGCGCGTTCCAGCCGGTAGCCCTCGGGGCGCTCGAAACGCGTCATCAGCGCGCGCAGGCAGACCCACAGCAGCGCCAGCGCCACCAGCCCTACCCAGATCATCCAGCCACGCAGGCCATGCGCCGCCCAGGCCCGGGCGACGACGACCAGCGTGCCTGCCGCCCCTGCCGCAAGCAGGATCACCACCGCGTAGCCGAACATCGCGAACCACCACACGCTGCGCCGGTACGCGGCGGCATCCTCCTCGCAGGCCTGCTCGCTCAGGCGCACGAGATGCATGAAGTCGACGTGTCGCATGGGCGGTATGGCAGCGGCCGGCGGCCGCCTTGTGGTCAGGGCCCTGCACCGCGCCGCTGCGTGCTGCATCCCCCGCGCGGTGCCTCGGCCCAGTATATCGACGGCCCTGCGCCGCGCAGCCGCCGCGGCAGGGCTCAGCCGTGAAACACCTTCCGCTGCAGGCCTTCCAGATCCAGCACGCGCACGCCACCGTACTCGATGCGGATCAGCCCGCTGCGCTGCAGCGTGTGCAGCGCCTGGTTGACCCGCTGGCGCGACAGCCCGACCAGCATGCCCAGCTCCTGCTGCGTGATGCGCAGCATCGTGCCCACGCCGGGGTAGAGCACCGGGTGGAACAGCGCCGCCAGGCTGCGGGCCACGCGCACATCCGGGTCGGTCTGGCGGTCGATCTCGCGCGCGGCGATGAACTGCCCGAGCCGCTCGTTGAGCTGGCGCATCACGAAACGGTTGAACGGGATGCTGTTGTCCAGCAGCCAGTGGAAGGTGTCGATGGGCAGGCCGGCCACCACGCTGCGGCGCAGGGCCTGCACGTTGTAGCGGTACGGTTCGCGCTTGAGCAGCGTGCCTTCGCCGAACCACGCCCCGGGCGGCAGGCCGGTGAAGGTGATCGCCGTGCCCGAGGAAGTGTCGTTGCTCATCTTCAGCAGGCCGTCGATCACGCCGAACCAGTAGGTCGGTGCCCGACCGATGCGGCACAGCAGCTCGCCCGGCTCGGCGTCGGCGACGCGGATCTGCTGCGCGGCCGCCTCGCGGTCGGCCGCGTCCAGCACCTGCAGCCAGGGCACGTCGGCCAGTTCGCGCGGCGTGGGCGCACGCGCGCGGCGGTGCAGCGGCATCACGGAGGAAGCGGCGACCATGCTCGGGTTTTTCCCCTGGGGGCGGACCCTAGGATTGTCGTCAGAACGACAACCGGGCGTCAAACATCTTCCCTAGCATCACAGGCATGACGGCACACCCTGAAGGTGCCGCAAGAAGGAGACAAGGTGCAAACGACGTTTCCTCGCCTGCTGCTCGAGCACGCACGGCGCCGCCCTGACGCCCCCGCGCTGCGCGAGAAGGAATACGGGATCTGGCAGACCTGCACCTGGGCGCAGCTGGAGCAGCTGGTGCGCGAGCTGGCCTGCGGCCTGGCCGACGCCGGCCTGCGGCGCGGCCAGCACCTGGTCATCATCGGCGAGAACCGCCCGCGGCTCTACGCGACGATGCTGGCGGTGCAGGCGCTCGGCGCTGTGCCCGTGCCGCTGTACCAGGACGCGGTCGCCGCGGAGTTCGTCTTCCCGATCAACAACGCCGAGGTGGCGTTCGCCGTCGCCGAGGACCAGGAACAGGTCGACAAGCTGCTGGAGATCCGCCCGCAGTGCCCGCAGCTGGGCCGCATCTGGTATGACGACCCGCGCGGCCTGCGCAACTACGCCGAGCCCGGGCTGGCCAGCCTGGACGCGCTGATCGAATCCGGCCGGCGCCGCCACGAGCGCGAGCCCGGCTTCTTCGACGCCGAGGTGGAGCAAGGCCATCCCGACGACGTGGCCGCGATGTTCTTCACCTCCGGCACGACCGGCCATCCCAAGGGCGTGGTGCACACCCACCGCGCCCTGCTCGACCGCGCGCAGGCCGGCGCGAAGTTCGACCGCCTGACCGAGCGCGAGGAGGTGCTGGCCTACCTGCCGCCGGCCTGGATCGGCCAGAACTGCTTCAGCTTCGCGCAGTGGCTGGCCTGCGGCTACGTGGTCAACTGCCCCGAGTCGGCCTCGACGGTGACGATCGACATGAAGGAGATCGGTCCGACGTACTACTTCGCCCCGCCGCGCATCTTCGAAGGGCTGCTGACCAGCGTGATGATCCGCATGGAGGATGCCGGCCGCTTCAAGCGCTGGCTGTTCCACACCTTCATGAAGGTCGCGCGGCGCGTCGGCCCGGCGCGCATGGCCGGCCAGCCGCTGTCCGTCGCCGACCAGCTGCTGTACGCGCTCGGCGACGTGCTGATCTACGGTCCGCTGCGCAACAACCTCGGCATGAGCCGCATCCGCGTGGCCTACACCGCGGGCGAGGCGATCGGCCCGGACCTGTTCACCTTCTACCGCTCGATCGGCATCAACCTCAAGCAGCTGTACGGCTCGACCGAGACCGCGGTGTTCGTCTGCCTGCAGCCGGACCACGAGGTCAAGGCCGACACCGTGGGCGTGCCGATCGAGGGCGTGGAGATCAAGCTGGATGACAACGGCGAGATCCTGATCCGCTCGCCCGGGCTGCTCAAGGAGTACTACAAGAACCCGCAGGCCACTGCCGAGATCAAGACCGCCGACGGCTGGTATCGCAGCGGCGACGCCGGCTTCATCGACGCCAGCGGCCACCTGAAGATCATCGACCGCGCCAAGGACGTCGGCCGGCTGCGCGGCGGCGCCCACGACGGCGCGATGTTCGCGCCCAAGTACATCGAGAACAAGCTCAAGTTCTTCCCGCACATCAAGGAAGCGGTGGCCTTCGGCGACGGCCGCGAGAAGGTCTGCGCCTTCATCAACATCGACTTCGAGGCGGTGGGCAACTGGGCCGAACGGCGCAACCTGCCGTATGCGGGCTACACCGACCTGGCGGGCAAGCCCGAGGTCTACGAGCTGATCCGCGAATGCGTCGAACAGGTCAACGCCGACCTCTGCGCCGACGAGAAGCTGGCCGGCTGCCAGATCTCGCGCTTCCTGATCCTGCACAAGGAACTCGACGCGGATGACGGCGAGCTCACCCGCACGCGCAAGGTGCGCCGCGGCTACATCGCAGAGAAGTACCAGGTGCTGGTCGACGCGCTCTACGCCGGGCGCACCTCGCAGTACATCGAGACACAGGTCAGGTTCGAGGACGGCCGCACCGGCATCGTCTCGGCCGACCTGCGCATCGCCGACGCCAAGACCTTTCCCCCGATGAGGAGGGCCGCATGACAGCAGCAGTCGCCACCGCCATGCGCGCGGCCACCATGCCCGCGGAGCCGGCCTCCGCGCCCGCCACCCCCGCCCACGCGCAGGACGCGCCGGCCGCACGCCGCCGCATCGGCGACGTGATCCTCGACGTGCGCAACATCTCGCTGAGCTTCGGCGGCGTCAAGGCGCTGACCGACATCAGCTTCGACGTCCGCGAGCACGAGATCCGCGCCATCATCGGGCCGAACGGCGCCGGCAAGAGCTCCATGCTCAACTGCATCAACGGCGTCTACGCGCCGCAGCAGGGCTCGATCACCTTCCGCGGCCGGACGTTCAAGCACATGAACTCGCGCCAGGTGGCCGAGATGGGCATCGCCCGCACCTTCCAGAACCTGGCCCTGTTCAAGGGCATGAGCGTGCTGGACAACATCATGACCGGGCGCAACCTGAAGATGAAGAGCAACCTCTTCCTGCAGGCGCTGCGCTGGGGGCCGGCCGAACGCGAGGAGATCGAGCACCGCGAGTTCGTCGAACGCATCATCGACTTCCTCGAGATCCAGGCCTGGCGCAAGACGCCGGTCGGCCGCCTGCCCTACGGCCTGCAGAAGCGCGTGGACCTGGGCCGCGCGCTGGCGATGGAGCCGCAGGTGCTGCTGCTCGACGAGCCGATGGCCGGCATGAACCTCGAGGAGAAGCAGGACATGTGCCGTTTCATCCTCGACGTCAACGACGAGTTCGGCACCACCATCGTGCTGATCGAGCACGACATGGGCGTCGTGATGGACATCAGCGACCGCGTCGTCGTGCTCGACTACGGCAAGAAGATCGGCGACGGCACGCCCGACGAGGTGCGCAACAACGAGGACGTGATCCGCGCCTACCTCGGCACCTCCCACTAGAGAGCACCGCATGGCATTCTTCCTCGAGACCCTGTTCGGCGGCCTGATGGCCGGCATGCTCTATTCGCTGATCGCGCTGGGCTTCGTGCTGATCTTCAAGGCCAGCGGCGTGTTCAACTTCGCGCAGGGCGCGATGGTGCTGTTCGCCGCGCTGGCGATGGCGCGCCTGGCCGAGTGGTTCCCGCAGTGGCTCGGCTTCGAGAGCAAGGTGCTGGCCAACGTGCTGGCCTTCGTCGGCGCGATGGTGCTGATGGTCATCGTCGCCTGGCTGATCGAGAGGCTGGTGCTCGGTCCGCTGGTCAACCAGGAAGGCATCACGCTGCTGATGGCCACCCTGGGCGTGGCCTACTTCCTCGACGGCTTCGGGCAGACGCTGTTCGGCTCGGACATCTACTCGATCGACGTGGGCATGCCCAAGGACCCGGTGCTGATCGCCGAGTCCACCTTCGAGGGCGGCATCCTGATCAACCAGGAGGACCTGGTCGCCGCGCTGGTCGCCGCCGCGCTGGTCGCGGGCCTGGCGCTGTTCTTCCAGAAGACCGCCACCGGCCGCGCGCTGCGCGCCGTGGCCGACGACCACCAGGCCGCGCAGTCGATCGGCATCCCGCTCAACCGCATCTGGGTGATCGTGTGGTCGGTGGCCGGCTTCGTCGCGCTGGTGGCCGGGATCATCTGGGGCTCCAAGCTGGGCGTGCAGTTCTCGCTGTCGCAGGTCGCGCTCAAGGCCCTGCCGGTGGTGATCCTGGGCGGCCTGACCTCGGTGCCGGGCGCCATCGTCGGCGGCCTGATCATCGGCGTGGGCGAGAAGCTGTCGGAGGTCTACATCGGCCCGCTGCTGGGCGGTGGCATCGAGATCTGGTTCGCCTACGTGCTGGCGCTGCTGTTCCTGCTGGTGCGCCCGCAGGGGCTGTTCGGCGAAAAGATCATTGACCGGGTATGAAAGAGACGGGCTTGGCGAAGCAAGGTCAAGCGCAGCGTGTCGACGCCAAGGGATCATAGACCGCGCATGAGGACACGTGGGTTCAGCCCCGTCGAGCCAAGCGTGTCGTAGCGACAAGCGCACCAGGAACGCACCATGTTCTACAGAGAAAACGGCCAGTTCAAGACCAGCTACCGCGCCGACCAGCAGATCTTCCCGATCCTGCAGGACCGCATCGCGATCGGCATCCTGCTGTTCGTCGTGCTGGTGGTCGTCCCGCTGACGGCCAGCGAATACATGTTCCGCGCCATCCTGATCCCGTTCCTGATCCTGTCGCTCGCCGCGCTGGGGCTGAACATCCTGGTCGGCTACTGCGGCCAGATCTCGCTGGGCACCGGGGCCTTCATGGCGGTGGGGGCCTACGCGGCCTACAACTTCCACGTGCGCATCGAGGGCATGCCGCTGATCGCCTCGCTGCTGCTGGGCGGTGGCTGCGCGACGCTGGTGGGCGTGCTGTTCGGCATCCCGTCGCTGCGCATCAAGGGGCTGTACCTGGCGGTGGCGACGCTGGCCGCGCAGTTCTTCGTCGACTGGGCCTTCCTGCGCATCAAGTGGTTCACCAACGATTCGCCCTCGGGCTCCGTCAGCGTGGCCGGCCTCAACGTGTTCGGCATCCCGATCGAGTCGCCGGTGCAGAAGTACCTGTTCTGCCTGGCCTTCGTGCTGGTGTTCTCGCTGCTGGCCAAGAACCTGGTGCGCGGCGCCATCGGGCGCGAGTGGATGGCGATGCGCGACATGGACGTGGCCGCAGCCGTCATCGGCATCCGCCCGGTCTACGCCAAGCTAACCGCGTTTGCCGTCAGCTCCTTCATCGTCGGCGTGGCCGGCGCACTGTGGGCCTTCATCTACCTGGGCGCCTGGGAGCCGGCCGCCTTCAACATCGACCGCTCGTTCCAGCTGCTGTTCATGGTGATCATCGGCGGGCTGGGCTCGATCATGGGCAGCTTCTTCGGCGCGGCCTTCATCGTGCTGCTGCCCATCCTGCTCGATGCCATCCCGCGCTGGCTGGGCGCGCCGATCTCGACCGCCACCGCCTCGCACCTGACCTACATGATCTTCGGCGCGCTGATCGTCTTCTTCCTGATTGCCGAGCCGCACGGGCTGGCCCGGCTGTGGTCCACCGGCAAGGAAAAGCTGCGCCTGTGGCCGTTCCCGCACTGATCTGCCAGTTCTACAACGCACCGCACGTGCATACAAAAGGAGACAAGCAATGATCAAGTCGCTCGCTCTCGCATCGCGCCGGGCCACGGCGGCCACCCTGGTGGCCGCCGCGGTGGTGGCGCTGGCCGGACTGCCCGACGCCGCCCAGGCCCAGGCCAAGGAACAATTCTTCCCGCTGCTGGTGTACCGCACCGGCCCCTACGCCCCCAACGGCACCCCCTGGGCCAACGGCAAGCAGGACTACATCAAGCTGATCAACGCCCGCGACGGCGGCATCAACGGGGTCAAGATCACCTACGAGGAATGCGAGACGGGCTACGCGACCGACAAGGGCGTGGAGTGCTATGAGCGCCTCAAGGGCCGTGGCGCCACGGTGTTCGACCCGCAGGCCACCGGCATCACCTTCGCGCTTACCGACAAGGTGCCGCAGGACAAGATCCCGCTGATCACGCTGGGCTACGGCCTCGCGGCCTCGCAGGATGGCGGCGTGTTCAAGTGGAACTTCCCGCTGATGGGCAGCTACTGGACCGCCGCGGACATCATCATCCAGCACATCGGCAGGAAGGAAGGCGGGCTCAACAAGCTCAAGGGCAAGAAGGTCGCCCTGGTCTACCACGACTCGCCGTTCGGCAAGGAGCCGATCCCGCTGCTGGAGGAGCGCTCCAAGATGCACGGGTTCGACCTGCTGAAGATCCCGGTCACCGCACCGGGCGTGGAGCAGAAGTCGGCCTGGCTGCAGGTGCGCCAGCAACGCCCCGACTATGTGCTGCTGTGGGGCTGGGGCGTGATGAACTCCACCGCCCTGAAGGAGGCACAGGCCACCGGCTACCCGCGCGAAAAGATGTACGGCGTGTGGTGGTCCGGTGCCGAGCCCGACGTCAAGGACGTGGGCATGGGCGCCAAGGGCTACAACGCGCTGGCGCTCAACGGCTTCGGCCAGCAGGCCAAGGTCATGCAGGAGATTCTCAAGCACGTGCATGACAAGGGCCAGGGCACCGGCCCGCGCGACGAGGTCGGCTCGGTGCTGTACACGCGCGGCGTGATCATCCAGATGCTCACGATCGAGGCGGTACGCCGCGCGCAGGAGCGTTTCGGCAAGGGCAAGGTCATGACCGGCGAGCAGGTGCGCTGGGGCCTGGAGAACCTCGCGCTGGACGAGAAGCGCCTCGAGGAGCTGGGCTTCACCGGCCTGCTGCGCCCGATCAGCACCTCGTGCCAGGACCACATGGGCTCCACCTGGGCACGCATCCACACCTGGGATGGCACCAAGTGGGTGATGGACGACACCTGGTACCAGGCGGACGAGCAGATCCTCAAGCCCATGGTCAAGGCGGCCGCCGACAAGTACGCGGCCGAGAAGAAGCTGCAACGCCGCACGCCGCAGGACTGCCAGTCCTGACCGTGTGCCCGGGCTCCCCGCGGAGGGAGCCCTCCGGCAAGCGCCGCAGGACGCGACGCTTGCCAGAGTCGAAGGTGCAACAGATGACGACCGCTACGCCTGTCCTGCTCAATGTCAACGGCATCGAGGTGATCTACAACCACGTGATCCTCGTGCTCAAGGGGGTGTCGATGACCGTGCCCGAGGGCAGCATCGTCGCGCTGCTGGGCGGCAACGGTGCCGGCAAGACGACCACGCTGCGCGCCGTCAGCAACCTGCTGCGCGGCGAGCGCGGCGAGGTCACCAAGGGCTCGATCGAGCTGCGCGGCGAGCGCATCGAGGCGCTGTCGCCGGCCGAGCTGGTGCAGCGCGGCGTGGTGCAGGTGATGGAAGGCCGACACTGCTTCGGCCACCTGACCATCGAGGAGAACCTGCTGACCGGCGCCTACACGCGCCGCGACAGCAAGGCCGCGATCGCCGAGACGCTGGAGAAGGTCTACACCTACTTCCCGCGGCTGAAGACCCGCCGCCACTCGCAGGCGGCCTACACCTCGGGCGGCGAGCAGCAGATGTGCGCGATCGGGCGTGCGCTGATGGCCAACCCGAAGATGGTGCTGCTGGACGAGCCCTCGATGGGGCTGGCGCCGCAGATCGTCGAGGAGGTGTTCAGCATCGTGAAGGACCTCAACGCACGCGAGAAGGTCACCTTCCTGCTGGCCGAACAGAACACCAACATGGCGCTGCGCTACGCCGACTACGGCTACATCCTCGAGAACGGCCGCATCGTGATGGACGGCGCGGCCAAGGCGCTGGCCGAGAACGAGGACGTCAAGGAGTTCTACCTCGGCATGGGCGGCGGCGACCGCAAGAGCTTCCGTGAGGTCAAGAGCTACAAGCGGCGCAAGCGCTGGCTGGCTTGAGCCGGCCCCCAGGGAGACCGCATGGACGACTTCTTTGCCCCGCCCCCGTTCCGGCCCGACGAGGCCCTGGTGCAGCTCAAGCGCTCGCTGCGCGAGCTGCGTCCGCTGGCCGAGCGCGGCAACGGCTTCGAGCTGCAGGGCCTGCGCGTCATCGAGCTGGACATCGACGGCGCGACCCTGGTGGCCCGCGTCGCGAAGCGCCCGGCGCACACGCCCGAATGGGAGCACCGCACGCTGAAGAACGGCGCCGACGTGCGGCGGCTCGTCGACGACATCAAACGCCAACTGGCACGCTGGAGCGATGAATGAACGACAGCGCAGAGTTCTACGACGCGCTCGAAACCCGCGATCCGCAGCAGCGCGAGGAAGCCCTGCTGCAGGCCCTGCCGAAGCAGGTGGCGCATGCCCAGCGCAGCACCACCGCCTGGGCCCGGCGGCTGGCCGGCATCGACCCGCGTGAACTGACGTCGCGTGCGGCGCTGGCACGGCTGCCCGTGACCCGCAAGCACGACCTGGCCGAGGAGCAGAAGGCCCACCGCGCCAGCGACCCGTTCGGCGGCTTTGCCGCGATCGGCTGGCGCGCCATGCGCGCCTCGGGCGCGCTGCGGGTGTTCCAGTCCCCGGGCGGGCTGTACGAGCCCGAAGGCGGCGTGCCCGACTACTGGCGCATCGCGCGCGCGGTCTATGCTGCAAGGTTCCGCCGCGGCGACCTCGCCCACAACAGCTTCAGCTACCACCTGACCCCGGCCGGCTCGATGATGGAGACCGGCGCGCATGCGGTGGGCTGCACGGTGTTCCCGGGCGGCGTGGGCAACACCGAGCTGCAGCTGCAGGCCATGCTGGACCTGCGCCCGGACGGCTACCTCGGCACGCCCAGCTTCCTGAAGATCCTGCTCGACAAGGCCGACGCGATGGGCCGCGCGCTGCCGCACCTGCGCAAGGCCCTGGTCTCGGGCGAGGCCTTCCCGCCCTCGCTGCGCCAGGCGTTCGCCGCGCGCGGCATCGACGGCTACCAGTGCTACGCCACGGCCGACGTGGGCCTGATCGCCTACGAGACCGCCGCGCGCGAGGGCCTGGTGCTCGACGAGCAGGTCATCGTCGAGATCGTGCGCCCCGGCACCGGCGACCCGGTGCCCGACGGCGAGGTCGGCGAGGTGGTGGTCACCACGCTGAACCCGGACTACCCCCTGGTGCGCTTCGGCACCGGCGACCTGTCCGCGGTGCTGCCCGGCCGCTGCCCGACCGGCCGCACCAACACCCGCATCCGCGGCTGGATGGGGCGCGCCGACCAGACCACCAAGGTGCGCGGCATGTTCGTGCATCCCAGCCAGGTGGCCGACGTGCTGGCCCGCCATCCGGAGCTGCGCCGCGCGCGCCTGGTGGTCAGCGGCGCGGTCGCGCAGGACCGGATGACGCTGCATGCCGAGGTCGAGGGCGCGCCCGAGGGGCTGGCCCTGCGCGTGGCCGAGACGGTGCGCGAGATCACCAAGCTGCGCTGCGAGGTGCAGCTGGTCTCCCCCGGCACCCTGCCCAACGACGGCAAGGTGATCGAGGACGCGCGCCGCTATGACTGAGGCAGCGCGGCGCTCAGCCGCGCTCGACCACCACGAAGTGCTTGCGCACCGGCTCGAGCACCTCGAACATGCCCTCGAAGCCGGCCGGGATCACCGCGCCCTGCCCGGCCGCGACCTCGGTGTGGCCGCCCGCCGCGTCGTGCAGGCGCACCCGGCCTTCCAGCACGAAGAAGTACTCCTCCTTCGTCGGCGGGAACACGATGCGCCAGGCACCGGGTTCGCAGGTCCAGATGCCGCAGGAGGTCACGCCGTCGCTGCTTTCGTACAGCGTCCAGGTCTCGCGGCGCGGGCAGCCGCGCACCCGGCGGTCCTCGCGCGGATGGTCGACGACCGGCCCGGCGGCCGGCGGATCGAAGCGGATGATGGCAGGCTGGGTCATGACAGGAAGCCTCGCAAGGCAGAAGGGCCCGCATGGTACCCGCCCCGGCCCCCGCGCGCCCGGCCGGCATCCCGACCCTGCGCCGGGATATCGAGGGTTCGATATAAGCACAACGGGTTGAGGCACCTCAACCCTGGTTTCAGCTTACGTAGTTCCCACCGTGCGCAAGCCGCGCATCGGCCTAGCATGGTGCACGTTACATCCTCTGCAAAGGAGACACCGTGATGAAACGCCTGCTGATGGCTGCCGTCGCTGCCACCCTGACCGCAACGGGCGCCTTCGCCCAGGACTACCCGACCAAGCCGATCACGTTCGTGGTGCCGTTCGCTGCCGGCGGGCCGACCGACAAGGTGGCCCGTGACCTGGCCGAGGCCATGCGCAAGCCGCTGGGCGGACAGATCATCATCGAGAACGTCGCCGGCGCCGGCGGCACGCTCGGCCAGACCAAGGTTGCCAAGGCCTCGCCGGACGGCTACACGCTGCTGGTCGCCCACATCGCGATGGCCACCGCCCCTGCGCTGTACCGCAACCTCCAGTACAAGACCCTGGAGGACTTCGAGTACCTCGGCATGATCAACGAGGTGCCGATGACGCTGATCTCGCGCCCGACGCTGCCGGCCAACAACTACGCCGAGCTGTCCAAGTGGATCAACGACAACAAGGGCAAGATCAACCTGGCCAACGCGGGCCTGGGTTCGGCCTCGCACCTGTGCGGCCTGCTGTTCCAGTCGAGCATCAAGGTCGAGATGGTGACCGTGCCGTACAAGGGCACCGGCCCGGCGATGACCGACCTGATCGGCGGCCAGGTCGACCTGATGTGCGACCAGACCACCAACACCACGCCGCAGATCGAGGGCGGCAAGGTCAAGGCCTTCGCGGTCACCAGCCCGAAGCGCCTGAGCACGCCCGCGCTGAAGGACCTGCCCACGCTGGATGAAGCCGGCCTCAAGGGCTTCCAGGTCGCGATCTGGCACGCGCTGTACGCGCCCAAGGGCACGCCCAAGCCCATCCTCGAGAAGCTCAACGCCGCGCTCAAGGCGGCGCTGAAGGATCCCGAGTTCGTCAAGCGCGAGGAAGCGCTGGGCGCGGTGATCGTCAGCGACGACCGCGTGAACCCCGAGGGGCACAAGAAGTTCGTCGAGTCCGAGATCAACAAGTGGGGCCCGATCATCCGGGCGGCCGGCACCTACGCCGACTGAATCCCCCGCCTGACCGCCGTGGCCTTCGGGCCATGCCAGGCCGCCGCCACCGGCACGGGTGCGGCGGCTTTTTTCATGGCCCGTGCAGGTTCAGAAGCGTATCGGGATGGTCACCGGCCCGTCGTTGACCAGGTGCACCTGCATGTCCGCACCGAAGATGCCGGTGGCCACCTCGGGGTGCTGGCTGCGCGCCAGCTCGACCACCTTCTCGTAGAGCCGGCGCCCCTCGCCGGGCGGCGCGGCGCGCGAGAAGCTCGGCCGGTTGCCGCCCGAGACGTCGGCGGCCAGCGTGAACTGCGACACGATCAGCAGCCCGCCAGCCACGTCCTGCAGGCTGCGGTTCATCCGGCCCGCCTCGTCGCCGAAGATGCGCAGCTTCAGCAGCTTGGCGACCAGTCTTTCGGCCTGCGCGTCGCTGTCGCCGGCCTCGGCGCACACCAGCAGCAACAGCCCGCGGCCGGTGCGGCCCACCACCTGGCCGCCCACCTCCACGCGCGCCTCGGCGACGCGCTGCACCAGACCGATCAAGAGCGCTCCTCCTGCCTTGCGTTCATTGCGCCACCTGCGGCGCGACCGGCTCGACGTGCACCGGCAGCAGCTCGATGGCCACGCGCAGCCCGCTGACCGCGGCGACCAGCGCCCGCTCGACCTCCGCGCGCCGCTGCGCCGCCTGCGCCAGCGTCCAGCTGCCCGGCACGTGCATGTGCAGCGCGCAGTACTTGGCGCCCGCCGCGCTGCGGGTGCGCACGGCATCGAAGTGCACCCGCGCGTCCGAATGCGACTGCAGCACCTGCTCGATCGCGGCCAGGTCGTCCGCCTCCAGGGCCCGGTCCATCAGTCCGTCCACCGAGCGGCGCAGCAGGCTCCAGGCCTCGCGCATGATGTTCAGCGCCACCGCGATCGCCAGCACAGGATCCAGCCACAGCCAGCCGGTGGGCCCCACCAGCAGCACGCCGGCGGCCACGCCGATCGAGGTCCAGACGTCGGTCATCAGGTGCCGGCCGTCGGCCTCCAGCGCGATCGAACCGTGCCGGCGCGCCGCGCGCAGCAGCAGCCAGGCGACGCCACCGTTGATCAGCGAGCTCAGCATCGACAGCGCCACGCCCAGGCCCAGCGTCTGCAGCGGCTGCTGCGCCAGCAGCCGCTCGATGGCGGCCCAGATGATGGCGCCGGCCGCGCCCAGGATCAGCAGGCCCTCGAAGCCGCTGGAGAAATACTCCGCCTTCTCGTGCCCGAAGGGGTGGCTCGCGTCCGCCGGCGACCTCGCGATCGTCACCATCGCCAGCGCGAACACCGCGGCGGCCAGGTTGACGAACGACTCCATCGCGTCGGACAGCAGGCCCACCGAGCCGGTGAGCCGCCATGCGAGCGTCTTCAGCAAGATGGTCGCCACCGCGGCGGCGACCGACAGCTTCAGGTACCCGGTGACCGGCACGCCCTGCGCCCCTCGCCGCGGCTCAGGCCAGCGTCACCCGTGCGAACTTGCGCTTGCCGACCTGCACCACGTAGGTGCCCACGCCCAGCTTGAGCGCCTTGTCGCTCACGGTGGCCCCGTCGACGCGCACGCCGCCGCCGTCGATCAGGCGCATTGCCTCGCTGGTCGACGGGGCCAGGCCTGCCTGCTTGAGCACCGCGCCGATGCCCAGCGGCGCGCCGGAGAGCGACACCTCGGGGATCTCGTCCGGGATGCCCCCGCGCGCGCGGTTGTTGAAGTCGGCCAGCGCCTCCTCGGCGGCCTTGGCCGAATGGAAGCGGGTCACGATCTCCTGGGCCAGCATCACCTTGGCATCACGCGGGTTGCGGCCCGCCTCGCACTCGGCCTTGAGCCGGCGGATCTCGTCCATCGAGCGGAAGCTCAGCAGCTCGTAGTAGCGCCACATCAGCGTGTCCGAGATGCTCATCAGCTTGCCGAACATCTCGTTGGCCGGCTCGGTGATGCCCACGTAGTTGCCCTTGGACTTGGACATCTTCTCGACGCCATCCAGGCCTTCGAGCAGCGGCATGGTCAGGATGCACTGCGGCTCCTGGCCGTATTCCTGCTGCAGGTGGCGCCCCATCAGCAGGTTGAACTTCTGGTCCGTGCCGCCCAGCTCCAGGTCCGCCTTCAGCGCCACCGAGTCGTAGCCCTGCATCAGCGGGTAGAGGAACTCGTGGATGGAGATCGGCGTGCCAGCCTTGAAGCGTTTCGTGAAATCGTCCCGCTCCATCATGCGCGCGACCGTGTACTTGGCCGCCAGCTGGATCATGCCGCGGGCGCCCAGCGCGTCGCTCCATTCCGAGTTGTAGCGGATCTCGGTCTTCTGCGGGTCCAGCACCAGGCTGGCCTGCTTGTAGTAGGTCTCGGCGTTGGCCTTGATCTGCTCGGCCGTCAGCGGCGGGCGCGTCGTGTTGCGTCCGGAGGGGTCGCCGATCATCGAGGTGAAGTCCCCGATGAGGAAGATCACGGTATGCCCCAGGTCCTGCAGCTGGCGCATCTTGTTGAGCACCACCGTGTGGCCCAGGTGGATGTCCGGGGCGGTGGGGTCCAGGCCCAGCTTGATGCGCAGTGGCACGCCTGTTGCTTCAGACCGCGCCAGCTTGCGCAGCCATTCGGCTTCCGGCAGCAGTTCGTCACAACCGCGCAAAGAAATTGCCATCGCCTCCCGAACTTTGTCAGTGATCGGGTACTCGGTGGTCGGGGCGGACGCAGCCGCCGCCGCGCTGGAAGACGGAGCAGAAGTGAAGGACATACGGGTTATGGAAGTTGGGGAGGCAGGGGTGCGATTGCTATACTGCACGGCACTTTTGCCCTCCCGCACGGGACGCCTTCGGCATTCTAGTGGACGGCCACCGGCCGACAGCACGCCGCGGGCTTGGGTTCAAACTCGGGCGCAGTGCTCCGGGCCGTCCGTCCGGCCGCTCGCTCCTAACCGGCACACACCCAATTGAAAGAAGCGCTCGCAATCCTCGAACGCGGCTTGGGCCGTGCGGCGCTCTGGACGCGCCATCATCACAGGGGCATCGCTGCCGGCGTCGTCACTGTCCTGCTGGGCACCGGGATCACCGCTTTCGGCGTCGCGCCGCTGGCACCTGACGCTGCCGACCTGCCGCGCCGCCTGGTGCTCGAAGACGTCACGCCCCTGCCACTGGACGAACAGGTCGATGCGCTGGGCGGGATCCTGCTCGAACTGACCCGCAACGACCTCACCCGCACCAGCGACACGGCCGACTCGCTGCTCAGCCGGCTCAACGTGGTCGATGCCGAGGCCGCGGCCTTCCTGAGGCGCGACCCGGTCGCGCGCAAGCTGCTCGAAGGCCGCCCCGGCAAGATGGTGCAGGTGGTCACCGGTGAACGCGGCGAGCTCAAGCGCCTCGTCGCGCGCTACCCGGCCGAAAAGAGCGAGCAGTATTCCACGCATTTCACGCGCCTGACGGTCACGCGCGATGCGCTGGGGCTGCATGCCAAGACTGAGCAGGCTCCGCTGACCCCGCAGGTGCGCCTGGGCGGTGGCACCATCCGTTCCTCGCTGTTCGCCGCCACCGACGAAGCCGGCCTGCCGGACGTGATCGCGATCCAGATGGCCGAGATCTTCGCCAACGAGATCGACTTCCGCCGCGACCTGCGCCGCGGCGACCACTTCACGGTGCTGTACGAGTCGCTGGAAGCCGATGGCGAGCCGATCGCGTGGAACCAGGCCGCCGGGCGCGTGCTCGCGGCACAGTTCACGAACAACGGCCGCACCTACGAGGCGATGTGGTTCCAGGAGCCCGGCGGCAAGGGCGCCTACTTCGACTTCAAGGGCCAGAGCATGCGGCGCGCCTTCCTCGCCTCGCCGATGGAGTTCTCGCGCGTGACCTCGGGCTTCGCGATGCGCATGCACCCGATCCACAAGACCTGGCGTCGCCACCTCGGCGTGGACTACGGCGCGCCCACCGGCACGCCGGTGCGCGTCGTGGCCGACGGCGTGGTCGAGTTCGCGGGCGTGCAGAACGGCTACGGCAACGTCATCTACGTGAAGCACCGCGGCGATCGCGTCACGGTCTACGCGCACCTGAGCCGCATGCACGTGCGCAAGGGCGAGCGGGTCAGCCAGGGCCAGCACATCGGCGCGGTCGGCGCCACCGGCTGGGCCACCGGCCCGCACCTGCATTTCGAGATCCGCGAGAACGGCAAGCATGTCGACCCGCTGCGCGTGGCGCGCTCGTCGGAGGCCTTCTCGATCCCTGCCTCGGCACGCCCGCAGTTCGAGGCCCTGGCGCAGTCGGTGCGCACCCAGCTCGCGGTGGCCGAAGCCCGCTATCGCCACGCGAGCGCCGGCAACCCGCCGGCCAACGAGTGAGGCCCCGGCCCGTCCGCCCGAAGCCCGCCGCCGTGCGGGCTTTTTTCTGGGCCGGATGCGCCGGGCGCAACCCCCTGCGGCCGACACGCTCATCGCTGCGCAGGTGCGGCCCGCACGTACACTCGCCGGCATCGCCTGCCTGCATCGATGCTGCTGCCATGACACCCGTTGTCCGCCGATGCCCGTTCCCCGGCGCCCTGCTGGGGGTCCTGCTGCTCGCGCTGGCCGCCCCGGCGGGCGCCCAGCATGCGCACGGCGCCCATGGCCACCACGGCACGCCGTCGCAGGCCGGCGCCCCGCCCAGCCCTTACGCCGGCCTGCAGGACCGCGCGATCAAGGCGCTGTCGGACGAGCAGATCGCCGACCTGCGCGCCGGCAAGGGCATGTCGCTCGCCCTGCCGGCCGAGCTCAACGGCTACCCCGGCCCGGCGCATGCCCTCGAGCTGGCCGAGCCGCTCGGGCTGAGCACCGAACAGAAGGCGCGCACGCAGGCGCTGTTCGAACGGATGCAAGCGGAAGCCCGGGCCGCGGGTGCCGCGCTGATCGAGGCCGAGGCGGCGCTCGAGCGCCTGTTCCGCGAGCGCACCGCCACCCCCGAGTCGCTGCAGGCTGCCGTGGCCCGCGCCGCCGCCGCACAGGGGGCGCTGCGCGAGACGCACCTGCGCTACCACCTGCAGATGATGGACGTGCTGTCGCCGCAGCAGGTGGCCGCCTACCACCGGCTGCGCGGTTATTGAGGCCCGCGCGGCCGATTCCCTGCCCTGCCGACGCATGACGCCCCGGACCTCGACGCCCGCCCCCCTGACCGCGCCGGCCCGGCCGGCCAACCGCTACGACCGCATGGAGTGGGCCGGCGCGTTCGGCGACCTGGGCACGCTGATCCCGTTCGTGGTCGCCTACCTCGGCGTGCTCGGGATGGACCCGACCGGGGTGCTGCTCGCCTTCGGCGCGTCGATGGTCGCCTGCGGGCTCCACTACCGCACCCCGATACCGGTCCAGCCGATGAAGGCGATCGGCGCGGTCGCCGCGCTGCAGGCCGCCCAGACGGCGGCGATCACGCCGGAGACGGTGCACGCCGCCGCCTTGGTCACCGGGCTCGTCTGGCTGGCGCTCGGCAGCTCCGGCGCCGTGACCCGGCTGGCGCGGCTCGTGCCGCCGCCGGTGGTCGGCGGCATCGTGCTGGGCCTGGGGCTGGGCTTCATGGCCGAGGGCGTCAGGCTCATGCACACCGGCTGGTGGATCGCGGCCATCGGTGCCGCCGGCACCCTGGCGCTGCTGCGCAGCCGCACGGTCCCGGCGATGTTCGTGCTGCTGGCCTTCGGCGTGCTGGTCGGCGCCTGGCAACGCCCGGAGCTGCTGACCACGCTGTCGGGCACGACCGTGGAACTGCGGCTGCCGGGCTTCGCGCTCGCGCAGCTGCAGTGGGACCACGTGCTGGCCGGGGCCGTGCTGCTGGCGCTGCCGCAGGTGCCGCTGACGCTGGGCAATGCGGTCATTGCGATCAGCGACGAGAACAACCGCCGCTTCCCGCACGCACCGGTCACCGAGCGGCGCATCGCGCTCTCCACGGGCCTGATGAACCTGTTCAGCGCCGCCGTCGGCGGCGTGCCGCAATGCCACGGCGCCGGCGGCATGGCCGGCCATGTCGCCTTCGGCGCGCGCACCGGCGGCGCGCTGGTCATCCTGGGCGGGCTGCTGCTGGTGCTGGCGATCGGCTTCGGCGGCTCGGTGCAGCACCTGCTGCAGCTGCTGCCCCCGGCGGTGCTGGGCGTGTTCCTGCTGTTTGCCGGCGTGCAGCTGGCCCGCGGCACCCTGCGTGCGCGGCCGAGGGGGCAGGCACTGCTCGTCGTGCTGGTCACGGCGGCCGCAGCGCTGTGGAACGTCGCGCTCGCGTTCGTGGCGGGCTGGGTGCTGTGGCGCATCACGCGCCGCCCCGAGGCCCCCGACCTGCCCTGAACGGCGCCGGCGCGGGACAATCGGGCGATGAACGAGATCTACATCGGCCTGATGTCCGGCACCTCGCTCGACGGCGTCGACGGCGTGCTGGTCGACTTCGGCCCGCAGGACGGCGGCCGGCCGCTGCAGGTGCTGGCGCATGCCGCACTGCCCTTCGAGGCGGGTTTCCGCGCCGAACTGCTGGCGCTCAACACCCCCGGCCCCGACGAGCTGCACCGCGCCGCGCTGGCGGGCAACCGGCTCGCGCGCGCCTACGCACAGGTGGTCGGCGAGCTGCTCGCATGCACCGGCATCGACCGCGCTCAGGTGCGGGCCATCGGTGCGCACGGCCAGACGGTGCGGCACCGCCCGCAGGAATTCGACGGCACCGGCTACACGATCCAGCTGCTGCAGCCGGCGCTGCTGGCCGAGCTGACCGGCATCCCGGTGGCGGCCGACTTCCGCAGCCGCGACGTCGCCGCCGGCGGTCACGGCGCGCCGCTCGCACCGGCCTTCCACCAGGCGCTGTTCGGCGCCGCCCGCGAGGTCGCGGTGCTCAACATCGGCGGCATCGCCAACCTGACGCTGCTGCGCCCCGGCCAGCCGACGCTCGGCTTCGACTGCGGCCCGGGCAACGTGCTGATGGACCTGTGGTGCGCCCGCCACCTCGGCCGGCCCTACGACGAGGACGGGCGCTGGGCCGCCGGCGGCCAGGCCGTGCCGTCCCTGCTGGATGCCCTGCTGCAGGAGCCCTGGCTGGCCCTGCCGCCGCCCAAGAGCACCGGGCGCGACCTGTTCAACGAGTCCTGGCTGGAGGCACGCCTGGGCGCCGCGCCGGACACGTCGCCCGCGGACGTCCAGGCCACGCTGTGCGAGTTCACCGCCTGCGCGGTGGTGCGGCACCTGCAGCGGCATGCGCCGGGGGTGGCCGAGCTGGTCGTCTGCGGCGGCGGCGCCCGCAACGGGCACCTGATGGCACGGCTGGCCGCGCGGCTGCCCGGCGTGCAGGTGGTCGACAGCGGCCGGCGCGGCCTGCCGCCGCTGCAGGTCGAGGCCGCCGCCTTCGCCTGGCTGGCGCGCCAGCGTGTCCTGGGCGCGCCCGGCAACCTGCCGGCGGTCACGGGCGCGGCCGGCGAACGCGTGCTGGGGGCCCTGCACGCAGCCTGAAGGCCGCGGAAAAACGCAAAAGCCGCCCGAAGGCGGCTTTTGGCGCGTCATTGCGACCAGGCGGTGCGTCAGACCGAGAAGCTCGAGCCGCAGCCGCAGGTGGTGGTCGCGTTCGGGTTGCGGATCACGAACTGGGCGCCTTCGAGGTCTTCCTTGTAGTCGATCTCGGCGCCGACCAGGTACTGCAGGCTCATCGCGTCGATCAGCAGCGTCACGCCGTTCTTCTGCATCTGCGTGTCGTCGTCGTTGACGATCTCGTCGAACGTGAAGCCGTACTGGAAGCCGGAGCAGCCGCCGCCCTGGACGAACACCCGCAGCTTCAGCTCCGGGTTGCCCTCTTCCTCGACGAGCTGGCGGACCTTCTCGGCCGCGCTGTCGGTGAAGATGATGGGCGCGGGCATTTCGGTGGCAGGGGTGGTTTCGGCGACAGCGGTCATGTAGTGGTACTCCGGATGTTCTGGGGGCGCATTATCCGTTGCTGGAGGCCAGCTTCAAGGGACCAGCTGCGGCCGGTTCGTCCGCCTTCAAGACCTGCACCTGGCCCTCGATGGTCGCGCCCTGGTGCATTTCCAGGGACTGGTAGCGCACATCGCCATGGATGCGGGCCTTGGGCTGCAGCTCCAGCAGCTCGTCCGACTCGACGGGCCCCTCGACGGTTCCGTTGATGATGACATGACGTGCCTTCACCTTGCCGGTGACCTTGGCTTTTTCGCTGATCACCAGCAGCGTCGGGGCGTCCTCGGCGCCGATCACGTCCCCCACCACCTCGCCGTCGATGCGCAGGGCATCGATGAAAGCCAGGCACCCCTCGATGCGCGTGCCCTCGCCGATCAACGTGCGGATGGGCGGCTGCTTCTTCTTGCCGAACATGATGTGCTCTCCAACGATGTGGCGCCCCGGTACGTCTGCCGGGGCGCCTGTCTTGCGTGGCGGGCGACGCAGCGCTCAGAGCTTGAGGGACTGCTGGGCCTTGAGGGCACCGCCCGTGTCGGTCACACGGACCTGGACCTGTTTTACCACGGCCTGTTCGGGGAAGTCGATGACGCCTTCCACACGCCGGTACTGTTTGACCTGTAAAGGTTGCGGGCCCTCGGGCATGGTCTGGGTCCAGCTGCGGCCATCCAGCGTGCCGCTCAGGGTCAGCTCGTAGCGGCCCTGGAACTCGGGCAGCGTGCGCCCGTTCTGCATCACGAGGATCTGGAAGCGCAGCTGGCCCGGCTCGGTCACCTCGGCATGCAGGGCACGCACCGCCAGCGGCTGTTGCCCGGTGGCCGGCAGCAGCCGCTCGAAGAAGCCCAGTTCCTCCTTGAGCGCCAGGTTCTCGGCCTCCAGCGCCCGGACCTGCTCAGCCAGGCGCTCCTGCGCGACCCGTTCGGCGCGCATCAGGCTTTCGGCGGTGTTGGCGATGGACTGCGCCTTGTCGCGCTGCTCGCGCAGCTCGGCCAGCTCGGCGCGCAGGCGCTGCACCTCCTCGGCGTTGCCGCTGCCACGCTGCAGCCCGGACAGCGTCTTGCCGAACTCGAAGGCCCACAGCGCCAGCGCGGCCGAGAAGCCCAGGGCCAGCGCCACCACCGCCCAGCGCAGCGGCCAGGGCAGGTAGCTGCGCACGATCATGCGCGGCGCGCTGACCGACAAGCGCCGCTTCAGGAGCTTCCAGCGCATGACGCGCCTCGCCCGCTTACGGCAGCACCGGGACGAAGTTCAGGCCGGCGGTCTCCTCCAGCCCGAACATCAGGTTCATGCACTGCACGGCCTGGCCGGACGCGCCCTTGGTCAGGTTGTCCTCGACCACCAGCACCATGGCGAGGTCGGCGGCCGGGCGGTGCACCGCGATGCGCACCACGTTGGAGGCGCGCACCGAGCGGGTCTCGGGCGCCGAGCCGGCCGGCATGACGTCGACGAAGGGCTCGCCGCGGTAGGCGTCCTCGTACAGCTTCTGCAGGTCGGTCTGCTGCCCCTGCGGCGTCAGGCGCGCATAGAGGGTGGAGTGGATGCCGCGGATCGCCGGGATCAGGTGCGGCACGAACACGCAGTGCACGCTGCCGTCGCCGCCGGCGATCGCGCGCAGCTGCTGGTTGATCTCCGGGCCGTGCCGGTGTCCCTTGACGCCGTAGGCCTTGAAGTTGTCCGAGGCCTCGGCCAGCAGCGTGTGCACCTCGGCCTTGCGGCCCGCGCCCGAGACGCCCGAAGCGCAGTTGGCGATCAGGTGGCCCGCATCGACCAAGCCCGGGGTACGCAGCAGCGGCGCGAAGCCCAGCTGCACGCTGGTCGGGTAGCAGCCCGGGTTGCCGATCACGCGCGCCTTGCGGATCGCCTCACGGTTGAGTTCAGGCAGGCCGTAGACCGCCTCGGCCAGGATGTCCGGGCAGGCGTGCGGCATGCCGTACCACTTCTCGAACTCGGCGGTGTCCTTGAGGCGGAAGTCCGCCGCCAGGTCGATGATCTTGACGCCTGCGGCCAGCAGCTCGCGCGCCTGGGCCATCGCCACGCCGTGGGGCGTCGCGAAGAACACCACGTCGCACTCGTGCAGCTTCGCCTCGTCCGGGGTGGTGAAGGCCAGGTCCACGCGACCGCGCAGCGAGGGGAACATGTCGGCCACCGGCAGGCCGGCTTCCTTGCGCGAGGTGATCGCGGTGATGCGCGCATGCGGGTGCTGGGACAGGATGCGCAGCAGCTCGACCCCGGTGTAGCCCGTGCCACCGACGATACCGACCTTGATCATGCAGACCTCCGAACGACGCGGGCGGCCGCCTCGTGGACGGCGCCTCTGGCAGTGATGCGAAAGAGAGGGATTGTAGAAGCACGAAGGCCGCCCGATGGGCGGCCTTCGTGAGCAGGATGTCCCGGAAAACGGGTATCAGCGCTTGCTGAACTGCTTGCGGCGGCGGGCACCGTGCAGGCCCACCTTCTTGCGCTCGACTTCACGGGCGTCGCGGGTGACGAAGCCCGCCTGGCTCAGCTGGGGCTTCAGCGCCGCGTCGTAGTCGATCAGCGCGCGGGTGATGCCGTGGCGCACCGCGCCGGCCTGGCCGGACTCGCCACCGCCATGCACGTTGACCTTGATGTCGAACGCCGCCTCGTTGCCGGTCAGCACCAGGGGCTGCTTCACCACCATGATCGAGGTCTGGCGGCCGAAGTACTGCTCCAGGGGCTTGCCGTTGACCACGATCTGGCCGGTGCCCTTCTTGATGAACACACGGGCCACGGAAGACTTGCGGCGGCCGGTGCCGTAATTCCAATTGCCGATCATCGCCGCTCCTTAGATTTCCAGCACCTTGGGCTGCTGCGCGGTGTGCGGGTGCGTCGCACCGGCGTACACCTTCAGCTTCTTGATCATCGCGTAGCCCAGGGGCCCCTTCGGGAGCATGCCCTTGACGGCCTTCTCCAGGGCACGGCCGGGATGCTTGGCCTGCATGTCCTTGAACTTGGTGCCGTAGATGCCGCCCGGATAGCCGGTGTGGCGGTAGTACACCTTTTGTTCGGCCTTGTTGCCGGTGACGCGCAGCTTGTCTGCGTTGACGACGACGATGTAATCACCGGTGTCGACGTGAGGCGTGTAGATGGCCTTGTGCTTGCCGCGCAGTCGGCGTGCCACTTCGCTGGCGACACGTCCGAGCACCTTGTCGGTGGCGTCAATCACAAACCACTCGTGCTTCACCTCGGCCGGTTTGGCGCTGAAGGTTTTCATGAGCTGTTCCACAAGTTGGTTTGCTCAACCCGATGTCCGCCGGCACGAGCCGGCGGCGCCGCGATGCGGTCGGTGCTGCTTCTCGCCGTCCTGAACGCGCAGGACCAAATGGCAGCCTCTTAGGCATCGACCTTGCCCCTCCCTACGCTGGCAACAGGCCCGCGGATGCGCCCCTGTTGTCACGGCAGGACAAAGCCTTCCCTGGGTTGAAGTCGGGAAAGCCTTGCAGTATACCCAAAGCACGCGCAAGCCCGCAAGGAATTGCGGGCTCGCCACAGCAACCGCTGCAATCCGGGCCTGGGTGGTGTATCCTAGGGTTTACCCTAATCGGAGTTGGAGATGGGCTTCCCTGGAGATGTGCTCGGCGGACCGGGTTACCGGCAGGACCGCCACGACCGCCCGGCCGCACCCGCGCGCTCGGCGGCGCGCCGCTTTGCCTGGGTGCCGATCCGCTCGCTGGCGCCGCGGCACCGCAGCCGCATTCTCGCGCATCTGCTGGCGCTGGACGACCACGACCGCTACCTGCGCTTCGGCCAGGTCACCTCGGACGACCGTATCCGCCAGTACGTCGAGTCGCTGGACTTCGACCGCGACGAGGTGTTCGGCATCTTCAACCGCCGCCTGCAGCTGATCGCGGTGGCCCACCTGGCCTACGAGCCGGCGCCGCAGCGCCCGGGCCAGCCGGCGATGGCCGAGTTCGGCGTCTCGGTGTCCAAGGAGGCGCGCGGCCGCGGCTTCGGCGCACGGCTGTTCGAGCGGGCCGTGATCCACGCCCGCAACCGCAAGATCGACACCCTGTACATCCACGCGCTGAGCGAGAACACCGCGATGCTGAAGATCGCCCGCAAGGCCGGCGCGATCGTCGAGCGCGACGGCAGCGAAGCGCAGGCCTACCTGCGGCTGCCGCCCGACACCCTGGGCACGCGGGTCGAGCAGCTGTTCGAACGCCAGGCCGCCGAGGTGGACTACCAGCTCAAGCGGCACGCCCAGCGCTTCGCCAAGCTGCTGGAAGGCATCGCCGAAGTCCGGGCCAACGTCGGCACGCACCGCATCAGCGGCCTGGAGTGAGCCGCGACGGGCCTTGCCGCCGCAAGTGAGCCCTTGCGCTCCCCCGTATAGGCGGTGCCGGCGCGCCGGCCGCGTCGATATCATGGACCGTTCCCCCTGCGGCACGCCGGCCGCGGCCTTCGACGTTCTTTCTCCGCTTCCGACGTCATGCAGACCCTGGTCCTGATCGCAGCCTTGGCGAGCGCCGCCGCGCTGGGCGCGGGAGTCGTGCTCTGGCTGACCAGCCGCAAGCGGGCCGTGCCGCTGCCGCGGGAATGGAACCTGATGCTGCGCCCGGTGTTCACGGCCGACGAGCGCCGCATGCACCGCCAGCTGCGCGAGGCGTTCCCGCAGTACATCGTGCTGGCCAAGCTGCCGCTGACGCGCTTCACCCAGCCCACCGAGCCGGCCCGCGTGGTCTACTGGCACAGCCTGATCAGCGCCCTGCATGTCACCTTCGCGCTGTGCACGCCGAACGGCCGGGTGCTGACGGCCATCGACATCGAGGGCCGCCACCTGCCCTCGCGCCGCGCCACCGCGATCAAGACCGGGGTGCTGCAGGCCTGCCGGGTCCAGTACCTGCGCTTCTATGCCGACCAGCTGCCGTCGCTGGCCGAGGTGCAGCTCGCCGTGGAAGGCCATGCGCGCGCGGTGGCGGCTGCCGCCCCGCCGCCGCAGGAGGCGCCGACCCGGCTGGCCCAGGCCAGCCAGACGCTGTCGACCACCGTGCAGCGTCGCCGCGAGCAGCGCGCCGGCTGGCAGGAGTCCGCCTATCCCGATTCCTTCTTCGCCCCCGACAGCCGCCTCGACGGGCTGATCGAAAGCGGTTTCGCTCCGCTGAACACCCAGGCGCCGGCGCCCGCCCCGCGCGATGCGGACATCGCCGCGGTCGTGGTCGACACGCCCTCTGCCGACGCCCGCCGCCCCGCCTGAGCACTGCGGCTAGGATGGGCGCATGTCCGACCCTGCCCCCCTCCTCCCGCCCGGCGACGCCGACGCCGCGCACCCCTACGCCCGCCTGACGCCCGACCTGGTGCTGGACGCGCTCGACCGCGCCGGACTGCCGGGTGACGGCCGGCTGCTGCAGCTGAACTCCTACGAGAACCGGGTGTTCCAGGCCTTCCTCGACAGCGGCGAGGCGGTCGTCATCAAGTTCTACCGCCCCGACCGCTGGAGCGACGCGCAGATCCTCGAGGAGCACGCCTTCGCGCTGGAGCTGGCCGCCGAGGAGATCCCGGTGGTCGCGCCACTGGCCCTGCCCGCGCTGCCTGCCGGCAGCACGCTGGCCGAACACGCCGGCTTCCGCTTCGCGGTCTACCCGCGCCGCGGGGGACGCGCCCCCGAGCTGGAGGATCCGGAAACGCTCGAATGGCTGGGCCGGTTCCTCGGACGCCTCCATGCCGTCGGGCGCCGCAAGCCCTTCGTGCACCGCCCGCCGCTGGACCTGCAGACCTTCGGCATCGCCTCGCGCGACTGGCTGGCCGCGCACGACTGCGTGCCGCCCGATGTGCGCCCGGCCTGGGACGACGCGCTCGCCCGCGCGCTGGACCTGGTCGCGCAGCGTTTCGACGCGGTGCCGGACCTCGTCACGCTGCGCCTGCACGGCGACTGCCACCTCGGCAACATCCTGTGGACGCCGGCCGGCCCGCACTTCGTGGACCTGGACGACGCCCGCATGGGCCCGGCCATCCAGGACCTGTGGATGCTGTTGTCCGGCGACCACGCCGCAATGCAACGACAACTCGCAGATGTGTTGGCAGGTTACGAACAATTTGCGTCTTTGGACCGCCGCGAGTTACAGCTGATCGAGCCGCTGCGCACGCTGCGCATCGTCCACCACTGCGCCTGGATCGCGCGCCGCTGGTCCGATCCGGCGTTTCCCCCCGCGTTTCCTTGGTTCGGCAGCTCGTCGTACTGGTCCGAGCAGGTCGTGCGGCTGCGCGAGCAGGTCGAGGCGATGCAGGACACCTCGTCCGAGCCGTAACAGTCACAGCCAATACCGTGCCCGCCTGAGACGAAAGTGCACCCTCACTTGAGGGCCTGAAGCTTGTCGCAAGGGGACTACCCTGAATGGGCCCCATGCGATATCGCCCGAACCGGGCTCTTACCTTCAGGAGGATCTGCATGAAACGTCATCTGCTGGCGCTAGGCCTTGCGGCGGCCACCACCGCAGCCAGCGCGCAACTCTCGGTGTCCGGGCCGGACACCACGTTCGGGGGGTATGACGGCACGCCGGCAACCTACACGGGCACGCTGTCCAGCGGCACGTTCAACGGTCTGCTGGACACCGGGCTGGGCGGCACGCTGACCGTCACCTTCCTCGGGAAGGACGACGCGTGGCACAACAACACGCTGACCTTCGCCGGCGGCACGGTGATCGACAACCAGACCACCGCGGTCGGCACCAGCTACACCTTCGACGTGGCGGCCGGCCCGCTGGACTTCCTGTTCACCGACCTCACCGATGGTGACACCGTCGCCAACGGCGGCCCGAGCTCGGCCTACGGCTCGTACGTGGTGGTCCCGGGATCGGCGGTCGGTGCGGGCAACCCGGCGTACGGCCAGTACGACTTCATCCTCGGCTTCAACGATGGCCACCTCTACGACGCCGACTATGACGACTTGGTCGTGGGCATCAGCCTGGTCCCGGTACCCGAGCCGGAAACCTATGCGCTGATGCTGGCCGGCCTCGGCGCGATCGGTTTCATGGCCCGCCGTCGCCGCCGCCAGGACTGACTGCGTCTTCGCAGCATGAACAAAAGCCGCCCTCGGGCGGCTTTTTCGTTGTGCGACGCGATCCTCAGCCGGCCAGCAGCGCGTTGACGCGCCGCACGTAGGCGGCCGGGTCATCCAGCTGCCCGCCCTCGGCCAGCAGCGCCTGGTCGAACAGGATGTGGGCCAGGTCCTCGAAGCGGTCGGTGCGCTCCAGCCGCTTGACCAGCGCGTGCTCGGGATTGATTTCGAGGATGGGCTTGACCTCGGGCGTCTTCTGGCCGGCCTGCTTGAGCAGGCGCGCCAGGTGTCCGCTGATGTCGCCCTCCTCGCCCACCAGGCAGGCGGGCGAGTCGACCAGGCGGGTCGTCACGCGCACGTCCTTGGCCTTGTCCTTCAGCGTTTCCTTCAGGCGCTCCAGCAGCGGCTTGATCGCGGCCGCGGCTTCCTCGGCCTTCTTCTTCTCTTCCTCGTCCTGCAGCTTGCCCAGGTCCACCGCGCCCTTGGCGACGCTTTGCAGCGGCTTGCCGTCGAACTCGTACAGGTGGCTGAGCATCCACTCGTCGACCCGGTCGGTCAGCAGCAGCACCTCGATGCCCTTCTTGCGGAAGATCTCCAGTTGCGGGCTGTTGCGCGCGGCGGCCAGCGTCTCGGCGGTGATGTAGTAGATCGCCTCCTGGCCTTCCTTCATGCGGCTGACGTAGTCGGCGAACGACACGCCCTCGTCGGCATGGGTGGAGGCAAAGCGCAGCAGCCTGGCCAGGCGCTCGCGGTTGGCATGGTCCTCGCCGATGCCCTCCTTGAGCACCGCGCCGAACTCCTTCCAGAACGCGGCGTACTTGTCCTTGTGGTTCTCGGCCAGGTCCTCGAGCATGCCCAGCACGCGCTTGGTCGAGCCCTCGCGGATGGCCTTCACGTCGCGGCTTTCCTGCAGCAGCTCGCGGCTGACGTTGAGCGGCAGGTCCGACGAGTCGATCACGCCCTTGACGAAGCGCAGGTAGACCGGCATCAGCGCCTCGGCGTCGTCCATGATGAAGACGCGCTTGACGTAGAGCTTCACGCCGCCGCGCTTCTCGCGGTTCCACAGGTCGTACGGCGCCTTGGACGGGATGAACAGCAGCTGCGTGTACTCGGTGCGGCCCTCGACCCGGTTGTGCGTGTAGGCCAGCGGCGGCTCGTTATCGTAGCTGATCTGCTTGTAGAACTCGTGGTACTGCGCCTCCGTGATCTCGTTCTTCGGGCGCACCCACAGGGCCGCAGCCTGGTTGACGGTCTCCCACTCGTCCAGCAGCACGTACTCGCCCTTGTCCTTGTCCCACTGCTCCTTGCGCATCAGGATGGGCAGCGAGATGTGGTCGGAGTAGCGGTTGATGATGGACTTGAGCCGCCAGGTGTTGAGGAAGTCGGTGTCGCTGTCGCGCAGGTGCAGTATCACGTCGGTGCCGCGCTGCGGCCGGGTGATCGTCTCGACCTCGAACTCGCCGGTGCCGTCGCTGCTCCAGCGCACGCCCTCCTCGGGCTTGAGCCCGGCGCGGCGCGATTCGACCGTGATGCGGTCGGCGACGATGAACCCGCTGTAGAACCCGACACCGAACTGGCCGATCAGCTGCGCGTCCTTCTGCTGGTCGCCCGAGAGCTTGTCCATGAACTCGCGCGTGCCGCTTTTGGCGATGGTGCCCAGGTTGGCGATCGCCTCGTCCGCCGACAGGCCGATGCCGTTGTCGCTGATGGTGATGGTCCTGGCGGCCTTGTCGAAGGTGACGCGGATCTCCAGGTTGGGCCGGTCCTCGTACAGCGCGTTGTCGTTCAGCGCCTCGAAGCGCAGCTTGTCGCAGGCGTCCGAAGCGTTGGACACCAGCTCGCGCAGGAAGATCTCCTTGTTCGAGTACAGCGAATGCGCCACCAGGTGCAGCAGCTGCTTGACTTCGGCTTGGAATGACAGGGTCTGTTTGTCCATGGCGTGTCCGGTGTGCGGTGTTCCGTCTTTGCTCTCGGAAAGGGTAGCGGGCGCCCAAATGGGGATGGCGGCATGGTTTTTCAAGGGCGCCATGAAAAACGCCGGCCTTGCGGGCCGGCGTCGACGCACTCGGGTCGGAGGCGCGCGCCTCAGCGCCCGCGCAGGTGGGCCGGCGCCTCGAGCTTGCGCGCCAGCATCGACAGCACCATCGTCAGCACCAGGTACATCGCCGAGATGGCGAGGTACGGCTCCCAGTAGCGGGAGTAGGCGCCGGCGACCGTGCGCGCGGCCAGTGCCAGTTCGGCCAGGCCGATCGCGGAGACCAGCGAGGAGTCCTTGATCAGCGTGACCCCTTCGTTGACCAGCGGCGGCACCATGCGGCGGAAGGCCTGGGGCAGGATCACGTAGCGCATCGCCTGCGCATGCGTGAGCCCCAGGCTGTAGGCCGCCTGGGTCTGTCCGACGTGGATGGACTGGATGCCGGCCCGGAAGATCTCGGAGATGTAGGCCCCGGCGTTGAGCGTCAGCGCCAGCGCCCCCGAGAAGAACGCCCCGTGCTCCTGGCGGAAGCGGATCGCCGCCTGCCCCGACAGCAGCAGCCCGTGCTCGGGCTGGATCAGGGTCGGCATCAGCGCGAAATGCACCAGCAGGATCTGCACGAACAGCGGCGTGCCGCGAAAGAACGTGACGTAGGCCAGCGTCAGCCACTGGGCCGGCTTCAGCAGCACCAGCGCCCACGCCGACTTGGGCGGCGGGGCGCTGCGCGAGCTGCTGATCAGGCCCAGCACCAGGCCCAGGGCCAGGCCCGCGGTGATGGCCACCAGCGTGAGCTTGACCGTCATCCACAGGCCGGCCGTGAACAGCGGCCCGTAGCCGGCAAGGATCTCCCAGCGCAAATCCACGATGGGGACTTCCTGGTCTCAGCCGTTCAGTTGGACGCTTCGGCCGCAGGTGCCTGCGCCGCCGGCGCTTCGGCCGCCGGCTTGGCGCCGAACCACTTGGCGTAGATCTGGTCGTAGGTGCCGTCCGACTTGATCGCGGCCAGCCCCTGGTTCAGCTTCTCCAGCAGCTCGGTGTTGCCCTTGCGCACCGCGAGGCCGTACTGCTCGGCCTCGAACGAGTCGTCGCTGACGGTCTTGAACTGCGCGTTCGCGTTGTTGGCAACGTAGTTCTCGACCACGCCGTTGTCGGCCACCACGGCGTCGACGCCACCGGCCTGCAGCTCCTGCAGGGCCAGCGGGGTGGACTCGAAGCGCTTGATCAGCGTGCTGTTCTTGCCCTGCAGCTTGGTCACGACCTCGTCACCGGTGGTGCCGGTCTGCACGCCCACGCGCAGCGTCTTCAGGTCCTCGAACTTGGAGACCGTCGAGTCCTGGCGCACCGCGATCAGCTGGCGGGCGTCGAAGTACGGATCGGAGAAGTCCATCGTCTGCTTGCGCTCGTCGGTGATCGTGATCGCCGAGACGAGGAAGTCGCGGTCGCCCTGTTGCAGGGTGTTGAAGATGCCTTCCCAGGGGGTGTTGACGAACTTGACTTCGAAACCGGCCTTCTCGGCGATGGCGCGCACCACGTCGATGTCGAAGCCGACGATCTCGCCCTTCTCGTCCTGCGACTCGAACGGCGCGTAGGCTGCGTCGGTGCCGACGACGTAGACCTGGGCGGGCGCGGGGGCCGGCGCGGCGGCCTCGGTGGCGGGCGCCGGGGCGGGAGCCGGCTCAGGCTGCTTGCCGCAGGCGGCCAGCACGAGACCCGCCACCAGCATGGCGGCGCGCTGCCAGAAGGCGGGGATAGCAAGGCTCAAGGTATGCATGAGAGAGTAACCTCGTGAGAAATCTGAAAACCAGCATTTTGACCGTTTTGGGCGCAGAAAAACGGCGACTTTGCCCGGCCGGTGCTGCAGATTCCTCGCGGCCTTAGGCGGCAAAACAACGGTTCGTGCGGCGGGCAGTGCCGCTGCGCCACGCCGCCGCGGGCGACGCACCCCGCCTCAGACCACCAGGTCGCCGCTCCAGCGCAGGCACTGCTGGCGCACCACCTCGGCCAGCAGGTGCTCGCGCTCGTGCACCTGGCGTGCCCAGGTGGCGTCGTTGCCGTGGCGCTGCAGCTCGCTGCGCAGGTAGCGCAGCGCGCCGTCGGCCTTCAGATCGATCGCGTGGTGCTCGATCGCCCCCATCGTGAACAGGATGTCCTCGCGCAGCGAGCGGTGCTCGCCGGTCTTCGGGTCGACGAAGGTGCCCTCCGGCCCGAAGCGGCAGGCCTGGAAGCGGTTGAAGGTGTAGACGAGGTAGTCGTCCTCCTCCAGCGGGAACGGCTGCTCCTTCGACAGCCACGCCGCCACGCACTGGATGTAGGCCGCCAGCGCCGCCGCCTTCTCGATCGTCAGCGGCGTGTCGAGCACGCGCACCTCGATGGTGCCGAACTCGGGCTTCGGGCGGATGTCCCAGTAGAAGTCCTTCATGCTCTGGACCACGCCGGTGCGCGTCATCTTGCCGAAGAAGGTGCCGAAGTCGTCCCAGGTGGTCACGAAGGGCGCGCGGCCCGACAGCGGGAAGGCGAACACCGAGTTCAGGCGCGCCGAATGGAAGCCTGTGTCAGTGCCCTGCACGTAGGGCGACGACGCCGACAGCGCGATGAAGTGCGGGATGAAGCGCGACAGCCCGTGCAGCAGCACCAGCGCCTCGTCCGGCCCGGGGCAGCCCACGTGCACGTGCTGGCCGAAGATGGTGAACTGCTTCGACAGGTAGCCGTACAGCTCGGACAGCATGTGGAAGCGCGGCGTGTTGAAGATGCGCCGCTCGCTCCAGTCCTGGAACGGGTGCGTGCCGCCGCCGCACAGCCCCACGTTGAGCTTGCGCGCGCAGTCGACCAGCGCGTCGCGGATCTCGGTCAGCTGCGACAGCGCGTCGTCGTAGCCGGTGCAGATCCCGGTCGACAGCTCGATCATGCTGTCGGTCATCTCCGGCTTCACGTCGCCCGGGATCTTGCGCTTGCCCATCAGGCGCAGCAGGTCGGCCGAGCTGGGCGACAGGTCGTAGTCGTGCGTGTTGACGATGGCCAGTTCCAGCTCCACCCCGAGGGTGAGCGGCTGGGACGGTGCGAAGGCTTCGAGCGTCATGCGATGTGTCTCCTGTCCACCGGCGGTTCAGGGGCGGCGCGCGGCGATCTCGCCCGCGCTGCGCAGCGCGCCCAGCACGGCCAGCGCCCCCAGCAGTTCCATGATCGCGATCGAGCTGAGCGCCACCGGCGCCAGCTGCGCGGCAAAGCCCGCATGCGAGCCCTGCAGGTCGGCGTACATCACCAGCGCGGTGGCCGACAGCGGGGTCAGCGCCAGGCTCACGCCCACGCCCTGCCGCAGTGACTGCCCGCTGAACCAGCCGAGCATGAACACCGCAGCCGACTTCGCGGCGGCACGCGCGGCCATCGCCGCCAGCGCGAGCAGGCCGCCCGCGGCCAGCCCCTCGACCGGCCAGGCCGACCCGACGATCACGAACAGCATCAGCACCAGCACGCCGCCGGCGGTGCCGAAGTGGCGCGGCCACACCCAGGGGCGCTCGGTGGTGTTGCGCAGCCACAGGCCCGCCATCAGCGGCACCAGCAGCGTCGACCAGCCGAAGGTCTTGGTCAGCGCCAGCGCCAGCGTGATCAGGCCCAGCAGCAGCAGCGTCGCGTTCTCGTTGCGCAGGTCCAGCCCGCGCGCCACGCGCGCCACCCCGTAGCCGAGCAGCCCGGCGAGCAGGAAGGAGCCGACGAACACGTACAGCGGCTGCACGATCGCCTGCACCGGGTTCTGCCCCTGGTCCAGGTCCAGCCAGGCCAGCAGCAGCTTGCTGGCGAACACGCCATACAGCGTGTTGAGCGCCGAGAGCATGTAGACGCGCTCGGTCACCTGCCCCTCGGCGCCGAACTCCGAGGCCACGCGCGCGATCACCGCGGGCGAGGCCGGCACGGCCAGCACCGCCACTGCGGCGGCCGACGGCGTGTCCAGGCCCAGGTAGCGCATCGCGAGGTACACCGTGCCGAAGGTCAGCAGCGACTCGGCCAGGCTGGTGACCAGCAGGAAGGGGTTGGTGCGCAGCCAGCGCAGCCGCACGCGCGCGCCCAGCTCGAACAGCAGCAGCGCAAGCGCCAGGTCCAGGATCATCCGCACCACCGGCGGGATCTCGCCGGTGGCCGCCACGCCATGCCCGGAGACGGCCACGCCCAGGCCGACCAGCGAATAGCCGACGATGCGCGGCAGCCCCAGGAAGCGGAACACTCCTTCGCCGATCAGCGCTCCCGCGATCACGACCAGCGACAACCCGAGCAGGGCGCGGGTGGACGACCAGTCGACGACCACGCCGAGAAAGGACTGTGCCTGCAACCACTGGTCCACCATCACGCGATCTCCTTGTTGTTCGTTGAGCGGCCGTTGCCGCCACGCGGCCCGGGCCACGCGGCCGGCCGGCGGCTGCCCCGAGGCAGCCTCGTATGGCAAATGCAATGCCGCAGCACCGGCACCAGCCCGAAAGCCGGCAGGCGTGCCCTGCCGGCACGCCCCCACCCTGGTCCTGACCTGGGGGGCAGGGAGCGACCGGGCCCCCGGACCCGGCTGTGGCATTCTGCCGTACCCGCCGCTGGCCTCGGACGCCTGGCGGCCGGGCGGGCCTTGAGGAAGGCTAAAAAAGATCCCCCGCGCGCAGGCGGGGGAGAACGCTTCTTGGCCGCTGTGCGGGACGCGGAAGTCCGGGCGTCCCCACAGACGGCGCCGATCCTACTGGGAAACATTTGCACGCCAATCTTTACCCGTGCACACCGGTGAGATTTGCGTGACGGTTTCCCCGGCCGGCCGGGGATCCGGGCAGGCGCGCGGCAACGGGGGCGCGCCGCGCCTGCCGAGGCCGCCTCAGGCGGTCAGGTCCTTGACCGTGGCCTGGGGCGCATGCGCCTTCACCGAGGCGACGCCGTTTTCCATGGCGCTCCTGGACGAATACATCTCGCTGCGCCCGATCACCTGGCCGTTGGTGGCGGTCAGCACGAAGTACGGCGAGCCGTCCTTGGCTTCCTTGCGCTCGTAGCGCGCGTCGTTGGGCGCGTTCTTCTGGACCGAAGCGATCCCGTCCAGCGCCGACGCCTTGGTCTTGTACGTCTCGCTCGACAGGATGACCTGGTGGTTCGCCGCCTTCAGGTTGAAGACGTACTGCCCGTTCGCCGCGGTCTTGAGTTCGAAATACCCTGCCATGAAGCCCTCTCCACACTGACGCGGTGCACCACCCGCGAAACGACCGGGGAGTCTGCGGCCGGCACGTGCAGCTGGAGCCTGGCCCCGGCCGCCTCCTGGCAGGCACTCCCCTCCCGGTGCGAAGGCAGGATAACGACCGTTACAAACGGACGTCAACGCAAGGTAATCCCTGAGCAACAGGCGCAAAAAAACAGGCCCTCGCAAGGAGGGCCTGTTCGGGAATTTGGTTGCGGGGGCTGGATTTGAACCAACGACCTTTGGGTTATGAGCCCAACGAGCTACCAGACTGCTCCACCCCGCGTCGGGAAAGCAAAACTATAGCATGTTTTTCGCCGGCAACGCAAGACCATGGTGAGATCTTCGGCAAGCCCGCCGGCTAGAGGCCGGCGGCGTCCAGGGTCTGCAGGAAGCGGTCGGCCGACTGGAAGCCGATCACGCGCAGCTGCGGCAGCTCGCGGCCGCTGGCGTCGAAGAACAGCGTGCCGGGCGGCCCGAACAGGCCGAAGCGCTTGAGCAGCGCGCGGTCGTCGCGGTTGTTGGCCGTGACGTCGGCCTTCAGCAGCAGCGCATTGGCGAGCCTGGCCCGCACGCGCGGGTCGCTGAAGGTGAAGGCCTCCATCTCCTTGCACGAGACGCACCAGTCGGCATAGAAGTCCAGCATCACCGGCCGGCCGGCGCGGGCCAGCACGGCCTCCAGTTCCTCGACGCTGCGCACCGGCTCGAAGCCCGGACCGGCATCGGTCGCGGCCTCGGCGCGGGCCAGGTGGGCCAGCGGCTGCCAGGGATCGCGCCCCCCGGAGGCCGCACCGACGAGCTGGATCGCGCCCAGCACCGCCAGCACCACGCCCACGCCCTTGAAGAAGCGCTGCCAGCCGCGCGCGCCGGGCGGCAGCGTGTCGAACACCTTGAGGTAGACCGCGGCCACCAGCAGCAGCGCGCCCCACAGCAGCATCGCGAGCCAGCCCGGCAGCACCGGCTGCAGCATCCAGATCGCCACCGCGATCAGCAGCGCGCCGAAGAAGTGCTTGACGTGCTCCATCCAGGCCCCGCCGCGCGGCAGCCAGCGCCCCGCCGACGCGCCGATCAGCAGCAGCGGCACGCTCATGCCTGCGGCCAGCGCGAACAGCGCCGCCCCGCCCAGCACCACGTCGCGGGTCTGGCTGATGTAGACGAGCGCGCCGGCCAGCGGCGCCGCCACGCAGGGGCTGACGATGAGCGCCGACAGTCCGCCCATCAGGAACACCGCGAGGAAGCGCCCGCCGTGCAGCCGCCCGGAGGCCTGCTGGACCCGGTCGCGCCAGCCCGAGGGCAGCTGCAGCTCGTAGAAGCCGAACATCGACAGCGCCAGCAGCACCAGCAGCGCGGCGAACGCGCCCAGCACCCAGGGCGTCTGCAGCCAGGCCGCCAGCCCTTCGCCCGCCAGCCCCGCGGCGACGCCGAATGCGGTGTAGACCAGCGCCATGCCGAGCGAGTAGCTGGCTGCCAGCCCGAACGCCCGGCCCCGGCTGACCGGGCGCCCGTCGGCCTCGGCCTGCCCGACGATGATCGAGGACAGGATCGGCAGCATCGGCAGCACGCAGGGGGTCAGCGACAGCAGCACGCCCGCGACGAAGAACACCGCCACCACGGTGGGCAGCCGCCCGCTCTCCAGCGCCGCGGCGATGCGGTCGCTGTCGGTGGGCGAGCGGGTGTTGATCAGGTTCGCCGGCACCGGCGCCGCACCGGTGAGCGACTGCAGCGAGGCGGCCAGACCGCCGGACGCACCCCAGCGTTCGGCCTGCGCCTCGGTCAGCAGCGCCACCCGGTTGGCCGGCGCGCCGAAGGCGGCCAGCGCGACCTCGACGTGGTGGTCCATCGGCGGGTAGCACAGCCCCTTGTCGGCGCAGCCCTGGCTGGTCACGGTGAGCCGGAACGGCCCCTCGGCCTGCACCACCGGCAGCCGGATGCGCAGCGTGCCGCGGTGGGTCTCGACGTCCTTCTCGAAGGTCCGGTCGTACTTGACCTCGCCGCGCGGGATCTCCGGGGTGCCCAGCACCGCGGGCGGCGTGGCCGCGAAGCGGAACTGCTCGCGGTACATGTAGTAGCCGTCGGCGACGTCGAAGCGCAGCTCCAGCGTGCGCTCGTCCAGCGCCGCGGCGGCGAAGCGGAACGCCACCTCCGGCTCGAGGAAATCGTCGTCGTCATCGGCCCGCACGCCGCCGGCCAGCACCGCCAGGCCCAGGGCCAGCAACGCCGCCAGCAGCCAGCGGATGGCACCGGTCATGGCCTGTCTCCTTGCTGCATCTCTGAGACCAGCCAGCGCAGGTACGGTTCCAGCCCGTCCGTGACCGACGTCGCGATCAGCTCCGGCACCTCGTAGGCGTGCAGCTCGGGCAGCCGCGCCTTCAGTGCAGGCCAGCGCGCCTCGGTGGTCTTCAGGACCAGCAGGCACTCGCCGCCCTCCTCGATCCGGCCCTGCCACCAGTACATCGAGCGCACCCCCGGCAGGATGTTGACGCAGGCCACCAGGCGCTCTTCCAGCAGGCGCCGCGCCAGCGCGGCGGCCGCGGCCTCGTCGGCCACGGTGCTGAAGGCCAGCAGCGGACGGCCCTGAACTTCGCTCATCAGCCCCTCCTCGCTCACTTGAAGAACCGCCGGCGCGTCAGCACCAGCGCGACGTAGTACCCCACCGCGGCGTACCCGGCCAGCACCGCGGCCGGAGCCGCCACCTGCTGCGGCCACTGGCCGATCACCAGCGGGCGCACCAGCTCGACGGCCGCGGTCAGCGGCAGCCACGGCGCGACCTGCTGCAGCCAGCCCGGCAGCTGGTCGGTCGGGAAGTAGACGCCGGAGACGAAGGTCATGGGCGTCAGCACCAGGGTGAAGTAGTAGGTGAAGAAGTCGTAGTTCCTCGCCAGCGCGTTGAACACCAGCGCCAGCGACGAGAACGTGATGCCGACCAGGAACAGCAGCGGCAGCGCCAGCACCAGGGTCGGCGCCCGGCTGATGCCCAGCGCCACCAGCACCAGCGCGATCGCCACCGAGGTGAACAGCGCCTTCATCGCGGCCCACAGCATCTCGGCGAAGACGATGTCGTCCAGCGACACCGGCGCGTTCATGATGCCGTCCCAGGTCTTCTGCACGTGCATGCGCGAGAAGGCCGAGTACAGCCCCTCGAACGAGGCCGCGTTCATCGCGCTCATGCAGATGCTGCCCGAGGCGAGGAACACGATGTAGGGCATGCCCGCCACCTCGCCGACCAGCGCACCCAGGCCGTAGCCGAAGGCGACCAGCACGATCAGCGGCTCGGCGATGTTGCCGATCAGGCTGGGCACGGCCAGCTTGCGCCACACCAGCAGGTTGCGCTGCACCACCGGCCAGATGCGCGAGGACAGGCGGGGCGGTGCGTACAGGGAAATCAGCATGTCCGGTCCTTCCTCAGGCGTCGTCGCGGATCTGGCGACCGGTGAGCTTCAGGAACAGGTCCTCCAGGTTGGCCGGGCGGTGCAGGTAGCGCACCGCCGGGTCGCGCGACAGCACTTCCAGCAGCGGCCGGGGCTGGCGCAGGTAGAAGAACACCGTCTCGCCGATCACCTCGACCCGGTCGGCCAGCGCGCGATGGCGCTCCGCGGTCGCGGGCGCGCCCTCGCCGTAGACCTCCACCACGTCGCTTTCGAGGTGCTGCGCGATCAGCCCGCGCGGCGTGCCTTCGGCGATCTTCTGCCCCAGGTCGAGCACCAGCAGCCGGTCGCACAGGCGCTCGGCCTCGTCCATGAAGTGCGTCGTCAGCAGGATGGATTTTCCCTGCTGCAGCAGCAGCTTCAGGCGCTCCCACATCAGGTGGCGCGCCTGCGGGTCCAGCCCGGTGGTCGGCTCGTCCAGCAGCAGCAGGTCCGGGTCGTTGACCAATGCCCGCGCCAGGCTCAGCCGCCGGCGCATGCCGCCTGACAATTCGGCCGGCTTGGCGCCCGCCTTGGACTGCAGGGCCGCGAACTCGAGCAGCCGCGGCGCGCGCTCGGCCAGCACCGCGCGGGGAATGCCGAAGTAGCGCCCGTAGACGATCAGGTTCTCGAGGCAGGTGAAGTCCGGGTCCAGGCTGTCGAACTGCGACACCACGCCCAGGCGCATCTTGGCCTCGCGCACCTGCTGGGGGACCGGCAGCCCGAAGGCCTCGATGCGCCCGGCGTCGGGGCCCACCAGCCCCAGGCACATGCGGATGGTGGTCGTCTTGCCGGCACCGTTGGGGCCGATCACCCCCAGGCATTCCCCGGCATGGATCTCGAACGACAGGTCGTTGACGACGGTGTGGCCGCCATAACGCTTGACCAGGTGCTGGACACGGAACAGGGTGGTGGGCGCCATGGCGTGCAGTGTGCCAAAGGGCCGCGGCGGGTGCCGGGCCGCCGCGGGGAATCCGGAAACGAAAAAGGCCAGCGGGAGCTGGCCTTCGGGGGTGTGCAGCGCGGCTTACTCGGCAGCGGCTTCGCCTTCGGTCGCGGCTTCGGTCGGCTCCGGACGGTCGACCAGCTCGACGTAGGCCATCGGGGCGTTGTCGCCGACGCGGAAACCCATCTTCAGAATGCGGGTGTAGCCGCCCGGACGCTCCTTGTAGCGCGGGCCCAGCTCGTTGAACAGCTTGACCACGTTGTCGCGGTTGCGCAGGCGGGAGAAGGCCAGGCGCTTGTTGGCGACGGTGGGCTCCTTGGCCAGCGTGATCAGCGGCTCGACGACGCGGCGCAGTTCCTTGGCCTTGGGCAGGGTGGTCTTGATGGCCTCGTGCTCGATCAGCGAGTTGGCCATGTTGCGCAGCATCGCGAGGCGGTGCGACGAGGTGCGGTTGAGTTTGCGAAGACCGTGGCGGTGACGCATGGTGCTTTCCTTTCCTTATAGAACCCCGGCCGGATCAGGTACCGGGGGGTGCACTGGGTTGAATCGGATCGTGGCAGGGACGCGGGGCCGGCGGGCCGGCCCCGTGCGCCGGATCAGCGCTTGTCCAGGCCGGACGGCGGCCAGTTTTCCAGGCGCACGCCGAGCGTGAGACCGCGGGAAGCCAGGACTTCCTTGATCTCGTTGAGCGACTTGCGACCCAGGTTCGGGGTCTTGAGCAGCTCGGTCTCGGTGCGCTGGATCAGGTCGCCGATGTAGTAGATGTTTTCGGCCTTCAGGCAGTTGGCCGAACGCACCGTCAACTCCAGCTCGTCGACCGGACGCAGCAGGATCGGGTCGAACTGCTGGGCACGCTGGGCCGGCTGGTCGAAGGCGGCGATCTCGCTGCCTTCCAGCTGGGCGAACACGGCCAGCTGTTCCACCAGGATCTTGGCCGAGGCGCGGATCGCTTCCTCCGGCGAGATGGCGCCGTTGGTCTCGATCTCCATCACCAGCTTGTCCAGGTCGGTGCGCTGCTCCACGCGGGCGCTTTCGACGGTGTAGCTGACGCGCTTGACCGGCGAGAACGAGGCGTCGAGGACGATGCGGCCGATGGCCTTGGTCGGCTCGTCCGCGTAGCGGCGCAGGTTGCCGGGGACGTAGCCGCGGCCCTTCTCGACCTTGATCTGCATGTCGAGCTTGCCGCCTTGCGACAGGTTCGCGATGACGTGGTCCGGGTTGATGATCTCGACGTCATGCGGCGTCTGAATGTCGCCGGCCGTCACCGGACCCTCGCCCTCCTTGCGCAGCACCAGCGTGACTTCCTCGCGGTTGTGCAGGCGGAACACCACCCCCTTGAGGTTCAGCATGATGTGCACCACGTCTTCCTGCACGCCGTCGATCGTCGAGTACTCGTGCAGCACGCCGGCGATGGTGACTTCGGTCGGCGCATAACCCACCATCGACGACAGCAGGACGCGGCGCAGCGCGTTGCCCAGCGTGTGGCCGTAGCCGCGCTCGAAGGGCTCGAGCGTGACCTTCGCGCGGTGACCGCCCAGCGGCTCCACGTTGATGGCTTTGGGTTTCAGCAAATTCGTTTGCATGAGGTCTTCCTGTCAATACCCTCGGCTCGTTACACCGATAAGGCTGATGGACCACCCGGCGGTTTCGTCCCCCGCCGGGAGAGGGAAATGAGGCGAACCCGCCAGGGCGGGTTCGTCGGCATCAGCGCGAGTACAGTTCGACGATCAGCGACTCGTTGATCTCGGCGCCGAACTCGTCGCGATCCGGGACCTTCTTGAACACGCCCTCGAGCTTGGCGCCGTCCACCTGCACCCAGGCGGGCAGGCCGACCTGCTCGGCCAGCTTGAACGCTTCCTGGATGCGGGCCTGCTTCTTGGCCTTCTCGCGCACCGCCACCACGTCACCGGCCTTCACCATGTACGACGGGATGTTCACGACCTCGCCGTTGACGGTGATCGCCTTGTGCGACACCAGCTGGCGCGCTTCCGCACGGGTGGAGCCGAAGCCCATGCGATACACGACGTTGTCCAGACGCGATTCCAGCAGCTGCAGCAGGTTCGAGCCGGTGTTGCCCTTGCGGCGCTCGGCCTCCGCGAAGTAGCGGCGGAACTGGCGCTCCAGCACGCCGTACATGCGCTTGACCTTCTGCTTCTCGCGCAGCTGCAGGCCGTAGTCGGAGGTGCGGGAGCCGGAGGTGCGGCCATGCTGGCCGGGCTTGGTGTCGAACTTCGCCTTGTCACCGATGGCGCGACGGGCGCTCTTCAGGTACAGGTCGGTGCCTTCGCGGCGGGAGAGTTTTGCCTTGGGGCCGAGATAACGTGCCACTTGAGTGCTTCCTCTGGAATCTGACGTGTCCCGGGGCGACCAGGTCACGCGAGTCTGGCGAGCTTGGAATTGTTCGAGCTGCTCAGACGGTGGGCTTCAACGAAACCGCCGGCGCTGGTGCTCGCGCACCCGCCGGCGAACCAAAAACGCGCCAAATTGTATTAGATGCGGCGGCGCTTCTGCGGACGGCAGCCGTTGTGGGGGATCGGCGTCACGTCGGAGATCGACGTGATGCGGATGCCCAGCGCCGCCAGCGCGCGCACCGACGATTCCCGGCCGGGGCCCGGGCCCTTGATCTGGACGTCCAGGTTCTTGATGCCCTGCTCCTGGGCGGCACGGCCGGCCGCCTCGGCCGCGACCTGCGCGGCGAACGGCGTAGACTTGCGCGAGCCCTTGAAGCCCTGGCCACCGCTGGACGCCCAGGACAGCGCGTTGCCTTGGCGGTCGGTGATCGTGATGATGGTGTTGTTGAACGATGCGTGCACGTGGGCGATCCCGTCCGCAATGTTCTTGCGGACCTTCTTGCTCACACGGCGGGCAGCGTTGTTGACAGGAGACTTAGCCATGGAATCTTCTTTCAGTCAGCAGGAGCGGCCGGTCACTTCTTCAGCGCGACACCGGACTTGCGCGGACCCTTGCGGGTACGGGCGTTCGTGCGCGTACGCTGGCCGCGCAGCGGCAGGCCGCGGCGGTGACGGAAGCCACGATAGCAGCCGAGGTCCATCAGCCGCTTGATGTTCATCGTCACCTCACGGCGCAGGTCGCCCTCGATCGTGAGCTTGCCCACCTCTTCGCGGATCTTTTCCAGATCGGCGTCGGTCAGGTCCTTGATCTTCTTGTCGTACGGAATGCCACAGGCGTCGCAGATCTTCTGCGCCGTGGAACGGCCGATGCCGTAGATCGAGGTCAGACCGATTTCCGCGTGCTTGTGGGGCGGAATGTTGATACCAGCAATACGTGCCATGTGGTCCTCTAGTTCGCGTTCATCAGGGCGGGGCTGTCAGCGCCGGTCAGCCCTGGCGTTGCTTATGACGGGGGTCGGTGCAAATCACGCGAACCACGCCATTGCGACGGATGATCTTGCAATTGCGGCAGATCTTCTTGACAGATGCCGAAACTTTCATGGTCTTCTCCTTGACCTCTCAGTGCTCGCTACGGGCTCGCGCCCCTTCTGACGGCCAGTTTGCTCCGAGGGTTGACAATCGCTCACTTCGCTCGGAACACGATGCGAGCTCGACTCAAATCGTAGGGCGTCAGCTCCACGGTCACCTTGTCGCCAGGCAGGATGCGGATGTAGTGCATGCGCATCTTGCCGGAAATGTGACCGAGCACCACATGCCCGTTCTCCAGCTTCACGCGAAACGTCGCGTTGGGGAGGTTCTCGATCACCTCGCCCTGCATCTGAATGACGTCGTCTTTCGCCATACGTGCTCAGTCTCGTTTCGCGTTCTTGCCCCGGGCCTTCAGCCCGCCTTGAAATTCGCCTTCTTCAACAGCGACTCGTACTGCTGGGACATCACGTACGACTGCACCTGAGCCCAGAAGTCCATCGTCACCACCACGATGATCAGCAGCGAGGTCCCGCCGAAGTAGAACGGCACGTTGTACTTCAGGATCAGGAACTCCGGCAGCAGGCACACCGCGGTGATGTACAGCGCCCCCGCCAGCGTCAGCCTCGACAGGATCTTGTCGATGTACCGCGCGGTCTGCTCGCCCGGACGGATGCCCGGGATGAACGCCCCGCTCTTCTTCAGGTTGTCCGCCGTCTCACGGCTGTTGAACACCAGCGCCGTGTAGAAGAAGCAGAAGAAGATGATCGCGGCGGCGTACAGCATCACGTACGGCGGCTGGCCCGGATGCAGCGCATCGGCAATGTTCTTCAGCCAGCGCATGCTGTCGCCCGTGCTGAACCAGCTCACCACCGTGGCCGGCAGCAGGATGATCGACGACGCGAAGATCGGCGGGATCACCCCGGCCATGTTCAGCTTCAACGGCAGGTGCGAGGACTGGCCGCCGTACACCCGGTTGCCCACCTGGCGCTTGGCGTAGTTCACCAGGATCTTGCGCTGGCCACGCTCGACGAACACCACGAAGTAGGTCACCAGCACCACCAGGGCGATGATGAACAGCGACACCAGGATGCTCATCGCGCCGGTGCGCACCAGCTCGAACAGGCCGCCGATGGCGCTCGGCAGGCCGGCCGCGATACCCGCGAAGATCAGGATCGAGATGCCGTTGCCCAGCCCGCGCTCGGTGATCTGCTCGCCCAGCCACATCAGGAACATGGTCCCCGCGGTCAGGCTGATCATCGCCGAGATGCGGAAGCCGAAGCCCGGGTTCAGCACCAGGCCCTGCGAGCTCTCCAGCGCGATCGCGATGGACAGCGACTGGAACAGCGCCAGGCCCAGCGTGCCGTACCGGGTGTACTGCGTGATCTTGCGCCGTCCGGCTTCACCTTCCTTCTTCAGCGCCTCCAGCGTCGGGATCACGTAGGTCATCAACTGCATGATGATCGACGCGGAGATGTACGGCATGATGCCCAACGCGAACACGGTGAAGCGCGACAGCGCGCCCCCCGAGAACATGTTGAACAGGCTCAGGATGCCGCCTTGTTGCCCCTGGAAGAGCTGCTGCAGCTGGTTCGGGTCGATGCCCGGCACGGGGATGTGCGCGCCGATGCGGTAGACCACGAGCGCCAGCAGCAGGAAGACGAGCCGGCGACGCAGGTCGCCGAACTTCCCGGTCTTGGCCAGCTGGGTCGGGTTGGTTGCCACTGTGTGGTGTCCTACAGCCTAGGTGTGCGCAAGCCGCTTCACTCGGCCAGCGAACCGCCAGCCTTCTCGATCGCCGCCTTGGCCCCGGCGGTGGCGCCGATGCCCTTGAGCACGACCTTCTTGGTCAGCTCGCCGGAAGCGATCACCTTCACGTTCTTCGCCAGCTCCGGCACCAGGCCTGCCTGCTTCAGCGTCAGCAGGTCCACTTCCTCGGCACCCAGGCGCTCCAGGTCCGACAGGCGAACCTCGGCGTTGAACTTCAGGGTCTGCGACTTGAAGCCGCGCTTGGGCAGGCGGCGCTGCAGCGGCATCTGGCCGCCTTCGAAACCGACCTTGTGGAAGCCGCCCGCGCGGGACTTCTGGCCCTTGTGACCGCGGCCGGCGGTCTTGCCCAGGCCCGAGCCGATGCCGCGACCGACGCGGCGGCGGGCCTTCTTGCTGCCCTCGGCCGGCTTGATGGTGTTGAGTTGCATCTTGTCCTCAGCCCGGTTCAGAGCACCTTCACCAGGTAGCTCACCTTGTTGATCATGCCGCGCACGGCCGGCGTGTCTTCCAGCACCGACTCGCTGTTCAGCTTGCGCAGACCCAGGCCACGCAGGGTGGCGCGGTGAGATTCGCGGGTCCCGATCGGGCTGCGAACCAGCTTCACCTTCAGAGTTTTCTTGTCAGCCATGACGAATGCTCCCGGCTTCAGTTGAAGAGCTCTTCAACCGTCTTGCCGCGCTTGGCTGCCACTTCGGCCGGCGTCCGCAGGGACGTCAGCGCGTTCAGCGTGGCGCGCACCATGTTGTAGGGGTTGGTCGAGCCGTGGCTCTTGGCCACGATGTCGGTCACACCCATCACTTCGAAGACGGCACGCATCGGGCCGCCGGCGATGATGCCGTCACCGGGCTTGGCCGGGGCCATCAGCACCTTGGCGGAGCCGTGCTCACCCACCACGTTGTGGTGGATGGTGCCGTTCTTCAGGCTCACCTTGATCATGTTGCGGCGGGCCTGCTCCATCGCCTTCTGCACGGCGACCGGCACTTCACGCGCCTTGCCCTTGCCCATGCCGATGCGGCCGTCGCCGTCGCCCACCACGGTCAGCGCGGCGAAGCCGAGGATCCGGCCGCCCTTGACCACCTTGGTGACGCGGTTGACCGCGATCATCTTCTCGCGCAGACCGTCGTCGCGACCTTCGTCAGCCACCTTCGGTTGAAACTTTGCCATTTCCGATTCCTTGAGGTCTTGCGCTTAGAACTGCAGGCCACCTTCGCGGGCCGCCTCGGCCAGCGCCTTCACGCGGCCGTGGTAGGCGAAGCCCGAACGGTCGAACGCCACCTTCTCCACGCCAGCGGCCTTTGCCTTCTCGGCGATGCGCTTGCCGACGATCGCTGCCGCGGCGACATTGCCGCCCTTGCCGGCACCGAGCTGCTCGCGCACTTCCTTCTCGACCGTCGAAGCGGTCGCCAGCACGCGGGAGCCGTCTTCCGAGATCACGCTCGCGTAGATGTGCTGGTTCGAACGGAACACGGTCAGGCGCGCCACACGCAGCTGCGCGATCCGAGCGCGGGTCTGGCGGGAGCGGCGCAGGCGCTGTTCTTTCTTGTTCAACATCTGGCTGCTCCTTACTTCTTCTTGGTCTCTTTCAGGGAGACCTTCTCGTCCGCATAACGAATGCCCTTGCCCTTGTAAGGCTCGGGAGGACGGATCGCGCGCACTTCGGCGGCGACCTGGCCCACCACCTGGCGGTCCGCGCCCTTGATGACGATTTCGGTCTGCGACGGGGTTTCGACCTTGACGCCGGCAGGCATTTCCTTGACGACCGGATGCGAGAAGCCGACCTGCAGGTTCAGCTTCTGGCCCTGGGCCTGGGCACGGAAGCCCACGCCGACCAGGGTGAGCTTCTTCTCGAAGCCCTTGCTGACGCCGTTGACCAGGTTGGCCACCAGCGCGCGCATCGTGCCGGACATCGCGTTCGCCTCGGCCGAGTCGTCGGCCGGGGTGAAGGTCAGCTTGCCGTCTTCGTTCTTGACCGTGACCAGGCGGTTCACCGGCTGCACGAGCGTGCCCAGTGCACCCTTGACGCTGATCTGGTCAGCAGTGATCGACACATCCACGCCTTGCGGGATGGCGACCGGCATTTTTCCAACGCGGGACATTTACTGGCCTCCCCTCATCACGCGACGTAGCAAAGCACTTCGCCGCCGATACCGGCCTGGCGCGCCTTGCGGTCGGTCATCACACCCTTGGGCGTCGTCACGATCGCCACGCCCAGACCGTTCATGACCTGGGGAATCTCGTGCCGGCCCTTGTAGATGCGCAGGCCGGGACGGCTCACGCGCTCCAGGCGCTCGATCACCGGACGCCCGGCGTAGTACTTCAGGGCGATCTCGAGTTGCGGCTTGGCCGGCTCGCCACGCACCTGGAAATCTTCGATGTAGCCCTCGTCCTTCAGGACCTGGGCGATGGCCACCTTCAGCTTGGACGACGGCATCGACACGCTGGCCTTCTCGACCATCTGCGCGTTGCGGATGCGGGTCAGCATATCGGCGATAGGATCACTCATGCTCATTGGATTTCTCCTGATCGTGCCGATTACCAGCTGGCCTTGACGACACCCGGGATGTCGCCCTCGAAGGCCAATTCACGGATCTTGTTGCGGGCCAAGCCGAACTTGCGGAAGGTGCCACGCGGGCGACCCGTCAGGCCGCAGCGGTTGCGCAGGCGGGTCGGGTTGGCGTTGCGCGGGAGCTTCTGCAGCTCGAGGCGGGCCAGGTAACGCTCTTCGTCCGACTTCTTGGCGTCGTCGATGATCGCCTTCAGCTCGGCGTACTTCTTGGCGTACTTGGCCACGAGGTCGGCGCGCTTCTGTTCGCGCTGCTTGAGAGAAAGTTTAGCCACGAGCCACCTCAGTTCTTGAACGGGAAACGGAATTCGGACAGCAGCGCCTTGCACTCCTCGTCCGTCTTGGCCGTCGTGGTGATGCTGATGTTCAGACCGCGCAGGGCGTCGATCTTGTCGTACTCGATCTCGGGGAAGATGATCTGTTCCTTGACGCCGATGTTGTAGTTGCCACGGCCGTCGAAGGAGCGACCCGAGATGCCGCGGAAGTCACGCACGCGCGGCAGCGCGATGGTGATGAAGCGGTCCAGGAATTCGTACATGCGCACGCCACGCAGCGTGACCATGCAACCGATGGGCACGCCCTCGCGGATCTTGAAGCCCGCGATGGCCTTGCGCGACTTGGTCACGACCGGCTTCTGGCCGGCGATCTTGGCCAGGTCACCGACGGCGTTGTCCATCACCTTCTTGTCGGCCACGGCCTCGCCCACGCCCATGTTCAGCGTGATCTTGGTGATGCGGGGCACTTCCATCACCGACTTGTAGCCGAACTTCTGGATGAGGTTCGGCACCACCTTCTCGCGGTAAAACTCTTGCAAACGAGCCATCTCGAACCTCTTAAGCCTTGATCTCTTCGCCGCTGGACTTGTAGACGCGGACCTTCTTGCCGTCAGCCAGGAGCTTGACGCCAACGCGGTCGGCCTTGCCGGTAGCGGGATTGAAGATCGCCACGTTCGACTGGTGGATCGGCATGGTCTTCTCGACGATGCCGCCGGTCGTGCCCTTCAGCGGGTTGGGACGCACGTGCTTCTTGACGACGTTGACGCCCTCGACGGTGATGTAGTCGGCGTCGACGCGCGCCGTCACCTTGCCGCGCTTGCCCTTGTCGCGACCGGCCAGCACGATGACCTCGTCGCCCTTACGAATCTTGTTCATGGCCTATCCTCGCTCGCCGCTCAGAGCACTTCAGGAGCCAGCGACACGATCTTCATGAACCGCTCGGAGCGCAGTTCGCGCGTGACCGGGCCGAAGATGCGGGTGCCGATGGGCTCCAGCTTGTTGTTCAGCAGCACCGCGGCGTTGCCGTCGAACTTGATCAGCGAGCCATCCTGGCGGCGCACACCCTTGGCGGTACGCACGACCACGGCGTTGTAGACCTCGCCCTTCTTGACGCGGCCACGCGGCGCAGCTTCCTTGATGCTCACCTTGATGATGTCGCCGATGCCGGCATAGCGACGCTTGGAGCCGCCGAGCACCTTGATACACATGACGGACTTCGCGCCAGTGTTGTCGGCGACGTCCAGTCGCGATTGCATTTGAATCATTTAAGTCCCCAACTTTTCCCGCTTGAACCCGTGCCCATCACAGGTCGTACGACGCGGTCAGTCTTGGGCCCGTCTGACCACTGCAGCCTGGGGCCACAGCGACCGCTTGGGCGAAGCCGGCTCGCTCCGGACCCGCACCCTGCGTGGCGCAAGGCGTGATCCGCCCGATTTCCGGCGAAGCTACGAATTATGGGTGAGAACCCGAAACCCTGTCAAGGGCGGGTGTCGCACCCCCAACGGCCTCAGGCCTTCAGCGCACGCGCCTGCTCCAGCAGGGTCTGGGCGTCGCTCACCTCGAACTTGCCCGGCGCCTCGACATTCAGGGTTTTCACCTGGCCGTCGACCACCAGCATCGAGTAGCGCTGCGAGCGGACCCCCATCCCGCGCGGGGTCAGGTCCAGCGTCAGGCCGGTGGCGCGGGCGAAGTCGCCGTTGCCGTCGGCCATCATGCGCACCTTCCCGGCCGTGCCCTGCTCGCGGCCCCAGGCCCCCATCACGAAGGCGTCGTTGACCGAGACGCACCAGATCTCGTCCACCCCGGCGGCCTTCAGCTCGTCGGCCTGCTGCACGTAGCCAGGCAGGTGCTTGGCCGAGCAGGTCGGGGTGAACGCCCCGGGCAGCCCGAAGATGGCGATGGTCTTGCCGGCGACCGACTGGGCGATGTCGAAGGCGTTCGGGCCGATCGGGCAGCCCTCCCCCTCGACCTCGATGTATTCATACAGGGTGCCGGCGGGCAGCTTGTCTCCGACTTTCAGCATGGCGCGTCTCCTCGTTCAGGGCCGGAAAAATGCAACGGCCGGGCGCCAGTATGGCGAGCCGGCCGTCGCTGGTGCGGGGCAGCGTGAACCACCCCACGGATTTCAGGGGATCAGACCACGCGGGCCTTTTCGATCAGGCGCGTGACGTACCAGGCCTTGGTCTTGGAGACCGGACGGCCTTCGGCGATCTCGACCAGGTCGCCCAGCTTGTACTCGTTGTTCTCGTCGTGGGCGTGGTACTTGCGCGACCGCACGACGATCTTGCCGTACAGCTCGTGCTTGACGCGGTTCTCGACCAGCACGGTGACCGTCTTGGCGCGCTTGTCGCTCACGACGCGACCGATGAAGGTGCGCGTGTTCTTTTCGCGGGTTTCCGTCATTTCGCGGCCTCCTTCTTCTTCTCGGCCAGAATGGTCTTGGCGCGAGCGATGTCGCGACGGGTCTGGCCCAGCGAGGCCGTGTTGGCCAGCTGCTGGGTCGCCTTTTGCATGCGCAGACCGAAGTGAGCCTTGAGCAGGTCCTTGATTTCCTTCTCCAGGCCGGCGACGTCCTTGGCGCGCAGTTCAGATGCTTTCATTACGGTTCTCCGAATGCGTCAGGCGCCGATCTGGCGGGTCACGAAGACGGTGCGCAGCGGCAGCTTGGCCGAAGCCAGCTGGAACGCCTCGCGGGCGAGCTGCTCGGGCACACCGTTGATCTCGTACAGCACCTTGCCCGGCTGGATCTCGGCGACGTAGTACTCCGGGTTGCCCTTGCCGTTACCCATACGCACTTCAGCCGGCTTCTGCGAGATCGGCTTGTCCGGGAAGATGCGGATGAAGATGCGGCCACCGCGCTTGATGTGGCGCGAAATGGCACGACGGGCCGCCTCGATCTGACGCGCGGTGATGCGGCCGCGCTCGGTGGCCTTCAGGCCGAATTCGCCGAACGACACGTTCGTGCCGCGGGTGGCGATGCCGGTGTTGCGGCCCTTGTGCTCCTTGCGATACTTGCGACGAGCGGGTTGCAGCATGTTTATTCTCCTTTCGCCTCACCCGAGCCGGAACCCGGGGTGACGGCTTTGCGCACGCGCTTGACCGCGGGGGTCTTCGCGTCTGCGGCCTCGGCGGGCTTGTCGCTGCCGTCGGCCGGCGCTTCATTGCGGGCACCGGCGCGGGCCGGGCCACCGCGCGACGGACGGCGGTCGCCGGACGGACGGTCGCCACGCGGGCCACGACGGCCGCGGCGATCCTCCTCGGGACGCTCGTCGGTCTTGGCCGCAGGCGCTTCGCCGCGGCCCAGGGTGTCACCCTTGTAGACCCACACCTTGACGCCGATGACGCCGTAGGTGGTTTTCGCTTCCGAGAAGCCGTAGTCGATGTCGGCGCGCAGGGTGTGCAGGGGCACACGACCTTCGCGGTACCACTCGGTACGGGCGATCTCGATGCCGTTCAGGCGGCCGGACGACATGATCTTGATGCCCTGGGCACCCAGGCGCATGGCGTTCTGCATCGCGCGCTTCATCGCGCGGCGGAACATGATGCGCTTTTCCAGCTGCTGGGTGATCGAGTCGGCGATCAGCTGGGCATCGATCTCGGGCTTGCGCACCTCCTCGATGTTCACAGCGACCGGCACACCCAGGCGGCGGGTCAGTTCGGCCTTCAGGTTCTCGATGTCCTCGCCCTTCTTGCCGATCACCACCCCCGGACGGGCCGAGTAGATCGTGATGCGGGCGTTCTTGGCGGGACGCTCGATCAGGATGCGGGAGACCGCAGCGTTCTTCAGACGCGTCTTCAGGTACTCGCGCACCTGAAGGTCTTCGGCCAGCATCTTGGCGAAGTTGCGGTTGTTTGCATACCAGCGCGACGCCCAGGCACGCGTGACGGGCAGCCGGAAGCCGGTCGGATGAATTTTCTGTCCCATATTCTTCCTGTCTGCCTATCAGTTGCCGACGGTCACGTAGATGTGGCAGGTGGGCTTGCTGATGCGGTTGCCGCGGCCCTTGGCGCGCGCGGTGAAGCGCTTCAGCGTGGTGCCCTGCTCCACGTAGATGGTCTTGACCTTCAGTTCGTCGATGTCGGCGCCGTCGTTGTGCTCGGCATTGGCGATGGCGGACTCCAGCACCTTCTTGATGATCACGGCAGCTTTCTTCTGCGTGAACGCCAGGATGTTGAGTGCCTGGTCCACCTTCTTGCCGCGGATCAGGTCGGCCACCAGCCGACCCTTGTCGACCGACAGGCGCACGCCGCGAAGACTTGCACGGGTTTCCATGGCGACTCCTTACTTCTTGGCTTTCTTGTCTGCGGGGTGACCCTTGAAGGTGCGGGTCAGCGCAAACTCGCCCAGCTTGTGGCCGACCATCTGGTCGGTCACGTACACGGGCACGTGCTGCCGGCCGTTGTGCACGGCAATCGTCAGGCCGATGAACTCGGGCAGGATCGTCGAACGGCGCGACCAAGTCTTGATCGGCTTCTTGTCCTTGCTGGCCGCAGCGGCTTCGACCTTGGCCATGAGGTGGTGGTCCACGAAAGGACCTTTTTTCAATGAACGAGCCATGACCTACCTCTTACTTCTTGCGGCGCGAGACGATCATCGCCTGCGTGCGCTTGTTGTTGCGGGTGCGGTAGCCCTTGGTCAGCGTGTTCCACGGCGACACCGGGGCCTGAGCCTCACCGGTACGGCCTTCACCACCACCGTGCGGGTGGTCGATCGGGTTCATCGCCACGCCACGCACCGTCGGGCGGATGCCGCGCCAGCGGATCGCACCGGCCTTGCCGTACTGGCGCAGGCTGTGCTCCTCGTTCGAGACCTCGCCGATCGTGGCGCGGCACTCGATGTGGATGCGGCGCACTTCACCGGAACGCAGGCGGACCTGGGCGTACGCGCCTTCGCGGGCCATCAGCACGGCGGACGCGCCGGCCGAACGGGCCAGCTGGGCACCCTTGCCCGGCAGCAGCTCGATGCAGTGGATGGTCGAGCCGACCGGGATGTTGCGGATCGGCAGCGTGTTGCCGGCCTTGATCGGGGCTTCCGAGCCGGACAGCACCGTCGCGCCGACCTCCAGGCCGCGCGGGGCGATGATGTAGCGACGCTCGCCGTCGGCGTAGCACACCAGCGCGATGTGCGCGGTACGGTTCGGGTCGTACTCGATGCGCTCCACCTTCGCGGGGATGCCGTCCTTGTTGCGGCGGAAGTCGATCACCCGATAGTGATGCTTGTGGCCACCACCCTTGTGACGGGTCGTGATGTGGCCGTTGTTGTTGCGGCCAGCATTCTGCTTCTGGGGCTCGAGCAGCGACTTCTCGGGCCGGCCCTTGTACAGGTGCTTGTGCACCACCTTGACCACGGCACGGCGGCCGGGCGACGTGGGCTTGAGTTTGACGACGGCCATTACGCAGCCTCCCCGGAGAAGTTGAGCTCCTGGCCTTCCTTCAGGGACACATAGGCCTTCTTCACGTGATCGCGACGGCCGATGGTGCGGCCAAAGCGCTTGACCTTGCCCTTCTGGTTGACCACCTGCACGGATTCCACCTCGACCTTGAACATCAGTTCGACGGCCGCCTTGATCTCAGGCTTGGTGGCGTCCCGCAGGACCTTGAACAGCACCTGGTTGTGCTTCTCGGCGACCGACGTGGCCTTCTCGGACACGATCGGGGCGACCAGCACCTGCATCAGGCGACCTTCATCGAATTTCTGAGCGCTCATGCCAGCATCTCCTTGAGCTGCTCGATCGCAGCCTTCGTCACGAGCACCTTCTTGTAGTGCACGAGCGACAGCGGATCGGCGTAGCGCGGCTCGACGACGAGCACGTTGGCCAGGTTGCGGGAAGCCAGGTACAGGTTCTCGTCGACCTCGTCGGCAATCACCAGCACGGAATCCAGGCCCATGGCCTTGAACTTCTGGGCCAGCAGCTTGGTCTTGGGCGACTCGACCTTCAGGGAGTCCACCACGGCCAGGCGGCCTTCGCGGGCCAGCTGCGAGAAGATGGCGGCCATACCGGCACGGTACATCTTCTTGTTGACCTTCTGGGTGAAGTTCTCGTTCGGGCTGTTCGGGAAGATGCGACCGCCCCCACGCCACAGCGGCGACGAGGTCATGCCGGCGCGAGCGCGGCCGGTGCCCTTCTGGCGCCACGGCTTCTTGGTGGAGTGCTTGACGGTGGCGCGGTCCTTCTGGGCACGGGTGCCCTGGCGCGCGTTGGCCTGGTAGGCCACCACGATCTGGTGCACCAGCGCTTCGTTGTAGTCACGGCCGAACACGGTGTCGGGCGCCTCAACCTTGGCGGCGGGCTGGCCCTGTTCGTTCAGGAGCTCGAGTTGCATCACTGGGCTCCTTTCTTGGCCTTGACCTTGACGGCGGGACGGACGACGACATGACCGCCCTTGGCACCCGGCACCGCGCCCTTGACCAGCAGCAGCTGGCGGGCCTCGTCGATGCGGACGATGTCGAGGTTCTGAATGCTCACGGTTTCATCACCCAGGTGGCCGGACATCTTCTTGCCCGGGAACACGCGGCCCGGGTCCTGCGCCATCGAGATCGAGCCGGGCACGTTGTGCGAACGGCTGTTACCGTGGGAGGCGCGCTGCGAGCCGAAGTTGTGACGCTTGATGGTGCCGGCAAAGCCCTTGCCGATCGAGGTGCCCTGCACGTCGACCTTCTGGCCCACCGAGAAGAGCGTGACGGGGAGCTGGGCGCCGGGCTTGTACTCGGCGGCCACTTCGGCCGGCACGCGGAATTCCTTGAGGACTTCGCCCGCCTCCACGCCCGCCTTGGCGTAGTGGCCAGCTTCCGGCTTGTTGACACGGCTTGCCTTGCGCACGCCGAATGCCACCTGCAGGGCGCAGTAGCCGTCGGTCTCGACGGTCTTGACCTGGGTCACGCGGTTGTTCGACACGTCCAGCACCGTCACAGGCACGGCGTCGCCGTCGTCCGTGAAGATGCGCATCATGCCCACCTTGCGGCCCAGCAATCCGAGACGATTGCTAAGACTCATTGTTTTCTCCAATGCCCGACAACGATTGGCCGGGCTGACTGTTTCTGCGGCGCGCCGAAGGCCCGCCACCTGGAAACCACAAAGGCCCACCGAGGTGGGCGCTTCGCGGAAAAGCGAAGGATTGTAGCACCTGCGGCCACCGCCGCAATGCGAACAACCCTTTGCCTTGCTAGGTCAGCCGCTTACTGCAGCTTGATCTCGACGTCGACGCCGGCCGGCAGGTCCAGCTTCATCAGCGCGTCGACCGTCTTGTCGGTCGGGTCGACGATGTCCATCAGGCGCTGGTGCGTGCGGATCTCGAACTGGTCGCGCGAGGTCTTGTTCACGTGCGGCGAACGCAGGATGTCGAAGCGCTGCAGACGGGTCGGCAGCGGCACGGGACCCTTGACGATCGCGCCAGTGCGCTTGGCGGTATCCACGATCTCGAGCGCCGACTGGTCGATCAGCTTGTAGTCGAACGCCTTGAGACGGATACGGATCTTTTGCTTTTGCATGACGATGTCCTAAAGAGCGAGGCCGCCGAAGCGGCGATGTTTGAGGCTGCACGCGGGAGGAGGGCTCCTCCCGCGCCAAGTCACGCAAACGGCTTACTCGATGATCTTGGCCACGACGCCGGCGCCGACGGTGCGGCCGCCTTCACGGATGGCAAAGCGCAGGCCTTCTTCCATGGCGATCGGCGCGATCAGCTTGACCGTGATGGTCACGTTGTCGCCCGGCATCACCATCTCCTTGTCCTTGGGCAGCTCCACCGCGCCGGTCACGTCCGTCGTGCGGAAGTAGAACTGCGGACGGTAGTTGTTGAAGAACGGCGTGTGACGGCCGCCTTCTTCCTTGCTCAGCACGTACACCTCGGCCGTGAAGTGCGTGTGCGGCGTGATCGTGCCCGGCTTGGCCAGCACCTGGCCGCGCTCGACTTCCTCGCGCTTGGTACCACGCAGCAGGATACCCACGTTGTCGCCCGCCTGGCCCTGGTCCAGCAGCTTGCGGAACATCTCCACGCCCGTGCAGGTGGTCTTCTGCGTGGCACGCAGGCCCACGATCTCGATTTCGTCGCCCACCTTGATCACGCCGCGCTCCACGCGCCCGGTCACCACCGTGCCGCGACCCGAGATCGAGAACACGTCTTCCACCGGCATCAGGAACGTGCCGTCCACCGCGCGCTCGGGCGTCGGGATGTACGTGTCCAGCGCCTCGGCCAGCTTCATGATGGCCTGCTCGCCCAGCTCGCCCTTGTCGCCTTCCAGCGCCAGCTTCGCCGAACCCTTGATGATCGGCGTGTCGTCGCCCGGGAAGTCGTACTTGCTCAGCAGCTCGCGCACTTCCATTTCCACCAGCTCGAGCAGCTCGGCGTCGTCCACCATGTCGCACTTGTTCAGGAACACGATGATGTACGGCACACCGACCTGACGCGCCAGCAGGATGTGCTCACGCGTTTGCGGCATCGGGCCGTCGGCCGCCGACACCACCAGGATCGCACCGTCCATCTGCGCCGCACCCGTGATCATGTTCTTCACGTAGTCGGCGTGCCCCGGGCAGTCCACGTGGGCATAGTGGCGGCTCGCCGTCTCGTACTCCACGTGCGCCGTGTTGATCGTGATGCCGCGCGCCTTCTCCTCCGGCGCCGCGTCAATCTGGTCGTAACCCTTGGCCTCGCCGCCGAACTTCGTCGACAGCACCGTCGTGATCGCCGCCGTCAGCGTCGTCTTGCCATGGTCCACGTGACCAATCGTGCCCACGTTCACGTGCGGCTTGGTCCGCTCAAACTTGCCTTTTGCCATTTCTGCTCTCCAGGGAAAGAACGGTAGCCCGTGTCTGTTTTACGTCTCCAGCCCTGACCTGCCACGGGCAGCCGGCCAACCGCAAGGCGGCGCCGAAGACAAAACGAAAACCCCGCGGAGGGCAGCGGCCCCGTTCCGGGCCCGCTGCCGCCGCAGGGACAACCAATTACTTGCTGTTGCGCGCGGTGATGATCGCGTCGGCGACGTTCTTCGGAGCCTCGGCGTAGTGCTTGAACTCCATCGTGTACGTCGCACGGCCTTGGGACATCGAACGCAGCGCGGTGGCGTAGCCGAACATCTCGGACAGCGGCACCTCGGCGCGGATCGTCTTGCCGCCGCCGGGCAGGTCGTCCATGCCCTGCACCATGCCGCGACGGGACGACAGGTCGCCCATCACGTTGCCAGCGTACTCTTCCGGCGTCTCCACTTCAACGGCCATCATCGGCTCGAGGATCACCGGGTTGGCACGCTTGCAGGCTTCCTTGAAGGCGATCGAGGCCGCCATCTTGAACGCCTGTTCGGACGAGTCCACTTCGTGGTACGAACCGAAGGTCAGCGTGACCTTGACGTCGACCACCGGGTAGCCGGCCAGCACGCCGTTCGGCAGGGTTTCTTCCACACCCTTCTGGACCGCCGGGATGTACTCGCGCGGCACCACGCCACCCTTGATCGCGTCGACGAACTCGAAGCCCTTGCCCGGCTCGTTCGGCTCGACCGTGAACACGACGTGGCCGTACTGGCCCTTGCCGCCCGACTGGCGCACGAACTTGCCTTCGACGTCCATGGCGGTCTTGCGAATGGTTTCGCGGTAGGCCACCTGCGGCTTGCCGACGTTGGCGTCCACGCCGAACTCGCGCTTCATGCGGTCGACGATGATCTCCAGGTGCAGCTCGCCCATGCCGGCGATGATGGTCTGGCCCGATTCCTCGTCGGTGTAGACGCGGAACGAGGGGTCTTCCGAGGCCAGGCGCGACAGGGCCACGCCCATCTTCTCCTGGTCAGCCTTGGTCTTGGGCTCGACGGCCTGGCGGATCACCGGCTCGGGGAACTCCATCTTCTCGAGCGTGATGACCGCATCGGGGTCGCACAGCGTCTCGCCGGTGGTCACGTCCTTCAGGCCCACGCAGGCAGCGATGTCGCCGGCCAGGATCTCCTTGATTTCCTCACGCTGGTTGGCGTGCATCTGCAGGATACGGCCGATGCGCTCCTTCTTGCCCTTGATCGGGTTGTAGACGGTGTCGCCGGACTTCAGCACGCCGGAGTACACGCGCACGAAGGTCAGCTGGCCGACGTACGGGTCGGTCATCAGCTTGAATGCCAGCGCGGAGAACTTCTCGTTGTCGTCCGCCTTGCGGGTGACTTCGTTGTCGTTCTCGTCGGTACCGGCCACCGGAGGGATGTCCACCGGCGAGGGCAGGAAGTCGATCACCGCGTCCAGCATGCGCTGCACGCCCTTGTTCTTGAAGGCGGTGCCGCACAGCATCGGCTGGATCTCGGTCGCGATGGTCCGCATGCGCAGACCCTTCTTGATCTCTTCCTCGGTCAGCTCGCCGGTCTCGAGGTACTTGTTCATCAGTTCCTCGGACGCCTCGGCGGCGGCCTCGACCATGTTCTCGCGCCACTTCTTGGCGTCCTCGACCATGTCGGCCGGGATGTCGTGGTACTCGAACTTCATCCCCTGGGACGCGTCGTCCCAGATGATGGCCTTCATCTTGAGCAGGTCGACCACGCCCTTGAAGTTGTCCTCGGCACCGATCGGCAGCACGATGGGCACGGGGTTGGCCTTCAGGCGCGTCTTCATCTGATCGTAGACCTTGAAGAAGTTCGCGCCGGTGCGGTCCATCTTGTTGACGAACGCCAGGCGGGGCACCTTGTACTTGTTGGCCTGGCGCCAGACGGTCTCGGACTGGGGCTGCACGCCACCCACGGCGCAGTACACCATGCAGGCACCGTCGAGCACGCGCATCGAGCGCTCCACCTCGATGGTGAAGTCCACGTGCCCCGGGGTGTCGATGATGTTGAAGCGGTGCTCCGGATAGGACAGGTCCATGCCCTTCCAGAAGCAGGTGGTCGCAGCGGAGGTGATGGTGATGCCCCGCTCCTGCTCCTGCTCCATCCAGTCCATCGTGGCGGCACCGTCGTGCACTTCGCCAAGCTTGTGGCTCACACCGGTGTAGAACAGGATGCGCTCGGTGGTGGTCGTCTTACCGGCATCGATGTGAGCGGAAATACCAATGTTGCGGTAACGCTCAATCGGGGTCTTGCGGGACATGATGTCACTCCAAAAACAAGGCCGCCCCGCTCGTCTCGTGGACCGGAGGGGGCAGCCGCAGGACTAGTTGACAGGGCTTCAGAAGCGGAAGTGGGAGAAGGCCTTGTTGGCCTCGGCCATGCGGTGCACTTCGTCGCGCTTCTTCATGGCGCCGCCACGACCCTCGGCCGCCTCGAGCAGCTCGTTGGCCAGGCGCTGGGCCATGGACTTCTCACCGCGCTTGCGAGCCGCCTCCTTCAGCCAGCGCATGGCCAGCGCCACGCGGCGGACGGGACGAACTTCCACGGGAACTTGGTAGTTCGCACCACCCACGCGGCGGGACTTCACTTCGACCAGCGGCTTCACGTTGTTCAGGGCGGTCATGAAGACTTCCAGCGGATCCTTCCCGGACTTCTTCTCGACCTGATCCAGCGCGCCATAGATGATGCGCTCGGCCACGGCCTTCTTGCCGGACTCCATGATCACGTTCATGAACTTGGACAGATCGACGTTGCCGTACTTGGGATCCGGCAGGACTTCTCGCTTCGGTACTTCGCGACGACGAGGCATGATTCACCTTCCTTCTGCTTCAGTTGGCGCGGGCTTCCTGCCCACACCGCGGGCGCCATCCAGGCCACCCACTTACTCGGCCTGCCCGCAGGCGGCCGTCACATTCTTCTGCGGCCCGCACGCGGCGCGTGCCGACCACCACGACTGGTTGCCTTAGGCCTTCTTGGGCCGCTTCGCACCGTACTTGGAGCGGGCCTGCTTGCGATCCTTCACGCCTTGCAGGTCCAGCGAACCGCGGACGATGTGGTAGCGCACGCCCGGCAGGTCCTTCACCCGGCCGCCGCGCACGAGCACGACGCTGTGCTCCTGCAGGTTGTGGCCTTCACCGCCGATGTACGAGATGACCTCGAAACCGTTGGTCAGGCGCACCTTGGCGACCTTACGCAGGGCGGAGTTCGGCTTCTTGGGGGTGGTCGTGTACACGCGGGTGCACACGCCGCGGCGCTGCGGGCAATTCTCCATTGCCGGCGACTTGGACTTCGTGACCTCGGCCTTGCGACCATGGCGCACGAGCTGGTTGATGGTTGGCATGTAACTTGTTCCCGTTTGAAGTTACTTGGATACGAAACTTTCCCGGAAGATGCCGAGCACTCTGCACCCAAAAGCGCAAGCCCGAAGCCGCAAGCATGGAACCTGGCCCGGTCGCCGATCCCGGCGTCCGAGGCGGTTCTTGCGGTGAGCCGCCCAGCAAAGAGCGCAGCAAAATCTGCCGAAAAGCCCTCGATTATATTCAGCGGTCTGTGCCGCCGCAAGCAAGTGCGGCGCAACGACCCTGCAGCCTCCGTGAGTACCGCCGCTTGAACGCCCTGCCGTCCACCGCCCCGCTGATTGTCCTCGACACCAATGTCCTGCTCGACTGGCTGGTGTTTCTCGACCCCCAGGTGCGCCCCGTGGTCCAGGCGGTGCAGTCCGGGCAGGTCACCTGGCTCGCCACCCGCTCCATGCAGGAAGAGATGGAGCGAGCGCTCACATATCAATGGATCTCCGCCCGCTCGCCCGACCTGTCCGCGATTCGGCAGGCCTGGGCGGCACACGCGCGGTTCGTGGACGGCGAGGCCGGGCGCGCGCCGATCCGCTGCAAGGACCCGGACGACCAGAAGTTCATCGACCTGGCGGTGGCCGCCGGCGCCCGCTGGCTGCTGAGCAAGGACCGCGAGCTGCTCAAGCTCGCCCGGCGCGCGGCACGCCTGGGCGTCGTCGTGCAAAGGCCACAGGAGTGGCAGCCGGCGTCAGCCCTGCCGCTGGAGCTGGCGTAGCAGCAGGCGCGCCGACGCGAGGTTGGTGGCGCAGGGGATGTCGTGCACGTCGCAAGCGCGCACCAGGGCGTTGATGTCCGGCTCGTGCGGCTGGGGCGTCATCGGGTCGCGCAGGAAGATCACCGCGTCGACCCCGCCTTCGGCCAGCCGGGCGCCGATCTGCAGGTCGCCGCCCAGGGGCCCGCTCATCAGCGCCTCGACCGGCAGGCCGGCCTCGCGCTGCAGGCGGCTGCCGGTGGTGCCGGTCGCGCACAGCCGGCAGCCCGCGAGGAAGTCGCGGAACTCGCGGGCCAAGGCGACCATGTCGTCCTTCTTGCGGTCATGGGCGATCAGGGCGATGCGAGGCGGCGTCATGGCAGGTCGGGCAACGGGTTGCGGCGAACCGGCCGATGATAGGCCGGCGCGGTGACCCGCGGGTTACGGGTTCCCGCCCGCCCCCCGCCCGCGGCGCGGGATCCGGCACCGGCCCCGCACGGGCAAAAGAAAAGGCGGCCGAAGCCGCCTTCCCGGTCAGGGCTGCAGGAGGCAGCCGCCGGATCACTCGCCCGCAGGCGGGTTGGACTCGTCGTCGCTGTCGGCCTGGGCCAGCTGCAGGGCCGCCATTTCCTCGGCTTCCTGCATCGCGATGGCACGGCGCTCCTGCTCGTCCATTTCCTCCTTGGCCTTGCGGGCCTGGTGGTAGGCGAGACCGGTACCGGCCGGGATCAGGCGCCCCACGATGACGTTCTCCTTCAGGCCGCGCAGCTCGTCGCGCTTGCCCATGATGGCCGCCTCGGTGAGCACCCGGGTCGTCTCCTGGAAGGACGCGGCCGAGATGAACGAGTCGGTCGACAGCGAGGCCTTGGTGATGCCCAGCAGCACGTCGGAGTAGGTCGCGGGCACCTTGCCCTCGGCACGCAGCTTGTCGTTGGTGTCGAAGAGCTCGGAGCGCTCGACCTGCTCGCCGGCGATGTAGTGGCTGTCGCCCGGGTTGACGATCTGCACGCGACGCAGCATCTGGCGAACGATCACCTCGATGTGCTTGTCGTTGATCTTCACGCCCTGCAGGCGGTAGACGTCCTGCACCTCGTCGACGATGTAGCGGGCCAGTTCCTCGATGCCCAGCAGGCGCAGGATGTCCTGCGGATCGGCCGGACCGTCGACGATCAGCTCGCCCTTGTTCACCACCTGGCCCTCGTGCACCAGGATGTTCTTTTCCTTCGGCACGAGTTCTTCCCAGACCTTGCCGTCCGGGTCGGTGATTTGCAGGCGCACCTTGCCCTTGGTCTCCTTGCCGAACGACACCGTGCCGGTGACTTCCGCCAGGATGCCCTTGTCCTTCGGCGAACGGGCTTCGAACAGCTCCGCCACGCGCGGCAGACCGCCCGTGATGTCGCGGGTCTTCTGGCCTTCGACCGGGATGCGGGCCAGCACCTCGCCCGGGGCCAGCTCCTGGCCGTCGCGCACCTGGATCAGGGCGCCGACCGGGAAACCGATGGTCACCGAGTGGTCGGTGCCGGGGATCTTGACCTCGTTGCCCTGCGCGTCGACCAGCTTGACCTGCGGACGCACCACCTTGGCGGCACCGCGGCGCTTCGGGTCGATGACCACCAGCGTCGACAGGCCGGTGACCTCGTCGACCTGCTTGGCCACGGTCACGCCTTCCTCGACGTTCTCGAACTTCGCGCGGCCGGCGAATTCCGTGATGATCGGGCGGGTCAGCGGGTCCCAGTTGGCCAGGATGGTGCCGGCCTTGACCTGCTGGTCGGCCTTGACGTTCAGCGTCGCACCGTACGGCACCTTGTGGCGCTCGCGCTCGCGGCCGTGCGGGTCGGAGATGATGATCTCGCCGGAGCGGGCAATCACCACCAGCTCGCCCTTGCCGTTGGTCACGTAGCGCATCGTGGCGTTGAAGCCGATGATGCCGTCGGACTTGGCCTCGACGCTCGAGGCCACCGCCGCACGCGTGGCCGCGCCGCCGATGTGGAAGGTCCGCATCGTCAGCTGCGTGCCCGGCTCGCCGATCGACTGGGCGGCGATCACGCCCACCGCCTCGCCGACGTTGACCAGGCCGCCGCGGCCCAGGTCACGGCCGTAGCACTTGGCGCACAGGCCGAAGCGCGTGTTGCAGGTCAGCGGCGTGCGCACCTTGACCTCGTCGACGCCGGCCTGCTCGATCAGGTCCAGCGCATCCTCGTCCAGCATGGTGCCGGCCGGGATGATGACTTCCTGCGTCTCGGGGTGCAGCACCTCGGTGGCGGCCACGCGGCCCAGGATGCGGTCGCGCAGCGATTCGATGACTTCACCGCCCTCGACCAGCGCGCGCATCGCGAAGCCGTGTTCGGTGCCGCAATCCTCCTCGGTGACGACCAGGTCCTGCGTCACGTCGACCAGGCGGCGCGTCAGGTAACCCGAGTTCGCCGTCTTCAGCGCCGTGTCGGCCAGGCCCTTGCGGGCGCCGTGCGTGGAGTTGAAGTACTGCAGCACGTTCAGGCCTTCGCGGAAGTTCGCCGTGATCGGCGTCTCGATGATCGAGCCGTCCGGCTTGGCCATCAGGCCGCGCATGCCGGCCAGCTGGCGGATCTGCGCCGCGCTACCACGGGCGCCGGAGTCGGCCATCATGTAGATGGAGTTGAACGACTCCTGCTCGACTTCCTTGCCGTGGCGGTCGACGACCTTCTCCTTGGCGAGCTGGGCCATCATGACCTTGCCCACCTCGTCACTGGTCTTGCCCCAGATGTCGACGACCTTGTTGTAGCGCTCGCCGGCGGTCACGAGACCCGAGACGTACTGCTGCTGGATCTCCTTGACCTCCTGCTCGGCGCGCTCGATCAGGACCTGCTTCTCCCTCGGCACCAGCATGTCGTCGATGGCGATCGAGATGCCGGCGCGGGTGGCCAGGCGGAAGCCCGACTGCAGCAGCTTGTCGGCGAACACCACCGTTTCCTTCAGGCCGCAACGGCGGAAGGAGGCGTTGATCAGCTTGGAGATCTCCTTCTTCTTCAGCGCCTTGTTGATCAGCGCGAAGGGCAGCCCCTTGGGCAGGATCTCCGACAGCAGCGCCCGGCCGGCGGTGGTCTCGACCAGCTTGGTCTCGGGGATGAACTGGCCGGTGGCCTTGTCCTTGGCGTACTCGGTCAGGCGCACGCTGATCTTGGCGGTCAGCTCGACCACTCCGTTGTCCAGCGCACGCTGCACCTCGGCCACGTCGGCAAAGACCATGCCTTCACCCTTGCCGTTGATGCGCTCGCGGGTGGCGTAGTACAGGCCCAGCACCACGTCCTGCGACGGCACGATGGAGGGCTCGCCGTTGGCCGGGAACAGCACGTTGTTGGAGGCCAGCATCAGCGCGCGGGCTTCCATCTGGGCCTCGAGCGACAGCGGCACGTGGACGGCCATCTGGTCGCCGTCGAAGTCGGCGTTGAACGCCGCGCACACCAGCGGGTGCAGCTGGATGGCCTTGCCTTCGATCAGCACCGGCTCGAACGCCTGGATGCCCAGGCGGTGCAGCGTCGGGGCGCGGTTCAGCAGGACGGGGTGCTCCTTGATCACCTCTTCCAGGATGTCCCACACCACCGGCGTCTGGGCCTCGACTTCCTTCTTGGCCGCCTTGATCGTGGTGGCGATGCCCATCTGCTCGAGCTTCGAGAAGATGAACGGCTTGAACAGCTCCAGCGCCATCAGCTTGGGCAGGCCGCACTGGTGCAGCTTGAGCGTCGGGCCCACCGTGATGACCGAACGGCCCGAGTAGTCGACGCGCTTGCCCAGCAGGTTCTGGCGGAAGCGGCCGCTCTTGCCCTTGATCATGTCGGCCAGCGACTTCAGCGCACGCTTGTTGGCACCGGTCATCGCCTTGCCGCGACGGCCGTTGTCCAGCAGCGAGTCCACCGCCTCCTGCAGCATGCGCTTCTCGTTGCGCACGATGATCTCGGGCGCCTTCAGCTCGAGCAGCCGCGCCAGGCGGTTGTTGCGGTTGATGACGCGGCGGTACAGGTCGTTGAGGTCGGAGGTCGCGAAGCGGCCACCGTCCAGCGGGACCAGCGGGCGCAGGTCCGGCGGCAGCACCGGCAGCACCTCCATGATCATCCACTGCGGCTTGATGCCCGACTTCTTGAAGGCTTCCAGCACCTTCAGACGCTTGGAGTTCTTCTTGATCTTCAGCTCGGAGCCGGTCATGTCGTTGCGGAGCTTCTCGATCTCCGCATCGATGTCCATGTCCTCCAGCAGCTTCTTGATGCCTTCGGCGCCCATCATCGCGACGAACTCGTCGCCGTACTCGGCACGCTTGGACTCGTAGTCGTCCTCGGACATGATCGAGTACTTCTTCAGCGGCGTCATGCCGGGGTCGACCACGACATAGGCCTCGAAGTACAGCACGCGCTCGATGTCGCGCAGCGTCATGTCGAGCACCAGGCCCAGGCGCGACGGCAGCGACTTCAGGAACCAGATGTGCGCGCACGGCGCGGCCAGCTCGATGTGGCCCATGCGCTCACGGCGCACCTTGGTCTGGGTGACCTCGACGCCGCACTTCTCGCAGATCACGCCGCGGTGCTTCAGGCGCTTGTACTTGCCGCACAGGCACTCGTAGTCCTTGATCGGGCCGAAGATCTTGGCGCAGAACAGGCCATCGCGCTCCGGCTTGAACGTGCGGTAGTTGATCGTCTCGGGCTTCTTCACTTCACCGAACGACCACGAGCGGATCTTCTCGGGCGAAGCCAGCCCGATGCGGATCGCATCGAAGTGCTCATCCGGCGTGAACTGCTTGAAAAGGTCCAGCAAGCCTTTCATGCATCTGCTCCTTAGTTGCGCTCGAGCTCGATATCGATACCGAGGGAGCGGATTTCCTTGACCAGCACGTTGAAGGACTCCGGCATGCCGGCGTCAATGGCGTGCTCGCCCTTGACGATGTTCTCGTACACCTTGGTACGGCCGTTCACGTCGTCGGACTTCACGGTCAGCATTTCCTGCAGCACGTAGGCCGCGCCGTAGGCTTCCAGCGCCCAGACTTCCATCTCGCCGAAGCGCTGGCCACCGAACTGGGCCTTGCCGCCCAGCGGCTGCTGCGTCACCAGCGAGTACGGGCCGGTCGAGCGCGCGTGCATCTTGTCGTCCACCAGGTGGTGCAGCTTCAGCACGTGCATGTAGCCCACGGTCACCGGACGCTCGAACGGGTCGCCGGTGCGTCCGTCGTGCAGGATGGCTTGCGTGCGGGTTTCGTTCAGGCCCTTGGCCTTCGCGATCTCGTCCGGATAGGCCAGCTTCAGCATGGCCCGGATCTCCTCTTCGGAGGCACCGTCGAACACCGGGGTCGCGAACGGCACGCCCTTGGACAGGTTGCGCGCCATGTCGACGATCTCGTCGTCGGACAGCTCGTCGAGGTTTTCCTTGGTCCCACCGGACTTGTTGTACAGCTCGTCGAGGAACTGGCGCAGCTCGGCCGCGCGGGCCTCGCGCTGCAGCATGTCGCCGATGCGCTCGCCGATGCCCTTGGCCGCCCAGCCCAGGTGCACTTCCAGCACCTGGCCGACGTTCATCCGCGAGGGCACGCCCAGCGGGTTCAGCACGATGTCGCACGGCGTACCGTCTGCCATGTAGGGCATGTCCTCGACCGGAACGATCTTGGACACCACGCCCTTGTTCCCGTGGCGGCCGGCCATCTTGTCGCCAGGCTGCAGGCGGCGCTTGACGGCGAGGTACACCTTCACCATCTTCAGCACGCCGGCGGGCAGCTCGTCGCCCTGGGTCAGCTTCTTGCGCTTTTCCTCGAAGGCCAGGTCGAAGCTGTGGCGGGTCTGCTCCAGCGAGTTCTTGATCGACTCGAGCTGGTTGGCCACTTCCTCGTCGGCCGGACGGATGTCGAACCAGTGGTACTTCTCGACGTCGGCGAGGTACGCCTTGTCGATCACGGTGCCCTTGGCCAGCTTCTTCGGACCGCCGTTGGCGACCTTGCCGACCAGCAGCTTCTCGATCCGGTCGAACGCGTCGGCTTCCACGATGCGCAGCTGGTCGTTCAGGTCCAGGCGGAAGCGCTTCAGCTCGTCGTCGATGATCTGCTGTGCACGCTTGTCGCGCTGGATGCCTTCACGGGTGAACACCTGCACGTCGATGACCGTGCCGCTGGTGCCCTGGTCCACGCGCAGCGAGGTGTCCTTCACGTCGGAAGCCTTCTCGCCGAAGATCGCGCGCAGCAGCTTCTCTTCCGGCGTCAGCGTGGTCTCGCCCTTGGGCGTGACCTTGCCGACCAGCACGTCGCCGGCCTGCACCTCGGCACCGATGTAGACGATGCCGGATTCGTCCAGGCGCGACAGCTGGTGCTCGGACAGGTTCGGGATGTCGCGGGTGATTTCCTCCGGGCCCAGCTTGGTGTCGCGGGCCATGACCACCAGCTCCTCGATGTGGATCGAGGTGTAGCGGTCGTCGGCCACGACCTTCTCGCTGATCAGGATCGAGTCCTCGAAGTTGTAGCCGTTCCAGGGCATGAACGCGACCAGCATGTTCTGGCCGAGCGCCAGTTCGCCCAGGTCGGTCGAGGCACCGTCGGCGATCACGTCGCCCCGGGCCACCACGTCGCCGCGCTTGACGATCGGTCGCTGGTGGATGTTGGTGTTCTGGTTGGAACGCTGGTACTTGATCAGGTTGTAGATGTCGACGCCGACTTCACCGGCCGCCGTCTCCTCGTCGTTGACGCGGATCACGATGCGGTTGGTGTCGACGTAGTCCACCACGCCGCCACGCTTGGCAGCGACCACGGTGCCCGAGTCGACCGCGGCCACGCGCTCGACGCCCGTGCCGACGAAGGCCTTCTCGGGACGCAGCACCGGCACCGCCTGGCGCTGCATGTTGGCGCCCATCAGCGCGCGGTTCGCGTCGTCGTGCTCCAGGAACGGCACCAGCGAGGCGGCCACCGAGACGATCTGCGTCGGCGCCACGTCCATGTACTGGATGCGGTCCGGCGAGGTCAGCACCGATTCGCCCTTCTCGCGCGCGGAGACCAGCTCGTCGACCAGGCGGCCTTCCTCGTCCAGCGTCGCGTTCGCCTGGGCGATCACGTACTTGCCTTCCTCGATGGCCGACAGGTAGTCGATCTGGTCGGTCACCTTGCCGTCCACCACGCGGCGGTACGGTGTCTCCAGGAAGCCGTACTCGTTCAGGCGGGCGTACAGGGCCAGCGAGTTGATCAGGCCGATGTTCGGGCCTTCAGGGGTTTCGATCGGGCACACGCGGCCGTAGTGGGTCGGGTGCACGTCGCGGACCTCGAAGCCGGCGCGCTCGCGGGTCAGACCGCCCGGGCCCAGGGCCGAGACACGACGCTTGTGCGTGATCTCGGACAGCGGGTTGGTCTGGTCCATGAACTGCGACAGCTGCGACGCCCCGAAGAACTCCTTCAGCGCCGCGGAGATCGGCTTGGAGTTGATCAGGTCGTGCGGCATCAGCGACTCGGTCTCGGCCTGGCCGAGGCGCTCCTTGACGGCCTTCTCGATGCGGGCCAGGCCCGAGCGGTACTGGTTCTCGGCCAGTTCGCCCACGCAGCGCACGCGACGGTTGCCCAGGTGGTCGATGTCGTCCACCTCGCCGCGGCCGTTGCGCAGCTCGACCAGGATCTTGACCACGTCGAGGATGTCCTCGTTGGTCAGGGTCATCGGGCCTTCGGGCGACTCGCGGCCGACGCGGGCGTTAAACTTCATGCGCCCGACGCGCGACAGGTCATAGGTGTCGGCGCTGTAGAACAGGCGCTGGAACAGGGCTTCCACCGCGTCTTCCGTCGGCGGCTCGCCAGGGCGCATCATGCGGTAGATCGCCACGCGCGCGGCCAGCTGGTCGGCGGTCTCGTCCATCGCCAGCGTCTGCGAGATGTACGGGCCCTGGTCCAGTTCGTTCGTGTAGATGCACTGGATGTCCTTGATGCCCGCGCCGCGCAGCTTCTTCAGCAGCGTCTCGGTCAGCTCGTCGTTGGCCTTGGCGATGATCTCGCCCGTCTCCGGATCGACCATGTTGCGAGCCAGCACGCGGCCGATCAGGAAGTCTTCCGGCACCGTGATGAACTGCGTGCCCGACTGCTCCAGCAGGCGGGTGTGGCGGGCCGTGATGCGCTTGTCCTTCTCGACGACGACGTTGCCGGACTTGTCGGTGATGTCGAAGCGGGCCACCTCACCGCGCAGGCGTTCGGGCACGAACTCCATCTGCGCGCCCGAGTCCATCAGGCGGAAGTTGTCGAAGACGTAGAAGTGAGCCAGGATCTGCTCGGGGGTCAGGCCGATGGCCTTGAGCAGGATCGTGACCGGCATCTTGCGGCGACGGTCGACGCGGAAGTACAGGATGTCCTTCGGGTCGAACTCGAAGTCGAGCCAGGAACCACGGTAGGGGATGATGCGGGCAGAGAACAGCAGCTTGCCCGACGAATGGGTCTTGCCCTTGTCGTGCTCGAAGAACACGCCGGGCGAGCGGTGCAGCTGCGAGACGATGACGCGCTCGGTCCCGTTGATGATGAAGGAGCCGTAGTCCGTCATGAGCGGCACTTCGCCCATGTAGACCTCCTGCTCCTTGATCTCCTTGACCGTCTTCGGCTGGGCCGCTTCACGGTCGTAGATGATCATCTGCAGCTTGGCACGCACCGCCGCAGCGTAGGTCAGGCCCCGCTGCTGGCATTCGCGCACGTCGAACGGAGGCTTGGCGATGTTGTATTCGATGAACTTCATCTCCACCATCCCGTTGTGCGAGACGATCGGGAAGGCGGAGAGGAAGGCTGCCTGCAGCCCTTCGGGCTTGCGTTGTTGCGGCGGGACGTCCTTCTGCAGGAAGGCGACGTAGGAATCCCGCTGCATGCTCAGCAAGTAGGGGACGTTGAGGACGCTCTTGCGCTTGCCGAAGCTCTTGCGAATGCGCTTGCGCTCGGTGTAGGTATACGCCATAAACACTCCGTGCGTTGAAGACGCCTGCCTGGCCGTGGCAGGCGCTCAATCGGACGACTGGCGATCAGATCCGCGACGCACCCCGGCACCGGGGGACGGCTCTGAAGCTTGGTGGCTGGCCACTACCAGCCGCTGGCGGACGACCCTGGCGTTGCACCAGGGTCCGACCAAACCGGTCCTCTGCAGTCGGATCAGAGAACACTCGTAAGGGGACTCGAAGCTTGCCTCGAAATCCGCTTGCGGGTGCGCTCTGGCTTCAATTCCATGAAGCGCAAAAGGCTGGGAGCCCGCAAAAAGCCCCCAGCCCCGTGTCGGGAACCCGATTACTTGAGCTCCACCTTCGCGCCGGCTTCTTCCAGCTTCTTCTTGGCGGCTTCGGCGTCGGCCTTGGCGATGCCTTCCTTGACGGGCTTCGGAGCGCCGTCGACCAGGTCCTTGGCTTCCTTCAGGCCCAGGCCGGTGATTTCGCGCACGGCCTTGATGACGGCCACCTTGTTGGAGCCGGCGTCGGCCAGCACCACGGTGAACTCGGTCTTCTCTTCAGCAGCCGGGGCAGCAGCGCCAGCGCCGCCGGCAGCCGGGGCAGCCATGGCAGCGGCGGACACGCCGAACTTCTCTTCGATGGCCTTGACCAGCTCGTTGAGCTCCATCACGGACATGCTGTCCAGGGCGGTCAGGAAAGCGTCTTTATCGAATGCCATTTTGGATTCCTAAACAGAAAAATACGGGGAATACGGATCAAGCAGCGGGGGCGGCTTCGCCACGCTTTTCGGACAGGGCAGCCAGCACGCGAGCCAGGCGAGACACCGGCGACTGCATGAGACCCAGCAGCTGGGACAGCAGCACTTCCTTGCTCGGGATCGCGGCCAGGGCCTTCACGCCTTCGGCGTCCAGCACCTTGCCGTTGTAGGCGCCGGCCTTGACGACCAGCTTGTCGTTGCCCTTGGCGAAGTCGGCGATGACTTTCGCGGCGGCAACGGCGTCTTCCGAAAAGCCGTAGATCAGCGGGCCGACCATGGACTCGGCCGCCACTTCAAACGGGGTGCCAGCGACGGCGCGACGGGCGAGCGTGTTCTTCAGGACGTGCAGGTACACGCCCTTCTCACGCGCCTGCCGGCGCAGCTGGTCCATTTGAGCGACGGTGAGGCCACGATACTCCGCCAGTGCGAGCGTCTGCGACTTGGCCGCCTGGGCCGCCACTTCCGCCACAACGGCTTGTTTCTCGTTGCGATTCAGACTCAAGGTCCACTCCTCACATACACACCGCGGTCGCCCGCGGTGCACCAGTTACAGCGACCTTCTGTTCAGGAAATCCGGCCCTTCTTGCGAACGACCTCGAATCCATTCCAGCGGGTGCGCCATCTGCGTTGGCTTCGGCGTCCGGGCCTCGCGGCCCGTGCCTCCATTAAGCCGTCCGGGAAGCGGACTCCCCGGGCCTGCACCAACGGTCTTTGATAGCCCGGAACCCCTTGCAGGGCCCCGGCCCACCAATTCGGTGCGCCGCGGCTTGCCGCGGCGCGAACTTCAGTTTCAGGCAGCCGACGCGACGTTGATCGACGCCGCATCGACGCGCACGCCGACCCCCATGGTCGACGACACGGCCACCTTGCGCAGGTACACGCCCTTGCTCGAGGCCGGCTTGGCCTTGTTCAGGGCCTCCAGCAGCGCGCTCAGGTTGCCCTTGAGCTTGTCCGCCTCGAACGAGCGGCGGCCGATCGTCGCGTGCACGATACCGGCCTTGTCGACGCGGAACTGCACCTGGCCGGCCTTGGCGTTCTTCACCGCGGTGGCCACGTCGGGCGTCACGGTGCCGACCTTCGGGTTCGGCATCAGGCCGCGCGGACCCAGGATCTGGCCCAGGGTACCGACGATGCGCATCGTGTCCGGCGAGGCGATCACCACGTCGAAGTTGATGTTGCCGGCCTTGATCTGCTCGGCCAGGTCTTCCATGCCGACGATGTCCGCGCCGGCGGCCTTGGCTTCCTCGGCCTTGGCGCCCTGGGCGAACACGGCCACGCGCTTGGTCTTGCCGGTGCCGTTGGGCATCACGACGGCGCCGCGGACGACCTGGTCCGACTTGCGGGCGTCGATGCCCAGCTGCACGGCCACGTCGATGGATTCATCGAACTTGGCGGTGGCGCATTCCTTGACGATGGCGAGGGCTTCGTCGATCGGGTACAGCTTGGTGCTGTCGACCTTGCCGGCAAAAGCCTTCTGGCGCTTGGTCAGTTTGGCCATGTCAGACACCCTCCACGATCACGCCCATCGAGCGGGCAGAACCGGCAATCGTCTTGACGGCGGCGTCCAGGTCGGCGGCCGTCAGGTCCTTCATCTTGGTCTTGGCGATTTCCTCGAGCTGGGCGCGGGTGATCTTTCCGACCTTGTCGAGGTGGGCGCGGCTGGAGCCCTTCTCGAGCTTGAGCGCCTTCTTGATCAGCACGGTCGCCGGCGGCGTCTTGATGACGAAGCTGAACGACTTGTCCGCATAGGCGGTGATCACCACCGGCAGCATCAGACCGGGCTCCATGCCCTGGGTCTGGGCGTTGAACGCCTTGCAGAACTCCATGATGTTCAGGCCGCGCTGACCCAGCGCCGGACCCACCGGGGGCGAGGGGTTCGCCTTGCCCGCCGGAATTTGCAGCTTGATGAAGCCGACAATCTTCTTGGCCATGATTTCTCCTGGTGCAGGCCCCGCGGCCACGCGGGATACCTGCCGAGTACAAACGCCGGCGACATCGGGATGGCCCCGGGGCCGCTGGCTCCTCACGCCGGCATCTCGTCGCCGGCCGTCACGGGCTGGTTCGGCTCGCCGTCGCGGACCGGCCCCAGCCGGGGCCTTGAAACTTCAGGACGTCAGATCTTTTCGACCTGGTGGAAGTCCAGCTCCACCGGCGTGGCACGGCCGAAGATGGTGACCGACACGCGCAGCTTGGACTTGTCGTAGTTGACCTCTTCGATCGCGCCGTTGAAGTCGGTGAAGGGGCCTTCCTTGACGCGCACCACCTCGCCGACTTCCCACTCCACCTTGGGCCGCGGCTTCTCGGTGCCTTCCTGCATCTGGTTGACGATCTTCATGACCTCGTCTTCCGAGATGGGCACCGGGCGGTTCTTCGCGCCGCCGACGAACCCCGTCACCTTGGAGGTGTGCTTGACCAGGTGCCAGGTGTCGTCGTCCATCACCATCTCGACCAGCACGTAGCCGGGGAAGAAGCGGCGCTCGGTCACGGCCTTCTTGCCGTTCTTGACCTCGATCACTTCCTCGGTCGGCACCAGGATGCGGCCGAACTTGTGCTGCATGCCGGCGCGCTCGATGCGCTCGCGCAGGTTGCGCTCGACGGCCTTTTCCATGCCCGAATAGGCGTGGACCACGTACCAGCGCTTGACTGGACCCGCGGCGGCCTGGTTCTCGATTTCGCTGCTCATCGTTCGTGCCTCGTCTTCAGCGCCAGCCCAGGATCAGGTCGTACAGCACCCACTCCAGCGTCTTGTCGGTCAGCCACAGGAACAGGGCCATGACGACGACGAAGGCAAACACGTACCCCGTCATCTGAATGGCTTCCTTGCGGGTCGGCCAGACGACCTTCTTGACCTCGCGGACCGATTCGCGGCCGAAGGCGACCAGCTGCTTGCCCGGCTCGGAGGTGAAGAAGACGGCAACCGCCGCGATCAGCGCCACGATCAGCGCGGCCACGCGGACCCACAGGTCCTGCTGGTTCAGCAGGTAGAAGGCCGCCACGGCGCCGACCACCAGCACGCCGGCCAGGGCCAGCTTGGCCTTGTCCGCGCCGGAGGTGACGGTTTCGACTTGAGGTTGGGTCATGTGCATCACTTCGAACGTGGCCGCCGGAGCCGCCACCATCAGCAGCAAAGCCCGCCGGGCTTGTCGGGCCCTTCCGGGCCCCGCCTGCGGGCTGCTGAACTCGCCGATCCAGGTCAGGTTGCCTTGGAAATCACCCCGACGTCCGGGATCTGGCAGGGGCAGAGGGAATCGAACCCCCAACCTTCGGTTTTGGAGACCGACGCTCTGCCAATTGAGCTATACCCCTATCGATCGCCTCGATTACTCGATGATCTTGGCCACGACGCCGGCGCCGACGGTGCGGCCGCCTTCACGGATGGCAAAGCGCAGGCCTTCTTCCATGGCGATCGGCGCGATCAGCTTGACCGTGATGGTCACGTTGTCGCCCGGCATCACCATCTCCTTGTCCTTGGGCAGCTCCACCGCGCCGGTCACGTCCGTCGTGCGGAAGTAGAACTGCGGACGGTAGTTGTTGAAGAACGGCGTGTGACGGCCGCCTTCTTCCTTGCTCAGCACGTACACCTCGGCCGTGAAGTGCGTGTGCGGCGTGATCGTGCCCGGCTTGGCCAGCACCTGGCCGCGCTCGACTTCCTCGCGCTTGGTACCACGCAGCAGGATACCCACGTTGTCGCCCGCCTGGCCCTGGTCCAGCAGCTTGCGGAACATCTCCACGCCCGTGCAGGTGGTCTTCTGCGTGGCACGCAGGCCCACGATCTCGATTTCGTCGCCCACCTTGATCACGCCGCGCTCCACGCGCCCGGTCACCACCGTGCCGCGACCCGAGATCGAGAACACGTCTTCCACCGGCATCAGGAACGTGCCGTCCACCGCGCGCTCGGGCGTCGGGATGTACGTGTCCAGCGCCTCGGCCAGCTTCATGATGGCCTGCTCGCCCAGCTCGCCCTTGTCGCCTTCCAGCGCCAGCTTCGCCGAACCCTTGATGATCGGCGTGTCGTCGCCCGGGAAGTCGTACTTGCTCAGCAGCTCGCGCACTTCCATTTCCACCAGCTCGAGCAGCTCGGCGTCGTCCACCATGTCGCACTTGTTCAGGAACACGATGATGTACGGCACACCGACCTGACGCGCCAGCAGGATGTGCTCACGCGTTTGCGGCATCGGGCCGTCGGCCGCCGACACCACCAGGATCGCACCGTCCATCTGCGCCGCACCCGTGATCATGTTCTTCACGTAGTCGGCGTGCCCCGGGCAGTCCACGTGGGCATAGTGGCGGCTCGCCGTCTCGTACTCCACGTGCGCCGTGTTGATCGTGATGCCGCGCGCCTTCTCCTCCGGCGCCGCGTCAATCTGGTCGTAACCCTTGGCCTCGCCGCCGAACTTCGTCGACAGCACCGTCGTGATCGCCGCCGTCAGCGTCGTCTTGCCATGGTCCACGTGACCAATCGTGCCCACGTTCACGTGCGGCTTGGTCCGCTCAAACTTGCCTTTTGCCATTTTTCCGATCTCCTGACGGTGGAATGCCGGTGTTGACGGTTTGCAGAGGTGGTGGTGCCCATGACGCGGATCGAACGCGTGACCTCTCCCTTACCAAGGGAGTGCTCTACCACTGAGCCACATGGGCAGTCGACACTGGTTTGCTGAGCCGTCCGGCTGGCGGCAAACCGCTGGCGACTGAACGCCCCACACACCCGAAGGCGCCGCCGCGGTGCGGACGCCCCCCCGAATTCCGGGCAGGACCGGCCTGCCCCCGCACCCGCACCCGACAACCGGGCACCGGCGCCGCCCCGGGACCTGCACCACCGCAGCACCGCCCGAGGCCTGTCGCGAACCCCACTTCCGTCACCGGACCAGCACCCAGGCCAACCGGCCCGCCAGCTGGAGCGGGAGACGGGAATCGAACCCGCGTCATTAGCTTGGAAGGCTAAGGTTCTACCATTGAACTACTCCCGCCCGGGAGCACCTTCGGACCCGAAGGCCGTCCAGTGAGGTATCGCTTCACCGCAAGCCAAGCCGAACAAATTGTTTCGCCTTGGTGGAGGGGGTTGGATTCGAACCAACGTAGGCGTAAGCCAACAGATTTACAGTCTGCCCCCTTTAGCCACTCGGGCACCCCTCCGCGGCGAACCACAGATTCTAGCAGTGTATTTCTGCGTTGTGCAATCCCTGCGCGGCACAGGGCCACGCATCACCATGCGATCGGCGCGACATCCGGACGGTGCGCCGCCAGCCAGGCGTTCACGGCCGAGAAATGCCGGCAGCCGATGAAGGGCTGGGGCGGGCGCGTCGCGGCCAGCGGCGACGGGTGGTTGGCGGTGAACACCGCATGGCGGGTGGTGTCGACCAGCGGCCGCTTGCGCTGCGCGGGCGCACCCCACAGCAGGAACACGCAGGGGCCGGCCTCGCGCGAGACCTGCCGGATCAGTGCGTCGGTCAGCGCCTCCCAGCCGCGCTGCGCGTGGCTTTGGGGCTGGCCGTCCTCCACCGTCAGGGCGGTGTTGAGCAGCAGCACGCCCTGGCGCGCCCAGCGGGTCAGGTCGCCGTCCTTCGGGACGGCCGCGCCGGTGTCGGCGGCGACCTCCTTGTAGATGTTGCGCAGGCTGGGCGGCAGCCTCACCCCGGCAGGCACGGAAAACGCGAGCCCCTGGGCCTGCCCCGGGCCGTGGTACGGGTCCTGGCCCAGGATCACGACCTTGACCGACTCCAGCGGGGTCAGCTCCAGGGCGCGGAACACCTGGGCCGGGTAGACCACGGCGCCGGCCGCGACGCGGGCGTCGACGAAGTCGATCAGCGCCTGGCCGACCGGCGAGGCACGGAACGCCTCGGTGGTGTCGCGCCAGCGGCCGCCGACGCGGTCGAAGCAGGCCGCCAGCGGCTCGCGCAGCCGGTTGTCGGCCTCGGCCGCAAACAGCCCCGCCTGGGTGCTCATGTGCCGAACAGGGCCGCCAACGCCACCCCGGGATCGTCGGCGCGCATGAAGGCCTCGCCGACCAGGAAGGCGTGCACGCCGGCGTCGCGCATGCGGCGCACGTCGCCGGGGCCCAGGATGCCGGACTCGGTGACCAGCAGCCGGTCGGCCGGCACCTCGGGCAGCATGCCCAGCGTGGTGTCCAGCGAGACCTCGAAGGTGCGCAGGTTGCGGTTGTTGATGCCCAGCAGCGGGGTCTTCAGGCGCAGCGCGCGTTCCAGCTCGGCGCGGCCGTGCACCTCGACCAGCACCGCCAGGCCATGCGCCTGCGCCACCGCCTCGAGGTCGGCCATCTGCGCGTCGTCCAGGCAGGCGGCGATCAGCAGGATGCAGTCCGCCCCCATCGCGCACGCCTCGTGGACCTGGTATTCGTCGACGATGAAGTCCTTGCGCAGCACCGGCAGCGGGCAGGCCTCGCGGGCCTGCCGCAGGTACTCGGGCGCGCCCAGGAAGAACTGGCGGTCGGTCAGCACCGACAGGCAGGCCGCTCCGTGGCGGGCGTAGCTGTCGGCGATCTCGGCCGGCACGAAGCGCTCGCGCAGCACGCCCTTGCTGGGGCTGGCCTTCTTGACCTCGGCGATCACCGCGGCGCGGCCGGCCTCGACCTTGGCCCGCAGGGCGGCGGCGAAGTCGCGCAGGTCGCGGCGCGCCTCGGCCTCGTCGCGCAGCGAGGCGGCGCTGCGGCGCGCGCGGGCGGCAGCGACCTCCTCGCGCTTGACCGCGACGATCTTCTGCAGGATGTCGCTCATGCGTTGCCCTTCAGCTTCTGCGTGACCGCGACGAACTGGCTCAGCTTGGCCAGCGCCTTGCCGGAAGCGACCGCCTCGCGCGCCATCCTGACGCCGTCGGCCACGGAATCGGCCACGTTGGCGCAGTACAGCGCCGCGCCCGCGTTGAGCAGCACGATGTCGCGCACCGGGCCGTCCTCGTTGGCCAGCGTGCGCTGGATGCACTGCACCGATTCCTCCTTGTTGGCCACGCGCAGCACGCGAGTGTCGTAGACCGGCAGGCCGAAGTCGGCCGGGTGGACGACGTACTCCTGCACCGTGCCGTTCTTCAGCTCGCCGATCAGGGTCTCGCCGGACAGCGAGATCTCGTCCATGCCGTTCATGCCGTAGACCACCATCACGTGCTCGGAGCCCAGGCGCTGCAGCACGCGCACCTGGATGCCGACCAGGTCGGGGTGGAACACGCCCAGCAGCTGGTTGGGCGCGCTGGCCGGGTTGGTCAGCGGGCCCAGGATGTTGAAGATGGTGCGCACGCTCAGCTCCTTGCGCACCGGCGCGGCGTGCTTCATCGAGGCGTGGTGGTTGGGCGCGAACATGAAGCCGATGCCGGTTTCCTCCAGGCACAGCGCGACCTGCTCGGGCGTGAGGTTGATGTGCACGCCCAGCGCCTCCAGCACGTCGGCGCTGCCCGAGCTGGACGAGACGCTGCGCCCGCCGTGCTTGGCCACGCGCGCGCCGGCCGCGGCGGCGACGATCATCGCCGCGGTCGAGATGTTGAAGGTGTGCGCCGCGTCGCCGCCGGTGCCGCACAGGTCGACCAGGTGCGTCTTGTCGGCCACGTGCACCGGGGTCGCGAACTCGCGCATGACCTGGGCCGCGGCGGCGATCTCGCCGATGGTCTCCTTCTTGACGCGCAGGCCGATGGCCAGCGCCGCGATCATCACCGGCGACATCTCGCCGCTCATGATGCGGCGCATCAGCTCCAGCATCTCGTCATGGAAGATCTCGCGGTGCTCGATCACGCGCACCAGCGCGTCGGTGTTGGTGATGGGCATGGCCAGTCGTCCTCCTCGGCTCAGTGGATGGTCAGGAAATTCTTCAGCATCGCGTGACCGTGCTCGGTCAGGATGGATTCGGGGTGGAACTGCACGCCCTCGATCGGCAGCTCCTTGTGGCGCACGCCCATGATCTCGCCGTCCTCGGCGGTGGACGTGACCTCCAGGCAGTCGGGCAGCGACTCGCGCTCCAGCGCCAGCGAGTGGTAGCGGATCACGGTGAACTCCCGGGGCAGGCCGCGGTAGACGCCCTGCTGGTCGGTGGTGATGACGCTGGTCTTGCCATGCATCAGGCGCTGCGCACGCACCACGTTGGCGCCCAGGGCCGCGCCGATGCTCTGGTGGCCCAGGCACACGCCCAGGATGGGCAGCCTGCCGGCGAAGTGGCGCACCGCGCTCACGCAGATGCCGGCCTCGGCGGGCGAGCAGGGCCCGGGCGACAGCACCAGGCGGTCGGGCCTCAGCTCGGCGATGCCCTCGAGCGTGATCTCGTCGTTGCGGTAGACCAGCACCTCGGCCCCGAGCTCGGCGAAGTACTGCACGAGGTTGAAGGTGAACGAGTCGTAGTTGTCGATCATCAGCAGCTTGGCCATCGGACCTCCGGGCATCACAGGTGTCGTTGTTCGGGCAGACGGCCGCGCAGGCGCGCGCCGGCAGGCCGGCCGGCGGCGCCGGTCGGCGCGGAAGCGGGGGACAGGGGCGTCGCACGCCAGGCGCCGCAAGCCGTCCCGGCGGCGCGCAGGCGCCAGCGAGCCGGGCCGGGCAGCGGCCCGACGGGCAGGGATTCTGGGGAGGACTTGAGGGGCATCCGGCAACACTCCTGGGTTCTGGAGCCGCCGTGCCGGGGAGCTATCTGCTGAACCTTGCCCACCGAGACGGCGGCAAGGCGCGGTTCTGAACCGCAACGACGTGCCGCTTCCTCAACGGAAGCGCCACCACTGGGCAACGTGAATCGAGACGAAGCGGTTCATCAGCACAGGACGTTCAGCAGGCTGGGACAGGCGCGGGATGCCGCCCGGCAGCCGTGGCGCATGTTAGCACGTTCGCACGCGCGCGGCGGCGACCGCCGCGCGCGTGCGGGACGCCCGGCGCTTACGCCGCGGCGTCGGGCTGGGCGGACGGAGCCGCGCGGCGGAACGCCTCGAGCTCCATGCAGGCCGCCTCGACCTGGGCGATCAGCGGCCAGCGTGACAGGTCCACCTTGAAGCGACGCGCGCTCTCGATCTGCGGAATCAGGTAGACGTCGGCCAGCGTCGGGCTGTCGCCGTAGCTGAAGCGGCCGCGCCTGGTGTCGGCGGCCAGGAACGCCTCGTAGGCATCGAAGCCCGCCGAGATCCAGTTGCCGGCCCAGGCATTGATCGCCGCGTCGTCGGCCCCGAACTGCTTGCGCAGGTACTCGAGGATGCGACGGTTGTTGATCGGGTGCACGTCGCAGCCGACGATGGCCGCCAGCGCACGCACCTTGGCGCGGCCGTCGGCGTCGGCCGGCAGCAGCGCGGGCGTCGGGTACTTCTCCTCCAGCCACTCGATGATGGCCGGCGACTGGATCAGCACCTGCTCGCCGGTGTCGAGCGCGGGCACCAGCTGCTGCGGGTTGATCGCCTTGAAGTCGGCCGACAGGTGCGCTTCCTTGCCCAGGTGCACCGCGATGTACTCGTAGCTCAGCCCCTTGAGGTTGAGCGCGATGCGGGTGCGGTGCGAGGTGCCGCTGCGCCAGAAGTTGTACAGGCGGAAAGCCGCGCTCATGCCGCGGCTCCGACGGTCAGGGTGACCTCGCCCACGCCTTCGACGCGGCCGACCAGGCGGTCGCCCGGCACCACCGGGCCGACGCCCTCGGGCGTGCCGGTGTAGATCAGGTCGCCCGGCTCCAGGTGATAGAACTGCGACAGGTCGGCGATGATCTCGCGGATGTTCCAGATCAGCTTGTCCAGGTCGGACGACTGCTTGGTCTGGCCGTTGACTTCCAGCGTGATCGCGCCCTTCTCGATCACCACGCCTTCCATCGGGACGATCTCGCTGCAGATCGCGCCCTGCTCGATGTCCTTGCCGAGGTCCCAGGGGCGGCCCTTGTCGCGCGCGGCCAGCTGCAGGTCACGGCGCGTCATGTCCAGGCCCGCGGCGTAGCCGTAGATGATCCCGTGGGCCTGCTCGGCGCTGACCTGGAAGCCAGGCTTGCCGACGGCCAGCACCAGCTCCATCTCGTAGTGGTAGTTCTGCGTGCCCGCCGGGTACGGCACGGTGGCGCCGCTGTCGACCAGGGTCTGCGGCGACTTGGTGAAGTAGAACGGGCGCTCGACGGACTTGTCGACCGGGCGGCCCATCTCGACGGCGTGCGCGTGGTAGTTGCGGCCGACGCAGAAGATGCGGTTGACCGGGAAGCGGACGCTCTGGCCGCGGATCGGCAGGGTCGGGACGGCGCGCGGGGGGAACAGGTATTGGGTCATGGATCGTGGAATGGAAACGGTTCAGGACATCGAGGGCATCGCCGGCGCGTCGCCGTCGCGGACCTCGTAGACGCCGAGCTTGCGGTGCAGCGGCGATTCGTCGGCCACGAACACGAAGGCCGGCTCCTTCGCGGAGTCGTTCTTCAGCGTGGTGGGGGTGTAGCCCGGAATGCAGCAGGTGTCGGACTTGCTCAGGTCGAACGAGCGGCCGCCGCCCTCGACACGCACCGCACCCTCGATGACGTGGTAGACCGCCGCCGGCGAGCGCGCCGGCAGGTTCAGGGTCTGGCCCGGGCGCAGCATCATGGCGTGGAAGCCGAGGATGTTCTCGGCATCGTCGCCGGTTTCCGGGTTGACGTAGGTGACCTGCACGTGCTGCAGGTCGGGCTGGTCGGCTGCCAGCGACTGCAGCGCCGCCTTGGTCTCGGCCCAGGGGTAGCGCATCATCGGATAACGCCGGCCGCTGCGGCCGAACACCGGGGTCGGCACCACGCCGGCGCGGGCGTAGGCGCGCTCGCCGCGGCCGGGCTTGACCTGCTGGCGGTCGCCGTTGAGGTGGTAGCTGGCCTCGATGTAGTAGACCAGCGGCAGGTCCAGCACGTCCAGCCAGATCACCGGGTCGGTGCCGTCATGGCCGTGCTCGTGCCACAGGCCGGTCGGCGTGAGGATCAGGTCGCCCGGGCTCATCGGGCACTTCTCGCCCTCGACGGTGGTCCAGGCGCCCTCGCCCTCGACGACCATGCGGATCGCGTTGGGCGTGTGGCGGTGGCTCGGCGCCCACTCGCCCGGCAGCAGCAGCTGCATGCCGAGGTAGATCGCGGCGCTGGCCTGCATCTTCTCCAGCGTGTGGCCGGGGTTGGCCAGCACCAGCACGCGGCGCTCGGCCTTCTCGATCGGGGTCAGGTCGCCCGCGCGCAGCAGCAGCGGGCGGATCTCCTGGTACTTCCAGTGCGTCGGCACGGTCTGGCGCGCCGGCACCTTGGGCGGCAGCACGCTGCGCAGGCTGGGCCACAGGGGCACCAGGTTGCGCTCGCGCAGGGCGTCGACGTAGTCCTTGGGCAGGTCTTCCAGGCGGCCCAGTTCAAGGCTCATGACGGTCTCCTCGTGGATGGATCAGTGGTCCGCGGCCAGGCAGTTGTCGACGTTCCAGCCGTACAGCCACTCGAGCGCGTCGTAGAAGCGCTCGGGCGAACGGCCGCGCCACAGGTCGTTGCGGACCAGGCGCTCGACGCCCTTGGCGTGGTAGATGCGACCCATCTCGCGGCTGGACAGCACGATGCGCGCGGTGCGCGCGACGCGCGAGCGCTGGTACAGGTCCAGCGCCTTGGCCCAGTCGTTGCCGTGCACGCGCAGTGCCTCGCCCAGCGTCACGGCGTCTTCCATCGCCATGCAGGCGCCCTGCGCCATGTACTGGGTGGTCGGGTGGGCGGCGTCGCCCAGCAGGGTCACGCGGCCGAAGGTCCAGGTGTCGATCGGGTCGCGGTCGGCGGTGGCCCAGCGCTTCCAGCTCTTGGGCAGGTCGATCAGCTGGCGCGCCTGCGGCACGATGCCCTGGAAGTAGCTCTGCACTTCCTCCTTGCTCCCCTCGGTGACGCCCCACTGCTCCTGCTGGCGGCTGTGGAAGGTCACGACCACGTTGTACTGCTCGCCGCCGCGCAGCGGGTAGTGCACCAGGTGGCAGTGCGGGCCGGCCCACAGGCTGGCGGCGTTCCACTGCAAGTCCTTGGGGAACTCGGACTTGTCGACCACGGCGCGGTAGACCACGTGGCCGGTCACGCGCGCGGGGTCGCCCACGTACTGCTCGCGCACCACGCTCTTGACGCCGTCGGCGCCGATCAGGGCCTGGCCCTTGTAGGCGTTGCCGTGCTGGTCATAGATGGTGACGGTGTCGGCGTCCTGCTCGACGCGCACGATGCGGGTGCTGGTGTGGAAGCTGGCGCGGTCGGATTCCTCCACGCCTTCCAGCAGCGACTTGTGCACGTCGACGCGGTGGATCACCGCGTAGGGGTTGTTGAAGCGCTTGCGGAAGGCCTCGCCGGTCGGGATGCGGCCGATCTCCTTGCCGTCCACCGCATCGTGCATGACCATGTAGTCGGTGTAGACGGCGCGGCCGCGGGCACGCTCGCCCACGCCCAGCGCGTCGAAGGCATGGAAGGCGTTCGGGCCGAGCTGGATGCCGGCACCGATCTCGCCGATCTCGTCGGCCTGTTCGAACACCTTCACCTCGAAGCCGCGGCGCACCAGCGCCAGCGCGGCTGCCAGGCCGCCGATGCCGCCGCCGGCAATCAGCACGGGAAGTTTCTGAGCAGCAGTCATGGGGTCTCCTCTGAATCGGGTCGCCGAAGGTTAGGAAGCTGCTGCTATCAAGTAAATGCGTGGCCCGATATACCTGCTATCGAGATTCTTGATAACACGGTCCCGCGGGGCCGCCGGGGCCGCTGACGTACGGTTGGTTACTTGCCATGCAGGGCGGCCAGCGTGGCGCGCAGCCAGGTGTGGCCGGCGTCGAGGTGGAAGCGCTCGTGCCAGTGCTGCTTGACGTCGAAGGGCGGCAGCTCGACCGGCGGGTCGAGCACGGCGATGCGCTCCTGGTGCGACAGCGCCTCGCCGAGCCGGCGCGGCACGATCACCAGCAGCTCGGTGGTGGCCACCAGGCGCGCGACGCCCAGGAAGCTGGGCACCTTGAGCACGATGCGACGCTCCCAGCCGTGGGCCTGGAACACCTTGTCGACGATGGCGTGGCCGGTGCCCGAGGTGGTGACGACGATGTGCCCCTCGGCGAGGAACTGCTCGCGCGTGGGCCGCGCGTGGATGCGGGGGTGGTTGCGCGCGGCCAGGCACACGAAGTCCTGCCGGAACAGGGTCTGCTGGTAGAAGCCGGCCTCCAGGTGCGGCATGAAGCCCACCGCGAGGTCGACCTCGCCGGACTCCAGGCGCCGGCCGGTGTCCAGGCTGGTGCGCTCGGTCTCGACCGTGACGCCGGGCGCGACGCGCCGCAGGTGGTTGATCAGCGTGGGCAGCACCACGATCTCGCTGATGTCGGTCATCGCGATGCGGAACTGGCGCGTCGCGGTGGCGGGATCGAAGGTGGCGCGCGCGCCCGAGAGCTCGTCCAGCGTCTGCAGCGCGGAGACCACCGCCGGGTAGATCTGCTTCGCGTACGGCGTGGGCTCCATGCCGCGCGAGGTGCGGCAGAACAGCGGGTCGCCGAAGTGGCGCCTCAGCTTGGCAAGCGCGGTACTGACGTTGGCCTGCGCGACGCCGAGTCGCTCGGCCGCCCGCGAGACGTTCTGCAGGCGGTACACCTCGACGAAGACGTGCAGCCAGTCGATGTTGAGTCGGGTCATCGGTGGGGACGGGGCAGCGCGCGGCAGCGGCACCGCGCGCGCCGACGGCTAGTGTGCCCGCGAATCGCGCCGGGCGTGCGCGCCAGGCGCACGCCGGCCACCCCGGCCGGCCCCGAAGGCAGGCCCCGGCTCAGGCCTGCTTGAGCAGCGGGCTGTCGATCTGCTCCAGCACGCGGCGCACGGCCGGGCGCTGCAGCAGCCGGTCGCGCAGCTGGCGGAAGTTCGGCCACGGGTCCAGCGCCAGGCCGTCCAGCGCGCACCAGTTGGCGTAGACCATCAGCTGGTAGTCGCACGAGCTCGGCCGGTCGCCGCCCAGCACCCAGTCCTTGCCCGCCAGCAGGCCGTCGATGCGCTGCAGGCAGCGCTCGAACAGCTCGCGGCCGGTGGCCTGGATCTGCGCATGGCAGGCGGCCTCGGACGTGAAGCGCGCCGGCATGCGGACCTGGCGGCGTGCCGGCTGCGCGGAGGCGGCCAGCCACGCCAGCAGCGACACGCCTTGAGCGAACCCGAACGGGTCCTTGGGCAGCAGCCCGGCCTCGGGATAGGCCTGGGCCAGCCAGGCGTGGATCGCGGTGGTCTCCGTCAACACCCCTGCCTCGGTGCGGATCGCCGGCACCGTGCCGAGCGGGTTGATCTGCCGGTAGGCGCTGCGGTCGCCGGCGAGGTCGACGTACACCGCCTCGTGCGGGATGCCCGCGTCCGCGAGCGCCAGTTGCGCGCCCAGGGAACACGCCAGGGGGTGGTAATACAGGGTCAGCATCGTCCAGGTCTTCTGCGGGCGCCGCCCGGTGGAGGCGGCGCCCGTCGATGGTGGTTGCAACAGGCCGCGAATCTACACGTTCGTCAGAACGAGTGCCGCAGGCCGACGACGGCGCCCTTCATGCGCGGGTTGCCGTCGGCCAGGCCGTTGACACGCGGCGCGGTCGTGCCCGCCCCGAGCGCGTAGTTCGAGCCGTTGCGGTTGTCGACCGTGCCCAGCGTGACGTAGACCATGGTGCGCTTGGACAGCGGGTACTGTCCGCCGATGGCCAGCCAGGTGGCGTCGCGGCTGCCCGGGTCGACGTCGTAGTCCGAGCGGTCCTGCACGCGCACCACCTGCGCGTAGGTGGTCCAGGCACCGATCGGCACGCGCACGCCGACGTTGATCAGGCGGAACTCCGCCGCGTTGGTGCCCGACACCCCGGCCATGCGGGTCAGCGCGCCGGTGCAGGTCACGCAGGAGTTCTTCTCGTTGGAGAAGCCGACGTACAGGCGCGCCGGACCGAAGTCGTAGCTGCCGCCCAGGGTGTAGCCCTGCGCATCGCCGTTGGCGCTCTTGTTGTTGGCGCCGTTGATGCGCGCGCCGGCCAGCACCACGTCCAGCGGGCCCTTGGTGTAGCGCAGCGAGGCGCTGACGGTGCGGCCCTGGGTGGGAGACTTCTCGCCGAAGGCACCCAGCACGCGGAACTCGAAGCCGTCGAAGTTGGGCGAGACGTACAGCACCGCATTGTCGGCGCGCGCCGACAGGCCCACGCCCAGCAGCGGGCGGTTGGCCACGCCGCTGCGGTTGATCGACAGCACCCCGCCGTGGCCGACCCAGCCGAACGCGTCGATCGGGTTGAGCGCCTGGTAGTACGGCATCAGCAGGCGGCCCATCGTGACCGCGCCCCAGCTCTTGGAGGCCAGGCCCACCGAGGCCTCGCGGCCGAAGGCCCGGCCGCCTTGCGCCAGCACGCCGTCGTCGGGGGTGAAGCCCTGCTCGAGGCGGAAGGTGGCCTTCAGGCCGCCGCCGAGGTCTTCGGAACCGGTGAAGCCCAGGCGGCTGCCGGCCGAGCCGCCCGCGATCATGCGCGAATGCGTGCTGCCGCCGCCGTTGGTGGCTTCCAGCCCCAGGTCCACCAGGCCGTACATCGTCACGCTGCTTTGCGCGCCGGCCACGCCGGCGGCGAGGCCGACGCCCAGGCCCAGCGCGATGCGGGCCGCACGGCCCAGCGGCGTCCGACGCGTCGCGCCGTGGCGCGCCGCACGATCCTGACGGGTGTGGTGTCGAGAGTTCACTCAGAGTCTCCTGGTCGTTGTGGTGTGGGTCTGCCGGAGGCCGGCCGCGGCCTGGACCGCCTGCATGGCGGCCTGTGCCCCGGACGGTTGCGCACGGCACGGGCGGGTCGGATCACGGCCGACCCATGGGAGCCGGCGCCCTCCTGCAGTATGTTTTACGTATGCTGATTGTCAGCACACTGATGTTAAAGGCGCGAAAACGGGAGCGTCAATTTGCAAAGCCTGCGATCGAGGCCGATTCGCCGCGTTCTATGGGTTTTTCCTAGTAATGACAGGCCACATCGGCCGGATCCATGTGCGCGTGTCGCATGATCCGATGCAGAAAACGAAATCCAGTCGCCCGCTTCTCGCATAACTGTCCGTATGCTGAATTTGTGCCGGAAGGGCGACGGCGCACGCGCCGGCGCGCCGCCGCGGCGGGCGCGGCGGCGGCTCGGGCCGCGGAAGGGGAAGGCCGCAGCGTCAGTCGACGCTGATGCCGAAGGCGCGGACGATGCGCCCGAACTGGTCGAAGTCGGCGCGCACGCGGGTGGCGAAGTCCTGCGGCGAGCCGCCGACCACCACCTCGCCCAGTGCGGCGAAGCGGCGTCGGGTCTCGGGCTGCGCGAGCACCTGGTTGATGGCCTGGCCGACCTTCGCGACGGTGGCGGCGGGCGTGCCGGCCGGGGCGAACACGCCGAACCAGGTCTCGAACGCCACGTCGCGGAAACCCTGCTCGGCGAGCGTCGGCACCTCGGGCAGCAGCGGCGAGCGCTGCGCCTGGGTCACCCCGATGGCGACCAGCTGCCCGGACTGCAGGTAGCTGCTCGCCGAGGCCAGGTCGCTGAACACCACCGTCACGTGGTCGCCCAGCAGGTCGCTGAGCGCCGGGGCGACGCCCTTGTAGGGCACGTGGGTCAGCGGCACGTCGGCGGCCTGGCGGAACAGCTCGCCGGCAATGTGCATCGGGGAGCCGGCGCCCGGCGTGCCGTAGCTCACCGGCTGCTCCTTCGCTCGCGCGGCCAGCGCCCGCGCATCGCGCAGGCCCTGCGCAGGCCGTGTGACCGGCAACAGCGTGCCGCGGCTGAGCTGCACCACCGGGGCGAGGTCGGTCATCACGTCGACGGCGCCGCCGGCCGCCTTGGGCAGCACGTGCGGCGTGGTCACCAGCGTGATCGGCGTGACCAGCAGGGTCTGGCCGTCGGCCGGCGAGCGTGCGGTCAGCGCCGCAGCCAGCATGCCGCTCGCCCCCGGCTTGTTCTCGACCACCACCGGCCGCTGCAGCACGCCCTGCAGGCGCTCGGCCAGCACGCGGGCGATCACGTCGGTGCCACCGCCGGCAGCGTTGCCGACCACCAGCATGACCGGCTTGCCCGGCGCGGGCCAGTCCTGCACGGGCGCAGCCTGCGCGACGCCCAGGCCCAGCAGGGCGGCCAGCCCGAGCCGGCACAGCCATGCGAACGTCATGCGCATGGAAAGGCTCCTTCGGCTCACTCGGCGGTGATGCCGAATTCCTTCACGATGCGGCCGAAGCGGGTGTACTCGTCGCGCATCAGCTGGGCGAAGGTCTGGGTCGAGCCACCCACCGGCACCTCGCCTTGCGCCTTGAACTTCTCCTGGATGTCGGGCATCTCGAGGATGGCGTTGATCTCCTTGTTGATGCGCTCGACCTGGGCGGCCGGCGTGCCGCGCGGTGCGAACAGGCCGAACCAGCCGGTCACCTCGACGCCCTTGATGCCCTGCTCGGTCAGCGTGGGGACGTCGGGCAGCAGCGGGGTGCGGTTCGGCTCCGGCACGGCCACCGGCACCAGCCGGCCCGACTGGATGTGCGGCAGCGCCGCGCCCAGCGAGCTGATCGCCAGGGGCAGCTGGCCGCCCATCAGGTCCACCAGCGCCGGACTGGTGCCGCGGTAGGGCACGTGGATCAGGTCGACGCCGGTCGCGCGGGCGTAGAGCATGCCGACGATGTGCTGCGGCGAGCCGTTGCCGGCCGAACCGAACGGCAGGCCGGGCTTGCTGCGGGCGAGTTTCGTCAGCTCCTGCGCGTCCTTCACGCCCTGCGACGGGGTCGTGACGATGATCAGCGTGCTGCGCGTGACCTGCACCACCGGCACCAGGTCGTTGAGCACGTTGACGTCGCTGGCCGCCCCCGGCTGCACGTGCGGGGCGATCACCAGCGTGTTGGGCGCGAACAGCAGCGTGTGGCCGTCCGCCGGCGACTTGGCGACCAGGTTGACCGCCATCGTGCCGCCGGCCCCCGGCTTGTTCTCGACGATCACCGGCTGCTTCAGGCGCCGCTGCAGCTGCTCGGCCAGCGCGCGCGCCAGCGTGTCGGTGCCGGCACCCGGCGCGAAGCCGACGACGATGGTGATCGGGCGGTCCGATCCGCTGGACTGGGCCGATGCGGGGGCGACCAGCGCGAGCGCCGCGCAGGCCGCGCCGATCCAGCGCATGGGGCGGGAAGCGAAGATGGAGCGGAAGTTCATCGGTTGTCTCCTCGTCGATGTGGTCTCTGTGTGTGTCCTGCCGTTGAACGCTCCGGTTCAATCGCCAGGGGAGAAGGAAATGGCAAAGCGCAGCCGGTCCGCACACCGGCTGCGGGGGGAACAAGCAAAGGGGGAAAGGCGGCGTCGCTGCATCAGGCCGCCGTCACGGGCACGTCCATCGCGCCGATGCGGTCGATCTCGCAATGCATGCGGTCGCCCGGCAGCACCGGACCGACGCCCTCGCAAGTGCCGGTCATGATGATGTCGCCCGGCCACAGCGTGTAGAAGCTGGAGGCCCAGGCGATCTGCGTCGCGATGTCCATGATCATGTGCGCGGTGTTGGAGCGCTGGCGCGGCTCGCCGTTGACCGCCAGGCTCAGGTCCAGCGCCTGCGGGTCCGGGATCTCGTCGGCCGTCACCAGCCACGGGCCGCACACCGCGTAGCTGTCGATGGACTTGCGCAGCGAGCGGTCCTCCGGGCCACGCACCACCATGTCCAGCGCGATGCAGTAGCCGGCCACGTACGACAGTGCGTCCTCGCGCGTGACGTTGGCCGCGGGGCGGCCGATCACCACGCCCAGCTCCATCTCGTGGTGCGTCGAGCGTTCCGGGAAGCGCACCCGCACGCCCTCGCCCGGGCCCACCAGCGCGCTGGTGGCCTTGAGGAACAGGCCCTGCTCCTCGATGCCGCCGCGGTAGCGGTCGGTGAAGGTGGCGCGGTCGGCCTCGGCTTCCTCGACGTGCTTGAGGTAGTTCACCGGCACGCCGATGATCTTGGTCGGCGCCTGCACGGGGCTGAGCAGCTTCACCTGCGACACCGGCAGCGCCGCGGCGTGCGGCAGCAGCCGGTCGATCTCGGCACGCACGGCATCCAGGTGGGCGACGAGGGCGTCGCCCTTCGGTCCCGCCGGGTAGGTCGGCGCGGGCAGCACGCGCATCGCCTCGCTGACGTCATGCACCCGGTCGCCGACGACGACCCCGAGGCGGTGGTTGTCGAACCAGCACAGCTTCATCGCATCGCGCTCCTGTCCGGCCCGCCGCTCACAGCCGCACGCCGATGCGCGCGCCGTCGAGCGTCGCGTGCAGCAGGCGGCGCGGCGCGAGGCAGTCGCCGATGCGGTAGACCTCGCCCTCGATCTGCGGGAAGCTGCGCGGCGCGCTGCCGCAGGCGAACACGATGCTGTCGATCTCCTCGCCCTCGCTCACCTGTTTGGTGAACACGTTGCGCAGGCGCGGCACGCGGCCGGCCTCGATCAGCTCGGTCAGCGGCATCAGGCGCACGTTCTTCTCGAGCAGGCGCTTGAGCACGAAGTGCTGGATCGACCACTCCAGGCCCTGGCCGATGCCGACGTTCTCGGACAGCAGCGTCACTTCCTTGCCCTGCTCGGCCAGGTACAGCGCGGCAAGCACCGGCGGCTGGCCGTCCATCAGCCCGCCGACCACCAGGACGCGGCGGCCCAGCTGCGCCGGGTTGTCCAGGATCTCCAGCGCGTTGAACACCGGCACGGTGTCCACGCCCGGCACGTCCGGGATCACCGGGGTCGATCCGATGGCCAGCACCGTGGCGTCGGGCTTGTGCTTCGCGACGAACTCGGGCGTGGCCTCGGTGTTGAGCAGCACCTCGACGCCCTGCTCGCGGATCTCGCGCTTGAGCGTGTCGATCAGCGTGATCATCTCGCGGCGCGAGGGGTCGCGCGCCAGCGTCGCGACGGTACCGCCCAGCTGGTCGCTCTTCTCGACCAGCGTGACCTGGTGGCCGCGGGCCGAGGCGATGCGCGCGGCCTCCAGCCCGGCGGGGCCGCCGCCGACGATCAGCACGCGCTTGGGCTTGTCGATCAGCTGCACCTTCAGGTCCAGCTCGCGGCCGGCCATCGGGTTGACCGGGCAGGACGAGACGCGGTCCGGGAAGTGGCACTCGTTGAGGCCGGCGCACTTGCGCACCTCCTGCGCGCGGCCCTCGGCCAGCTTGCGCGGCAGGTGCGGGTCGGCGATCAGCGCGCGGGTCAGGCCGATCATGTCGGCATGGCCGTTGGCGATGATGCCCTCCATCTGCCACGGGTCGTTGATGCGGCCGGTGACGATCAGCGGCACCGTGCAGACCTCCTTGATGCGCGAGGCCGCCGGCACGTTGAAGCCCGAGGGGATGAAGCTGGAGGCGACGTACGGCGTCACCACGCCCTTCTGCAGCGCGCCGATCGTGCCGGCCGTGACGTTGACGTAGGCCAGCGAGTTCGTGATGCGCTTGACCACCGCCTTGATGTCCTCGGTGGTCATGCCGCCCTCGACATCCTGGTAGCCGCTGATGCGCACGCCGATCGGGAAGTCGTCGCCGCAGCGGGTCTTGATCTCGTCGATGATCTCGAGCAGGAAGCGCATGCGGTTTTCCGCGCTGCCGCCGTAGCGGTCGGTGCGGCGGTTGGTCGCCGGCGACAGGAACTGCTCGACCAGGTAGCCGTGCGTGCAGTGGATCTCGGCGCCGTCCAGCCCGGCCTTCTTGATGCGCTCGGCCGAGCGCGCGAACAGCTTGACGATGCGGCGCACCTCGTCGGTGGTCAGCTCGTGCGAGGCCATGCGCACGTGGTCGTCCGCGAGGCCCGAGGGCGAGACCATCGGCTGGAAGGTGTCGGGCAGGCGGATCGAGCCGCGGTTGGCGATCTGACCGAAGCAGTACGCGCCGTGCCGGTGCACGATGTCGGCGCGCGCGCGCAGGCGCGGGATCAGCGTCTCGTCGAAGTACGCGGCGCCTTCCTCGCTCTCGGGATCGGGCGTGCCGTCGCCGTCGCCCGCGTAGGCGGGCACCACCTTGCCGGTGTTGATGAAGTTGATGCTCGAGACCGTCTCGTGGAGGATGGGGATGCCGACCAGGCCGACGCCGCCCTTGACGCGCTCCTCCAGGTAGGCGAGGTAGCGCTCGTCGTTCATCTTCGGGTTGTGCGTGGTCAGCATGAAGCGGTTGCGCACCTGCTTGCCGCCGATCTGGATCGGGCTGAGGAGTCGGCTGAATTCCTGTGTCGTCATCTCGGTTCCTTGTGTGATGTGGTCGCGGGGCGTTCTGTTCGTCGGCGGGGCCGGGCTCAGGCCGACTGGGTACGGGTCTCCTCGGTCAGCAGGCCGAGGCGGCGCAGCACGTCGCCGTCGGACACCATGAACAGGCGGGCGTCGCCGTCCAGGCTGCGGTGCGTGACCCACTGGTGCTGCGGGATCGTGAAGATGTCGCGCGGCCCCCAGGCCACGACGTGCTCGCCGATGCGCGATTCGCCGTGGCCTTCGGTGACGCAGCACACGACGTTGGCATTGGTGCGCGAAGGCAGCGTGGGGCTGCCGGCATCCACCTGCACCAGGCGGGTGTCGAGGAAGGCCATCGCGTTGCCGCCGGTCAGCGGGTTGGCGTAGCGCACCCGGCGCGCGCCGTCGGGCGAGCGCGGCGCCTGCGCGAGCGCACGCACCGCATCGGCGTAGGGATAGCGGAACAGCGGCGAGTGGTCCTGCCGGCCGAGCACCTCCTCGGGCACGATGGCCGGCGCGCAGAACGCGGCGTCGGGCATGGTCTGCGGCTTCTGCGCAATCGGGCCGGGCTGGAACTGCACGGTGCCCAGGTACAGGTGCAGCGGCACGTCCAGCACGTCCAGCCACATCACCGGCTCCTGCCCGTCGTGGCGGTGTTCGTGCCAGCACCAGGCGGGCGTGAGCACCAGGTCGCCGAAGTGCATCGGGCATTCCTTGCCGTCGACCAGCGTCACCGCACCCTCGCCCTCGAGCAGGAAGCGCAGCGCGTTCATCGAATGGCGGTGCGGCCGCGCGGTCTCGCCGGGCAGCAGGCACTGGATCGCGGCCAGCACGTTGCCGCAGGTGAACTCGTCGGCCAGCGACTGCGACTGCGGGCTCATCAGCTGCAGCACGCGGCGCTCGACCGCCGCCGGGGAGGTCTCCTGGAAGGCGCGCTCGATCAGCGGGCGCAGCTCGCTCCAGCGCCACTGGTGCGGTGGCAGCGGCGCGGGCGGCGGCTTGTGCGCGTTCGGGCTTTCCCACAGCGGCGCCAGGTGCGCCGCATGCCAGACGCTGGAGCGGGATTCGTTCGTGCTCATGGTCGGATCCCCGTCAGAGCTTGAAGGCTTCGAAGGTGCCGGGATGGAACAGGTCTTCCGGGGTCACCAGTCGCGAGGACAGGCCCTGGCTGTGGTGGGTGCGGAAGAAGGTCTCCAGCACGTGGCGGTTGGCGTCGATGCCGTAGGACCAGTAGTCCTCGCCCATGAGCGCACGCGCCTCGGCCATGCGCACCTCGAAGAACGGCAGCAGCACCTTGGTGGCCGAGGTGTCGGCCAGGTGCTCGTAGGCCTGCTGCTTGGCACGCTCGAACGCCTTGCAGATCGCCCCGGGCAGCCACGGGTGCTGCTCGGCCAGCTCGCGGCGCACCCCCAGGATGTGCATGATCGGGAAGATGCGCGTGCGCCGGTAGTACGCCATCGACTCGGCCACCGGGTCCGGGAACAGCCAGCCGATGTTGGGCGTGCCCGGCGGCACGTCGGGCGGGCGCGGCGCGACGAACGCGTCGATCTCGCCCTTGGCCAGCAGGCTGGAGATGGTCTCGCCCTCGGGGGCGTCTTCCAGGCGCACGTCCGCGGGCAGGTTCAGCTTGATCTTCTCGGGACGCCCGGCGTGCGAGATGCCCCCGCGCACCCAGGTCACGTCCGAGGGCTTGATGCCGTAGTCGTCCTCGAGGAACTGGCGCACCCAGACGTTGGCGGTGAGCTGGTACTCGGGCAGGCCGATGCGCTTGCCGCGCAGGTCCTCGGGGGACTTGATGCGGTCGGTGCGCACGTACACGGCCGTCTGGCGGAACGCGCGCGACAGGAAGATCGGCAGCCCGACGTAGGGGAAGTTGCCGTTGGCGGTCTGCACGGTGGAGCTCGACAGCGACAGCTCGCAGATGTCGAACTCGCGGCCGCGGAAGGCGCGGAAGAAGATCTCCTCCGGCGGCAGCGTCATGAACACGGGGTTCACCCCGTCGATCTGCACGTCGCCGTCGAGCAGCGGACGGCAACGGTCGTAGTTGCCGATCGCCACGGACAGGGTCAGCTTGGCCATGCCCCGGGACCCCGCTCAGTTCTTCGCCGGCGCGTCGACGCCACGACGGTAGCGGCTGCCGAACTTCTTGATCAGCACGCTGTCGAGGTAGGCCACCGCTTCAGGATCCATGTCGGCACGCGGCACCGGGTCCTGGATGAAGGTGTCGTACGGGTCGCTGCCGCGCACCAGCGTGGCGTGGTCGATGGTGTTGGGCGTCTTGCGCTGGAACGGTGCCATGTAGCGCACCGCGATGCCCACGCGGCGGTTGTCGCTCGTGTTGGGGGCCGAGCCGTGCACGATCTTCTCGTGGTGGAACGAGAACTGGCCCGGCGCCAGCACCAGCTTGGTGGCCTGGCTTTCGTCGACCTCGACGGCGATTTCCTGGCTCAGCGACAGCAGGTTGGCCGTGCCTTCCTTGTAGACGTGCTCGTACAGCGTCTTGTGCGAGCCCGCGACCACCTTCAGGCAGCCGTTGGCCTCGTTGCTCTCGGTCAGCGCGATCCAGGCGGTGACGATGTCGCCGGCGCCCTCGGGCGTGCCCGAGTACGGGCCGTCCTGGTGCCAGGCCACGAAGCCCGGGTCGCGCGGCTTCTTCATGAAGAAGGACGTGGACCAGCAGTAGATGTTCGGGCCGATCAGGCTCTCGACCGCATCGAGCACCGGCTCCAGGCGGATCAGTTCGTTGACCCAGGTCAGCACCAGGTGGGATTTCGCTCGCAGGATCTCGGCCGCGCGGGCACCATACTGCTCCTGCAGCGCATCCAGCTTGGCGAGATAGGAAGCTGCCCGCTCCGGCGACATCGCGGTCAGCGGGTAGAGGTAGCCGTCGCGCTCGTACGCCTGGACCTGCTGCGGGGTCAGGGAGTTCTTGGTCACTGGGATACTCCTTCGGGAAGTTGGGGGATGCGGCCCGGCCGTCGCCCGGCCGCCGTTACTCTGGAATGCCTGTCGCCCTTCAGCGTGCGGCGTAGCCGCCGTCGATCGGCAGCGTCACGCCGGTGATGTAGGAGGCCGCGTCCGAGGCGAGGAAGGCGATCGCGTTGGCGATCTCGTGCGGCTCGGCAAAGCGCCCTTCCAGCACGCGCTCGCGCAGGCGCTCCTCGGCCGGGCCGATGCCGCGCGCGGCGATGCGCTCGGTCAGCACCAGCCCCGGGCACACCGCGTTGACGCGCAGCCCGCGGTCGCCGTACTCGGCGGCGAGCTGGCGCGTGAAGCCCAGCAGGCCCGCCTTGGTGGTCGAATAGCTCGGCGTGCTGGGGCTGCCGATCAGCCCGCGCGCCGACGAGACGTTGACGATGGTCCCGCCGCGCGGCGCGGCCAGCAGGCGCGGCAGCAGCGCGCGCGTCACCAGGAAGGCGCTGGTCAGGTTCAATCCCAGGTACTTGTTCCAGTCGGCCAGCTGCAGCTCGTGCGCCGGGCTGCGGAAGTTCGCGCCGACGTTGTTGACCAGCGACTTGAGCACCACGCCGCTGCCGGCCACCTGGTCGGCGATGCGCTGCACCTCGTCCTCGCGCGTGACGTCGGCGGCGATCGCGGTGCAGGCGGCCTCGCCCAGTTCGCGGGCCAGCGACTCCAGCCCTGCAGCGTCGAGGTCGATCGCGAACACGTGGGCTCCGAGCCCGGCCAGGGTTTGCGCTGTGGCTCGGCCGAGGCCGGCGGCGGCGCCGGTCACGACGGCGCCCAGACCATGGAATTGAAGCTGGTTCAGCACGACGGATCCTTCAGGCGGTCACGGGACGGCGCAGGTCATCCAGCGAGAAGCCGGCGATCTTCTTGTAGCGGGCCTGCCACTCGATGATCTCCTGCTCGGTGATGACGTCCTCGAGGCGTTCGAACGGCTTGCCGCCGGTGCGCTCGTTGACGACTTCCAGCAGGCCGTCCGGCGAGATCTTGCGGTTGGCCAGCACCACGTCGCTGGTGGCCTTCAGGCGCAGCTGCTCGTACTCCTTCAGCGCCGCACGCGGGTCCTCGTGCTGCACCAGCAGGCGCGACAGCGTGGTCGCGTCGATGATGGCCTGGGCGGCGCCGTTGGAGCCGCGCGGCATCATCGGGTGGGCCGCGTCGCCCAGCAACGTGACCCGGCCCTCGGTCCAGAACGGCAACGGGTCCTGGTCGATCATCGGGTACTCGTAAACCGCCTCGGCAGCGCGCATCATCGCCGGGATGTCCATCCAGTCGAACTTCGCATGCTCGAAGTGGTGGATGAAGTCGCTGATCTCGGCGCGGCGGTTCCAGTCGCGCTTGAGGTCCTCGGTCGGGCGCTTCACTTCGATGACCCAGTTGATCAGCTGCGTGCCCTCTCCGTCGATGTTGTCGCGGATCGGGTACATGACCAGCTTGCCGGTCTCGTTGGCGCCCAGGTAGACGTGCGTCGCGCCGGTCAGGTAGGGCTTCCAGCGCGTCGTGCCGCGGTACTGCAGCGTGCCCTCGTAGCGCGGCACCGCCTCCTTCGGGTGCATCTGCACGCGCACCACCGAGTTCACGCCGTCGCAGGCGACCGCCACGGGGCCGCGCACCGGCGGCAGCGGCTGGCCCTTGGGGTCGATGAAGTGCACGGTCGCGCCGTCCTCGTCCTGCTCGACCTTGACGCAGCGGTGGCCCTGCACCACCACGTCCGGGCCGGCGCGCTCGATCAGCGCCTCCAGCAGCGTGAACTGCAGGTCGCCGCGGTGGATCGCGATCTGCGGCCATTCGTAGCCGGCGTACTGGCCGCGCGGCTCGCGCAGCACCAGTTGCCCGTGACGCGTGTAGAAGCGGTACTCCTGGGTGGCGATGCCCTTGCGTCGCAGCACCGGCTCCAGGCCCAGGCCGGCGAGCTCGCGCATCGCGTGCGGCAGCAGGTTCAGCCCGACGCCCAGCGGCTTGATCTCCGGCACCGCCTCGTAGACACGGAACGGCACGCCATCCCGGTGCAGCGCCAGCGCCAGCGTCAGGCCGCCAATCCCGCCGCCAATGATCACGACTTCATCTTGAGATTTCATCCTTCTCGTCCTGTCCGTTGACTTCAACTCACATGCTCACGGGTGCGACGTCGTTATGATCAGTATACTGATAATCATCATGCTGAGAGCCTGCACGGACTCAGTGATTTCCCTAGGGCGCAGCGCCGCGCCGGGGCGGCAGCCGACGGCCCGCGGCCGGGCGCCGCGAACGCACGGACGTGGCACGACGGCGCGTCAGGACGAGGGGAACGCAGCGGGAAGAAGGCCGGCGAAGGGCGGCCGGGGCCGGCCCCGGCGCATCGCCCGCCAGGGCGTGAGGCGCGCTCAGGCGCGGCCGCTCGCAGCGCGCGCGGCCCGTGGCGCGGCGGCCTTGCGGCCCGGGGCGCGCGCCGTCTTCTGAGGCACGGCCTCGCCGGTCGCCTGCGCGCGCACCTGGGGCAGCACGTCGGCCTCGAGCGGCGCGCGGCTCAGTTCGTTGTTGGAGTTGACCAGCTTCTGCAGCAGGCTCATCAGGGTCTGGCGCTCGTCAGGAGAGAGCGGCCCGAGGATCACCTCGTCGATCTCGGCGATGCGCGGCTGCATCACCTCGATCAGCGCCCGCCCCGGCCCGGTGATGTGCAGCGCGTAGGTGCGCTTGTCCTTGCGGGTGCGCTCGATCAGGCCGTTCTGCTGCAGGCGGGTCACGACGTTGCTGGTGGTCTGGCGATCCAGCGCGACCAGCTTGCCCACCCGCGTCTGGTCGACGCCGGGGAAGCGCTCGATGGCCTTCAGCGTGGCGTACTGGACGTGGGTGATGTTGTAGTCCTTCGCGGCATCCAGGAACACGGCCACGCAGATCTGGTGCAGGCGCCGCACCAGGTGGCCCGGGTGGTTCATGGGCTCGAAGTGCAGCTCGGTGGCCTCGCCGGCCGGCACGGCCGCGGGAGTCGCTCGACGGGAACCAGTGGTCATGGTGTGTGCTGGGTGTGACGCAGGGCATGCCGCCCGGAGGTCAGGCGCCCCGGTCCGCGACCCTTGGCTGCAGGCGCCAGGTGTCGTGCAAGGCGTCCATCCGCGTGGCTGCCATGCTACTGCCTCCTGGCTGACGCATCGCTGTCGTTTGCGCGGGCAGCCAGGGCGCCCGGATCGAGACGCCTGCCGCTTGAAAACATTCAGTACAATGAATTTAACGCATTCTGCCACGGGCGCCGTGCCTGCCGCCGGCACCGGGCACCATGAGCCGATGACCCTGCCCTTCTCCGGCCTGCTGCGCTCGCCGGCCCTCGCTCCCCTGCGGCGCCCCGCCTACCGCGGGCTGTGGACGGCCTGGCTCATGGCCAACCTGACGATGTGGATCCACGAGGTCTCGGCCGCGTGGCTGATGACGCAGCTGAGCACCAGCGCGGTGATGGTGTCGCTGGTGCAGACCGCCGCGACGCTGCCCATCTTCGTGCTGGGCGTGGCCAGCGGCGCGCTGGCCGACATCGTCGACCGGCGCCGCTACTTCGCGTTCACGCAGTTGTGGGTGTGCCTGACCGCCCTCGTGCTCGCGGCGTTGCAGCTGTCAGGACGGCTGAGCGCCGAGCTGCTGCTGGTGCTGACCTTTGCCAACGGCATCGGCCTGGCGCTGCGCTGGCCGGTGTTCTCGGCGATCGTGCCCGACGTGGTCGCGCGCGACGAGCTGCCCGCGGCATTGGCGTTGGGCAGCATCTCGATGAACCTGTCGCGCATCGTCGGCCCCGTCGTCGCCGGCGCCCTGCTCGCCAGCACCGCGCCCGGGCTGGTGTTCGCGCTCAATGCGGTGCTGGCCGCCGTGGCCCTGGTGCTGATCCTGCGCTGGCGCTCGCGGCAGCGCAGCAGCGCCCTGCCCGGCGAGCGCTTCCTCGGCGCGGTGCGCGTGGGCGTGCAGCACGTGCTGCACTCGCCGCACCTGCGGGCCGTGATCCTGCGCGTGTTCATGTTCTTCCTGCAGTCGAGCGCGCTGCTGGCGCTGCTGCCGCTGGTGGCCCTGCAGCTCGGCGGCACGGGCGCCGGCATGTACACCTCGATGATGGCCTGCATGGGCGCCGGCGCGATCGCCGCCGCGCTGCAGTTCCCGCGCTGGCGCGAACGCCACGGGCGTGACGCCTTCACGCGCCGGGGCACGGTCCTGCATGCGCTGGCCTCCCTCGCGGTGGTGCTGATGCCCACCCCCTGGGTGGTGCTGCCGGCCACCGTGCTGGCCGGCGCCGCCTGGATGGCGGTGGCCAATACGCTGGCGGTCGCCGCGCAGCTGACCCTGCCCGACTGGGTGCGCGCGCGCGGCATGTCGATCTACCAGATGGCCCTGATGGGCGGCACGGCCGCCGGCGCCTGGCTGTGGGGTCAGGTGGCCGAGGTGGCCGGCGTGGCCGTCGCGGTCAGCGTCGCGTCGCTGCTCGGCGTGCTGCTGCTGGCGCTGACCTGGCGGCTGTCGGTCGAAGGCGGCGACGAGGACCGGCGCGACCCGGGGCAGGCCCGGCCCGAGCCGGACGTGCGCATCGCCGTGAAGCCCGAGGACGGGCCGGTGATGGTGCTGGTCGAGTACCGGATCGACCCGCAGCGCGAGGCGGCCTTCCTGGACGTGATGCAGGCCACGCGGCGCGCGCGGCTGAGCCAGGGCGTGCTGTCCTGGGGGCTGTTCCGCGACACCGCGCAGCCCGGGCGCTTCGTCGAGCACTTCGTCGACGAGAACTGGGCCGCGCACCAGCGCTGGCTGGAACGCTACACCGCCGCCGACGAGGAACTGCGCGCGCAGCGCCTCGCCTTCCATGTCGACCCGGCGCCGCCGCGCATCCAGCGCTACGTCGGTGCGACGCTGCCGCACGAGGCGCTGCTCTTTCCTGCCCCTGCACCGCACGGGCCAAGCCGCCCGGGGCCCGTGTGACGTGACGGAGAACACGGGCTGACCCGCCCCGGGCCCGGCCAGGGCGTGCGCCCCTCAGGCTGCGCTGCGCGACGGGCGCGTCAGCACCACGGGGGCGCCCCCCAGGCGCCGCTTGGCGCGGAAGTGCGCCACCGCGGCGTCCATCGCCTCGACGTGGTGGGGCAGCCAGCGCATCAGCTCGGCCACCAGGGCCTCCTTCAACTCGTCGGAAGATTCGGCCTCGGGGGCCTGCTCGAGGATCTCGTCGACCTCGGCCAGCGAGCGCAGCACTGCGGCGTGCTCGTCGATGTGGCAGGCGGCGTTGCCGTCCTTCATCTGGCGCAGTTCCACGTCCTCGACCGCGAAATGCTCGGCGACGTGCGCACGCAGCGCGCGCAGCGCGTCCAGGGCCTCGCGGCCGCGCGCCGCGCCCAGGGCATCGATGTGCCGGGCAAATTCGTCATGGTCGGCGTCCAGCTTGGGATCGCCCAGCACGCGCAGGGGAGTCATGGTCTACGGCGAAAAGGGGGGTTCGGGAGTCGAGAACGGCACGGGCGCCCGAGGCGCCCGTGCTGCCCGCCATCATAGTGCCGATGGCGACCCGGCCCACGGGGCCGGGTCTTGCATCCTGCTGCACGGCGTGCGCTGCGCCACAGGATCGGGCTGGCGGCGCGCTCAGGCCGCCTTGGCCTGGCCTTCCTCGCCCGGCTGGGTCGGCAGCGTCAGCGGCTCTTCCAGGCGCGACCACTGCTTGGTGGGCTTGCCTTCGCGGATCAGGTCCAGCTCGCGCCAGAAGATCTTGCGCAGCGTGACGATGCCCAGGTCCGAGCGGCCCAGGATCTCGTCCTCGCGCTTGGTCAGGCGTTCCTGGCCGCGGATCGACAGGTAGTCCTGCGCGGCAGTCAGGCCCACGTAGGTGTCCTCGGGGTTGTCCCAGACCTTCATCGAGAACAGCTTGTCGTGGTGCTTGGCCGGGTCGTACTTGCCGTACTTGGCGAAGTACTGGCGGAAGCGCATCTTCGAGACCTCGCTCGCCTCGGGCGGCAGGCAGTAGATCATGAAGCGCGTGGTGTTCAGCTCGTCGTTGGGGGTCATCCAGACGAAGGTGTCCAGCCACGGGTCTTCCGGCGTCAGGCCCGGCACCGTGATGTGGTTGTTGTTCGGGAAGGTCCAGTCGCTCACGCGCACGTTGTTGTTCGAGCGGCGCGCGGTCTGGCGGATGCCCGCGCTGGTTTCCTCGTACGACAGCTCGGGGATCGCGGCGGTCACGGCCTTGCCGAACGGGCCGACGGTCAGCGCCATGTGCACGAAGCTGACGTGCACTGCGTCCATCGAGTTCTCGATCTGCTGGAACCAGTTGTTGTCCCAGCGCTCCATGCCGTTGGCGATCACCGCGCCTTCGCGCTCGGCCTGCAGCTTGCGCGGCAGCTCGAACGGAGGCGCCTCGTCGTCACCCAGGTAGGCGAACACCAGGCCCATGTACTCCTTGACCGGGTAGCCGGGGATCTTGGTGCGCGGCATGCCGGTGTCGGTTTCGGCCGGACGGTTGGTGCAGGCGCCGGTCGCGTCGAACTGCCAGCCGTGGTAGATGCAGCGGATCTCCTCGCCGACCACCCAGCCGGTGTGCAGCAGCGTGCGGCGGTGCGAGCAGCGGCCGCCGACCAGGTGCAGTGCGCCGCTGGCCCCGCGGTACAGCGTCAGCTCTTCGCCCAGCACCTTCACCGGGATCGCGGTGTTGAGCGGAACGTTCTCCGACAGCTCGATCGGATGCCAGAACTTGCGCAGCAGGGTGCCCATCTCGGTGCCCTTGGCGCATTCGGTCAGGCGCAGGAACTGTTTGGCGCGCTCCTGGCGCCGCTCGTCGAGGTAGGTCATCGTGGTCTCCTAATTGCCAACGGGAATGCCCTCCCGCCTCCTTGGGGGCAGCGAGGACCGTTCAAAGTCGCGCGCAGCTGGTCCACCGGACATGACGCACCACCCGGCCTGCAGCCGGGTCGTGCCGCTCAGGGACCACGCCGGATCCGGGTGACGCCCGCCGGGTCACGCGGGACCTATTCATTCTGTGCAACAGTCAGTCATCAACAAGCATCAAAGGCGCTAATCCTGCTATTCGGAAACCAAAAACGCATGAGACGATCGCATCAATGGCTTCACGCCGCAAAAATATGCGCCACCAAGTCGATCGAGCGCAAACGCGCCACCCGCCATCGCCGCTAGACTGGGAAAGATTTGGCCGAGGAAAAGCCCGGCTGCGCACGGCACGTGCGGCAGCCGCGGAAGGCCGACGCGTCCCGGCCGGGCGCACTGAAGGAAGGGGCGGCCCCCCGAACGGGGCCGCCACGGCGTGTCGGTGAAAAGGCGTCGCACCCCGCCGGGGCGCGACGCCCACGCCGTCGTCAGTCGGCGCTGGCGCCGACGGCCTTGACCAGGCGGCCCAGGCGTTCGGTGTCGGCCTTGATCAGCGCGGCGAACTCCGCCGGCGTGGCCGAGACGGCCTCGACACCCTGCTCGTTCATGCGCTGCACGATGGCCGGGTCGCGCAGCACCTCGGCGAACTGCGCATGCAGCGCGGCGACCACGTCGGCCGGCGTGTTGGCCGGGGCCGACAGGCCGAACCACTGGTCCATCACGATCTGCTCGCTCAGGCCCGCCTCCTTCATCGTCGGCACGTTGGGCAGCGCCGGCAGGCGCTTGGACGTGGCCGCGGCCAGCACGCGCAGCTGGCCGGCCTCGACCAGCTTCTGCACCGACGAGTAGGACGAGAACATGAAGTCGATGCGCCCGGCCACCAGGTCCACCACCCCCGGCGCGACGCCGCGGTACGGCACGTGCGTGGCCGGCATCTGGGTCATCGACTTCATCAGCTCGGCGAGCAGGTGCGCCCCCGAGCCCGAGCCGGCCGAGCCGTACAGCAGGCCCTGCGGCGACCGCTTGGCCAGCGCCACCAGCTCCTGCGCAGTGCGCGCGGGACTGGCCGCGGGCACCACCAGCAGGCTGGGCAGGCGGAACAGCAGCGTCACCGGCGTGAAGTCACGCTCGCTGTACGGCAGCTTCGAATAGAGCGAATAGTTGACCGCGTTGCTGCCGAAGTTCGACAGCAGCAGCGTGCGACCATCCGGCGCGACGCGCTTGACGGCGTCGGCAGCGATGATGCCGTTGCTGCCCGGCCGGTTCTCGACGATGACCATGCGCCCGGTCTTGTTCGTCCATTGCTGGCTGATCAGGCGGGTCAGGGCGTCGGTGGCCGCTCCGGGCACGAAGGGCACGACGATGGTCAGGGGGGAAGCGTCCGCGGGGGCGGCATGGGCGAACTGCAACGGAGCGATGCCTGCCGAAAGCAGCACCGCCAGTGCATGTCTCCTCTTCATGGCTTGTGCTCTCAGTAGTGGGTGAGGGCCCGGATGATCGGCGCATCCCCGCGTCCCGTTCAACGACGCATACGAGATTGCTGTTCATTGAACGACGCATACGTGTGCGCCTGCCGCACTCCGGCGTCGCGACAGGCCAGCGCCGCCCGGACGCCCGGGCAGGCAGGAGCGACGGGGTTCAGTCGAGGCCTTCTTCGACCAGCTCGGCCGCGCGCAGCAGCGCACGCGCCTTGGCCTCGGTCTCGCGCCATTCCATCTCGGGGATGGAGTCGGCCACCACGCCGGCGGCGGCCTGCACGTGCAGCATCTGGTCCTTGACGATGCCGGTGCGGATCGCGATCGCCAGATCCATGTCGCCCGCGTAGCTGATGTAGCCGCAGGCGCCGCCGTACAGCCCGCGCTTGGTCGGCTCGAGCTGGTCGATCAGCTCCATCGCGTGGATCTTGGGCGCACCGGTCAGCGTGCCGGCCGGGAACGTGGCCTTGAACACGTCGATCGCCGTCATGCCGTCCTGGAGGATGCCCTCGACGTTGCTGACGATGTGCATCACGTGGCTGTAGCGCTCGACCGCGAACGCCTCGGTGACCTTGACGCTGCCGGTCTTGGCGATGCGGCCGATGTCGTTGCGCGCCAGGTCGATCAGCATCACGTGCTCGGCGCGCTCCTTCGGGTCGTTGACCAGCTCCACCTCGGTGGCCTTGTCCTGCTCGGGCGTGGCCCCGCGCGGACGCGTGCCGGCCAGCGGCCGGATGGTGATCTTCTGCTGCCCGTCGACCAGGCGCTCCTGGCGCACCAGGATCTCGGGAGAGGCGCCCACGACATGGTGGTCGCCCATGTCGTAGTAGTACATGTAGGGGCTGGGATTGAGCGAGCGCAGCGCGCGGTACAGCGACAGCGGCGACTCGGTGTAGCGCTTGCTGATGCGCTGGCCCACCTGCACCTGCATGAAGTCACCCGCGGCAATCAGCTCCTTGGCGCGTTCGACCGCCTTCAGGTAGTCGGCCTTGGCGAACGGACGCTCGGGATGGAAGCCCTGGCTGGGCTTCACCTGCGGCGCGCTCACCGAGTAGCGCAGCTTGTCCTTGAGCTCGCGCAGGCGCCGCTTGGCCTTCGGATAGGCCTCGGGCTGCTTGGGATCGGCGTAGACGATCAGGTACAGCTTGCCCGAGAGGTTGTCGATGACCGCCAGCTCCTCGCACTGCAGCAGCAGGATGTCCGGGCAGCCGATGGTGTCGGGCGGGCAGGTGGACTCGAGCTTCTTCTCGATGTAGCGCACCGCGTCGTAGCCGAAGTAGCCGGCCAGCCCGCCGCAGAAGCGCGGCAGCCCCGGCGACAGCGCCACCTTGAAGCGCTTCTGGTACGCGTCGATGAAGTCCAGCGGGTTGCCCTCGTGCACCTCGACCACCTCGCCGTCGGTGACGACCTCGGTGCGTGCCTCGGCGCCGAAGCCGCGCGCGCGCAGCAGCGTGCGCGCCGGCAGGCCGATGAACGAGTAGCGGCCGAAGCGCTCGCCGCCGACGACGGACTCCAGCAGGAAGGAATAGCGGCCGTTGCCTTCGGCATGGGCCAGCTTGAGGTACAGCGACAGCGGGGTTTCCAGGTCCGCGAATGCCTCGAGCATCAGCGGGATGCGGTTGTAGCCCTGCTGGCTGAGGCTCTTGAATTCGAGTTCGGTGATCACGCGTGGGGCCCTCCAAGCCCTGCGAGGCCTGCGGCCGGTGCCCGCAGGTGCTCGCGGCAGTCAAGACGGTGGGAGGAATCGGAGATTCCGGGCGTGCCGGGAAGGCGCATGGGGCTCGTGCACAGGGGCACCGCCCACGGCCGGCGGCAAATCAAACCAGTGCGTGCGGGCGACGCCAGGGCCAGGCTCCCCGGTCGTGCGGACCTTTGGTTTGTTTGCGCGAGATGAACATGGTCCCGGAGTGTAGCAGCGCCTGCCGACGGAATCGACCCGCCGCCCGGGCCCGGGCGGGGACAAGCCGCCGGGCCGGGCGTGACAATTTTCCGAACGGTCGTGCGTTTTTACCGATGGACGCCCCGGGCCCGGCCGCCAACACTGGCGACACCGCAACATCACTCGAGGAGGCCTCCATGCTGCGTACATGGCTCTGCGCCACGGCGTTCCTGCTGGCCGTCATCGGCCCGGCCCGGGCGCAGTCCCCCGACACCGCGGGCGTGCGCTACGACCCGCAGATCCAGTTGCACGGCGCCACCTTGCAGCTCAACGGCGCCGGCGTGCGCTACAAGGCCATCTTCAAGGTCTACGCCGCCGGGCTGTACCTGACGCAGAAGGCGGCCACGCCCGAGGCGGTGTTCCGCGCCGCCGGGCCGCGCCGCATGCACATCGTGATGCTGCGCGAGATCGACGCCAACGAACTGGGCAAGCTGTTCACCCGCGGCATCGAGCAGAACGCCTCGCGCGAGGACTTCGTCAAGTCCATCCCCGGCACGATCCGCCTGGGCGAGATCTTCGCCGCGAAGAAGAAGCTGGCCGCAGGCGAATCGTTCCAGGTCGACTGGATCCCCGGCACCGGCACGCAGATCCTGGTCAACGGCCAGCCGATGGGCGAACCGATCAAGGAACCGGAGTTCTACAACGCGCTGCTGAAGATCTGGCTCGGCGCGCACCCGGCCGACGCCGCGCTGAAGGAGGCCCTGCTCGGCAAGGCACGCCCCTCGGCGAGCGCGCACGAGGGCTGATCAGCCCGCCGGCTGCAGCTGGTCGAGCCGGTCGACGTAGCCGTCGGCCGGCACCTCGTGCACCGGGCGGCCGTGGTTGTAGCCGTAGGTCACCAGCACCACCGGGCAGCCGGCCGCACGCGCGGCCTGTGCGTCGTTGAGCGAGTCGCCCACCATCAGCGTGCGTGCCGGCACGCTGCCCAGCGCCTCGCAGGCCTTGAGCAGCGGCAGCGGATCGGGCTTCTTGCGCTCGAACGCGTCGCCGCCGAACACGTGCCGGAAGTGGCCGACCAGCCCCTTGCGCTCCAGCAGCGGCCGCGCGAAGGCGGTCGGCTTGTTGGTCAGGCAGGCCAGCGGCAGCCCGAGCGCCGCCAGCCGCGCCAACCCCTCGGCCACGCCCGGGTAGACCGCAGCATGTTCGCCGTTGATCGCGAGGTAATGGTGCTGGTAGCGCGCCCAGGCCTGGTCGTACAGGCGCGCGACGCCGGCCTCGTCCTGGCTTTGCGCAAGCGTCTGGCGGATCAGGTGCTCCGAGCCCTTGCCCACCGTGCGCGCGACGAAGCCGTGGTCGATCGCGGGCAGGCCCAGGTCGTGCAGCATCAGGTTGAGCGCGACGACGAAGTCGCCGGCGGTGTCGACCAGCGTGCCGTCGAGGTCGAGGATGACCGCCTGCAGTCCGGCCGGCAGCCTCATGCCGCGAGCCGCTCGCGCATCGCGCCGATCACCGCCTTGTAGTCGGGCTTGCCGAAGATCGCGCTGCCGGCCACGAAGGTGTCGGCGCCGGCGTCGGCCACCTGGCGGATGTTGTCGACCTTGATGCCGCCGTCGACCTCCAGGCGGATGTCGCGGCCGCTGGCGTCGATCAGCTTGCGCACGCGCTCGATCTTCTTCAGCGCGCTCGGGATGAAGCTCTGCCCGCCGAAGCCGGGGTTGACGCTCATGATCAGCACCAGGTCGACCTTGTCGATCACCCATTCGAGGATGTCGACCGGCGCGGCCGGGTTGAACACCAGCCCGGCCTGGCAGCCCTCGGCCTTGATCAGCTGCAGCGTGCGGTCGACGTGGGTGCTGGCGTCCGGGTGGAAGCTGATCAGGTCGGCGCCGGCCTTGGCGAAGGCCTGGGCCAGCGCGTCGACCGGCTGCACCATCAGGTGCACGTCGATCGGCACCGGCGTGCCGTCGGCCCGGCGCGCATGCGGGCGCAGCGCCTCGCAGATCATCGGGCCGAAGGTCAGGTTGGGGACGTAATGGTTGTCCATCACGTCGAAGTGGATCCAGTCTGCCCCGGCGTCGATCACGTTGCGGACCTCCTCGCCCAGGCGGGCGAAGTCGGCCGAGAGGATGCTGGGGGCGATGCGGTAGGTGGTCATGACGGGCAGTCCAAAGGCGATCCGCCATTGTAGGAAGAGACGCCTTGCTACCATCGCCACCGGAAAACGCCGCTCGCCAACAACAGCACGTCCATGAGCACCTACGAATTCACCTGCAGCGTCGAGCCGCAGCACCTGCCGGAACAGTCGGACCCGGCGCGGGGCATCTACGCCTTCGCCTACACCGTCACGATCGAGAACACCGGCGACGTGGCCGCGCAGCTGATCTCGCGCCACTGGGTGATCACCGATGCCAACGGCAAGGTGGAGGAAGTCAAGGGCCTGGGCGTGGTCGGCCAGCAGCCCTTCCTGCGGCCCGGCGAAGGCTTCGAGTACACCAGCTGGACCCGCATCGCCACGCCGCGCGGCACGATGAGCGGCAGCTACTTCTGCGTCGCCGAGGACGGCGAGCGCTTCGAAGCGGTGGTGCCGGCCTTCTCGCTGGCCGTGCAGCGCAGCGGGCTGCATTGATGCGCTGGCTCCGCTCGGCCCTGGTCCCGGCGGCGTGGGACCTCAGTGCCCTGCTGTCGGTCCTCAGACCGCGCGCCGAGCTGGCCGAGCGCAACCTGTGGTGGGTGCGCCTGGCCGAATGGCTGCGTCACGCGCCGCTGCGCAAGGAGGGTGTCGAGGCGGCCGAATCCACGGCCGGCACGCCGCTGCCGGTGCTGCGCCTGCGCCACCTGCTCAACGTGCTGGACCGCCAGCCGGAGTACCGCGCGCAGGTGATCGAGCTGCTCGCGCGCACGCTGGAGGACATGGATGCCACGCTGCTGCTGGCCGACTTCGGCTTCGCGCAGCGCATGGCCTTCTTCAGCGAGCTGGCCGAGCGCATCCAGCGCAAGCTGCTGCCCGGCACCGCCGAGACGCACGACCTGGCCGAGTTCTTCCAGCTGGTGTTCTCGGACGCCGGCGACCGGCACTGGCTGGAGGCGATCGACGATGCGACCCTGCAACGCATCGCCGCGCTGCTGCGCGAAGCGGTGGCCAGCTCGCGCCATCCCCAGGCGGCGGCGCGCTGGCGCTCGGCGCTGCTGGACGCGATGATGTTCTGCGTCAGCCAGGTGCGCGCCACCGCCTTCTCCGCCGAGATCCGCACCCGCATGTCCGAGCCGGCGCGCTCGCTGTCGTCGTTCCGCCAGCTGGCGCGCGCCTTCGAGGACCTGCGCACGCTGCTGGAGGCCGATCCGCCGCAGCCCGCCCGGCTCGCGCCGGCGCTGGGCCATGCCCACGCCCTGCTCGACGCCTGCCGGCGCGACGCCCGTACGGTCTACGACCACCTGGAGGAATACGGGGTCTCGGTCGACATCGTGTTCTCGCTGCAGCAGCTGCAGGCGCGCCTGACACGCATCCGGCTGCTGCTGGACTGCCTGCTCAGCCGCGAGCCGGCACGCGCGGTGCGCGAGCTGATGGTGCAGTTCGCCGACACCGCGCAGGGCCGGCGCAGCGTGCGCGCGCTGCTGGCGCGCAACTACTCCCTGCTGGCGCGCAAGATGGTCGAGCGCAGCGCCGAGACCGGCGAGCACTACATCACCCGCAACCGCGCCGAGTACCTGCAGATGGTCTGGCGTGCCGCCGGCGGCGGGGCGCTGACCGCGATCACGGTGTTCGTCAAGTTCATGCTGACCAGCCTCGGGCTGTCGCCGTTCTTCACCGGCTTCGCCGCCGGGCTGAACTATGCGGTCAGCTTCGTCGCGATCCAGCTCGCGCATTTCACGCTGGCGACCAAGCAGCCGGCGATGACGGCCCCGGCGATGGCCGCCAAGCTGCACGACGTGGCCTCCGACGAGGCGGTGGAGCGCTTCGTCGACGAGGTCGCGCACCTGATCCGCAGCCAGGTGGCCGGCATCCTCGGCAACGTCGCGGTGGTGCTGCCCTGCGTGCTGCTGGTGCAGCTGGCCTGGCAGGCCGCCTTCGGCGCGCCGCTGGTCGGCGTCGGGAAGGCCGAATACACGGTCGCCTCGCTCAGCCTGCTCGGCTGGACGCCGCTGTACGCCGCGGCCACCGGGGTGCTGCTGTTTGCCTCCAGCATCGTCGCCGGCTGGGCCGAGAACTGGTTCGTGCTGCACCGCCTGGGCAGCGCGCTGCGCTGGAACCCGCGCATCCTGGCGCGCCTGGGCGAGGCCCGCGCGCAGCGCTGGTCGGCCTACCTGCAGGCCAACGTCTCGGGCTTTGCCGGCAACATCTCGCTCGGCTTCATGCTGGGGCTGGTGCCGGCGGTGGCGGCGTTCTTCGGCATCCACTTCGACGTGCGCCACGTGACCCTGGCCAGCGGCCAGCTGGGGGCCGCACTCGGCGCGCTGGGCTGGGAGCTGGTGTCCACGCCCGGGTTCTGGCTCGCCGTGGCCGGCATCGCGCTGACCGGGGTGCTCAACGTGACGGTGAGCTTCGTGCTCGCGTTCCGGCTCGCGCTGCGCTCGCGCAACATCCGCCTCAAGGACCGCGCCCGCGTCTACGCCGCGGTGCGCCGTCGCCTGCGCCGCCAGCCGTTCAGCTTCCTGTGGCCGGTCGGCACGCCCAGGCCGCAGGCGGCATGAGCGGGCGTGAACTTTCGCCCGCGCAGCCGGCTCAAGGGCGGGGCGTCCCGTCGTCCTGCGACGGGGCGTCGGTGGGCTTGCGGTCCTTGCGGCCGGAGAACATGGTCCACCAGACGATGAAGATCAGGATCAGGAGGGCGGCCAGCGCCTCCAGCAGAATCAACCACATGTCCTTTCCTTTGCGTAGCCTGCAACGCCTGTCCCGCGCGGGACGGGCGCTCATTCTAGGAACCTTGGTCGCTTGCGCCGGCCAGCCGCCTGCGCCAGGTCCGGCGGCCACCCCGTCCGAGCCCCCGCCGGCGACCGCGGCGCGGGTGATCGAGCAGCCGCGCTCGCGCTGGGTGCCGGTCGGCTGGGACGCCCTGCCCGGCTGGGGCGAGGACCAGCTCGCGCTGGCCTGGCCCGCGCTGCTGCGCAGCTGCCTGAAGCCCGCCCCCGGCTGGGAACGCCTGTGCGCCGAGGCCGCGGCGATCCCCGAACCCGACGAAACCACGGTGCGCACCTGGCTGCAGCGGCGCCTGCAACCTTACCGCGTCGAGGCGCACGACGGCAGCGCCGAAGGCCTGATCACCGGCTACTTCGAACCGCTGATCGAGGCACGCCGGCAGCCGGACGCCACCTTCCGCGTGCCGCTGTACCGCCCGCCGGCGGACTTCGGCAAGCGCAAGCCCTACTGGTCGCGCGCCCAGCTCGAGACCCTGCCGGCCGCGCGCGCCGCGCTCAAGGGCCGCGAACTGGCCTACGTGGCCGACCCGCTGGACGCCCTGGTGCTGCACATCCAGGGGTCGGGCCGGCTGCTGGTGACCGAGCCCGACGGCAGCCAGCGCCTGGTGCGCGCGGCCTTCGCCGGCCACAACGACCACCCCTACCGTTCGGTCGGCCGCTGGCTGGTCGACCAGGGCGCATTCTCCCTGGACCAGGCGTCCTGGCCGGCCATCAAGGCCTGGGCGCGCGCGAACCCGGGACGCGTGCAGGAGATGCTGCGCGTCAACCCGCGCTACGTGTTCTTTCGCGAGGAACCGCTGCCCGACCCGGCGGTGGGCCCGCTGGGGGCGCAGGGCGTGCCGCTGACGCCGGGGCGCTCGATCGCGGTCGACCGCGAATCCATCCCCTACGGCACGCCGGTGTGGATCGACACCACCGAGCCCACGCCCGCCCCGGTGCCGCAGCCGCGCCCGCTGCGGCGCCTGGTGATGGCGCAGGACACGGGTGGCGCGATCGTCGGCGCGGTGCGCGCCGACTACTTCTGGGGCTGGACCGAAGGCGCGGAGGAATACGCCGGCCGCATGAAGCAGCCGCTGCGCATGTGGGTGCTGTGGCCGCGCTCGTGAGCGCGGCGCCGCTCAGGGCAGGCTGACGCGCACCTGCAGCACCGAGCGCCCGGCTGACCGTGCCTCGACGCTGGACCAGCCACGGCGCTCGCGCACCTGCTGCGCATCGGCCGTGCTCGCGACCGTCACCCATTCGCCCAGCGGCACCTGCAGCGTGGTCAGCAGCGTTCCGTCCTCGCGCGCCGCAGGCGGCATCGCGCCGTGCCGGTCGGCCGGCAGCGGCCCGGTCTCGGCGGCGATCTCCAGCGTCACCGGAGCCGCGCCGCCCGGCCAGCGCGGCTGCACCGTGAAGCCGCGGCCGGCCTCCAGCAGCACGGTGGTCGGCACCAGCGTCGCGCCGTCGCGCGCGTTCCAGGCCACCTCGTACCACTGCAGCGGCTCGGTGCGCGCCAGCCGCACGCTGGCGCGCCCGCCGTTGAGCACCAGCACCTGCTGCGACAGCCCGCCGGAGGAAACGCTCTCGCGGCGCGTGGCCTGCACCGTCACGCCGCCGTGCACGCCGCGCGAGCTGGACACCACCACCGAGCCGCCCGCGGCCGTGCCCTGGCGCGCCAGCGCCGCCTCGTCGCCCTGGCGCCACTCGATGCGCAGGTTGCGCTGCGGCAGGCCCGGCTGCGCCAGCGCTGCGGGGGCCCCGGTGGCCAGCACCACCAGGGACAGACAGCGACGACGTGTGACATCCATTGCAAACTCCTGCGACGGCCGGCACCGGCGGCCCTGCCTGCCACTCTAGCGAGTGTGGCGCCGTCGCGCAGCGACGCCGGGGACCAGCTTTACACAGCTTCACGTGCCGGACGCATCGGCGAAGCAGAACCGCAGGACGATGCGGGCATGAAGACCCTGCCGTTGCGCGTGACTTCGGGCGCCCGCACGCCCGCCGAGAGGATCTCCACGTCGCCCGTGGCCCGCTGGGGCGCGCTGGGCCTGGCCGCCTTGCTGGCCGCCTGCGCCGCGACGCCCTCGCATCCGCCGCCGGCGCGCCACGCGCGCCCGGCCGCACAGCCGATGTACTTCTACCCCCAGCACGGGCAAAGCGAACGCCGGCAGGATCGCGACCGCTACGAGTGCTATCAATGGGCCGCCCGCCAGACGCGCAGCGACCCGGGCATGACGCCGCTGCGCAGCGTGCGGTCCGCCCCCGACCCCGACCCGGCCCCGGGGCGCGACACCGCGATCGGCGCAGCCACCGGCGCAGCGATCGGCGCGATGGTCGCCTCGCCGCACCACGCCGGCGAAGGCGCGGTGGCGGGGCTGATCCTCGGTGCGCTGATCGGCGCGTCCTCGGACCAGGCCCGCGCGGAACAATGGCAGGCGCAGGCGGCAGCTCGCGACCGCGGCCGCGCCGGACCCTGGCACGACTTTCGCCGCGCGATGTCGGCCTGCATGACCGGCCGCGGCTACACCGTCGGCTGACACCCTGGGAGCGACACGATGGGGATGAACTGGAACATCGGCTGGCGCTGCGCCCCGCTGGCGCTGGCTGCCGCGCTGGCCGCGGCGACGCTGGCCGTCCATGCGGAGCCGCCGGGCGGGCGCGAGTCGATCGGCCGCATGAAGCAGGAGGCGCGGCAACGCCAGCCCGCGCCGCCGCGCGACGGCCGCGAGCGCCCGCCGCGTCCGGCCGACCCGCCCCGGCTGCGCGCGCCGCGCGAACGTCCCGCCCCCGACGTGCACCGCCCGCCGCGGCCACGCGAGGACGGCCTGCCCCCGCACTGGAAGCCCGACGACCGCCGCCCGTCCAGTGCCCGACCGCCGCAGCGCTGGCATGACGACCGCCGCTGGGACCCGCCCAAGCCGCGCCCTCCGGTGCACCGCCATCACCCGCCGCGTTACCGGCCGGGCCATCACGTGCACACGCTGGGACCGAGCGCCTTCGTGTCGCTGCATTTCGGGCAGCGCTATTGGTTCGACAACGGCTACTGGTACCAGCCCGCTTCCACCGGCTACGTGGTCGTGCAGCCGCCTCCCGGCGTCTACGTGCAGGCGCTGCCGGGCAGCTACACGCTGGTGCGCGTCGGCCCGCACGTCTACTACGAGGTCAACGGCATCTATTACGCGCCGGTCGCAGGCGGCGGTTACCAAGTGGTGGAGGTGCCGGAAGACGAGGCCGTCGCGGCCTACTACGAACCGCCGATGGTCTACCCGGCGCGCGGCCAGCCCCCCGAGCAGCAAGGCAACGACGAGTACGAATGCCATGCCTGGGCGGTGGACCGCGCCGGCTTCGACCCGACGCTGGCCCCGCTGGGCCAGGGTCCGGAAGGCGACGAGATCCTGCGCGGCAACTACCGGCGCGCGCTGGTCGCCTGCCTGGAAGGCCGCGGCTACACGGTGAAGTGAGGCCACGGCGCCCCCATCAGCTGCCGCCCTTGCGCGGCGACTTGCCGGGGTGCTTCTTGCGGGTGTGCGGGCCGCGTTCGCGGCTGATCCGGTGGTCCATCATGCGGGCTCCTCGGTGCGGCGCGGGCAGGACGCCCGCCGCCACAAAGGGCAAGCCGCATGCCCGCCGTCCGAGCGTCAGCGGCCGCCGTGGCCCGGCAGCAGGTGGCCCAGCGGCAGCGCGCCGCCGGCCTTGACCTCGCCAAGCGAAAAGCTGGTGTGCAGGTCCTTCACGTTGGGCAGCTTGAACAGCATGTCCATGGCCCAGCGCGAATAGGCCTCCAGGTCGGTGGCCATGACCTGCAGCTCGAAGGTCCCCTCGCCCGAGATGTAGTGGCAGGAGATCACCTCGGGCAGCGCGCGGATCGCGTCTTCCAGCTCGCGCGTGGCCTGCGCGTTGTTGCGCTCGGCGTCGACTCGCACGAAGGCCAGCACGCCCAGGCCGATCTTGTGTCGGTCGATCTCGGCGCGGTAGCCCTTGATGTAGCCCTGCTCCTCCAGCCACTTGACGCGCCGCCAGCACGGCGTCGGCGACAGCCCGATGCGCGCGGCGAGCTCCGCGTTGGACAGGCGGGCGTCGCGCTGGAGCTCGGCCAGGATGGCGATGTCGTAGCGGTCCAGGCCTTCGCGCGCGGCACGGCCGGCAGGCGCCGGCTCATCGGCGTCGGGACGGGAGTGGGCGGCGGTCCGGGTGGTCATGCGTGGCTCGCGGTCGGCGCAGGGCGAGTCATTATTCCCGAACGCCCTGCCCGCGGCCACACCGGCGTCCCCCTCAGGCCGCGGCCGGCACCCGGCAGCCGCGCGCGGCCTGGGTGGCGCGCTCGAGCAGCCGGCGCGGCAGCTGCCCGTGCGGGCGGCGCGCCAGGCGCTCCTGGGCCAGCGCCATGGCCAGCGGGCCGTCGCCGGCACGCACCGCGGCTTCCAGCAGCGTCAGGTCGATCAGGTCGCGCTGCGCGTGGCTGCCGCCGAAGCGGTTCGCCTCGTGGCGGATGCCGCGCAGCAGCCGCACCGCGTCGCGGTAGCGCCCCTGGCCGAAGGCCAGCATGGCCTCGGCCGCGGGCAGCCCCACCTCGCGGGCGAACCGGGCGATGTCCCCGGCCCCGCCGGCGGCCTGGCGGCGCAGCGACTCCAGCACCGCCTGCTGCGCGTCCCGGCGGCCGGCACCGATGAAGGCCATCAGCGCATGCCAGTCGTTGAACGCGTAGTTGCCTGCGGTGGCCAGCGGGGCCCAACGGTCGGCGAGGGCCTGCCAGCGGTCGCCGACGTCCGTGCCCAGCAGCGCCAGCCGCCACAGCAGCGCGCTCGCGTCGATCATGTCCAGCACCACGCCCGACTGCCCGCCGCGCACCGCGCCGTCGTACAGCGCAAGCACCTGGTCGGTGTCGCCGCGGTCGAGGTGGAACAGCGCCAGGTGCCACCAGTTGTGCACCGCGAAGAAGCTGTCCTCGGACCAGGCCGCGCAGTCCTGCGTCAGCCAGGCGATGCCCTCGTCGGCGCGGTTGCGCATCTCGCAGACATGCGCCACCGCGTGCCAGCCCCAGCCGTCGCGGCGCTCCAGCGCGACGCTGCGCCGGCCGCAAGCCTCGGCGGCGTCGTACTCGCCGCACTCCTCCAGCCCGAAGGCGTACATGCCGAGCACCGCGTGGTAGCCCGGCAGCGGCTCGCTCCAGGCCGGCAGCACCCGCGCGATGCGGTCGCGCAGCATGCGGCTGTCGCCGGTGAAGAAGTCGATCTGGTGCCCGGCCTGCAGGGCCAGCGCGTCGCGCGGGTACCGGGCGCTCAGGTCTTCCAGGATGCGGCCGGCCTCGCGCCAGCGGCCTTCGTACAGCCGGCGCGCGGCCAGCAGGTGCGCGCGCTCGCGGACGTCGCCGCCGCAGCGTTCGCCCTGTTCGATGCAGGCGCGCGCCACCGGCAGGCCGTCCGGCTCGGTGCCCAGCAGGTACAGCCAGGCTTTCAGCGCGTGGGCCATGGTCATCCCGGGCGCGGCCTCGATCGCGCGGTCGATGGTCGCGACCGGGTCGCCGATGAAGCAGCGCAGCTGGTGGCCGGCGTGCTCGAACGCGTCCAGGGCCACGCCGGTTGCGCCCGTCAGGGCATGACCCGCAGAATCCTTCAGTGGTGCCATCGTGTGCTCCTTCCTCTTGCCAGTGGGGTTGAACGATGGCGCCCACTGTAGGCACCGGGGTCCGGACGGACCATGGCCGCGACGCCGCGCGGTTGTGCCCGGACGCCGGAGCCGGTTTCCGGGAGGGCCGCATGGATGCACTGTCCGACCTGCTGCGCGTGCTGCATTTCGCCGGCGGCGTGTTCCTCGAGGCGTGCTTTCGCCAGCCCTGGTGCGTCACCTCCCGCCTCACGGCCGAGGACTGCGGTCCGGACCTGGCCGCCCCGGGCGGCCTCGTGGCCTTCCATTTCGTGCTGGACGGCAAGATGGAGGTGGCGCTGCCGGACGGGCAGCGATGCACGGCCCGCACCGGCGACCTGGTGCTGCTGCCCGGCAACGACCCGCACCTGCTCGCCAGCGACCTGCGCCTGCCGCCGGTGTCGGCCGACGCGCTGATCGAGCAGGCCGACGCGCAGGCCATGGCACGCATCGACCACGGCGACGGCCCCGAGGTGCTGACGCGCCTGGTGTGCGGCTACCTGGCCACGCCCGTCGTCCACCACCCGCAGCTTGCGATGCTGCCGCCGCTGATGGTGGAGCCGATGGCCGGCCGCCCCTGCGCCGACTGGGTGGCCAGCTCGTTCCGTTATGCCTCGCAGGAACGGGCCAGCCTGCGCCCGGGCGCACAGGCGGTGATCGGCCGGCTGTCGGAGCTGCTGTTCGTCGAGGCGGTGCGCAGCCACGTCGAGCGGCTGCCGGCGCAGGAGCGCGGCTGGCTGGCCGCGCTGCGGGATCCCCCGCTGGCACGGGCACTGGCTGCCCTGCACGCGCGCGTCGCCCATCCCTGGACCACCGAGTCGCTGGCACGCGAAGCCTTGCTGTCGCGCTCGGCCTTCGCCGACCGCTTCACCCGCGTGCTGGGCATGCCGCCGATGACCTACCTGACGCGCTGGCGCATGTGCGTCGCGGCACGGCGCTTGCGTGAGTCGTCGCAGCCGATCGCGCGCATCGCCGCCGAGGTGGGCTACGAGTCGGAATCGACCTTCTCGCGCGCCTTCACCCGCGAGATGGGCACGGCCCCCGGCGCGTTCAGGCGCGAGGACCGGATGCGGGACCTGCAGGGCCTGCAGACCGCCGCAGCAGCGCCGGCGCATGATGAGGGTTTTCCCTTATATCGCACAAAAAGAGAACAAACATTTCGATATCCGCCTACCCGTGAGTGATTCGTTTCCCTCAATCCCCTTCCGGAGGCACACATAGGAAAGACTTGTCGGCCCCGACTTCCTACACTGTCGGAACAGGTGTCGGCCCGCCGGCGCGTCACAAGCGCGCCTGTGGCATCAGCCCCCCACAAGGAGTTGTCCACGATGAATGCCCCCCTTCCCGAGTCGATTCGCCGCGCCCTGGAAACCGTCTCCCTGGACGACAAGTACGCGCTCGATCGCGGCCGCGTGTTCATGAGCGGCGTGCAGGCGCTGGTACGCCTGCCGATGCTGCAACGCCAGCGCGACGCGCTGGCCGGCCTCAACACCGCCGGCTTCATCAGCGGCTACCGCGGCTCGCCGCTGGGCGGCTACGACCAGGCGCTGTGGCAGGCCAAGAAGCACCTCGAGGCCCACCACATCGTGTTCCAGCCCGGCGTCAACGAGGAGCTGGGCGCCACCGCGGTGTGGGGCACGCAGCAGCTGGACCTGTACCCGGAGCACAAGAAGTACGACGGCGTGTTCGGCATCTGGTACGGCAAGGGCCCCGGCGTGGACCGCTGCCTGGATGTCTTCAAGCACGCCAACATGGCCGGCACCGCCCGGCACGGCGGCGTGATCGCGCTGGCCGGCGACGACCATGTCGCCAAGAGTTCCACCGCCGCGCACCAGAGCGACCACGTGTTCAAGGCGGTGGGCTTCCCGGTGTTCTTCCCCGCCAACGTGCAGGAGATCCTGGACCTGGGCCTGCACGCCTTCGCGATGAGCCGCTTCGCCGGCGTGTGGACCGCGATGAAGACGATCCAGGAGATCGTCGAGTCCTCGTCCAGCGTCTGGGTCGACCCCGACCGGGTGCACGTCGCGCTGCCCGAGGACTTCGAGATGCCGCCCGGCGGCCTGCACATCCGCTGGCCCGACCCGCCGCTGGAGCAGGAAGCGCGGCTGATGAACTACAAGTGGTACGCGGCGCTTGCCTACGTGCGCGCGAACCGGCTCAACCACAACGTCATCAGCGGGCCCGATGACCGCTTCGGCCTGATCGCCAGCGGCAAGGCCTACAACGACACCCGCCAGGCACTGCACGACCTGGGGCTGGACGACGAGACCTGCCGCCGCATCGGCATCCGCCTGCACAAGGTGAGCGTCGTGTGGCCGCTGGAGGCGAGCATCACGCGCGAGTTCGCCACCGGCCTGCAGGAGATCCTGGTCGTCGAGGAAAAGCGCCAGATGATCGAGTACCAGCTCAAGGAGGAACTCTACAACTGGCGCGAGGACGTACGCCCCAACGTGCTGGGCAAGTTCAACGAGCCCGAGGGCGACTACTCCGGCGGCGAATGGTCGCACCCCAACCCGGCGTCGAACTGGCTGCTGCGCGCCCATGCCGACCTGAACCCGACGCTGATCGCCAAGGCCATCGCGCAGCGGCTGGACAAGCTGGGCATCATGCAGCAGCTGGGCAGCGACCTGCGCGGGCGCATCGCCGCACGACTGGCGATCATCGAGGCCAAGGAGCGCAGCGAGCAGACGCTCAAGGTCGAGGCCGACCGCGTCCCCTGGTTCTGCAGCGGCTGCCCGCACAACACCAGCACCCGCGTGCCCGAAGGCTCGCGCGCGGTGGCCGGCATCGGCTGCCACTACATGACGGTGTGGATGGACCGCAGCACCAGCACCTTCACGCAGATGGGGGGCGAAGGCGTGCCCTGGGTCGGCCAGGCGCCGTTCACCCACGAAAAGCACATCTTCGCCAACCTGGGCGACGGCACGTACTTCCACAGCGGGCTGCTGGCGATCCGCCAGAGCATCGCCGCGGGCGTCAACATCACCTACAAGATCCTCTACAACGACGCGGTGGCGATGACCGGCGGGCAGAAGGTCGGCGAGCGCCCCGAGGGCCATTCGGTGCTGCAGATCATGCAGAGCCTGGTGGCCGAGGGCGTCGCGAAGCTGGTGATCGTCAGCGACGACCCCGACAAGTACCGCGGCGTGGCGCTCGCGCCCGGCGTGACGGTGCACCACCGCGACGAGCTGGACCGCATCCAGCGCGAGTTCCGCGAGATCCCCGGCACCACCGCGATCATCTACGACCAGACCTGCGCCACCGAGAAGCGCCGCCGCCGCAAGCGCGGCACCCTGGTCGACCCGGCCAAGCGGGTGGTGATCAACGAGCTGGTCTGCGAAGGCTGCGGCGACTGCTCGGTGCAGAGCAACTGCCTGAGCGTGGAGCCGGTCGAGACCGAGTTCGGCCGCAAGCGCCGCATCAACCAGAGCACCTGCAACAAGGACTATTCCTGCGTGAAGGGCTTCTGCCCGAGCTTCGTGACCGTCGAGGGGGGTGAACTGCGCACCGCGAAGAAGGCCGCCAGCGAACGGCCCGACCCGTTCCGCCTGCCGGCGCTGCCCGAGCCGGTGCTGCCCGGCGCCGAACAGCCCTACGGCATCGTCGTCGCCGGCATCGGCGGCACCGGCGTCATCACGATCGGCCAGCTGCTCGGCATGGCCGCGCACATCGAGGGCAAGGGCATCGTCACGCAGGACGCGGCCGGCCTGGCGCAGAAAGGCGGCAGCACCTGGAGCCACATCCAGATCGCCGAGCGTGCCGAGGTGATCCGCACCACGCGCGTGGGCACCGGCGAGGCCGACCTCGTGATCGGCTGCGACCCCATCGTCACCGCGAGCAAGACGACGCTCGCGACCATGCTCGAAGGCCGCACCCGCATCGCGCTCAACGCGCACGGCACGCCCACCGCCGCCTTCGTCCACAACCCCGACTGGCAGTTCCCGGCCGGCAGCTGCGAGGCGCTGCTGGAGCGCACCGTCGGCGCGGACCGCATCGGCCGCTTCGACGCCGAGCAGCTGTCGGTACGCCTGCTGGGCGACTCGATCTACGCCAACCCGATGATGCTGGGCTACGCCTGGCAGAAGGGCTGGGTGCCGCTGACTCGCGCCGCGCTGCTGCGCGCGATCGAGCTCAACGGCGTGCAGGTCGAGAACAACAAGGCCGCCTTCGAATGGGGCCGGCGCGTCGCGCACGACCCGGCCGAGGTCGAGGCGCTGGCCAGGCCCCAGGGCCAGGTGGTGCAGTTCGTGCGCAAGCCGGCGCAGACGCTGGACGAGATCGTCGCCCGCCGCGTCGAGTACCTGACCGGCTACCAGAACGCCGCCTACGCCGCGCAGTACCGCGAGTTCGTCGAGCGGGTGCGCGCGGCCGAGGCGCCGCTCGGCTCGACCCGGCTCACCGAGACGGTGGCACGCTACCTGTTCAAGCTGATGGCCTACAAGGACGAGTACGAGGTCGCGCGCCTGCACACCGACCCGGCCTTCCTCGCGCAGATCCGCCAGCAGTTCGACGGCGACTACAAGCTGGTCTACCACCTTGCGCCGCCGCTGCTGGCACGCCGCAACGAGCGCGGCGAGCTGGTCAAGCGCCCCTACGGCCCGTGGATGCTCAAGGCCTTCGGCCTGCTGGCCAGGCTCAAGGGCCTGCGCGGCACCGCGTTCGACCCGTTCGGCCGCACCGCCGAGCGCCGCACCGAGCGCGCACTGATCGGCGAGTACAAGGACTGCATCGAGGAGCTGCTGGCCGGGCTCGACGCCGGGCGGCTGGCGCTGGCCGTGGAGATCGCGCGCATTCCCGAGGAGATCCGCGGCTACGGCCACGTGAAGGAACGCCACCTGGCGCGTGCCCGCGAGAAGTGGGCGCAGCTGATGGCGCGCTGGCGCGCGGGCGCCAGCGAAGCGCGCGCGGCCTGAGGCACAAGGAGACGTGACGGCGGCGGGAGGGCGCGGGGCCCTCCCGTCCCGCCTTCAGGACGACGGGGCGCTGCGGTCGGCGCGGCGCTTCTGCCAGGCGATCAGCTCGCCGACGATGCCGCGCCGGAACGCCAGCACGCAGACCACGAAGGTCGCGCCGATGATGACCGTGACCCAGGAGCCGACCCGGTCGGCCAGGTAGTTCTGCAGGCCCACGATCGTGAAGGCGCCCACCACCGGCCCGGCGAACGTGCCCATGCCGCCCAGCAGGGTCATCAGCACCACCTCGCCCGACAGGCTCCAGTGCACGTCCGACAGCGTCGTGAAGCCCAGCACCAGGGTCTTGAGCGAGCCGGCCAGCCCGGCGATGGCGGTGGACAACACGAAGGCGAGCAGCTTGTAGCGGTCGACGTCGTAGCCCAGCGAGATCGTGCGCGGCTCGTTCTCGCGGATCGCCTTGAGCACCTGCCCGTACGGCGAGTGCACGATGCGCACGATGAACAGGAACACCGCGACGAAGACCGCCAGCACGACGAAGTACATCACCAGGTCGTTCTGCAGCGGCAGCAGCCCGAACAGCTTGCCGCGCGGCACGCCCTGCAGCCCGTCCTCGCCGCCGGTGAACGGCGCCTGCAGGCAGATGAAGTAGACCATCTGCGCCATCGCCAGCGTGATCATCGCGAAGTAGATGCCCTGGCGGCGGATCGCCACCAGCCCGACCACGAGCCCCAGCAGGGCCGCGATCGCGGTGCCGGCCACGACGCCCAGCTCCGGCGGCCAGCCGGCGCTGCGCACCAGCCAGCCGGTGGCGTAGCCGGCCGAGCCGAGGAAGGCCGCGTGGCCGAACGACAGCAGCCCGGTGTAGCCCAGCAGCAGGTTGAAGGCGCAGGCGAACATCGCGAAGCACAGCGCCTTCATCATGAAGACGGGGTACAGCCCGATGAACGGTGCGGCCACCAGCACGGCCAGCACCACCAGCCAGGCAACGCGTTGGGAAGTCTGCGGGTTCAACTCACTTCTCCTTGCCGAACAGACCGGCCGGCCGCAGCATCAGCACGATGGCCATGATGACGAACACGACGATGTTCGACGCCTCGGGGTAGAAGACCTTGGTCAACCCCTCGATCACCCCCAGCGCCAGGCCCGTGAGGATGGAGCCCAGGATCGAGCCCATGCCGCCGATCACCACCACCGCGAAGACGACGATGATCAGGTTCGAGCCCATCAGCGGCGTGATCTGGATCACCGGCGCCGCCAGCACGCCCGCCAGCGCTGCCAGGCCGGCCCCTGCGGCGTAGGTCAGCGTGACCATCATCGGCACGTTGATGCCGAAGGCCTGCACCAGCTGCGGGTTCTCGGTGCCGGCACGCAGGTAGGCCCCCAGCCGGGTCTTCTCGATCACGAACCACACGCCCAGGCACACCAGCAGCGACGCGAATACCACCCAGGCCCGGTAGTTGGGCAGGATCATGAAGCCCAGGTCGGTGGCGCCCTGCAGCTGCTCGGGCACCGAGTAGGACTGTCCCGAGACGCCGAACTGGTCGCGGAAGATCCCTTCCAGGATCAGCGCCAGGCCGAAGGTCAGCAGCAGGCCGTACAGCGGGTCGAGCCGGTACAGCTGCTTGAGCATGGTTCGCTCGATCACCACGCCGAGCGCGCCGACCACGATGGGCGCGACCAGCAGCGACAGCCAGTAGTTGATGCCCAGCTTCTCCAGGCCGAGCCAGGCCACGTAGGCGCCGACCATGTACAGCGCGCCGTGGGCGAAGTTGACGATGCCCAGCAGGCCGAAGATCACCGCCAGCCCGAGGCTCAGCATCGCGTAGAACGATCCGTTGACCAGCCCGAGCAGCAGCTGCCCGAGCAGGGCCTGCAGCGGAATGCCGAAGATCTCGCTCATGTCCTCTCCCGTCGCGCCCCGGCCGCGAGCGGGCCGGGGGCAGCCCTCGGGGCGGCCTCAGGCCGCCCGAGGGGGCATCGGCCCGCCGGGAGGGCGGCGCGCGCCGCCTCCCGCGGGCCTGCGCCGCACCGCGGCGCCGTCACTTCCACAACGCGCACTTGGACTCGGCCTTGGTCGTGAAGGCGTCCTCGCCCTTGATCACCGAGACCACGTCGAAGTAGTCCCAGGGCTCCTTGGACTTGTCGGGCGACTTCACCTGCAGCAGGTACATGTCGTGCACCATGCGGCCGTCCGGGCGCACGTAGCCGTCCTTGGCGTACATGTCGTTGATCTTGACCTTGCGGAACTCGGCCATGACCTTGTCCGCGTCGTCGGTCTTGATCGACTTGACGATGTTCAGGTACTGCCATGCGGCGGAGTAGTCGGCCGCCTGGATCGACGAGGGCATGCGCTTGATCTTGTCGAAGAACTTGCGGCTCCAGGCACGCGTCTCGTCGTCGCGGTTCCAGTACCAGCTGTCGGTCATGTACATGCCCTGCGTGGCCTTCAGGCCCAGCGCGTGGATGTCGTTGATGAACATCAGCAGGCCGGCGAGCTTCATCGACTTGGTGATGCCGAACTCGTTGGCGGCCTTGATGCTGTTGATCGTGTCGCCGCCGGCGTTGGCCAGGCCGAGGATCTGCGCCTTGCTGGCCTGGGCCTGCAGCAGGAAGGACGAGAAGTCGCTGGCCGACAGCGGGTGGCGCACCGAGCCGGCCACCGTGCCACCCGAGGCCTTCACGATCGCGGCGGTGTCGTTCTGCAGCGCGGCGCCGAACGCGTAGTCGGCGGTCAGGAAGTACCAGCTCTTGCCGCCTGCCTTCACCACCGCGCTGCCGGTTCCCTTGGCCATCGCCACCGTGTCATACGCGTAGTGGATGGTGTAGGGCGAGCACTGTTCGTTGGTCAGCGCCGAGGTGCCCGCGCCGATGGCGATGAAGGGCTTCTTCTTCTCGGCCGCCACGCCGGCCATCGACAGGCCGGTGGCCGAGTTGGTGCCGCCGATCAGCAGGTCCAGGCCCTGCTGGTCGAACCATTCGCGCGCCTTGGCCGCGGCCACGTCGGGCTTGTTCTGGTGGTCGGCGGTGAGCAGCTCGATCTTCTTGCCCTCGATCTGGCCACCGATGTCGGCAATCGCCATCCGGATGGCTTCGGCGCCGGCCGGACCGTCGATGTCCGCGTACAGGCCGGACATGTCGGTGATGAAGCCGATGCGGATGACATCGCCGGAGATCTGGGCCTGGGCGGGCGTGCCCATGGCCAGGGCGGCGCAAGCCAAGGTGCAGGCAGCAGCAAGTTTCCTGGGTGTCATCGATGTCTCCTTCATTGGTTGGGGAGGTGGAAAAGTCCTCTGGTCAGACGCCGAGGTATTCGTGCAGGTCGTGCATGCGCTCGGGCAGCTCGGCCTGTGTGAACGACTGGATGATCCGGCCGTGCTCCATCACCAGGAAGCGGTCGGCCAGCGGTGCGGCAAAGCGGAAGTTCTGCTCCACCATCACGATGGTGTAGCCCTGCTGGCGCAGGGTGCGCACCACCTCGGCGAGCTTCTGCACGATCACCGGGGCCAGGCCCTCGGAGATCTCGTCGAGCAGCAGCAGGCGCGCACCCGTGCGCAGGATGCGCGCCACCGCGAGCATCTGCTGCTCGCCGCCGGACAGCCGCGTGCCCTGGCTGGCGGCGCGCTCCTTGAGGTTGGGGAACATCTGGTACAGCGCGTCCAGGCCCATGCCGCCCGGCGCGATCGCCGGCGGCAGCATCAGGTTCTCCTCGGCCGACAGGCTGGAGAAGATGCCGCGTTCCTCGGGGCAGTAGCCCACGCCCAGCCGCGCGATGCGGTGCGGCGGCAGCTGGATGGACTCCTGGCCCATGATCTTCACCGAGCCCTTGCGCGAGCCGATCAGGCCCATGATCGCGCGCAGCGTGCTGGTGCGCCCGGCGCCGTTGCGCCCGAGCAGCGTCACCACCTCGCCCTCGTCGACGTGGAAGTCCACGCCGTGCAGCACGTGCGACTCCCCGTACCAGCCGTGCAGGCCCTGGACTTCGAGCATGCGCTTCTTGTCGCTCATCGGTCGGCTCCACGAAGGTTGTGCGTGCATGCGCTGGCGACGCCCATCAATGCGCTCCTTGCAGTTCGGTGCTGGCGCTGCCCATGTAGGCCTCGATCACGTCCGGGTTGCGCGAGACCTCGGCGTAGGGGCCCTCGGCGAGCTTGGCGCCGCGTTGCAGCACGGTGATGGTGTCGGCGATGCTGGAGACCACGCTCATGTTGTGCTCCACCATCAGGATGGTGCGGTTGGCCGACACCTTCTTGATCAGGTGCTGCACGCGCTCGACGTCCTCCAGGCCCATGCCCTGCGTCGGCTCGTCCAGCAGCATCAGTTCCGGCTCCATCGCCAGCGTGGTGGCGATCTCGAGCGCGCGCTTGCGCCCGTAGCTCAGCTCGTGCGTGGCGAGGTCGGCGTAGCGGTCCAGGTCGACCTCGCGCAGCAGCTCCATCGCCCGGTCGTTGAGCCCGTACAGCGAGCGCTCGGGCTTCCAGAAGTGGAACGAGGTGCCCAGCTTGCGCTGCAGCGCGACGCGCACGTTCTCCAGCACCGTCAGGTGCGGGAACACCGCCGAGATCTGGAACGAGCGGATGATGCCGCGCCGCGCGATGTGCGCCGGCTTCTCGTGCGTGATGTCGGTGCCGTTGAACAGGATCTGGCCCGACGTCGGCGTGATGAACTTGGTCAGCAGGTTGAAGCAGGTGGTCTTGCCCGCACCGTTCGGGCCGATCAGCGCATGGATCGTGCCGCGGCGGACCTGCAGGTCCACCTTGTTGACCGCGACGAAGCCCTTGAACTCCTTCGTCAGGGCGCGTGTCTCGAGGATGATGTCCATCGGGTTGCAGCCTCGTCAGCTCGTGGATCCGGGAAACGCGGCCGGCGCGACGCGCCCGCCGATGCGTTCCGACAACTGGCGCGCGACGCGCATCACCACGCCGCGCAGCCGCTCGCCGCTGGAGGGCAGCAGCGCCTTGGGGATGCACACCCCGACGCCGGCCACCGGCAGGCCGGCCGCGCCGAACACCGGCGCGCCGTAGCAGTAGATGCCTTCGCGCACCCCCTCGTCGTCGATGCTGTAGCCGCGCGCCCGCGTCTCGGCCATCTCCTGCAGGAAGACGTCGATCGGGACCGGCTGGCGTCCCTGCACCATCGGGTGCAGCAGGGCCGGCAGGCGCTCGCGCACCGCGGCCGGCTCGTGGAAGGCCAGCATCGACTTGCCGGTGGCAGCCAGGTGCGCGGGCAGGCGCATGCCCACGTGGAAGGCCAGCCCCAGCGGGTGGCTGCCGGGCCGCGCGGCGACGTAGACGATGTCCGCGCCGTCCAGCACCGAGAGGATGATGGTCTCCTCCGGGCGCTGGCCCAGCTCGCTCCAGATGCGGTGGAATTCGTCGACCACCTGGGTGTGCGCGCTGAAGGCATGCGCCAGCCCGAGCACCCGGGCGCCGATGAAGTAGCTGCCGTCCTCGTAGCGGCGCAGGTAGCCCAGCTGGGCCATCGTGCGGCACAGGGCGTGCACGCTGCTCTTGGGCAGGGCCAGCGACGAGGCGATGCGCGACAGCCCGATGGGTTCGCGCTCGCCGGCCAGCAGGTCCAGCACCGCGAAGGCGCGCACCACCGCAGGCACCAGGCCGGCCGGAGGGTGCCGGTCGCGGCCGGCATCGCCCGAGGGCATCGACGACACCGGCGAGGCAGGCATGGCAGTGACGGTCGATTGGCTCATCAGACTCCGTGCGACGAACACGCGGTTCGATATGTCGGACACGCGTTCCGTATGCGGAACGGCTGCCCAGTCTAGGCATGGCGTTTTCCGCTTCCTACGGGGGGAAACACGAGCTTCGGGGTTAGTCCTCACAGGGATGTCCCCGGACCTCGCCGGACCGCACCGCCCGGCGCCGCGACCGTCCCGGCCGGCTGCATGCGCAAGGCGACGCGCCAGTGCCTCCATCCGGGCGCTGCTATCCTCGCGCCCCACCCACTGCTCAAGGAAATCCTGCATGCTCCCTTCGCTTCCCACGCTCACCCGGACGCCGGCACGCCGGCTCGCACGCCTGGCGACGGTCGCGCTGGCAGCGGCCTGCGCCTTGCCCGCGGGGGCCGACCCGGTTGCCCAGGAGCGCGGGCAAGCGGCCGAGGAAGCCGAGCGGGTCGAACGCGAGCTGGGCGTGCGGCCGATGCGCTTCGAGGACCTGCAGCCCTACGACCGCAGGGTGTCGGCCAGCGAGCTGGCGGCGGCGACGCAGGCGCCCGTGAACCTCCAGCCCTTCCCGGCCCTGTTCGACGACGCCGCGCGCTACGACGAGGCCTCGCTGTGGCGGGAAGGCGGCGTGATCCAGCTGATCGTCACCTCCCCCCTCTCGAGTCACGACGGGTACGGGGCGCGCCGCATCTTCATGACCTGCGGCGGGAACCGGCACGCCATCCTCCAGGCGGCGGGCCGGTTCGCCCGCACCGCGACCGAAGCGGCCCTGCTGGCGCGCAACCCCTCCGAGCAGGCCACCACGGGCCCCTCGCCCTCGGTCGAGATGGTCGAGGCCTGGTGGACCCCGCCGGGCAAACCGAACGCGGCGATCCAGGACCTGTGCGATCGCGCCAAGCCAGCACCGTATGCGCTCGCGGTCCCGATCTCGTTCCGCAACGGCGAGGTGCTCTCGGTCCCGGTGCGCTCGATCCGGAAGACCCGGGACGGCCAGGGCGTCGGCTGGGTGCAGCTGCGCCACCTCCCGGAGGCCGCCCCGCATCCCGCCTGGGACGCACCGGACGCCCCCACCGAGCAGCTGCTGCACCTGGCGCAGATGCTCAGCCCCGCGATGTATGCGGTGAACTGCGCCACCGGGGACGTCCGCGGCGCGTCGCTCCAGTACTCGCGGTCGCTGAAGCTGGTGATCCCCGGCCTGTGGCCGGACGACGGCAAGCACGTGCGCGACCTGGTCAAGCCCCTGGCCATCGGCAGCATGTTCTCGTGTTCGGCGGTGGGGCTGTAGCCCCCTCCTTCCATCCAGGGAGCACCGCTCGCGCGGCCCGGGCCGGCATGCCGTGCCGCGCGCTGTCGCGTGCGGCAGACAGGCGGTCGTCTCCGTTACCGAAACGGCGCACACGACATGCGCGGCTCGGCAACAATCTGCGCTTTCGTGTGCAACGCTCACCGGGCGTCGCGGCGCCCGGCGACCTGACCGGGAGGAACCCTTTCAATGTCCGAAAAGCAACGCTCCGGTGTCCGATGCGGCATCACCCGCCGCCAGTGGACGCTGTCCGCGCTCGGCCTGGCCGGCGCCGCCGTGCTGCCCGCCTGCGGCGGCGGCTCCGGCGACGACGATGACGACCTGCCGCGCCTGCGCTTCGTCAACGGCACGCTGAACTACCGTGCGGTGAACGTCTACCTGGGCTCGACCCGGGTGCTCTCGGGACTGGAGAACGGCGGCCGGATCAGCCAGATCCGCACGCTCGACCAGGGACGCCGCACCGTCCGCATGGTGAACACCAACGCCATGGGCGAGGTTTCGGCCACGTACGACTTCGAGCCCGGGACCTGGACCACGGCGCTGGCCTACGGTCCCAGCACGGCCAAGATGCTGTTCATCGAGGAGAACAGCGACGAGGCCCCGTCGGGCCGCTCGCACCTGCGCGTGTTCCATGCCGATTCGAGCCTCGGCGCCGTGGACGTCTACGTGACCGCCTCCGGCGTCACCGACCTGCGCGACGAGGACCCGATCGTCAGCGGGCTTGGCTACGACAGCGACGCAGCGATGGACGACCCGGTGGTCGTGAATTCCGGGGCCTGCCGCATCCAGTTCACGCTGGCCGACGACAAGACCGTGCGCTACCGCTCGGAGCCGATCACGCTGCCCAGCCGCTCCAACGTCACGCTGGTGATCGTGCCGGACAACGGCGACCACACCGTCGTCGCCCTGCCGGAACGCCACAACGGCAACCGGCTGACCAACGAGCTGTAAGCCGGGCAGGCCGCGACGTCGCCTCTACACTGCAGGGCATGTCCAGCCTTCCCTTCGACTGCCCTGCCCTGCACGCCGCGCGCCGCCTGCAGCGCGACCGCCTGCTGCCCTTCCACATCGCCGGCAAGCCGGTCGGCACCGTCGCGCGCGAGCACCTCGACGCGCTGGCCGCACATGCCCCCTGGCTGCAGGTCGAGGCCGACCGCGCGCACATGGACGACGCGCTGGCCACCCCGGCGCAGCGCAGCGCGGCGCTGGCCGCCACCAACGCGGCGCTGCGCGAACTGGGCCTGATCCGCGCCTGGCGCGACGAGACCTACGCCATCGTCGAGGACGAAGGCGCCGCCCCGCTGGCGCTGATCGAGCGCGCCTCGGCGCGCTTCTGGGGCACGCTGACCTTCGGCGCCCACCTCAACGGCTACGTCTGCGACGAGCACGGCCGCCCCAGCCACCTGTGGATCTCGCGGCGCGCCCTGACCAAGTCGGTCGACCCCGGCCGTCTGGACAACCTGGTCGCCGGCGGCGTGCCGCACGACCAGACGCCGTACGAGACGATGGTGCGCGAGTGCTGGGAGGAGTCCGGCATCCCCGAGCCGCTGGCGCGCCAGGCCCGGCACTGCGGCCGCGTGAAGCTGCACTGCGACATCCTCGAAGGGGTGCAGCTCGAGGTGGTGCACGTCTTCGATTTGGAGCTGCCGCGCGACTTCCGCCCGCGCGCCACCGACGGCGAGGTGATGGAACACCGCCTGCTGCCGCTGGACGAGGTGGTCGAGCTGCTGCGCGGCGAGGAGTTCACCACCGACGCGGCGCTGGCGACGCTGGACTTCCTGCGCCGGCACCAGCGCGTGACGCTGCCGGCCTGAGCCCGCGGCTCAGAACTGGAACAGCGTGATGCCGACGCCCAGGCTGTGCTGCTGGCGGTTGTAGTCCAGCAGCGTCTCGCCGTAGCCGGAGAACAGCTGCACGTACCAGCGCAGGCCCTCGGGGTGGTCACTGTCGACCGGGTAGGTCCAGTCCAGCTGCCACGAGCCGTGCTTGACGTCGCGCAGGTTGCTGCGCCAGCGCAGCGACGCGGTCGCGCGCCCCGGCAGCCAGGCCACGGTGACCTCGCCGCGGCCGAGGTAGTGGGTCAGGTCCGGGTTGTCGTCATCGTCGCCGTCTTCCGGCAGGCGCTTGTGCAGGCGCGCCAGGATGCTGACCTCGCCCTTTTCCAGGCCGGCAGCGACGTAGACCCGGTTCCAGCTGCGCGACAGCGGCTCGGACTGCCCGTTGGACTGGTGCGCCAGCCCCGCATGCACCATGCGGAACTCCCAGCCGTGCGGCAGCAGGCGCAGCGGCTTGGGCACCGGCACCACGTAGATCAGCTCGGGCTCGAAGTCGGTGCTGCGAAACGGCGACGACTCCTTGCGGTTCCACACCTGCCACATCGACTGCTGCGTGTAGCCGAACCAGATGTCCGCATCGGGCAGCAGCACGCTCTGCGCGATCTTGGTGCGCAGCGAGATCTGCAGCTTGGTCTCGATCTGCTTGTAGTCGTTCGGCTCGCCGTCGGACGGCCGCGTCGGGCTTTGCGGGTCGCGGTTGATGTGGCTGGTGTAGTGCACCGGCAGGATGAAGTTGGGCCGGTACGACTTGAACCGGAAGGTGCCGTGCTTGTCGGCGCGGTCCAGCTCCCAGAACGCCGACCAGAAACTCTGCGCGCTGCGCGGCCGCAGCCCCGAGCCGGCGCTGGCGGCCTGCGGCGCCTCGTCGGCCGGCGCGGCTTCGGCCGGCAGCGGCGCGGGCATCGTCACGCGGGCAGGCGGCTCGGCGGCCGGAGCCTGGGCGGCTGCCGGCGCCGGCACCGGCGCGCTGCGGCCGGCCACGCGGTCGTAGCAGGCCAGCCGCTCGGCGTCGGCCTCGATCGCGGCGCAGTCGGCCAGCCCGGCTGGCGCCTGGGCGCCGGCCGACCAGGCGGCCACCCACAGACCGAGTCCCACGCACGCCGGCCGCAGCCGCATTTCGCACTTCATCACCGATTCCTGATCCTGCCGCAAGTCAAAACGCCGCAGTGTGCCGCAAAGCCGGGGCCGGCCCAAGGTCCGGTTTCAAAGCCTTCGAACGATCCGGTCAAGGGACGTGAACCAAATCGCCGAGGCACACTCTTATGCTTGCGGCTCACGCTGGCGGCGTGCGCCCTGCGAACCGGCCACCGCCGCCCGCGAGCCTTCAGAGATTTTCAACGACATGACCCAACCCGCTGCTGCCCGCTATTCCGGCCCGGCGATCGCCCTGCACTGGCTGCTGGCCCTCGCCATCATCGGCACCTTCTGCCTGGGGGTGTACATGACCAGCCTGCCGATGTCCCCGGCGCGGCTGAAGTACTACAACTGGCACAAGTGGGCGGGCGTGACCATCCTGGCGCTGTCGGCGCTGCGCCTGCTGTGGCGCCTGTGGCGCCGCCCGCCGCCGCTGCCCGAGCAGGTGCTGCGCAGCATGCCCGGCTGGCAGCGCATCGCGCACCACGCCACCCACCACGGCATGTACCTGCTGTTCTTCGCCGTGCCGCTGGTCGGCTGGGCCTACAGCTCGGCGGCGGGCTTCCCGATCGTGTGGTTCGGCGTGCTGCAGCTGCCGGACTTCGTCTCGCCCGACCGCGCCCTGGCGCAGGCCATCAAGCCCTGGCACGGCGCGCTGGCCTATGCGCTGGCCACGCTGGTCGTGCTGCACGTGGCCGCCGTGATCAAGCACCAGCTGATCGACCGCGACGGCCTGCTCGCGCGCATGCTGCCCGGCCGCGCTTGAGGGGGCACCGCAGAACCGGGCCCATGCCAGACCTTCCGGAGTTCCGATGAAAAAGCTCTTCCTTGCCTTTGCCGCTTCCGCCGTGATCGCGGCCCCCGCCTGGGCCCAGCAGAAGCTCGTGCCCGCCCAGAGCGAGATCGTCTTCGTCAGCACGCAGATGGGCGTGCCGGTGGAAGGCCATTTCAGGACGTTCGACGCGCAGGTGCAGTTCGACCCGAAGAAGCCCGAGACCTCGTCGATCGCCTTCACCGTCGACCTGGGCAGCGCGGCGCTGGGCGTGCCCGAGACCGAAGCCGAGCTGGCCAAGCCCGAGTGGTTCGACACCAAGCGCTTCCCGCAGGCGCGCTTCCAGTCGACCTCGATCAAGGCCACCGGCCCGCAGCGCTTCGACGTGGCCGGCAAGCTCACCATCAAGGGCCAGACGCGCGACCTGGTGGTGCCCGTGACGCTGGCGCAGGCCGGCGGCACCACCACCGCCACCGGCGCCTTCACGCTCAAGCGGCTGGAGTTCAAGATCGGCGATGGCGACTGGGCCGACACCTCCATGGTCGCCAACGACGTGCAGGTCAAGTTCAAGCTCGCGCTCACCGGCGTCGCGCCGCTGTGATGCGCCTTCGTCTTCATCCACACACCCAACCACCCGAGGAACCGAGACTCATGAAGCACACCCTCATCGCCGCCGCCGTCCTGGCCGCCGCAGCCGCTGCGCACGCCGAGCCCGCCACCTACGGCATCGACCCCAACCACACCTTCGTGAGCTTCGAGGTGCGGCACCTGGGCATGTCCACCATCCGGGCGCGCTTCGACAAGAAGGAAGGCACGATCCAGCTCGACCGCGCCGCCAAGACCGGCCGTGCCGAGTTCACGATCGACATGACCTCGGTCAACAGCGGCGTGCCGCGCTTCGACGGTCACCTCAAGAGCGACGACCTGTTCAAGACCGGCGCCTTCCCGACCGCCAAGTTCGTCGCCGACAAGTTCGTCTTCAACGGCGACCAACTGACCGAAGTCACCGGCAACCTGACGCTGCTGGACAAGACCCACCCGGTCACGTTCAAGGCCACCAACTTCGCCTGCATCGAACACCCAATGCTCAAGCGCGAGGCCTGCGGCGGCGACTTCGAGGCCACCATCCAGCGCAGCCAGTGGGGCATCAACTACGGCTTGCCCGCCGTCGCCCCGGACAACGTGCGCGTGCTGATCCAGATCGAAGCGATCAAGCAGTAAGCGCACCACGCCTGCCCTTGCCCGCCCCCGCGGACGCGAGTCCCCGAGGGCTTTTTTCACGCTGGCGATCACTCCCAAGGGGGATAGCCGCTGGCCCCCCGCTCGCAGTAAGGTCTTTGTGACAAAAAGATTCCGGACGGTGAGAGACGGGGATGGGCCAGACCGAGCGCCTGTACAAGCTCAAGACGTGGCTCGACAGCGGACGCTGCGTGAAGCGCGACGCCGTGCTGCGGGCGCTCGAGATCTCGCCGGCCACCCTCAAGCGCGACCTGGCCCTGCTGCGCGACCGGCTTGAGGTCCCCATCGTCTGGGACAAGGAGGGGGGCGGCTGGCGTCTTGACAAGAGTCAATCGTCTTCCGGTATGCGCCACGAACTGCCCGGGCTGTGGTTCAGCGCGCAGGAGCTGCAGGCACCCGACGGGGAAAGCGACCGCTCTGGCAAGAACTGGGTGCGGCTGGAGTCTTGCTGTAGACCTCGGTCATGAAATGAGGCCCGAAACCCGGCAGTCATCTGAACCACCGACCATGGACTTCTACGCCCATTCAACCAACCGCCGCGATAAGGCCGACTGGCAGCGGCTAGCGGACCACCTGCTGGGAACAGCACTGGGCGCATCGAAGCGAGCAGGCACTTTCGGCGCCGATGCTGCAGCCTACGTGGCGGGCCTGCTTCACGACATAGGCAAGTACACCCGTGACTTCCAGAACCTGTTGAGCGGGGACCTTCGTCGCGTGGACCATGCCACCTGGGGTGCCCGTATCGCGCAAGAACGGTATGGGCCTGTTGGCACGCTCGTGGCCTACGGGATCGCGGGACATCACGCGGGACTTGCCAACGGCAGAACCGGAGAAGCTCGCTCGTCGCTGAGCGAGAGGCTGTCGCAAGACTATGTCGACAGACACCTGCCCCCGTTGCTGCCTGGCTGGGAAAAAGAACTGCAGCTTCCCGGGCAGGTAAGCCTGCCCCGAGGATTCACCGCACATCCCGATCCTCGATACAGAGCTTTCCAGTTGTCTCTTCTGCTGCGGATGGTCTTCTCCTGTCTTGTCGATGCTGATTTCGTCGACACCGACAACTTCTACCGCCGCGTTCGCGGTGAGCCTCCGAGAGACGAAGCAGCAGGCCCGAGCCTGGATGCGCTGCGGAATCGCCTCGACAGCCATCTCGCCGCCAAGCCCTGCACAAGCTGGATCAATGAGGAACGTCAACGCATCCTCGCCCACGGGCGCGTGGGTTGAAACATCCAGTGGGCCGGCCAGGCCGACTCCGAGGCCGGTCGCGCCCTCACGGGCGCGTGGGTTGAAACGTCCGGGAGTTCGGCACCATCATCGACATCGAGCAGGTCGCGCCCTCACGAGTGCGACGATTGAAACGTTCTCTGCCTGCTGATCACGCGGGGTGGCAAGGTCGCTCACTCACGCTCGAAAGCACTCGCGCTGGGACCGATTTACCCACTCTCCGGGTCCCGTTCTTGCGTTCATCCCTGGCCATCCTTGTCCAACCGTAACCCCGCGCGCCTGAACACCCCGCGCCGGAAACACCCGGTTGCGCAGTGGACTGCATTTGTCAGTGGCAGTTGACGAATTGAGGCAGGACCGACGCATTCCTGCCGGAGGGTCACACTTGGAACGCACGCATATCGCGCACAACGACATCTGGCGCTGGGGCTCGCCGCGCTGCTGGCCGCCTGCGGCGGCGGGGGAAGCGGCAGCGGAAGTGACACTGCGCCTCCGCAGCAAGGCGGCAGTGGCGGCGGCGGTGGAGGCACCGGCTCGGGCAGCGGGCTGCCGCAAGCGCAGCCGACCACGCTGCGCGACGCGGTGCGGCTGGCCGACCAGGCCAGCTTCGGGCCGACCGAGGCACTGATCGAGGAGATCCGCACCCAGGGCCCGGCGCGCTGGATCGCGCTGCAGATGTCCGCGCCCAGGTCGCGCTACACCAGCGGCGGCAACGGCGCGGTGCACCAGTACACCGGCTCGGGCAGCTTCTGCGACGGGCGGGGCCCCAACTGCTGGCGCGACTGGTCGTCCAGCATCCCGCTGGTGTGGGACTTCTACCGCAACGCGGTCGAGAAGCCGGACCAGCTGCGCCAGCGCGTGGCGTTCGCGCTGCAGCAGATCGTGGTGGTGTCGAACCTCGAGGTGGAAGGCACCTACGGGCTGCGCAACTACCACAACATGCTGCTCGACGAGGCGTTCGGCAACTACCGCAACGTGCTGCGCAAGGTGGCGCTGTCGCCGGTGATGGGCGACTACCTGGACAACGTCAACAACGACAAGGCCGCGCCGAACGAGAACTTCGCGCGCGAGCTGCTGCAGCTGTTCTCGATCGGCACCTGCCAGCTCAACGCCGACGGCACGCTCAAGGGCGGCAGCTGCCAGCCCACCTACGACAACGAGACGGTGCGCGCCTACGCCTACGCGCTGACCGGCTGGACCTACCCGCCCGGCGGCGCCACGCCTTGGGGCTGCTGGCCGCGCGGCACCAACTGCCGCTACTACGAGGGCGACATGGTGCCGGTGGAGGCGTTCCACGACACGCAGCCGCGCACGCTGCTGTCCGGCGTCTCGCTGCCGGCCGGGCACACTGCCCCGCAGGCGCTCGAGGCGGTGCTCGACAGCCTGATGCAGCACCCCAACATCGCGCCCTTCATCGGCAAGCAGCTGATCCAGCACCTGGTGACCAGCAACCCCTCGCCCGCCTACGTGCAGCGCGTGGCCAGCGCCTTCGCGAGCGGCCGCTTCCAGGGCTTCGGCAACGGCCAGCGCGGCGACCTGCGCGCCACGGTGGCGGCCATCCTGCTTGACCCTGAAGCACGCAACGAGTCGCCGGGCAACGACTTCGGGCGCCTGCGCGAGCCGGCGCAGGTGATGGCCGGCGTGCTGCGCGCGCTCAACGGCCGCACCGACGGCGACGCGCTCGGCTGGTGGTGGGGCGACACGCTGCGCCAGCACGTGTTCCGCGCCCCGTCGGTGTTCAACTTCTACCCGCCGGACTACCCCGTGCCGGGCACCGGGCTGGTCGGTCCGGCCTTCGGCATCCACAACGCCAACGGCGCCCTGCAGCGCATCAACTACGTGAACTACCTCGTCAACTGGGGCGGCTCGCAGCCCAACGGCAGCGTGCCCGACGCGATCGGCACCAAGGTGGACCTGTCGCCCTTCGATGCCGACGCGGAGGATCCGGCCCGGCTGGTCGACCGGCTCTCGCGGCTGGCGCTGGGCCAGGCGCTGCCGCCGCAGGCGCGCAGCCAGGTGATCAATGCGGTGGCGGCGTTCAACCCCACGCGCGACAACAGCCACCTGCGCAACCGCGTCAAGACCGCCGCCTACCTGGTGTTCAGCGCCCCGCAGTACCACGTGATCCGGTGAGGCCCAGACGATGAGCAAGCCCCTGTCTTCCCCCGCCCCCGGGCTGGCGATGAACCGGCGCCGCTGGCTGCAGTGCGCCGGCAGCACGCTGGCCTCGGCCTTCGGCGTGACCAGCCTGACGAGCCTGATGATCGCGCCCAGCGCCGCGCAGACCGCGGACTACCGCGCGCTGGTGTGCGTGTTCCTGTACGGAGGCAACGACGGCATGAACACCATCGTGCCGCTCGACACCACGCGCTACAACCAGTACGCCGGCGTGCGCGGCGCGCTGGCCCTGCCGCAGTCGGCCCTGCTGCGCCTGAGCGGCACCGACTACGGCCTGCACCCGGCACTGTCGGCGCTGGCCGACGCCTGGAACGAAGGCGCGCTGGCGCCGGTGTTCAACGTCGGCCCGCTGTACCGGCCGCTGACCAAGAGCGAGTACCGGTCCGCGCCCGCCTCCTCGCCGCTGATCCCGGACAACCTGTTCTCGCATTCGGACCAGCAGGTGCTGTGGGAAAGCGCCACCACACACGCGCACACCCGCACCGGCTGGGGCGGACGTGCGGCGGCGGTGCTGGGCACCACCAACCCGGTGATCTCGGTGGGCGGCAACAGCCGCTTCGGGCTGTCGGAGCTGCAGGCGCCGCTGGTGCTGCCGGGCCCCGGCGCCACCTTCGGCATCGAGGGGCTGGGCGACCTGAGCTGGGCGCCGATCGCGGCGCGCAAGACGGCGCTCGAGGCGCTGTACGCCGATGGCCACCAGAACAAGCTGCTCGATGCCTACGCGCGCCAGCAGCGCGACGCCTTCGCGACCGCGAACCGCCTGGGCGCGCTGGTCAAGACCCAGCCGGGCGACGTCAACGCCCCGGCGGCGCTCACGCAGGCGTTTGCCCCGCTGATCGCCGACGGCAAGGTCAGCACCGGCATTGGCCAGCAGCTGTACCAGATCGCCAAGCTGATCCACGGCAACGCCACCGTGCAGGGCAGCCGACAGATCTTCTTCGCGCAGCTGGGCGGCTTCGACACCCACGGCAACCAGGTCAGCAGCGGCAACCCGCAGCAGGGCCAGCATGCCGCGCTGCTGCAGCAACTGGGCGACGCGCTGGCGTGCTTCCACAACGCGATGAAGGCGATCGGCCGCGCCGACCAGGTGACGCTGTTCACGCAGAGCGATTTCGGCCGCACCTTCAAGCCCAACAACAGCACCGGCACCGACCACGCCTGGGGCAACCACCACCTGGTGCTGGGCGGCGCGGTCAAGGGCCGCACCACCTACGGCACCTACCCGACGCTGGTGCTGGGCGGGCCGGACGACGTGGGCCTGCACGAATGGGAGCAGCACGGCCGCTGGATCCCGACCACCAGCGTGGACCAGTACGCCGCGACGCTGCTGCGCTGGTTCGGCGCCAGCGACGCCCAGCTCGACGCGATCCTGCCCAACCTCGTCAACTTCGGCAGCCAGCGGGTGCTGGGCTTCCTGTAGCGGCAGTGCGCCTCAGCCGGCCGCGCGGGGGCGCAGCGCCGAGGCGATGCACCACTGCGCGCTCCAGTAGGTCGACAGCACCCACAGCGAGGCCAGCGGCAGCGGCTCGGCGAACTTGTTGAACGCCAGCAGCGTGTCCGATGCAAGGAACAGCGCGCCGCCGACCGCGGCCAGCCCCGCCCCGCGGCGGCCGCTGCCGGGCGGGCAGGTCCACCACCAGGCGGCCGCCTGCGCGGCCATCGCCGCCAGGCACACGACGTAGGCCAGCACCGGCAGCCGCAGTCCCGCCGGCACGTGCGGCCACAGCTGCGACAGGATCGCCGCCGACACCACCGCGTAGGTGGCGAACGCCGACGGGGAAGCGCCAAACCGCGTCGTGGCCGTGAACGCGGCGACGTAGCACAGGTGCGCGATCAGGAAGGACACCAGCCCGAAGATGAAGCCGGACTGCGGCCACAGCAGCGCCACGTCGCCGGCCAGCGACCATGCCAGCCCGGCCAGCACCCAGCGCCGGCGCCGCGGCACGTCCCCCGCTCGGGTCGCGGCGTAGGCGATCACCAGCAGCGTGGTCAGCGGCTTGAAGACCCACGGCAGCCACCCGGGCCCCGGCCCGCCGCTGCCGCCGGCGATGGTCAGCGCGGCGCTGACGACGACGGCAAGGAGCAACCAGCGGGGGTCGGGCGAGAGGGTCCGGGGCATGCGGCACGAGCGACGGTGGTGAAGCTGCCCGCGTTCTAGCATCTTCGAGCCCGGCCCGGCAGGGCAGGAACCCGGAGCCCGCCTTGCGCGCTACGCCGCCTTGGACTGCGCCGCGCGCCGTGCGAACTCGGCGCGCAGCGCCTTGAGCTTCTCGCGCGGGTCTTCCTTCATGGTCTTCTCGTCGAGCTTCATCTCGGCGATGAAGCGGCTCGGGATGCCCTGCACGTACTCGCGGCCCTTCTTGCGGCGCCGCAGCGTGCTGACCACGAGGGTCTGGCGCGCGCGGGTGATGCCCACGTACATCAGGCGACGCTCCTCCTCCAGGCGCTGCGGCGTCATCTCCTCGTCCTCGCTCTTGAAGGGCAGCAGCCCCTCGTTGACGCCGACCAGCACCACGTGCGGCCACTCCAGCCCCTTGGAGGCGTGCAGCGTCGACAGCGTCACGACGTTGCTGTCGCCGCCGCGCTCGGCCAGGCTCAGGATCACCGAGATCGACTGCGCGACCTCGAGGATGCTCTTGCGCTCGGTCTCCTCGGTGATGCCGCCCTCGGTCTCGAGCTGCCCGCCGCAGCGGCGCGCGACCCAGTCGATGAAGTCCAGCACGTTCTGCCAGCGGTTGGCGGCGATCTTCTCGTTGTCCTCGCCGTCGTAGAGGTGCTGCTCGTAGCCGATCTCCTTGAGCCACTCGAGCAGCACCGGCTTGGCCGCCTCGGCACCCAGGGTGTGGCGGAAGCGGTACTCGAGGTCGTTCACGTAGCGGCCGAACTCGTGCAGCGAGCCGATCGCGCGCGCGCTCACCGCGGTGGACAGCGAATCGGCGAACAGCGCCTCGAACAGGCTGACCTTCCACTTCGCGGCGAACTCGCCCAGGTTGGCCAGCGTCTGGTGCCCGATGCCGCGCTTGGGCGTGGTCACCGCGCGCAGGAACGCCGGGTCGTCGTCGTTGTTGACCAGCAGCCGCAGCCAGGCGCACAGGTCCTTGATCTCGGCGCGGTCGAAGAAGCTCTGCCCGCCCGACACCTTGTACGGGATCTGCGCCTTGCGCAGCGCCTGCTCCAGCACGCGGGCCTGGTGGTTGGCGCGGTAGAGGATCGCGAAGTCGCTCCACTCGGCCGGCGCCTGCGTGGTCGCGCCGGCGCGGATCGACTGGATGCGCGCCACCGCGCGCTCGGCCTCGTGCTCCTCGTTGTCGCACTCCATCACGCGCACCGGCTCGCCGTCGCCGTACTCGCTCCACAGCTTCTTCTCGAACAGCTTGGGATTGGCGGCGATGACGTTGTTGGCCGCGCGCAGGATGTTGCCGGTGGAGCGGTAGTTCTGCTCCAGCGGGATGATCTTGAGCTGCGGGAAGTCCTGCGGCAGGCGCTTGAGGTTCTCGATGGTCGCGCCGCGCCAGCCGTAGATCGACTGGTCGTCGTCGCCCACCGCGGTGAACATGCCGCGCTCGCCGACCAGCGCCTTGAGCAGCTCGTACTGCACCGCGTTGGTGTCCTGGTACTCGTCGACGAGGACGTAGCGCAGCGTGTCCTGCCACTTCGCGCGCGCCTCGGCGTCGCGCTGCAGCAGCTTCAGCGGCAGGCCGATCAGGTCGTCGAAGTCCACCGCCTGGTAGGCCAGCAGCCGTTCCTCGTACAGCTTCATCACCCGCGCGGCGACGCGCTCGTCGTCGTCCCGCGCCGCGGCCTCGGCCTGCTCGCTGGTCAGGCCCTGGTTCTTCCACAGGCTGATGGCCCATTGCCAGCGCCGCGCCAGCGCGGCGTCGGTGGTGCCGCCCGCATCGCGCAGGATGGACAGCACGTCGTCGCTGTCGAGGATGGAGAACTGCGGCTTCAGCCCCAGCCGCTGGCCGTCCTCGCGCAGCAGGCGCACGCCCAGCGAGTGGAAGGTGCTGATGACCAGGTGCTTGGCCGCACGCGGGCCGACCAGGTCCTTGGCGCGCTCGCGCATTTCCTCGGCGGCCTTGTTCGTGAAAGTGATGGCCGCGATCTGCCCCGGCGCGTAGCCGGCCTGCAGCAGCCGCGCGATCTTGTGCGTGATCACGCGGGTCTTGCCCGAGCCCGCGCCGGCCAGGACGAGGCAGGGCCCCTGCAGGTAGTGGACGGCTTCGAGCTGGGCAGGATTGAGCGTGGCTGGTGCGGACACGGAAGCGGGAACGGAAAGCTCAGGGAACGGCAACGCGGGCCGGCGGCGAGGCCGCCGGTTGCGGTTCGGTCAGGGAAGGCCGGCCGCGCGGTGCCTCACGCACCGGCGGCCGGCAAGCGCGCCATCATAGCCAAGCCGCCCGCACCCGCTGGCGGGCGGGGCGTGACGCGCTGCACGGCCGGGCCATGCCGGGCGTGGCGCGCGCGTGACATGTTCAGCCTTCGTTCAGGCAGGCCCGGCGCGCGCCTTGCGATACTCGCGCCCGCATGCAGGCGATTTTCCAGGTCACCTTCCCCTTCTTCGCGCTGGTCCTGTGCGGCTACCTCGCCGCGCAACGGCGCGTGCTGCCGAAAGCGGCCATCCCCGGGCTGAACGCCTACGTGCTGTTCTTCGCGCTGCCGTGCATGCTGTTTCGCTTCGGCGCCAACACGCCGATCGCCGAGCTGCTCAACCCGGTGTGGCTGGCGCTGTACGGCGGCTGCGCGGTGCTGGTCGTCGCACTGACCATCTGGCAGTCGCGCGCGCTGGGGCTGGGCCTGAAGGACGCGTCCTTCGGCGCGCTGGTGGCGGCCTTCCCGAACACCGGCTTCATGGGCGTGCCGCTGCTGGTGGCGCTGATGGGCGAGCGCGCGGCCGGCGCGGTGATCATGACGATGCTGGTCGACATGGTGCTCACCAGCTCGCTGTGCCTGGCGCTGGCGCAAAGCGAGGGCGCGGGCAACGGGCGCCAGGGCCTGCGGCAGGCCCTGCGCGGCGCGCTGGCCAACCCGCTGCCTTGGTCGATCGGGCTGGGTGCGCTGTTCTCCGAGATGCAGTGGACGCTGCCCGGCCCGCTGGACGAGATCGTGCGGATGCTCGCCTCCTCGGCCACGCCGGTGGCGCTGTTCACGATCGGTGCCGTGCTGTGGCGTTCCAACCAGGCCGGCAGCCGGCGCACGCCGCTCAGGCATTTCGCGCCGGTGGTGGCGATCAAGCTGCTGGTGCACCCGCTGCTGGTGTTCGGCATGGGCTGGCTGTTCATCCAGGCCGGCGCCCCGCTGGAACGCTTCGCGCTGGCCGTGCTGGTGCTGGCCGCTGCCCTGCCCTCGGCGAGCAACGTCTCGCTGCTGGCGGAACGCTACGGCGCCGACAACGGGCGCGTCGCCCGCATCATCCTCTGGACCACCGCGCTGGCCTTCCTCAGCTTCTCGTTCGCGGTGCGCCTGTTCCACGCCCAGCCGGCCTGAGCCGGCGTTCGCGCCTGGCCCGCCGGCCGCGTCGGGCCACACGATAAATCCTATCGACAGGATAAATGTAATTGCCTTTACGTAAACGACGGAAGCTCCTAACCTGCTGACACCGGCCGCCGTGGTCATTCGCAACAGGAGCAACGCCGTGATCGACACCCTGCTCGACATCCTGGCGCATCTCGCTGCCACGCACTGATCCGACGCCCGCAACGCAGCCCCCTCGACCCACCGACGAAGAGAGCCCCGCATGTCGAACGAATCCAAATGCCCCTTCCATCACGGCGCCGCCACCCGTGGCACCACGAACCGGGACTGGTGGCCCCACCAGCTGCGCCTGGAGCTGCTGCGCCAGCATTCCGAGAAGTCCAATCCGCTAGGCCGTGACTTCAACTACCGCGAGGAGTTCCGGAAGCTGGACTACTACGCGCTGAAGAAGGACCTGCTGGACCTGATGACCGATTCGCAGGACTGGTGGCCGGCCGACTTCGGCAGCTACGTGGGCCTGATGATCCGCATGGCCTGGCACAGCGCCGGCACCTACCGCGTCGGTGACGGCCGCGGCGGCGGCGGCCGTGGCCAGCAGCGCTTCGCCCCGCTCAACTCCTGGCCCGACAACGTCAGCCTGGACAAGGCCCGCCGCCTGCTGTGGCCGGTCAAGCAGAAGTACGGGCAGAAGATCTCCTGGGCCGACCTGATGATCCTGACCGGCAACGTCGCCCTGGAGCACGCCGGCTTCCGCACCTTCGGCTTCGGCGCCGGCCGCGAGGACACCTGGGAACCCGACGAGGACGTGTACTGGGGCCGCGAGCGCACCTGGCTGGGCGGCGACGAGCGCTACGCCCGCGGATCGGAGGGCGTGCCCAAGCCCGAGGGCGAGAGCGTGCTGGTGTCCGAGGACGACGCCGACGGCAAGGTCCACAGCCGCAAGCTGGAGAACCCGCTGGCCGCAGTGCAGATGGGCCTGATCTACGTCAATCCGGAAGGCCCGGACGGCAACCCCGACCCGGTGCTGGCCGCGCACGACATCCGCGAGACGTTCAAGCGCATGGGCATGGACGACGAGGAGACCGTGGCCCTGATCGCCGGCGGCCACACCCTCGGCAAGACCCACGGCGCCGGCCCTGCCGGCCACGTCGGCCCCGACCCGGAAGCCGCGGACCTGGAGATGCAGGGCCTGGGCTGGGCCAACAGCTTCGGCACCGGCAAGGGCGCCGACACCATCACCTCCGGCCTGGAGGTGACCTGGACCAGCACGCCGGCGCAGTGGAGCAACGACTTCTTCAAGCACCTGTTCGACTTCGAGTGGGAGCTGACCAGGTCGCCGGCCGGTGCGCACCAGTGGGTGGCCAAGGACGCCGAGGCGTTCATCCCCGGCCCGACACCGGATTCCCCCAGGCGCCGCCCGACCATGCTCACCACCGACCTGGCGCTGCGCTTCGACCCGGTCTACGGGAAGATCTCGCGCCGCTTCCGCGACGATCCGCAGGCCTTCGCCAACGCCTTCGCCCGCGCCTGGTTCAAGCTGACCCACCGCGACATGGGCCCGAAGTCGCGCTACCTCGGTCCCGAGGTGCCGGCCGAGGACCTGATCTGGCAGGACCCGCTGCCGAAGCCGGTGCACAACCCCACCGCGGCCGACATCGCCGACGCCAGGGCGAAGATCCAGGCCCTGGGCCTGCCGGTGGGCGACCTGGTGACCCTGGCCTGGGCCTCGGCCTCCACCTTCCGCGGCGGCGACAAGCGCGGCGGCGCCAACGGCGCGCGCATCCGCCTGCAGCCGCAGCGCGGCTGGCAGGTCAACCAGCGCGCGGTCAAGGCGCTGGAGGCGCTGGAGCGGCTGCAGCCGGACACCGCCCTGTCGCTGGCCGACCTGATCGTGCTGGCCGGCGGCGTGGCGATCGAGCAGGCGGCCAGGGACGCCGGCTTCCACGTCGAGGTGCCGTTCGCGCCGGGCCGTGTGGACGCCCTCCAGGAGCAGACCGACGTGGAATCCTTCGGCTACCTGGAGCCGTTCGCCGACGGCTTCCGCAACTACCTCAAGGCGCCTTCGGCGGTGCCGGCCGAGCACCTGCTGGTAGACAAGGCCCAGCTGCTGACCCTGACCGCGCCGGAGATGACCGTGCTCGTCGGCGGCATGCGCGCCCTGGACGCCAGCTGGGACGGCAGCCGCCACGGCGTGTTCACCGACCGCCCGGGCGTGCTGACCACCGACTACTTCGTCAACCTGCTGGACATGGCCTACGAGTGGAAGGCCACCTCGGAGGAGCGCCAGCTGTACGAGGTGCGCGAGCGCCGGGGCGGCGCGGTGAAGTGGACCGCCACGCGCGTGGACCTGGTGTTCGGCTCCAACTCGGTGCTGCGCGCCCTGTCCGAGGTCTACGCCAGCACCGACGGCGCGGAGAAGTTCGTCCGGGACTTCGTCGCCGCCTGGACCAAGGTGATGAACCTGGACCGCTTCGACCTGCGCGCCTGAGTGCGGAGGGCGCACCGCATCGCGACCTTGGCACGTGCGGTGCGCCATCCTGCATTGACAAACCCGCCGAAGAGGCGAACACTGGAGCCCATGATGACCGTCCTGACCCTCAGCCTCCTGCTAGGCCTGCTAGCCACCTCCGTGCTGGCCGGCATGGGTCGCCTGCGGTCGTCCGCCCAACTTCGCCCCGTCCGGGTGCGTCGTTAACCGAACCGAAGCGAATTCCCCCTGAAACGGCCAGCGCCTCCCCGCTGGCCGTTTTGCTTTGCGGCCCCGGTTCTTCTCCCGACCTCCGACACCATGACTGCGACGGACGTGTGCTTGCTGCGACTACCGATCCATGGCCCGGCCCTGAACCCGTGGCCGCCGGGCCATGCCTGCGAGGCCGCCGCCGCGCCTGCATCGCGCGTGCGTTCCTGAACCGCATCGACACCGACAGAACCAGCAACACACGACCATGTTGAAAGATCCCAGCCGCAAGTACCGCGCCTTCCCTCCCGTCGGCCTGAAGGACCGCACCTGGCCCGACCGCGTCATCACCCGCCCGCCGGTCTGGATGAGCACCGACCTGCGCGACGGCAACCAGGCGCTGTTCGAGCCGATGAACGTGGCCACCAAGATGCGCCTGTTCGAGACCATCGTGCGCGTGGGCGTCAAGGAGATCGAGGTCGGCTTCCCCTCGGCCTCGCAGATCGACTACGACTTCGTGCGCAAGCTGATCGAGGAAGACCGCATCCCCGAGGACGTCACGATCGAGGTGCTGACCCAGGCACGCGAGGACCTGATCGCGCGCACCTTCGAGTCGCTGCGCGGCGCGCGGCGCGCGATCGTGCACATGTACAACGCCACCGCGCCGGCCTTTCGCCGCATCGTCTTCAACATGACGCCCGACCAGGTGCGCGAGCTCGCGGTGCGCAACGCCCGCCTGATCAAGGAACATGCGGCGCGCCAGCCCGAGACCGAGTGGGTGTTCCAGTACAGCCCCGAGGTGTTCAGCGGCACCGAGCTGCCGGTGGCCAAGGACGTGGTCGACGCGGTGATGGACGTGTGGCAGCCCACGCCCGAGCGCAAGGCCATCGTGAACCTGCCGGCCACGGTGGAGATGAGCACGCCCAACATCTACGCCGACCAGGTCGAGTGGATGCACCGCCACCTCAAGCGCCGCGACAGCATCGTGCTGAGCGTGCACCCGCACAACGACCGCGGCACGGCCGTGGCGGCTGCGGAACTCGCGGTGATGGCCGGCGCCGACCGCGTCGAGGGCTGCCTGTTCGGCAACGGCGAGCGCACCGGCAACGTGGACCTGGTGACGCTGGCGCTCAACCTCTACAGCCAGGGCGTGCACCCGGGGCTGGACTTCTCCGACATCAACGCGGTCGCGCGCACCGTCGAGGAATGCACCCAGCTGCCCATCCACCCGCGCCATCCGTACGTCGGCGACCTGGTGTTCACCGCCTTCTCGGGCTCGCACCAGGACGCGATCAGGAAGGGCATGGCGGCGCAGCGGGCGGATGCGTACTGGGAAGTGCCCTACCTGCCGATCGACCCGGCGGACGTGGGCCGCACCTACGACTCCATCGTGCGGGTCAACAGCCAGTCCGGCAAGGGCGGCATCGCCTTCCTGCTCGAGACCGGCTACGGGCTGGTGATGCCGCGCCGCCTGCAGGTGGAATTCAGCGCCGCGGTCCAGCGGGTGGCCGATGCCACCGGCACCGAGCTGAGCGCGCAGGCGCTGTGGGAGCTGTTCAGCGAGGAATACCTCGTGCCGCGCGAGCCGCTGCGCTACGTCGCGCACGACAGCCGCGAGCGCGACGGGCATGTGGACGTGCAGCTGACCGTGGAGCTGCGCGGCCAGCGCATGCAGCTGCATGGCCGCGGCAACGGCCCGCTGGATGCGGCGGCGCAGGCGCTGGGCCTGCCGGTGCGCATCGACAGCTACGAGGAGCGCGGGCTGCAGGGCGGCTCCGACGCGAGCGCGGTGGCCTTCGTCGAACTGGCCTGGCCGGGCGAGGCTGGCAGCGCCTACGGCGTCGGCGTGCACACCAGCATCCTGAGCGCGTCGATCCTCGCGCTCGTCAGCGGCCTCAACCGTTGGCATGCCCGTGCGCCGCAGGTCGTCGACGCCGCCTTCGCGGCCTGGACGCAGCGGCCCGCGGCCGCCTGAGGGCGATGGCGATGAACGCCTCGACGACGCCCGCGCCCGGCGCGCTGCCGATCATCGTCGAGACGGTGCACGAGCGCGGCCGGTCGCTGCGCATCGCCGGGCGCGCCGAGGACTGCGCGCCGTCCTGCGGACACTGCGGCCCCGGCACGCGCATGGTGCGCCACGGCCTGTTCACGCGCCAGGTGCGCGACCTGCCGCAGGACGGCCGCCCGACCTGGCTGGCGGTGCGCGTCACGCGCTGGCGCTGCGCGCGCTGCGGGCACACGGCGATGCCCGCCCTGACCGGCATCCCGGGCCGCCGCCGCATGACGCAGCGGCTGATGGCCTGGCTGGTCGACGCCGCTGCAACGCGTTGCGCCGCACAGCTGGCGCGCGAGACCGGGTTGGACGAGAAGACGGTGCGCGAGGTGCTGGGCACGGCCCGGCGCCCCGCCGCGGGCGCCTGAACGGCGACGATCCTCGCGCGGGGGCCGGCGCTCAGCCCTTGAGCTTGTGGCCGCAGCCGCCGCAGAACACGTCGTCCGCCGCCACCGGTGCGTGGCACACCGGGCAGGCCGGTGCGGCCAGCGGGGTGTCGGTGGGCGCCGTCCCGGCCGGCGCCGCGGTGTCGGCCGCGGCCGGCGGCGCGCTGACGATGACCGTGCGGTCCTGCGCAGCCGGCTCGGCCGGTGCGGCCGCCGGCGCCTGCGCCTCGGACGCCCCCGTGCCGGCCGCCGCCGACGACGAGGCGTCGCCGGCCTGGCGGGCCTGCTCGGCACGCTGCCGCGCGGCTTCCTGCAGCTCCTGGGCACGGCGGCGCGCTTCCTCGGCCGCCTGCTGCGCCTTCTCGCGGGTGCGCGCCAGTGCCGACTCGAACGCAGCCTCGGCCGCCTCGACGTTCAGCCCGTCGGTGAGCTTCAGGTAGGTCAGGCACAGGCCGTACAGCATCAGCGCCCCGAACACCACGCCGACCACGGCCCAGACGATGCCGCTGCCGATGAACATGCCGTACACCCGCCCGCCGGACATCAGCTGGCCGTAGTCGCCCATCATGTCCCTCATCCCCATGCCCATCGGCACCTCGCCCAGGATGCCCGTGGCCATCCCCACGGTGGTGAAGAAGGCCATGCCGATGAAGCCGCCCAGCAGCGTCACGACCAGGCCGACGACGAGGCACAGCAGCAGCAGTTGCAGGAAGGCCTCGAGCGGGCGCTGCGAGATCACCGCCCACAGCTGCGCCAGGGCGCGCTTGAGCGTGTGCCCTTCGAACAGCGCCGGCGCCGACAGGCACCACGTCACGTAGATGCCCAGGAAGACGATCACGCCGCTGAAGGTGAGCACGGGCATCACGACGATCAGCAGCAGGCCGCCCAGGCCGGGGATGCGGCACAGGTAGAGCAGCAAGCCGGCGACGAGGGCCCAGGCCAGCCCCACCGCGCCCAGGATCAGCAGCAGCCCCAGCATGCGCAGCACCACCAGCGGGCTGGCCTGGAAGGCCGGCAGCGTGGCCGACACCGGCCGGCCCTGCGCCTGGTCCATGAACTGGCGCCCGGCGGTCACGGCGCCGAGCAGCAGCACCACGTAGCCGGCCAGCATGAACAGCGCGGCCAGCACCGGCACGCCGGACGCGACGCCGATGCCCGACAGCACCGCCGCGCCGACGCAGGAGCACAGCAGCGTCAGCAGCGCGGCACGGTTGCGCAAGGCGTCGCCGATGTGCATCAGGCTGTGCGCCGCGTTCGAGGGGAATTGGAATGACATGGAGGACTCCCGTGATCCGACGCGGGCAACGATACCGTGTCGGGCCTGCCGGTCAAGTCGGCCCGGCCGGCGGCCGCCGCCTCAGATCGCCAGCGGATCGACGTCGATCGCCCAGCGCAGCAGGCCCTTGTGCGCGCCGCGCAGCCCATGCAGCTCGGGCAGCCAGGCCGACAGCAGGCGCTGCAAGGCCGGGCGCGACGCCGCCTCGAGCAGCATCTGCGCGCGCTCGACGTTGGCCACGCGCGCGATGCTCATCGGCACCGGCGGATACAGCGTGACCCCGGCCGCGGCCGCGCCGAGCTCGTCGGCCACCCGGGCCGCGTCCTGCAGCCAGGCCTGCGCCGCCTCCTGGGTGCGCGCCTCGGCGCGCAGCAGCGCCAGGTGCGCATGCGGCGGCAGGCCCGCCATCTCGCGCTCGCCCAGGGTCTCGGCGGCGAAGGCCTCGTAGTCGTGCGCGCGCAGCGCCGCATACAGCGGGTGGGTCGGGTGCCAGGTCTGGATCAGCATCTCGCTGCGCCCGGCCTGGGCCGCGTCGCGCCCGGCACGGCCCGCGGCCTGCATCAGCAGCGCGAACAGGCGCTCGCCGGCACGGAAGTCGCTGCTGAACAGCGCGGCGTCCGGGTTGACCGCGGCGACCAGCGTGACGCGCCGGAAGTCGTGCCCCTTGGCCACCATCTGCGTGCCGACCAGCACGTCGACCTCGCCGGCATGCACGCTGGCGAGCTGGCTCTCCAGCGTGCCCTTGAGCCGCGTGGTGTCGGCGTCGATGCGCGCCACCCGCGCACCGGGCAGGCTGACCGCGAGCTGCTCCTCCAGCCGCTCGGTGCCGCGGCCCAGCGGCTGGATGTCCGGGTTGCCGCATTCCGGGCAGGCGCGCGGCACGCGCTCGGTGTAGCCGCAGTGGTGGCAGCGCAGCGTGCGGTCGCTGCGGTGGAACACCCGCCAGGCGCTGCAGTGCGGGCAGCCGCTCTTCCAGGCGCATTCCAGGCACTGCAGCACCGGCGCATAGCCGCGCCGGTTGAGCAGCACCAGGCTCTGCTCGCCGCGCGCCAGGCGCTGCTGCAGTGCCTCCATCAGCGGCGGCGACAGCGCATGGCTGAACGCGGCCTCCTTGGGCACGTGGTTCATGTCGACCAGCCGCACGCGCGGCAGCGCGCCGCCGCCGATGCGCGTGGGCATCGACAGCTTCAGGTAGCGCCCGCGCTGGGCCTGGTACCAGCTCTCCAGCGAGGGCGTGGCCGAGCCGAGCAGCACCGTGGCACCTTCGAGCTTGCCGCGGTAGACGGCCAGGTCACGCGCCGAGTAGCGCGCGCCTTCCTGGCTCTTGTAGGACGGGTCGTGCTCCTCGTCGACCACCACCAGCCCCAGCCGCGGCAGCGAGGCGAACACCGCCATGCGGGTGCCCAGCACGATGTCGGCGCGCCCCAGGTGCGCGGCCAGCCAGTGGCGCAGTCGCTGCGCCGGCGTCAGGCCGCTGTGCAGCGAGACGATCAGGCGGTCCGGGAAGCGCTCGGCAAAGCGCGCCTCCAGCTGCGGCGTCAGGTTGATCTCGGGCACCAGCACCAGCGCCTGGCGCCCGGCCTGCAGCGCCTGCGCGACCGCGCGCAGGTAGACCTCGGTCTTGCCGCTGCCGGTGCTGCCATGCAGCAGCGCGGTCGGCGCCCCGCCCTGCGCCAGCGCCTCCAGCGCGCGCACCTGCTCCTCGGTGAGTTCAGGCAGCTGCGGCGCCGGCCCGCCGGCCGGGGCCAGCTTGGCCAGCTTCTTCAGGCGCTGCGCCAGCTGCGCGTCGTCGAGCTTGCGCAGCTCGGCCGGCAGCGCGGCGTGCGCCACCTCGCCGACGCTGCGCTGGTAGTAGCCGGCGGCGAACTCGACCAGGCGGCACCAGGACGCCGGCAGCGGCGGCAGCGAGCGCAGCACGCCGGCCACGGGCTTGAGCTCGACGCCGGGCTCCTCCTCCGCGCCGGCCGGCCAGACGATGCCGCACACCGTGCGCCGGCCCAGCGGCACCTGCACCAGCGCGCCGGCCGGCAGCGCCTCGTCGGCCGCGTAGCTCAGCGGCCCGCGCACCGTGCTGTGCTGGGGGGTGTCGACGACGACGGCAACGGTCGGCATGTCCGCTCAGCGGGGGGCCGTGGTGCACCGCAGCGTGGCGGCCCGGGAGGGAGGAGTTAGCACTGTCATTTCTCCCAGTCTCTCAACTTTGCGGCGTAAGCGGTTGATTCGGAAAGGCTTTTGGAGCTATCCACGGAACCTGTGGAAAACTTTGTGGGCAAGCTGCGCAAACGCGCGCTAAATGCTTGTGGCATCAACCTTTGGGTTGGATTGCCGCACCACGACGCAATCCGCGACCCTCAATAAAATCAACAACTTAGCGCACACACCTCGGCTCGTCATGTTGCTTTGCGTCAAGACGGGCGGTGTGAGCCTCCAACGCCGGTTTTGGGGATAAGTCAAGCGGAACAGCGCAGATTTTCGGGTTATCCCCGCTTGCGGAAGCGGTCTGGATACCCCCGCAACACCAGGTTGCGTGCCCGCCCTTGATAGGGCGAGCGGGTGCTCACCGGGCCCGGATCCGGCGCGAGTGCTCGTGCACCGCGTCGACCAGCACCGCGACGTGCTCCGGCGGGGTGAACTGGTTGATCCCGTGCCCCAGGTTGAACACGTGGCCCGCGTGGCTGCCGTCGGGGTTGGCGGGCGCGCCGAAGCTGTCCAGCGTGCGCTCCACCTCGGCGCGGATCTGCTCCGGCGAGGCGAACAGCACCGCCGGGTCCAGGTTGCCCTGCAGCGCCACCCGGTGGCCGACGCGCGCGCGCGCCTGGCCGAGGTTGACGGTCCAGTCCACCCCCACCGCGTCGGTGTCGATCGCGGCAATCGCCTCCAGCCACGGCCCGCCGCCCTTGGTGAACACGATGCGCGGGATGCGCTGGCCGGCATGTTCCTTCTTCAGCTGCTGCAGCACCCGCTGGGTGTAGGCCAGGCTGAAGGTCTGGAACGCGCCATCGGCCAGCACGCCGCCCCAGGAGTCGAAGATCATCACCGCCTGGGCGCCGGCGTCGATCTGGGCGTTCAGGTAGGCCGCCACCGCGTCGGCGTTGACCTGGAGGATGCGGTGCATCAGGTCGGGCCGCTGGTACAACATGGTCTTGACCAGGCGGTAGTCGCTCGAGCTGCCGCCTTCGACCATGTAGCAGGCCAGCGTCCAGGGACTGCCCGAGAAGCCGATCAGCGGCACCCGGCCGCCGAGCGCGCGGCGGATGCTGGTCACCGCGTCGAACACGTACTGCAGCTTCGCCATGTCGGGCACGGCCAGCTGCGCCACCGCCTGCTCGTCGCGCACCGGGTGCGCGAAGCGCGGGCCTTCGCCGGCCGCGAAGCTCAGCCCCAGGCCCATCGCGTCGGGCACCGTGAGGATGTCGCTGAACAGGATGGCCGCATCCAGCGCGTAGCGCTCCAGCGGCTGCAGCGTGACCTCGGTGGCGAAGTCCGGATTCGTCGCCAGCCCCATGAAGCTGCCCGCGCGGGCCCGGGTGGCGTTGTATTCGGGGAGGTAGCGGCCGGCCTGCCGCATCAGCCACACCGGCGTGTACTCGGTCGGCTGGCGCAGCAGCGCGCGCAGGAAAGTGTCGTTCTGGAGCGGGGCAAACATCAGCGGATTATCGCCGGGCGGCCGTATCATCCTGGCAGCCATGCTGCCCGCCAAACCCCGCATCCTGATCGTCGAGGACGAGCCTGGCATCGCCGACACGCTGTCCTACGCGCTGCGCACCGACGGTTTCGAGCCGCTGTGGTGCGCCACCGGCGCTGCCGCGCTGGAGCAGCTGCAGCAGCCGCCGCTGCCGGCGCTGATGCTGCTGGACGTCGGCCTGCCGGACCACAACGGCTTCGAGATCTTCAAGCGCGTGCGCGCGCAGTGGGACCTGCCCATCGTCTTCCTGACCGCACGCAGCGACGAGATCGACCGCGTGGTGGGCCTGGAGCTGGGCGCCGACGACTACGTGGCCAAGCCGTTCTCGCCGCGCGAGCTGGTCGCGCGGGTGCGCACCATCCTGCGCCGCGCCGGCCGCCAGGAACAGCCGCGCGCCCCGGATGCGCCGCCCCCGCCGTTCCAGGTCGACGAGGGGCGCCGGCAGATCCGCTACTACGGCCATGCGCTCGAGCTGTCGCGCTACGAGTACGGGCTGCTCAAGACGCTGGTGGCGCGCCCCGGCCATGTCTACACGCGCGACGCGCTGCTCGAGCTGGTCTGGGACGACCCCGGCGAGAGCCTGGACCGCACCGTCGACGCGCACGTGAAGACGCTGCGCGCCAAGCTGCGCGCGGTCGCCCCGCACCTGGACCCGATACGCACCCACCGCGGCGCCGGCTACGCGCTGGCCGAGGACCTGCCGGCGACGCTGGCCCCGTGAGCAAGCGCAATCGCATCTTCATCGGCATCCTGCTCGTCTACGTGCTGGGCGTCGGCATGCTGATGCTGCGCCTGCTGGAGGACATCGACCCGCGCTACCGCGAGTCGGCCGAGGAATCGCTGGTCGAGACCGCCCACCTGCTCGCCACGCTCGTCGAGCAGTCCGAGCAGGACGGCACGCTGGACGTCTCCGGGCTGGCACCGCTGTTCCGCGAGCTGCAGGCCAGGCGCTTCGAGGCCAGCATCTACGGGTTCCTCAAGACCCGCGTCGAGCTGCGCGCCTACGTGACCGACCGCACCGGGCGCGTGATCTACGACTCGACCGGCCGGCACGAGAACGCCAACTTCCTGCACCTGCGCGACGTGAAGCTGACGCTGGAAGGCCGCTACGGCGCGCGCACCACGCCGGACGTGCCCCGCGACCCGCGCACCGCGGTGATGTACGTGGCCGCGCCGATCCGACTGCACGACGAGATCGTCGGCGTGGTCACGGTCGGCAAGCCGGTGCAGAGCCTGGGCCAGTTCATCGAGGCGGCGCGCCGCAAGACCATCCTCGTGGGCGCGACCTCGGTGGCCGCGGTGCTGGTGCTGGCGGTGATCCTGTCGGTGTGGCTGGTGCGCCCGTTCGGGCTGATCGCCGACTACGCGCGCTACGTGCGCGCCCAGCGCGGCTTCCACCCGCTGCGGCTGGCGCGGCGCGCGGCCGGCATGCTGCGCGCCGCCTACGACGAGATGCGCGACGCGCTGGCCGGGCGCAGCTACGTGGCCGACTACGTGCAGACGCTCACCCACGAGGTCAAGAGCCCGCTGTCGGCGATCCGCGGTGCCTCCGAGCTGCTGCAGGAGCCGATGCCCGAGGCCGACCGCCAGCGCTTCCTCGCCAACATCACGCGCGAGACGCAGCGCGTCCAGGAGCTGGTCGACCGCATGCTCGAGCTCGCCTCGCTGGAGACGCGGCGCCGGCTCGACCAGGTCGCGCCGGTGGCCCTCAAGCCGCTGCTCGAGGAGATCGCGGCCAGCGCGCAGGCCGCCGCCGCCCCGCGCCAGGTGACGGTCGAGCTCGACGGCACGCTGCCGCACGCCGTCGTCGAAGGCGACGCCTTCCTGCTGCGCCGCGCGATCACCAACCTGGTCGACAACGCGATCGACTTCTCCTCGCCCGGGCAGGTGGTGCGGCTCGCGCTGCGCCCGGGGCGCCGCCAGGTGGACGTGGTCGTCACCGACCAGGGCCCGGGCATCCCCGCCTACGCCGAGGGCCGCGTGTTCGAGAAGTTCTATTCGCTGGCGCGCCCACACGGCCGCAAGAAGAGCACCGGGCTGGGCCTGGCCTTCGTCAAGGAAGTGGCCGAGCTGCACGACGGCCGCGCCAGCCTGCACAACGCACCGGAAGGCGGCGCGGTGGCCACGCTGTCGCTGCCGCTCGCGCGCTGAGCCGGCCCGCGCGATTTCACGCCGACTTCACGATCCGTTCGCCCGTGCTTCGAACGGCCTTCGAGCACGAGGGCCATCCTCGTGACCGTCGCGCCCCCACCGCCGGGGCACGCCGCACGAGGAGCCACCGCATGCACGATCGCCAAGCCGCCGCGCGCCAGGGGAACCTGTGGCCCGCGCTCGTCATCGCCACCCTCGCCACGCTCGCATTGGCCACCTGGAACCCGCCGCGCGCCGATGGCCACGCCGCAGCGCCCGTGCGCCCCGGCCTCCCCCCGGTCGGCGACGCGGGCACCGACCGCTTGCCGCTCGCATCCCGCGGCCCGGGCCCTGCCGGGGCGTCCCTGCGATGACGGCGACACGCACGCGACGCTGGCTGCTTCGCATCGGCGCGATGCTGCTGACGCTGGTCGGGCTCACGGTCGCCGCTGCCGCGCTGCTGCTGCGTGCCTGGCAGGCCGGGCCCGACGACTGGGCGGTGACGGTGCGCCTCGGCCCCGTCGAGCGCGCGCTCAGCGTGCCGGCACTGGTCCGCGCGGCCACCCACCCGGTCGGCATGTGGCTGCTCGACGGGCGCCGCTGGCGGACGCGGTTCGGCGAGCTGAGCTGGCAGCGCTACGCCGACGGGCACACCCTCTACGGGCGCTGCGAGCCCTGCACGCTGCACCTGCCGGCGCTGGGCGACACGCCGGTGGCGCTGGAGCGGGTGGCCTGGACGCTGCGCCGCGAGGGCCAGAACCGGTTCCACGGCACGGTGGGCCTGGGCCAGGGCGACCGGATGATCCGCGGCACCTGGCGCGGCGAGCTGTCCGACGCGGCGCTGGCGGTGCAGCTGCACCTGCAGCAGGCGCCAATCGCGCAGTACTACGCGCTGTTCGGCCCCGGCATCCCGGAGCTGCAGCGCGCGCGCATCGACGGCCGCGCGATCGTGCAGCTGCGCGCGCGGCTGCCGGACGGCACGGTGCAGCTATCCACGCAGGTCGACGGCTTCGAGGTCGCCGGGCTGGGCACCGAGGCCCTGCGCACCGCCACCCCGGCATCGCACTGCACCCGCCCCCAACCCGCCGGCGACCCCGGCCCCTGGCTGCCGCAGGCGGTGATCGCCGCCGAGGACCAGCGCTTCCACGAACATCGCGGCTACGACCCGGTCGAGATGGCGGCCGCCTGGCGGCGCAACCAGCGCGACGGCGCACCGACGCGCGGGGCCAGCACGCTGACGCAGCAGCTGGCCAAGCTGGCCTACACCGGCAGCGACCGCAGCCACGTGCGCAAGCTGCGCGAGCTGCTCTACGCGGTCGAGATGGAGCGCACGCTCGGCAAGGCGCGCATCCTGGAGCTGTACCTGTCGCTCGCCCCCTGGGGCGAGGGCACCTGCGGCGCCGAGGCGGCAGCACGCCACCTGCTCGGCAAGCCGGCGCGGCAGCTCACGCCGCTGGAAGCCGCGTGGCTCGCGAGCCTGCTGCGCAGCCCCGATGCGCAGCTGGCGCGCTGGCGTGCCGCAGGCGAGGTCGACCGTGCCGCGCTCGCCCGGATCGTGGGCGGCATGCGCGGGCTGACGTCCGCGCAGCGACGCCCGCTGAAGGACCGCCTGGCGCACTGGCAGCCGGCGGCGCCGGCCGCCTCCGGCACCCCGGCCGGGATGTAGCCGCCGCCCCGTCCTTTTGCGTTTTCTCCGGTCGAAGCCGGCGGGTGCCGGCACAATGGGGCCCAACCATTGAACCCGGCCGGGGTGCCCCTCATCTCGGCCTCGATCGACTTTCAGGAGGTGACGATGAGCGTGCAACGCATGACCCGCTGGCTGGTGACCCTGGGCTTGGTTCTGGGGCTGACCGGCTGCGGCTACAACGAGTTCCAGCGCCTGGACGAGCAGGTCAACGCGTCCTGGTCCGAAGTGCTCAACCAGTACCAGCGCCGGGCCGACCTGATCCCCAACATCGTCGCCACCGTCAAGGGCGAGGCCAACTTCGAGCAGGAGACGCTCACGCGCGTGATCGAGGCGCGCGCCAAGGCCACCTCGATCCAGGTCACGCCGGAAACCCTGCAGAACCCGGAAGCCTTCAACCGCTTCCAGCAGGCCCAGGGCGAGCTGTCGAGCGCGCTGTCGCGGCTGATGGCGGTCAGCGAGGCCTACCCCAACCTGAAGGCCAACCAGGCCTTCCAGGACCTGCGCGTGCAGCTGGAAGGCACGGAAAACCGCATCACGGTGGCGCGCAACAACTACATCAAGGCGGTGCAGCAGTACAACACCCTGGCGCGCAGCTTCCCGACCAACCTGACCGCGATGGTGTTCAGCTACCAGCCCAAGCCCAACTTCAGCGTGGCCAACGAGGCGGCGATCTCCGTGCCCCCGACGGTGGACTTCGGCCCCTCCCGCTGAGGACGGCGTGATGAAGGGCGTGCTGCGGGCCCTGTGGGGCCGCCTGCTGCCGGCGCTCGGGCTGGCGCTGTGGCTGGGCACGGCCGGCGCGCAGGACGTGCTGCCGGTGCCCGAGCTGACCGCGCGCGTGATCGACCAGACCGGCACGCTGTCGCAGGCCGACCGCGCCCGGCTGGAAGCGCAGCTGGAGGCGGTCGAGACCACCCACGGCAGCCAGATCGTCGTGCTGATGGTGCCCACCACCCAGCCCGAGGACATCGCCGCCTACGCCTGGCGCGTGGCCGACACCTGGAAGATCGGCCGCAAGGAGGTCGGCGACGGCGTGCTGCTGGTGATCGCCAAGAACGACCGGCGCATCCGCATCGAGGTGGCGCGCGCGCTCGAAGGCGCGATCCCCGACCTGGCGGCGCGGCGCATCATCGACCGCGCGATGACGCCCGCGTTCCGGCGCGACGACTTCGCCGGCGGCATCTCCGCCGCGATCGACCAGCTCGCCGCGCTGATCGCGGGCGAAGGCCTGCCCGAGCCCGGCAAGCGTGGCGCGCGCGGCGACGACGGCATCCAGGTCGAGGACCTGGTGGTGCTGCTGTTCGTCGGCACCCCGATCATCGGCACGATGCTGACCGGCATCTTCGGCCGGCGCCTGGGCGCGGTCGCCACCGGCGGAGCGCTGGGCGCACTCGGCTGGTTCTCCACCGCCAGCCTCGCCTTCGGCCTGGTCACCGCGGTGCTCGTCGTGATCCTGGTGCTGGTGCTGGGCATCGGCGTGCGCCCGCGGCCCGGCCAGGGCCTGGGCACGCGCCACCGCACGCCCATCATCTGGGGTGGCGGCGGTGGAGGCGGCTTCGGCGGCGGGTTCGGGGGCGGAGGCGGCGGCTTCTCGTCCGGCGGGGGCGGGGGCTTCGGCGGCGGCGGCGCGTCCGGAGGATGGTGAGACCATGAACAAGCTGATGCGCATCCTCAGGCACCGCTGGTGGGACGAGGCCGACACGCGCAGGCTGCTCGGCGAGGACGCCCTGCAGCGGCTCGAGCAGCGCGTGCAGGCCAGCGAGGCGCGGCACACCGGCGAGATCCGTCTGTGCATCGAGGGCAGCCTGCCGATGAGCTACCTGTGGCGCAATGCCGACGCGCGCGAACGGGCGCTGACGATGTTCGGCAAGCTGCAGGTCTGGGACACAGAGGACAACAACGGCGTGCTGATCTACCTGCTGCTGGTCGAGCACCGCATCGAGATCGTCGCCGACCGGGCGCTGGCGCGGCGCGTCGACCAGGGGCAGTGGGACGCGATCGTGCACGGCATGTGCGACACCTTCCGCGCCGGGCGCATCGAGGAAGGCCTGAACCGGGCCATCGACGCGGTCACCGAACTGCTGGTGCAGCACTTCCCGCTGCCGGCCGGCCAGGCCGGCGTCAACGAGCTGGCCGACCGGCCGCACGTGCGCTGACGTCGCTGCGCGCACCCGCGCCCCTCACGTGGCGCGCCCCGAAAACGACGACGCCCGCGAGCCTGGCGGCTGGCGGGCGTCCTCTGGCTGAAAGGCTGGCGCGGCGCCAGCCGCGCACGACGAGGCTTACTTCTTGCGGCGGAAGCGGCGCAGCGCCGCGATCTGCGCGGCCATGGTCGCGAACTCGCTTTGCGCCTTGGCGAAGTCGATGTCGCTCTTGGCGTTCTTCATCGCCTCCTCGGCCAGGCGCTGGGCCTCGGCGGCCTTGGCCTCGTCGAGGTCCTTGCCGCGGATGGCGGTGTCGGCCAGCACGGTCACCGCGTTCGGCTGCACCTCGAGGATGCCGCCGGCGACGAACACGAACTCTTCTTCGCCGTTGTCCGCACGCTCGATGCGCACCGCACCCGGTTTGATGCGGGTGATCAGCGGCGTGTGCTGCGGCAGGATGCCCAGTTCGCCCGCCTCGCCCGGCAGCGCGACGAATTTCGCCTCACCCGAGAAGATGGACTCTTCCGCGGAGACGACGTCGACATGAATGGTTGCCATAGCTGAGTGTCCTTAAGCGGGTAAGAAAGCCTGGAAGCCGGCAGCCGGCCTGCCGTCCAGGTGCCGCACGGGCCATACCGGGGTACGGCCGGCGCGGCAGCCCGGGTGGCTGCCGGCGGCGCGGATTACTGCAGCTTCTTGGCTTTCTCGAAGGCCTCGTCGATCGTGCCGACCATGTAGAAGGCCTGCTCGGGGAGGCTGTCGCACTCGCCGTTGACGATCATCTTGAAGCCGCGGATGGTTTCCTTCAGCGGCACGTACTTGCCGGGCTGGCCCGTGAACACTTCGGCCACGTGGAACGGCTGCGACAGGAAGCGCTGGATCTTCCGGGCGCGCGCCACGGCCAGCTTGTCTTCCGGCGACAGTTCGTCCATGCCCAGGATTGCGATGATGTCGCGCAGTTCCTTGTAGCGCTGCAGCACGGCCTGCACGGCGCGGGTCGTGTTGTAGTGCTCTTCGCCGACGACGTTCGGGTCGACCTGGCGGCTGGTGGAGTCCAGCGGGTCCACGGCAGGGTAGATACCCAGCGCGGCGATGTCACGCGACAGCACGACGGTGGCGTCCAGGTGGGCGAAGGTCGTGGCCGGCGACGGGTCGGTCAGGTCGTCCGCGGGCACGTACACGGCCTGGATCGAGGTGATCGAGCCGACCTTGGTCGACGTGATCCGCTCCTGCAGCTTGCCCATTTCCTCGGCCAGCGTCGGCTGGTAGCCCACCGCCGACGGCATCCGGCCCAGCAGCGCCGACACTTCGGTACCGGCCAGCGTGTAGCGGTAGATGTTGTCGACGAAGAACAGCACGTCACGGCCTTCGTCACGGAACGATTCGGCGATCGTCAGGCCGGTCAGCGCCACGCGCAGACGGTTGCCCGGCGGCTCGTTCATCTGGCCGTAGACCATGGCCACCTTGGACTCGCCCAGGTTGTCCGGCACCACGACCTTGGAGTCGATCATCTCGTGGTAGAAGTCGTTGCCCTCACGGGTACGCTCGCCCACGCCCGCGAACACCGACAGACCCGAGTGGGCCTTGGCGATGTTGTTGATGAGCTCCATCATGTTCACGGTCTTGCCCACGCCGGCACCGCCGAACAGGCCCACCTTGCCGCCCTTGGCGAACGGGCAGATCAGGTCGATCACCTTGATGCCGGTTTCGAGCAGTTCCGTCGACGGCGACAGCTCGTCGTATGCCGGGGCCTTGCGGTGGATCGACGCCGTCAGTTCCTGGCTCACCGGACCGCGCTCGTCGATCGGGTTGCCCAGCACGTCCATGATGCGGCCCAGGGTCGCCTTGCCGACCGGCACCGTGATCGGGGCACCGGTGTTGCGCACGACCAGACCGCGGCGCAGGCCGTCGGTCGAGCCCAGCGCAATCGTGCGGACCACGCCGTCGCCCAGCTGCTGCTGCACTTCCAGGGTCAGGTCGCCGCCGTCCATCTTCAGGGCGTCGTACACCTTGGGCATCGCGTCGCGCGGGAACTCCACGTCCACCACGGCGCCGATGCACTGAACGATCTTGCCTTCAGCCATTTTTCGTTCCTTCAATCAATATTCCGTTGGATGCCTTCGACAGCCGTGCCGTCAGACGGCGGCCGCACCGCTGACGATCTCTGCCAGTTCCGTGGTGATCGCCGCCTGACGCGTCTTGTTGTACTCGAGCTTGAGCTCGTTGATCAGGTTGCCGGCGTTGTCGGTCGCAGCCTTCATCGCCACCATGCGCGCCGACTGCTCCGAGGCCATGTTCTCGGCGACGGCCTGGTAGACCAGCGCCTCGACATAGCGCACCAGCAGGTCGTCGATGACGGTCTGCGCATCCGGCTCGTAGATGTAGTCCCAGGCATGCGCGGACTTGTCGACGTCCAGCGTGTCGGCCGCCAGCGGCAGCAGCTGCATGACCACCGGCTCCTGCTTCATCGTGTTGATGAACTTCGTGTAGCACAGGTAGACGGCGTCCAGCTTGCCCTCGGCGTACTGGTCGAGCAGCGTCTTGACCGGACCGATCAGGCGATCCAGGTGCGGCTTGTCGCCCAGCTGGGTGACCTGGGCCACCACCTTGGCACCGATGCGGTTCAGGAAGGCCACACCCTTGCTGCCGATGCCCACGGCCTGCGTCTTCAGGCCCTGGTCTTCCAGCTCCTTCAGCTTGGCCGTGGTGGCGCGCAGGATGTTGGTATTCAGGCCCCCGCACAGGCCCTTGTCGGTGGTGACGATGATCATCCCGACCTGGCCGGTGCCGCTGTTCTTCTGCAGCAGCGGCGGACGGTATTCGGGGTTGGCCTGCGCCAGGTTGGCCGCGATGCTGCGCACCTTCTCGGCGTAAGGCCGGGCCGCACGCATGCGGTCCTGCGCCTTGCGCATCTTGGACGCGGCGACCATCTCCATGGCCTTGGTGATCTTCTTGGTGTTTTCCACCGATTTGATCTTGCCGCGTATTTCTTTTCCTGCTGCCATTCGTCAGCTCCTTCACATGCCCGCGTGGCGGCCGGGACGGGTCCCGGCCACGGCACGGGCAGGCTTGTTCATCAGGCGAAGCTCTTCTTGAACGCCTCGATCGCGCTCTGCAGCTCGGCTTCGGCGTCCTTGTCCATCGCCTTTTCCGTCTCGAGCTTCTCGAGCAGCTTGGCGTGGCTGGTCTTCAGGAACTGATGCAGGCCGTGTTCGAAGGCAAGCACCTTCTTCACGTCGATGTCGTCCATGTAGCCCTTGTTGACGGCGTACAGCGACGCGGCCATCAGGCTGATCGGCAGCGGCGAGTACTGCGGCTGCTTCAGCAGCTCGGTCACGCGGGCACCGCGGTCCAGCTGCTTGCGGGTCGCTTCGTCCAGGTCGGAGGCGAACTGCGCGAAGGCGGCCAGCTCACGGTACTGCGCCAGGTCGGTACGGATACCGCCGGACAGGCCCTTGATCAGCTTGGTCTGGGCGGCACCACCGACGCGCGACACCGAGATACCCGCGTTGATGGCGGGACGGATGCCGGCGTTGAACAGGTTGGTTTCCAGGAAGATCTGGCCGTCGGTGATCGAGATCACGTTGGTCGGCACGAACGCCGACACGTCACCGGCCTGCGTCTCGATGATCGGCAGCGCGGTCAGCGAGCCGGTCTTGCCCTTGACCTCGCCGTTGGTGAACTTCTCGACGTAGTCGGCGTTCACGCGCGCGGCACGCTCGAGCAGGCGCGAGTGCAGGTAGAAGATGTCGCCAGGGAAGGCTTCGCGGCCCGGCGGACGGCGCAGCAGCAGCGAGACCTGGCGGTAGGCGACGGCCTGCTTGGACAGGTCGTCGTAGACGATCAGGGCGTCCTGGCCGCGGTCGCGGAAGTATTCGCCCATCGTGCAGCCCGAGTAGGCCGAGATGTACTGCATCGCGGCGGATTCGGACGCCGAGGCGGCCACGACGATGGTGTACTCCATCGCGCCGTGCTGTTCCAGCGCGCGCACCACGTTCTTGATCGACGAGGCCTTCTGGCCGATCGCGACGTAGATACAGATGACGCCCTGGCCCTTCTGGTTGATGATGGTGTCGATCGCCACCGCGGTCTTGCCGGTCTGGCGGTCGCCAATGATCAGCTCGCGCTGGCCGCGGCCGATCGGCACCATCGAGTCGATGGCCTTCAGGCCGGTCTGCAGCGGCTGCGACACCGACTGGCGCGCGATCACGCCGGGAGCGACCTTCTCGATCACGTCCGTCAGCTTGGCGTTGATCGGGCCCTTGCCGTCGATCGGGCGGCCCAGGGCGTCCACGACGCGGCCGATCAGCTCGGGGCCGACCGGCACTTCCAGGATGCGGCCCGTGCACTTGACGGTGTCGCCTTCGGAGATGTGGGCGTACTCGCCCAGAATCACCGCACCGACCGAGTCGCGCTCGAGGTTCAGCGCCAGACCGAAGGTGTTGCCCGGGAATTCGAGCATTTCACCCGCCATCACGTCCGACAGGCCGTGGATGCGGCAGATGCCGTCCGTCACCGACACCACGGTGCCTTGATTGCGGATGTCCGCAGCCGTATCGAGGCCCTCGATACGGCTCTTGATCAGTTCAGAAATTTCAGCGGGATTCAGTTGCATTGCTTGCTCCCAGTCTCGTCCTCGGCCCTGCGGCCGCAACGGCTGTCCGGGCTCGCGCCCGGATGTCCCTGGGGCGCCCGTGCGCGGCACCCAGGTCCTACGGTCCTTCGGCTGCGCAGACCTCAGGCGGTCAGCGCGGCCTTCATGCGTTCCAGGCGGGCCTTGACCGAGGTGTCGAGCACCTCGTCGCCGACCACCACGCGCACCCCTCCGATCAGATCGGGATCGATCTCCACGGTGGGCTGCAGCTTGCGGCCGAAGCGCTTCTCGAGCGTCGCCGCCAGTTCCGCCAGCTGCGCCGGCTCGATCGGGAAGGCGCTGTACACCTTCGCGTCAGCCACGCCCGAACGGGCGTTCTTCAGCGCATGGAACTGCGCGGCGATCTCGGGCAGGGCAACCAGCCGGCCGTTGTCGATCAGCGTGCGAAGGAAGTTCTTCGCAGCGTCGCTCAGCGGCGTCTTGACGACCGAGACGATCACGTCGAACACCTGCTGCGCCGTCACCTTGGGGTGCTCGGCAAACTGCAGCAGCTGCTCGTTGGACGCCACGGCCGCCAGCTGGTCGACCTGGTCTGCCCACTGGTTCAAATCCCCCTTGCTGGCCACTTCGAACAGGGCCTCGGCATAGGGACGCGCGATGGTTGCGAGCTCAGCCATGATCAAAGCTCGGTTTTCAAGCGGTTCAACAGGTCAGCGTGAACGCTGGCGTTGACTTCGCGCCTCAGGATCTGCTCGGCCCCCTTGACCGCCAGCGTGGCAACCTGCTCGCGCAGGGCTTCGCGCGCCTGGATCATCTGCTGCTCGGCTTCCGCCTTGGCTTGGGCGATGATCTTGGCAGCCTCTTCGTCGGCCCGCTTCTTGGCTTCCTCGACGATGGACTGCGCACGCTTTTCGGCGTCCGCAATGCGCTTGGTGGCCTCTTCGCGGGTCTGGGCGAGCTGTTCCTCGACGCGCTTGTTGGCGGCAGACAGCTCCAGCTTGGCCTTGTCGGCCGCGGCCAGGCCGTCGGCGATCTTCTTGGCGCGCTCATCGAGCGCCTTCGTGATCGGCGGCCACACGAACTTCATCGTGAACCACCAGAGGATCAGGAAGACGACGATCTGCGCCAACAGCGTTGCGTTCAGATTCACGGCTTCGACCTCTCTCGGTTAGAACTTGGGAAAGTTGCTGTAGAGAAAGGAGCGCTTAGGCAACGAACGGATTGGCGAAGGCGAACAGCATCGCGATACCGACACCGATCAGGAACGCAGCGTCGATCAGGCCGGCCAGCAGGAACATCTTGGTTTGCAGTTCGTTCATCAGCTCGGGCTGGCGGGCCGAAGCTTCCAGGTACTTGCCGCCCATCAGCGCGATACCGATACAGGCACCGATGGCGCCCAGGCCGATGATCAGACCGCAAGCCAGAGCGACGAGACCCAACACGTTTTCCATGATTGCTCCTATGAGTAAGAGAAGTAGTTGACGGACGGAAAGAAGGGAAAAGAAACCGGTACTGCAGCGATGCGTCAGTGCTTGTCGTGCGCCTGACCCAGGTAGACCAGGGTCAGCATCATGAAGATGAAGGCCTGCAGCGTGATGATCAGGATGTGGAAGATGGCCCAGATGGTGCCGGCGATCACGTGACCGGCGAACAGCAGCGCACCGCCCAGCGACAGCGCCGCGGCACCGCCCAGCAGCGCGATCAGCATGAACACCAGCTCGCCGGCGAACATGTTGCCGAACAGCCGCATGCCGTGGGAGATGGTGTTGGCCGTGAACTCGATGATCTGCATGATCAGGTTCACCGGGGCCAGCACGACGGCCATGAAGCCGTGGGCGTGGAACGGGGCGGAGAACAGTTCCTTGATCCAGCCGCCCAGGCCCTTGATCTTGATGTTGTAGTAGATGCGCGCCAGCAGCACGGTGATGGCCAGGCCCAGCGTGACCGACAGGTCCGCGGTCGGCACGACGCGCATGTAGGCGTGGTGCGGGTCACCGCCGTTGGCGGCATAGATGCCTTCCCAGATGCGCGGGATCAGGTCCACCGGCAGCAGGTCCATCGCGTTCATCAGGAAGATCCAGACGAAGGCGGTCAGCGCCAGCGGGGCGATCGCGCGGCGCGAGGCCTCGTTGTGGATGATGCCCTTGGCCTGGGTGTCGACCAGCTCGACCATCATCTCGACGAAGGCCTGGGCACGGCCCGGCACGCCGGAAGTGGCGGCCTTGGCGATGCGCCACAGGAAGAAGCAGCCGATCACGCCCAGCACGATGGCCCAGAACAGCGAGTCGAGCTTGAGCACCGGCTCGCTGAGCGAGAAGTTCGCCAGCCCCTCCTGCGCACGGTTCTGGAAGTGCTGGAGGTGGTGCTGGATGTATTCACCGGGGGTCGGTCCGTGTCCTTCGGCAGCCATCGGTTCTTCTCTCGAACGGTCTTTACGACGTTTGCTTTGCCTGTCCCCGCCGCAGCAGCAGGGCCAGCCAACTGACTTTCATGCACACGACCATCGTGACCAGCAATGCAGGCCAGCTCAGGTCGGGCACCACCTTGGCGGCCGCCACCAGCATGGCGACGGCCAGCGCGATCTTCAGCGACTCCCAGAACATGAACCCGAGCACCGCGGCGCCGGGACTGGCCCTGGAAATCCTGCTGGTCAACCCGCGCGCCATCAAGGCACCCGGGAGCACCACGGCGGCAGCGCCATACAGCGCCGACCATGCCGCCCCACCCTTGCGCGTGACGGCGTACCACAGGGCCGCCACCACCACGCCCGCCACGGCTTGCACCGCGACCACCCGCCAGGGTGAGAGCGGCGGGTGCTGCGCCATCAAGGCCTGCGCCTCTTCACGGCTCAGGGGCTTGAAAGTCGCCTCGTCGGCCGCATCTGGAACCGTATCGGGTCCACCATGGTCGGCATGTTTCGCGGTCATGGCGCTCGATCTCGGCTTGGTTGCGGCAAATCCGCGGGATTATACGTGGAAACCCCGAACACTCCGCCACCCCGCCTGTCGGATGTCAAAGAACCCGCCCGGCTGCCTGTGCTAGGCCGGCCTCGCAAGGCCTGCGAGCACGGTGCCGCTTCAGCCGATGTAGCCCGCTGCCGACAGTCCCGGCACCTCGACGCGCAGCTGCAGCACGCACCCGGCCCAGGGCTGCGCGGCCAGCTCCTCGGGCGGGCGCTTCTCGCGCGCGGTGGTCACGTACAGCGTCCTGAGGTCCGCGCCGCCGAAGCAGGGCATGGTCGGGCAACGCACCGGCAGCCGCACCTCGCGCAGCACCTGCCCCTGCGGCGACAGCTGCAGCAGCCGCGCCCCTTCGTACATCGCGACCCAGTAGTTGCCCTCGGCATCGACCGCGGCGCCGTCCGGGCGCCCGCCGTAGGCGTCGAGCGGCTGGTCCGGCCGCTTCGGCTCGAAGCGCGCGAACACGCGCCGCGCGCCCGCGCGACCGGCGGCCGGGTCGAAGTCCAGCGCGTAGATGGTGTGCGCGCGCGTGTCGCTCCAGTACATGGTGCGGCCGTCCGGACTCCAGGCCAGCCCGTTGGAGACCGTGATGCCGTCGCCCTCGCGGCTCAGCCGCCCGTGTTCGTCCAGCCGGTACAGCGCGGCCAGCGCCGGTTCGCGCGGCTCGTAGAGCGTGCCGCACCACAGTCGCCCGCCCGGGTCGCACTTGCCGTCGTTGAAGCGCTCCTGCGCCGGGTCGTAGGGCGGCGGCACGATCAGCGTGCGTTCGCCGCGCCGCGGATCGAAGCGCCAGATGCCGTCGCGCATGGCCAGCACCAGCTGCCCCTGGGTCGCTGGCGCGCAGCAGCACACCTCGCTGGGCAGCGTCCACGTGTGCAGCCGGCGCCCGCGCGGGTCGAAGCGGTGCAGGCGGCGGCCGGCGATGTCGCAGAAATAGAGCACCTGCTCGACGGGGTGCCACAGCGGCGACTCCCCCAGCACGGCGGGGTGGTCGACCGCCAGCGAGACCTGGTAGGGCTCGACGGCATGCATGGGCGGACCTCCTGAAGGAATCGGGACGCAGCCCCGGATGCTAAGCCGGTACCTGCGCGTAACCCGTGCCGCAGCAGGAGGCGCACCCGCCCGGCCCGCGGCTCAGTCCAGGTCCACCTTGAGGTAGTGGGCGCCGGGCAGCGGGTTGTAGTAGTACGGCGGGATTTCCTCGAAGCCGAGCGAGGCGTAGAGCGAGCGCGCAGCCTCCATCTCGTCGAGGGTGTCCAGCAGCATCACCGAGTAGCCGCTGCGCTGCGCCTCGTCGATCAGGTGCTGGGCCAGCATGCGCCCCAGCCCGAAGCGGCGGAACGGCTTGCGCACGTACAGGCGCTTCATCTCGCAGGCGTTGGCGTAGTCGACGTCGGCGATCGGCCGGTAGCCGCCGCAGCCGGCCAGCTCGTCGTCGACGAAGGCCAGCAGCAGCCGGCCGCCGGGCGGGGCATATTCGCCCGGCAGCGTCGCCAGCTCATGCTCGAAATCCTGAAAGGCGAGGTCGACGTTCAGGCTGTCGGCGTACTCGCGGAAGATCTCGCGGGTGGCGTCGTAGAGGTCGGGCGTGTCGGGACTGACGATGCGTATCTGAGGCGATTCCATCACGCGGAACGAAGCGGCAAGGCCGCAGGCAGCAACCCCGAGTCTAACCACCCCGGCGCGCCCGGCCCAGCGGGATCTGCCCCCGGCCAGCGCAGCGCTGGACCTGGGCCGACGCCCCGCCCCCGGCTCGCACGGCGGGCCAGGCACGCCCGAAGCGGGGCGCATAGTCATCGCTCACTTGCCTGACGGCACGGGAGCACTCCCCGGAAGAGCGCCTTCAGCCTTCGGCCGGCTCGGCAAAGCCGAGCACGACCGAAGCGGGTCCTGGCTGAGGGATTCTGGTGATCGCCCACCTGCCCGACGGTAGGTGAGCGATCCCCGAAAGAGCGCCTTCAGCCTTCGGCCGGCTCGGCAAAGCCGAGCACGACCCGGCGGGTCCTGGCGCTCTTCTTCTCCACCTTGGTGACGATGACGGCGCCGACCTCGGACGTGTTGCGCACGTGGGTGCCGCCGCAGGGCTGCAGGTCCACGCCCTCGATGTTCAGCACGCGCACGCGGCCGGTGCCGCGCGGGGGCTGCACGCTCATGCTGCGCACCAGGTGCGGGTTGGCGTCGAGCTCCTCGTCGGTGATCCAGCTGTGGCTGACCGGATGCGCCTCGCGCACCAGGCGGGCGATGCCGGCACTGAGCTCGTCCTTGTCCAGCGGCTCGGTCATGTGGAAGTCGAGCCGCGCGTAGCCTGCGGTGATCGAGCAGCCGTCGACCGGGTGCGGCACCAGCGCGCACAGCAGGTGCGTCGCGGTGTGGAAGCGCATGTGGCGCTCGCGGCGCGCCCAGTCGATGCGCGCGGTGACCTCCATGCCCGGTCGCAGGTCGGCCAGCAGCGCGTCCTGGTCGGGCGCCGGCAGGTGCACGATGGTGCCCGGCTCGGGTCCCTTGCGGGTGTCGGCGATGCGCAGCACGCGGCCGTCGCCCAGCAGCAGTTCGCCGGCGTCGCCGGCCTGCCCGCCGCCCAGGGGATAGAACACGGTGCGGTCCAGCTGCACGCCGGCCGCATCGACGGCCGTGATGCGGGCCGTGCATTCGCGCAGGTAGCTGTCTTCGCGGAACAGTTCTTCGGTCATGTCTCCAGACTCCTTGCCAGGTGGGCGGCTCAGCTTACCGGCGTTCGGCCATCAGCCGCGCGGCCAGCAGCCCGAGCACGGTGCCCATCACCCAGCGCTGCACGCGCATCCAGCCGGGACTGCGCTGCAGGAAGCGCGCGATGCCCGCTGCCCCCAGCACGAAGCCGAGGTTGACGACCGCGCTCACCGCGATCTGCACGCCGCCCAGCAGGAAGCTCTGCAGCAGCACGTCGCCACGCTCGGGGTGCAGGAACTGCGGGAAGAACGAGAGGTAGAACACCGCCACCTTGGGGTTGAGCAGGTTGGTGAGCAGGCCCATGCGGAACAGCACCGCCGGCCGGTCGTGCGGCAGCTCGCGCGGCTCGAACGGCGAGCCGCCGCCGGGGCGCACGGCCTGCCAGGCCATCCACAACAGGTAGGCCGCACCGGCGAGCTTGATCACCTCGAAGGCGTAAGGCACGGCCAGCAGCACCGCGGTCAGCCCGAGCGCGGCCATGGTCAGGTGGAACAGGAAGCCCACCAGCACCCCGGCCAGCGACAGCAGGCCGGCCGCGCGTCCCTGGCACAGGGTGCGCGAGACGTTGTAGACCATGTTGGGTCCGGGCGTCAGCGCCAGCACGGCGGCCGCGAGTGCGAACAACCCGATTTCCTGCAGCGAGAACATGTCGTGGGTCCTCCGGTGTCGGTGCGGGGCGGATGGGCTCAGCCGAGGCCGGTCAGCACGACCTCGCCGCGCGGCGTGCTCAAGGTGGCGCGCAGCGCCGGCAGGCCCGAGCGCAGCTCGAAGCCCTGGGCATCGACCGCGTGCAGCGCCCGGCCCAGCACGGGCGAATCGCCGCCGCCCAACACCAGGGACCCGAGCGCGACGCCGCTGACAGGCAGGCGGTCGGCCGGGTGGGCGTCGCCCCACTGGATCAGCGTCGGCAGCGCCCCGCCCAGCAGCAGCGCGCCGTCGTCGCGCACCGTCAGGCGCCAGCGCAGCAGGCCGTGCGGGGTGTCGCGCTCGGCCGCGACGACCGGGCCCGGGTCCAGCCCGAGCCGCTGCCAGGCCGCAGCGGCCTGGGCCACGTCGTCCACGCGCGCCACCCAGTGCAGCAGCCGCGGCTGCTGCGCGAGCGCAGCCTGCACCTCGGGCTCGTCGAGGCCGAACCAGCGGCGCCGGCCGGGCGGCGGGGCCTGCGGGTCGATCGCGATCAGCTCCAGGTAGGCGTGCGACGAAGCGGCGGCGGCCAGCGCCAGCAGCCGGTTGTGCGTGCCCATGAAGGCGTGCCGGCCACCGGCTGCCGGGGTGACGCCGAGGTTCGCCTCGCACCAGGCCACGCCCTGCTCCAGCGAGGCGCAGCCGATCACGAGGTGGTCGAGCCGCGCGCTCACAGCGACAGGCTCCCGTCGATGCAGGTGCGGCAGGCACCGCCGACCCAGACGGTGTCGCCGTCGGCCTCGATGTGCACGCGCCCGGCGCGCTGCAGCCGGGTGCCCTGGGCGGCGACGTAGCGGCGCGGCGCCACGCCCGCGCCGATCAGCCACTGGGCCAGGCTGGCGTTGAGGCTGCCGGTGACCGGGTCCTCCGGGATGCCGTCGCCCGGCACGAAGGCGCGCACCTCGTACTGCGCCTCGCTGCCGGGCGGGTACGCGCCGATCGCGCCCACGAAGGCCAGCTTCGCCAGCGCGGAGAAGTCCGGCTCGATGGCCAGCACCTCGCGCGCCGAGGCCAGGTGCAGGGCTAGCCACTTCGGGCCGTTGTCCAGCCAGCGCGCAGCCAGCACCTGGGCAGCGTCCAGACCCAGCGCCGCGAGCACCTGGCGCAGCAGCGCCGGCTCGACCTCGCGCGCGGCCATCGGCGGCGCGGCAAAGGCCAGGCGCGCGCCGTCCTGCCTGATCGTCACCCGCCCGACGCCGCATTCCTGCACCGCCTGGCCAGGCGTCTGGGGACGGCCGCCCGCTTCCAGCCAGGCGTGGCAGCTGCCCAGCGTCGGGTGTCCGGCAAACGGCAGCTCGCTGCCAGGCGTGAAGATGCGCAGCCGGTAGTCGGCGCCGGGCTGCGTGGGCCGCAGCAGGAAGGTGGTCTCCGACAGGTTGGTCCAGCGCGCGAAGGCCTGCATCTGCGCGTCGCTCAGGTCGTCGGCACCGAACACCACGGCCACCGGGTTGCCCTTGAGGGCCTCGGTGGTGAAGACATCGACCTGCTTGAAGGCATGGCGGGTCATGGGGATCTCCTCGGGTCAGCGGTGGCACGCAGCACCTGCACCAGCGTCGCGATGCCGCGTTCGATCTGTTCCGGTGTCAGCGTCACGAAGGACAGCCGCAGCGTCCCGGGCTGCGGGTCGCGGGCGTAGAAGGCCGCGCCCGGCACGAAGGCGACGCCCGCCTCGACCGCATGCTCGAGCAGGGCCATCGCGTCCATGCCGTCGGGCAGGCGCATCCAGAAGAACATGCCGCCCACCGGGGTGTTCCAGCGGCAGCCCTCGGGCATGTGGCGTTCCAGCGCCGCGCGCATCGCGTCGCGCTGCGCCGCATAGCGGGCGCGCACCGCGGGCAGGTGCCGGTCGAGGAAGCCGTCGCGCACCACCTCGTGGACGATGCGCTGGTTGAACACCGGGGTGTGCAGGTCGGCCGCCTGCTTGGCCTGCAGCAGCTTGGGGTACAGCGCCTGCGGCGCGACCACGTAGCCCAGCCGCAGGCCGGGCGCCAGCACCTTGGAGAACGAGCCGAGGTAGATCGTCTGCTCCGGATCCCGCGCGACCAGCGGCGCGGGCGGCGGCGCGTCGAACCACAGGTCGCCGTAGGGGTTGTCCTCGACCAGCGGCAGGCCCAGGCGCTGCGCCTCGCGGGCCAGCGCGGCCCGCCGCGCTTCGCTCATGCAGCGGCCGCTCGGGTTCTGGTAGTTCGGCAGCACGTAGAAGAAGCGCGCACCGCGGGCACAGTCGCCCAGCGCCTCGGGCAGCGGCCCGTCGTCGTCCGAGGGCACCGGCACGAACTCGGGCTCGAACGGCGCGAAGGCCTGCAAGGCGCCGAGGTAGGTCGGCGTCTCGACCAGCACGCGGCTGCCCGCGTCGAGCAGCACCTTGCCGACCAGGTCCAGCCCCTGCTGCGAGCCGGCGGTGATCAGTACCTGGGAAGGCTGCACGCGCAGGCCGTGGCGGGCCAGGTGGTCGGCGACCCACTCGCGCAGCGGGCCGTAGCCTTCGCTGGCGGCGTACTGCAGGGCCTCGCGCGGTGCCTCGCGCAGCACCTTCTGCGTGGCGGCCTGCACCGCCTCGACCGGGAAGCTGTCGGGCGACGGCAGGCCGCCGGCCATCGAGAGGATGCCGGGGCGTTCGGTCACCTTCAGGATCTCGCGGATGATCGACGGGTTCATGCGCTCGGCGCGCCGAGCCAGGGTCCAGGTCACGCCATCTCTCCCTCGCCGCCCTCGGGTCCCCAGAAGACCACCCAGGTGACGAAATCGTCGGAAAAGGACTCGAAGCGGTGCTCGCGCCCGGCCGGCACGAACAGGCAGTCGCCCGGGCCGAATGCATGGCGCGTCTCGCCGTTGCGGAACACGCCGTGGCCGCTGACGACCAGGTACAGCTCGTCCTGCGCGTGCGGCTGCTGTGCATCGGTGCCGCGCGGCGCGTACACCTCCACGCGCATCGAGCCGTGCGCCAGCACCTGCCGGTAGCGCTCGCCGTGCCCGCCGGGCAGCTGCGCCAGCGCCTCGTGCAGGCTTGCCTTCATCGGCCGGCTCCCCGGGTGTCGACCGAGGCCCGCTTGCCGAGGAAGACGGTGGCGATCACCGCCAGGCCGAAGCCCAGCGTCAGCGCATCCAGCCGCTCGCCGAGCAGCGGCACCGCCGACACCATCGACAGGAAGGGCTGGAGCAGCTGTACCTGGCTGACGCGCACCGGCCCGCCCAGCGCCAGCCCCCGGTACCAGGCGAAGAAGCCCAGCCACATCGAGAACAGCGCCACGTACAGGAACCCCACCCAGGCCGAGGCCTGCACCGGCTGCGCCGGCGCGGTCAGCCCTGCGGCCGGCAGCGTGAACGGCAGCGACATCACCAGCACCCAGCAGATCACGCGCGGGGCCCCCAGCTGCGCGGTCACGCGCGCGCCGCAGACGTAGCCGAGCGCGGCCGACAGCACCGCGAGCACCAGCAGGCCGTCGGCCCACTGCACGTGCAGGCCGGCCTGCAGCGACGAGCCGGCCTTCAGCAGCGCGTAGGCGACCACCAGCGCCGTGCCGAGCACCGCGCAGGCCCAGAACGCCCAGGAGGGACGCTGCCGCCAGGCCACCGCCGCGACCACCGCGGTGACCAGCGGCAGCAGGCCCATGATGACCGCGGCGTGCACCGCCTCGACCTGGCGCAGCCCGAGCGCCAGGAACAGCGGAAAGCCCAGCACCGTGCCGGAGGCGGAGGCCGCCAGCCACCCCCACTGGCGCCCCTGCGGCCTGGGGCCCCGCACCCAGGCGAGGTAGCCCAGCGACAGCAGCCCGGCCAGCGCGGCACGCCCGAAGGTGACGAACCACGGCGACAGCTGCGGCGCCTCGGCCGGCCCGGTGGCCAGCCGCGTCATCGGCAGCGTCAGCGCGAAGATCGCCACGCCGAGCACGCCGAACCACAGCCCGCGCGTCTCGTCGGAGCCGGCCAGGCGCAAGGCGGCCGTGCTCATACCTTCACCATCCACAGGGCGGTGGCGGCGAGCACGACCGCCATCACGCGGTTGAAGACCAGCAGCCGCGCCCCCTGCGCGAGCCACTGTCGCAGCAGCGAGCCGACCAGCGCATAGGTGAAGTTGCTGGCGAAGGCGTACACCGCCATCACCGCCAGCACGATCACCAGGCGCTCGCCGGGGTTGGCCGCCGGCTGCCCGCCCTGGCTGACCACCCAGCCGCCGGTGAGCGCGAGCGCCAGCATCCAGGCCTTGATGTTGACGAACTGCAGCGCCACGCCCTGCAGGAAGCCGACGTTCAGGCGCGCACCGTCGGTCTGCGCCAGCACGCGCACCTGGCACAGCCGCCAGGCGAGGTACAGCATGTAGCCGATGCCGACGGCCTTGACCGCGCCGCGCAGCAGCGGCGCGGTGGTCACGACCGCCCCCAGCCCCAGCCCGCAGGCCAGCATCAGCACGGTCCAGCCGGCCGGCACCGCGAGGCAGAAGCGCAGCGCCGACTTCAGCCCGCCGTTGGCGGCCAGCGCGGTCGACAGGGTGGTGTTCGGCCCGGGGGTGAAGCTCATCACCGTCGCCAGGACCAGCAGGGCGAGGAATTCTTGCAGCGTCATTCCGGGCAGTCTATGCTTGCCGCCAATACACTGCCAATACAGTTAACCCTGCCACTTGGCACGCTGTATCGGTCCCCTTGCCAGCACAGAGGCCGCCCATGCTGACCCGCTCTCCTGCCGAGACGCTGACCGCCCAGCTGGCCCACCGCTTCGCCGAGCGCATCCGCAACCGGCTGCTGCCGCCCGGTTCGCGCCTGCCCTCGGTGCGCGAATGCGCGCGCCGGCATGGCGTCAGCCCCTACACCGTGGTGGCCGCCTACGACCAGCTGCTCGCCCAGGGCCTGATCGAGGCCCGCCGCAACCGCGGCTTCTTCGTGCGCGAATCGCGGGCCGAGATGGCCGAGCCTGCCGCGCCCGCGCCGGCCCGCCCGGCGCCCCGGCCCGGCGCGGACGGCCGCACCCAGCCCCCGGTCGACGCCGCGACCCTGATCCGCGGCATGTTCCGCCAGGTGCATGGCCTGGACGGCGTGACCAAGGCGGTGCCCGGCATGGGCGTGCTGCCGCCGGGCTGGCTGGAAGCGCCCTTCATGAGCACGGCGGTGCGGCGCGTCAGCGGCGCGACCAACCTGTTCTCGCTGTCGCTGCAGTACGGCGAGCCGGCGGGCGAACTGGTGTTGCGGCGGGCGCTGTCGCACAAGCTGGCCGCCCTGGAGATCGAGGCGGCGCCCGAGCAGATCGTCACCACGGTGGGCGCGACGCACGCGCTGGACATCATCTGCCGCACGCTGCTGCGCCCGGGCGATGCGGTGATGGTCGACGAGCCCGGCTGGGCCGTGGAGTTCGCGCGGCTGACGCTGATGGGCATGCGCATCCTGCCGGTGCCGCGCCGCGAGCACGGCCCGGACCTGGACGTGATGGCCCGCTACTGCGAGGCCTACGAGCCGGCGCAGCGGCCCAAGCTCTTCATCAGCGTGAGCGTGCTGCACAACCCGACCGGCCAGTGCCTGAGCCCGAGCAGCGCGCACCGGGTGCTGCAGCTGGCGCAGCAGTACGGCTTCCTGATCGTCGAGGACGACACCTACTCGCACCTCGCCCAGCAGCACGCGGTACGCATGTGCGCGCTCGACGGGCTGCGCCGCACGATCTACGTCAGCGGCTTCGCGAAGATCCTCGCGCCCAACTGGCGCGTGGGCTACCTGGCGGCCGCGCCCGACCTGGTCGAGCGCTTCATCGACACCAAGCTGCTGGGCACGCTGACCACGCCCTCGCTGTTCGAGCAGGCGCTGGCGCACTGCCTGGAGCAGGGGCAGATCCGCCGCCATGCGGAGCGCGTGCGTGCCCGGCTCGGCGCGGCGCGGGCACGCACCGTGCAGCTGGCCCTGCAGGCGGGCTGCCGCTTCGTCACCGAGCCGGCCGGGCTGTTCGGCTGGGTGGACACCGGGGTGGACACCGACCGGCTGGCGCAGGTGATGATGGACGACGGCTACCTGCTGGCCCCCGGCTCGCTGTTCCATGCCGTGCGCCGGCCCAGCTCGCTGATGCGCATCAACTTCGCGACCACCCAGGACGCAGGCTTCTGGCGCGATTTCGAACGGGCCCGGCGCCAGCTGTGACGGCCCCGGGCGTGAGAAAAGACCAGATCGCGGCAGATATCCCTCGTCCGGATGGGTTTGCGACTGTCTTTGCGGCGGGCGGTCAAGTAAAGTCACCAACACTTACCAATGCAAGGCTTGGTTGCCGCTGTGCGCGGCATGCTTTGCGCCTTCACCCGGCTGCAGTCCTCCGGGCCCCTGCCCCAGCCATGGACGAGACCACCATCCCCTTCGGCGAACCGGAACTGATGCGCGCCAGCGCCTTCCAGCATTACCTGGACGAGCTGGCGGGCACGGGTGCGGCTGCACCGGTGGGGCCGGCGTCGCTGAGCCCGTCGCTGCTGGCCGACCTGCAGCGCTTCGAGCACAGCCCCAACGGCACCGAGGTGGTGGAAGTGCTGGCCGCCTGCCTGCGCCATGCGCAAAGCGTGGTGGTGCACTGCCAGACCGAAGGCTACGTGGTGCCGATCACGGTGTTCCCGCGCCAGCGGCTCTACCACTGCCCGGCCGAGCCCGAGGTGTACCTGATGCAGCGCCTGGCCTACCTGAAGGTGCTGCGCATCGAGCCGGCCGTGCTGCGCCCGCCGGGCGACCCCGAAAGCGCCCTGGTCGCGCCGGCCGAGCACTACCACCCGATCGCCCCGCTGCTGTGGGCGATGGCGATCGACGGCGCGCGCCACGAGCTGCTGCCCGAGATCGCCGGCACCGCCTGCTACCGCACCGCCCCCGGCCTGGACCTGCAGGCGCTGCCGCTGAACAAGCTGCAGCGCGCGGTGATCCGCCACATGCGGCTGCAGCCGGTGTCGCTGCGCGAGCTGGCCGAGCTGCTGGGCAGCCGCGACGGCGCGGTGCGCCTGCTCAACGCGCTGTACCTGCAGTCGGGCCTGATCATCAGCCGCGCGTTGCCGGCCTCGACCGCCGACTCCTGGCTCGCGACGCTGGGCCTGCGCCGGCGCCACGGCTGAGCGCCGCGACGTTCAGCGCGAGGCGAGCGCCTCCCAGCGCTCGAGCGCGGCCATCAGTTCCTCCTCGATCTGCGCGTAGCGGGCCTGCACCTCGGCGAGGCGGCGCGGATCGCCCTTGTAGATCTCGCTGCCGCCCAGCAGCTCGCCGAGCTGCTTCTGCTCGGCCTCCAGCGCCTCGATGCGCGCGGGCAGTTCGTCCAGCTCGCGCTGCTCCTTGTACGACAGCTTCTTCGACGCGGGCCGGGGCGCTTCCGGCTTCGGGGCCGCGGGCGCCGGGGCCGGCGCCGGCGCGGCGCGCTCCTGCAGCGCGCGGCTGCGCTCGCTCTGCACGCGCCAGTCCTCGTAGCCGCCTTCGTACTCGCGCCAGAAGCCCGGGCGCTGGTCGCCTTCCCAGGCGATGGTGCTGGTCACCACGTTGTCGAGGAAACGGCGGTCGTGGCTGACCAGGAACACCGTGCCCTCGTAGTCCTGCAGCAGCTCCTCGAGCAGCTCCAGCGTGTCGATGTCCAGGTCGTTGGTCGGCTCGTCCAGCACCAGCACGTTGGCCGGCCGCGCGAACAGGCGCGCCAGCAGCAGGCGGTTGCGCTCGCCGCCGGAGAGCGTGCGCACCGGCGAGTTGGCGCGTGCGGGCGAGAACAGGAAGTCGCCCAGGTAGCTCATCACGTGCTTGCGCGAGCTGCCGATCTCGATCCACTCGCTGCCCGGGCTGATGGTGTCGGCCAGCGTCGCGTCGAGGTCCAGCGCCTCGCGCATCTGGTCGAAGTAGGCCACCTGCAGGTTGCTGCCGCGCCGCACGGTGCCGCTGTCGGGCTCGATCTCGCCGAGGATGAGCTTGAGCAGCGTGGTCTTGCCGGCGCCGTTGGGGCCGATCAGGCCGACCTTGTCGCCGCGCAGGAGGGTGGCGGAGAAGTCGCGCACCACCGGACGCCCGTCGTAGGACTTGCTGACGTGCTGCAGCTCGGCGACCAGCTTGCCGCTGCGCACGCCGGCATCGACGTCCAGCCTGACCCGCCCGAGCGCCTCGCGCCGTTCGGCACGCTGCTGGCGTAGCGCCTGCAGGCGCTTGACGCGGCTGACGCTGCGCGTGCGGCGCGCCTCCACGCCCTTGCGGATCCAGGCCTCCTCCTGCGCCAGCAGCTTGTCGGCCTTCGCGTTCTGCACCGCCTCGTCGGCCAGCTGCTGTTCCTTCAGCGTCTCGTAGGCGCTGAAGTTGCCGGGATAGCTGCGCAGCACGCCGCGGTCGAGCTCGACGATGCGCGTGGCCACCGCGTCGAGGAAGGCGCGGTCGTGGGTGACCAGCACCACGCTGCCGCGGAAGGCGCGCAGCAGCTCTTCCAGCCAGCCGATCGAGTCGAGGTCCAGGTGGTTGGTCGGCTCGTCGAGCAGCAGCACGTCGGGCTGGGCGACCAGCGCCTGCGCCAGCGCGACGCGCTTCTTCGTCCCGCCGGACAGGCGCTCGACCGGCTCGTCCGCGCGCAGGTGCAGGCGCTGCAGCGTCTCCTCGACGCGCTGCTCCCAGGTCCAGCCGTCCAGCGCCTCGATGCGGCTTTGCAGCGCGTCCAGGTCCTCGCCGGGGGCGTGCGCCTCGTAGCGCCGGCGCAGCTCGCGCACCTCGGCCAGCCCCTGGCCCACCGCGTCGAACACCGTGACGCCGGGCGCGAACTGCGGCTCCTGCGGCACGTAGGCGATGCGCAGGCCCTGCTGCAGCTGCAGGCTGCCGTCGTCGGGGCGTTCCAGCCCGGCCAGGATCTTCAGCAGCGACGACTTGCCGGTGCCGTTACGGCCGATCAGGCCGACGCGCTCGCCGGCTTCCAGCGAAAACGCCGCGCCGTCGAGCAGGGCCACGTGGCCGTAGGCCAGATGGGCATTCGAAAGGGTGATCAGGGACATCCCGGGATTGTGCGGCATGCCTCGCGGACCGCTGCGCCGCGGCGGCTCATCGCCAGCGGCCGTATGGGAATGCAACTGTCTCGCATGCGCTCAAGCAAGCGCACGCTTGCGTGAGCGGCGACATCGACGACCCGGACAACGCCCCGTACCCGGGCCAGGCTTGGCGGTGGAAGCAGCGGGCCGGCGGGGACGACAGGACGCTGCGGGCCGTCCTGCGCGACCACGGCAGCCGTCGCGACCCGACCGTCCATGACCCGGCGGACCACTGCAAGCGCTGCGACGCCCGGGCCTGGGACGCCCGCGTCGAGGCGGTGTCCGGCATGCCGCTGCGCGACGGCGCGGACCCGTTCAAGGCGAGCGGCCGAGCCCCTGGTCGTGGCGATGCCTCGGCCGCCCGCCGGCCCCGGCGGTTTCAGTGCGGGACGCCGCGGCGCCGCAGCGCGTCGCGCATCCCGCCATCCAGCGCCACGCCGAAGCGGGTCTCCAGCACCTCGAACAGCGCGTCGGCGCCGTCCAGCGTGCGGCGCTCGCTGGGCTGCCCCGGGCGGTGCACGCTGAAGGCGCGGTCGAGCAGGCCGTAGCGCACCGTCCCGTCCACGCGCGCGGCCAGCAGCTGCCGGACGAAGCGCGAGTCCGGGTGGTGGCACAGGTACCAGCAGGCCATCTCGTAGTCGGCGCGCTGCTGCGGCTGCAGGTCGAACTCGTACAGGGTCTGCCAGGCGCCGGCGACCAGCGCCTGCAGCACGTACCCGTCGCCCTGCACCAGCAGGCGGAACGGCTCGTGTGGCGTGGCCTGCACGACGCCGGGCTCCAGGCGCAGCACGCCGGTCAGCGTCAGCCCGCCGAAGCCCACGTCGACCAGGCGCGGGCCGTCGTCCAGGTCCACGCGCAGCAGCATGTGGGTGCGCGGCGGCGCGGGCGCCTCCGCCGCCCGGCCCCACCACACGCGCGCGGCCAGCCCGGTGACGCGGAAGCCGATCGCCTCCAGCACGGCCTGGAACAGCAGGTTGTGCTCGTAGCAGAAGCCGCCGCGGCCGCCCTGCACCAGCTTGCGCTGCAGGCTGTCCAGGTCCAGCGCGACCGGCCGGCCCAGCAGCGGGTCCAGGTTCTCGAACGGGATGCGGCCCGGGTGCCGCAGCGCCAGCTGCTGCAGCGTCTCGAGCGTCGGCGCCGCCGGCCCGTCGTGGCCGATGCGGCGGAAGTAGGCGGCCAGGTCCAGGCTCACCGCCGGCCCTGCTCCACCGTGCGCTCGAGCGCGTCGACGAACACCTGCGCGACGTCGAAGCCGGTCTGCTGCTGGATCTCCTGGAAGCAGGTCGGGCTGGTCACGTTGATCTCGGTGACGCGGTCGCCGATCACGTCCAGCCCGATCAGCAGCAGCCCGCGCGGGGCCAGCCGGGCGCCCACCTCGGCGGCGATCTCGCGGTCGCGCGGCGACAGCGGCTGGGCCACGCCCTTGCCGCCGGCGGCCAGGTTGCCGCGGATCTCGTTGCCCTGCGGGATGCGCGCCAGCACGTAGGGCACCGGCTCGCCGGCGATGATCAGCACGCGCTTGTCGCCGTGCACGATCTCGGGCACGTAGCGCTGCGCCATCAGGGTGCGCGTGCCCTGCTGGTTGAGCGTCTCGGTGATGCTGCCCAGGTTCAGCCCGTCGGGGCCGACGCGGAAGATGCCCAGGCCCCCCATGCCGTCCAGCGGCTTGAGGATGATGTCGCCGTGCAGGGCGTGGAAGCGGCGGATCTCCTGCGCATCGCGGCTGACCAGCGTCGGCGGCACCAGCTGCGGGAACTCCATCACCGCCAGCTTCTCGGGGTGGTCGCGCAGCGAGCGCGGGCTGTTGATCACGCGCGCGCCTTCGCGCTCGGCCTGCTCCAGCAGGTGGGTGGCGTAGAAGTACTCGCTGTCGAACGGCGGGTCCTTGCGCATCACCGCCGCGTCGAAATCGGCCAGCGCGACCAGATCGTCGGTGCCGGCGGTGTACCAGGCGTTCGGGTCGCCGGTCAGCTGGATCTCGCGCGCCGACGCCGTGACGCGTCCGCCGCTGTGCCAGCTGATCTGGCGCGGCTCGCACGCCCACAGCTCGTGGCCACGACGCGCGGCCTCGCGCATCATCGCGTAGGTGGTGTCCTTGTAGATCTTGAAGTGATCCAGCGGATCGGCAATGAAGAGGAATCTCATCGGGTCTTCGCAGGGGCGGCGAGGGGCCGGAACCGGTAGTGTTGCACCATGAGGGCGATCGCGCCGGCGACCACGCCCCAGAAGGCCGAACCGACCCCCCAGAGCGTCAGGCCCGACAGCGTGACGAGGAACGTGATCAGTGCCGGCTCGCGATGCTGTTCGTCCTTCACGGCAGCGGCCAGGCCCGCGCCGATGCTGCCCAGCAGCGCCAACCCGGCGATGGCGACGACCAGCTCGCGCGGGAAGGCCGCCAGCAGCCCGACCACGGCCCCGCCGACCAGGCCGACGGCGATGTAGAACACCCCGGCCATCACCGCCGCGGGATAGCGGCGCGCCGGGTCCTCGTGGGCCTCGCGGCTCATGCAGATAGACGCGGTGATCGCGGCAAGGTTCAACGCATAGGCCCCGAACGGCGCAAGCAGCAGGGTGGCCACGCCGGTGGTGCCGACCAGCGGCGAGATCGGCGTGGCGTAGCCCGCGGCGCGGATCGCCGCCACCCCGGGCAGGTTCTGCGAGGCCATCGTCACGACGAACAGCGGCAGCGCCACGCCGATGGCCGCCTGCAGCGTGAACCGGGGCGTGGTCCACACCGGCGCCGCCAGCGACCACTGCACCGCCGACCAGCGCAGCTCGCCGCCCAGCGAGGCGATCACGATGCCCACCAGCAGGACCCCCGGCACCGCGTAGCGCGGCCACCAGCGCCGCCCGCACAGGTAGGCGGCGAACATCGCCAGCACCAGCGGCAGCTTTGTCTGCATGGCGCCGAACGCATCCATCCCGAAACGCGCCAGCACGCCGGCCAGCAGCGCGGACGCAAGCGAGGTGGGAATGCGGTCCATCGCGCGCGCGAACCAGCCGGTGTAGCCGGCCACCGCGATCGCCGCGCCGCACAGCATGAAGGCGCCGATGGCCTCGGGCATCGAGGCGCTGGCGGTGGCCAGCACCGCCGCACCGGGCGTGGACCAGGCGGTCAACACCGGCTGCCGGTAGGCGAGCGACAGGCCCAGGCTGGTCAGGCCCATGCCGAGCCCGAGGGCCCAGATCCAGGAGGTCGTCTGGGCCGGCGTCGCGCCCAGCGCGGCGGCGGCCTGGAACACGATGGCGACCGAGCTGGTGAAGCCGACCAGCACGGCGACGAAGCCGGCCACGACGGCCGACAGGGACAGGTCACGGAAGAAGCGCATGGCGACGTGGCGGCTGGGCGCGAGGAAGCCGCAAGCTTAAGCCGCGCCGGCCGCCCGTGCTGGGGCGGGGGCACCGCGGGTGCGGCCCCGCCGCCCGGATCAGTCGTAGACCTCGGCGTCCGGGTCGGTGGCTTCCAGCTCGTAGCTGGCCGCCAGCATCGCCAGGCGGGCGATCACGCCGTACATGTAGAAGCGGTTCGGCGCGCTCGCCCCCGGCTTGGCGCCGGGCTTGGGCAGGTGGTTGGTCTCGGCGAAGGCCAGCGGCACGAAGCTCGCGCCCGGGGCGTTGAGGTTCTCGTCGATGCCGCGTTCGGCGTGCACGCGGTAGAAGCCGCCGACCACGTAGCGGTCGATCATGTAGACCACCGGCTCGGCCACGGCCTCGTTGATGCGCTCGTAGGTCGGCACGCCTTCCTGGATGATCACCTCGGAGACCGTCTGGCCGTCCTTGATGACGCTCATCTTGTTGCGCGTCTTGCGGTTCAGCTCGGCCAGCTCCTTGGCGTCGCGCACGGTCATGATGCCCATGCCGTAGGTGCCGGCATCGGCCTTGATGATCACGAACGGCTTTTCCTGGATGCCGTATTCCTTGTACTTGCGCCGGATCTTGGACAGCAGCGCATCGGCGTTGCTCTGCAGGCAGTCGATGCCCACGCTCTCGGCGAAGTTGACCTGGCCGCACTTGGCGAACATCGGGTTGATCAGCCAGGGGTCCATGCCGAGCAGCTTGGCGAACTTCTTGGCCACTTCCTCGTAGGCCTGGAAGTGGTTGGACTTGCGCCGCACCGCCCAGCCGGCGTGCAGCGGCGGCAGCAGGTACTGTTCGTGCAGGCCCTCGAGCACCGGCGGCAGGCCGGCCGAGAGGTCGTTGTTGAGCAGGATCGTGCAGGGGTCGAAGTCCTTCAGCCCCAGGCGGCGCTTGGAGCGCACCAGCGGCTCGACGGTCAGCGTGCTGCCGTCGGGCAGGGTCAGCGTGGTGGGCTCCTTGATGGTCTCGTCCAGCGTGCCCAGCCGCACGTTCAGGCCGGCCTGGTGGAAGATCTGCACCAGCCGCTGCACGTTCATCAGGTAGAAGGTGTTGCGGGTGTGCTTCTCGGGGATCAGCAGCAGGTTCTTGGCCTCGGGACAGATCTTCTCGATGGCCGCCATGGCCGCCTGCACCGCCAGCGGCAGCATCTCCTCGGTGAGGTTGTTGAAGCCGCCGGGGAACAGGTTGGTGTCGACCGGCGCGAGCTTGAAGCCCGCGTTGCGCACGTCCACCGAGCTGTAGAACGGCGGCGTGTGCTCCATCCATTCGAGCCGGAACCAGCGCTCGATGGCGGGCATGGACTCCAGGATGCGTTGCTCGAGTTCGTTGATCGGGCCGGTCAGCGCCGTGATGAGGTGAGGAACCATGGAATCGTGAGCCTCGGAGACGCCCGGCGGGCGGGCGGATTTCGGGTAGGTCGGGCGAACGATTCTAGGCAAATGGGGGTCCGACCGCCGCGCACAAGCCCCGCCGGCGCCCCGCGCGGCAGCGCCCGACCTCGCCTCCCGCCCCCCGCCATCGCATGCAAGTGATTGCTGCACATGGATTTTTCCCGATCCGACCGCAGCCGCAAACGCTGTCTTGCGGACCCCGGACCTAATCGAGCGAGGCGTCCAGCGCGAGCAGCCGCGGCAGGTCGAGCAGGCGCACCCGGCCCCGCCGGCATTCGACGAGCCGCTCGCGCTCCAGCGCCTGCATCAGCTCGTTCACGGTCTGGCGGCTCAGGGCCAGCATGGTGCCGAGCCGCTCCTGCGAGATCCGCAGGGTGTCCGCGGGCGGGGCATCGCGCTGCCCGTAGGCCCGTGCCAGCCCCACCAGGCAGCGGACGAGGCGCTCGCGCGCCGTGTGCAGGCCGGCATCCTCGACCACATCGAACATCACCCGCAGCTTGTGCACCGCCAGCTGCCCGATGTACTGCCAGTGCGCGGGGTGGGCGTCGAGCCAGCGCGTGATGGCCGCCAGGGGCACGTGCGCCAGCGTGGCGGGCGTGTCGGCCCAGGCGCGGTGGGTACGGGTGCCGCCATCGATGAGGGCCACCTCGCCGAACCAGTGCGGCGGCTCCGCGCGGCCCGCGACGAACTCCCGGCCCGCCGGGTTCACCGCCCCGAAGCAGATCGCGCCGTCGAGCATGCCGAACAGGCCGGTGTTGGCGTCGCCGCGATGGAACAGCACCTCGCCCGCGCGCAGCGAGACCACGCGCGCCTCGCGGCACAAGGCCTGTTGCAGCGGTGACGGCAGGTGGGCAAACCAGCGGCCCGAGGCCAGCACCTGCCGATGGGCGGGCGCCAGGCCCGCGGTGGACAACGACGTGGGCGGCATGACGGGAATCGGCGCTTGCGTCGGGTGGCCGACAGACGGGCGCGCCCGGGCGTCCGATGATCCCCGACATGACTTCCCTTTGCAATGCCAAGCCCTTCCCCGAGCCCTTCCCGGTGGCCGGCACCCTGCTCCATGCCGGCGACGCGGGCGATGTCACCCGGCTGCCCCCGCCGGTCACGCCGGCCGTGCTGGAGCACCTCGACGGACGCGTGCTCGGTGCCTACGTGGTGTCCACGCCCGACGACGCGCACTCCCACCTGTGGGAGATGCACCCCGCGGCGGACGAGGTGCTGTACCTGCTCGCGGGCGAACTGGAGGTGGAGCACGACGACGGGCAGGCCCGCGGCCGCACCCGCCTGCGCGCCCACGAAGGCCTGGTGATGCCGCGCGGGGTGTGGCACCGCCTGGTCGTGCGCCAGCCCGGCATGTTGTTGGCGCTGACCACGCCGCGCGGCACGCAGCTGCGCCCCCACGCCGCAGACGCCCATGCAGCGTGAGCGTGCGCGGCGGGTCGTCGTGTCGGCGCTGCTGGCCCTGGTGGTCTTCGGCAGCTGGGCGTACGCGGTGAACTTCCACGACCCCGGGCGCCGGCTGGTCGCCGCGCTTTCCCAGGGCCTGTTCAGCTTTGCCTTCTCGCTGGTGGTGATGTCGATCACCGAGGCCACCTATGCGCGGCTTGCCGGCCGGCGCTGGCAGGTGCCGCTGGCGGTCGCGGTCCCGGTGGGCACCAGCGTCGTCGGCGCCGCGCTGGTCCACCTGGCCGCACGCACGCCGTCGCCCGGGCTGACGCTGCTGGGCCCGGCCCTGGTGGGCGCCGCATACCAGACCGCCTACGTGCTGCACCTGCGGCGCCGCGACGACCGGTCGCGGGACGACATGCAAAAGGGCCTCCCGAAGGAGGCCCTGGAACGTGGCGGCTGACGGGCCGCCAGGCCGGGAAGCCGGGCCGGACGGCCCGGACCTCCGCGGTGCGCCTTACTTGCTGTAGGCCGTCTCGCCGTGCGAGGTGATGTCCAGGCCCTCGCGTTCGGCCTCTTCCGAGACCCGCAGCCCGACCAGCAGGTCCACGATCTTGTAGGCGATCACGGAGACCACGGCCGACCAGACGATGGTGATGAGCACGCCCTTGAGCTGGATCAGCAGCTGCGCGCCGATCGCGTAGTCTTCCGCACCCGTGCCGCCCAGGCCCGGCGCCGCGAAGACGCCGGTCAGGATGGCACCGACGATGCCGCCGACGCCGTGCACGCCGAACACGTCGAACGAGTCGTCCACGCCCAGCATGCGCTTCAGGCCGGTCACGCCCCACAGGCAGATCAGGCCGGCCGCCAGGCCGATCACGATGGCGCCCATCGGGCCGACGAAGCCGGCCGCCGGGGTCACGCCCACCAGGCCCGCCACCGCGCCGGAGGCCGCACCCAGCATCGAGGCCTTGCCCTTGGTCAGCGCTTCACCCACGCACCAGGCCAGGGTGGCGGCACCGGTGGCGACGATGGTGTTGACGAAGGCCAGCGCAGCGGTGCCGTTGGCAGCCAGCGCGGAACCCGCGTTGAAGCCGAACCAGCCCACCCACAGCAGCGAGGCACCGACCATGGTCAGGGTCAGCGAGTGCGGGGGCATCGCTTCCTTGCCGTAGCCCAGGCGCTTGCCGACCATGTAGGCACCGACCAGGGCCGCGATGCCGGCGTTGATGTGGATGACGGTGCCGCCGGCGAAGTCCAGCGCGCCGTCCTCGAACAGCAGGCCGCCCTCGGCCCACACCATGTGGGCGACCGGGATGTAGCAGAAGGTGAACCACAGCACCGAGAACAGCATCACCGCGGAGAAGCGGATGCGCTCGGCGAAGCCGCCCACGATCAGCGCGACGGTGATGGCCGCGAACGCCGACTGGAAGCCCGCGAACACGTACTCGGGGATGGTGCCCGACAGCGTGTCCGGCGTGATGCCACGCAGGAACACCTTCTCCAGCGTGCCGACGAACGAGCCGCCGCCCGCGAAGGCCAGGCTGTAGCCGTACAGCGACCACAGGACCGTGATCAGCGAGAAGATCACGAACACCTGCATCAGCACGGACAGCATGTTCTTCGCGCGGGTCAGGCCGCCGTAGAACAGGGCCAGGCCCGGGATGCTCATCATGATGACCAGCAGCGTGGAGGTCAGCATCCACGCGGTGTCGCCGGTGTCGAGCTTGGGTTCGGCTTCGGTCGGCGCGGCCTCGGGGGCAGCCGGCGCAGCGTCCGCCGGAGCGGCTTGCACCGCCTCGGTGACCGGGGCGGCAGCGTCTTGGGCCAGCGCCAGGTCGGTGAGCCCGAACAGGGCCGAGCCGAGCGCCAGGATAGCGAGCAGTTTCTTCATGATGATCTCTCTGTGCCTTGTCCTCAAAGGGCGTCCTTGCCCGTTTCTCCGGTGCGGATGCGCACCACCTGTTCGAGGTCGGAGACGAAGATCTTTCCGTCGCCGATCTTGCCGGTACGGGCCGAACTTTCGATGGCCTCGATGACGCGGTCGACGATCGCGTCGTCCACCGCCGCTTCGATCTTCACCTTGGGCAGGAAGTCGACCACGTATTCCGCGCCGCGGTACAGCTCGGTGTGGCCCTTCTGACGGCCGAAGCCCTTGACTTCGGTTACCGTGATGCCCTGAACGCCGATGCCGCTCAGGGCCTCACGCACTTCATCAAGCTTGAACGGCTTGACGATGGCGGTCACCATCTTCATGGGGTAGCTCCTTGTGTTGAGGCTTTGCCTGGTACGGGACTGGTGCCCCGCGCGTCACATCGCCTTGCTGATGGTCAGGATGAAACGGGTCTTGTTGATCGGGTCGTAGTCGCTCTTCTTGGTGCCGCCCACGACGTGGCCGCCCAGCGAGAAGCCCTGGCCCAGGTCGTAGGTCACGCCGAGCTTGTAGTCGGTGTAGTCGGGCATGCCGGCGTCGTTGAGCTCGTCGGTCAGCGCCGAGTAGCCCACCGCCGCGTTGAGCGTCAGCGACTCGATCAGCGGGTAGTCGAACGTCAGGTTCAGGTAGCCGGTGCCGCGGCCGTCCTCCGCGCCGAAGTACTTGCTCGAGACGGTGTGCGAGTACTTCAGGCCGAACGGGCCCCAGCTCAGGCCGGCGTACAGCTCGGTGGTGTTCAGGTCGGTGTCGCCCGGGTAGTAGTACTGCAGCAGGCCGACGTCGTAGCCGAAACCGTCGCCGAACTCGCCCTTGTAGCCGCCGTAGAAGTCCATCTCGATGCCGGCGTCGGTGAAGCCGATGCTCGAGTTCCAGTTGCCGAGGTAGAACCCTTGGTACTCGAAGTCGAAGCCGCCCTGCACGGCCGGATCGTTGTCGGTCTGGTCCTGCCCACGGAACTTGTAGTTGCTGGTCAGGCTGAAATTGGCGCTCACCTCTTGTGCCAGCGCGGGTCCCGCGACGAAGGCCGACACCAGGGCCAGGGCTGCGAGCGGTTTCTTCTTCATGTGAACTCTCCGTGGATCTGCGTTGAGGAAAAGGAGACGGCCGCTCTTCTGCACGATCCATGCCACGGCCGGAAACCTCCGGTAACCCCGCCGCACGCACCGCGCGGCGCCCTTTGGCGCGGCCGAAGGCGCACCAAACCCGTGCAGGAACCGCCTTCGCACCGCTGCGGTGCGCAACGGCTTGCCCGGCCCCGGGTCACGCCGCCGGCGGTGCATCAACCGGGTGCATGAGCGGGCCTGCGGCGAGTGCGGCGACAATGCGCGCTGCGCACGGGCGCGCCCAGACGCCCGGTGCAACGGGACCGCACAACGACACCCGAGGGAGGAACTCGTCCATGTCGCTTGCCGTGATCCGCAGCCGCGCCCTGGCCGGGCTGCAGGCACCGGAAGTCACCGTCGAGGTGCACCTGGCCAACGGCCTGCCCAGCTTCACGCTGGTCGGGCTGGCCGACACCGAGGTCAAGGAGGCGCGCGAACGCGTGCGCGCCTCGCTGCTCAACAGCGGGCTGGAGTTCCCGCACAACAAGCGCATCACGGTCAACCTGGCCCCGGCCGACCTGCCCAAGGAGTCCGGGCGCTTCGACCTGCCGATCGCGCTGGGCATCCTGGCCGCCAGCGGCCAGATCGACCCGGCGCGGCTGGCGCCCTATGAATTCGCCGGTGAGCTCTCGCTGGCCGGCGACCTGCGGCCGGTGCGCGGTGCGCTGGCCATGAGCCTGGCGCTGCACCGCCAGGGCGTGCCGCGGGCGCTGGTGCTGCCGCTGGACAGCGCCCGCGAGGCCTCGCTGGTGCAGCACGCCGAGGTCTACGGCGCGCGCCACCTGCTGGACGTGGTGCAGGCCCTGCTGCCGCCGGGCGAGGGCAGCACGGCGCCCGAGGCCGGCTGGGTGCGCATGCAGCCGCCTGCGGCGCAGCCCGCCCCCGCCTACCCCGACCTGCGCGACGTGAAGGGCCAGGCCGGCGCCAAGCGCGCGCTCGAGATCGCCGCGGCCGGCGGCCACAGCCTGCTGATGGTGGGGCCGCCCGGCACCGGCAAGTCCATGCTGGCGCAGCGCTTTGCCGGGTTGCTGCCGCCGCTGGACACCGAGGCGGCACTGGAATCGGCCGCGGTGCTCAGCCTGGCCGGGCTGTTCGCGCCGGAACGCTGGCGCCAGCGCGTGTTCCGGGCCCCGCACCACAGTGCCTCGCCGGTCGCGCTGGTGGGCGGCGGCTCGCCGCCGCGCCCGGGCGAGATCTCGCTGGCGCACCACGGCGTGCTGTTCCTCGACGAGCTGCCCGAGTTCGCGCGCCCGGCGCTGGAGGCGCTGCGCGAGCCGCTGGAAACCGGCCAGATCACGATCTCGCGCGCCGCGCGCCAGGCCGAGTTCCCGGCGCGCTTCCAGCTGATCGCCGCGATGAACCCCTGCCCCTGCGGCTACCTCGGCTCGCGCCTGCGGGCCTGCCGCTGCGGGCCGGATGCGGTGGCGCGCTACCAGGCGCGCCTGAGCGGCCCGCTGCTGGACCGCATCGACCTGCAGGTGGAGGTCACGGCCGTGCCGCCGGAAGCGCTGATGGCCGCGCCGGACGGCGAACCCAGCGCCGCGGTGGCCGCGCGCGTGGCGCGCGCCCGGGAACGCCAGCAGGCGCGCCAGGACTGCACCAACGCCCAGCTGGCCGGCGCGGCGCTCGACACCCACTGCACGATGGAGGCGCAGGCCGCCGGCTTCCTGCGCAACGCCGCCGCGCGGCTGGGCTGGTCCGGCCGCAGCCTGCACCGGGTGCTCAAGGTTGCGCGCACGATCGCCGACCTCGCCGGCAGCGAGCGCATCGACGTGCCGCACCTGGCCGAGGCGATCCAGCTGCGGCGGGCGCTGCCCGGCGCCGGGCCGGGGTGAGGGTCAGACCTTGGCGCGGGTGCCCGACAGCGCCGTCCACGCCCCCAGGCCGATGAACGCGGTGCCGGTGGCGTAGCGACCCCAGCGCCGCGCGCTGCCGATGCGGCGCAGCCGGCTGGCCAGCACGCTGGCCGTCAGCACGTAGAGCGCGTCGGTGGTCGCCGCCACCGCGACGAAGATCGCGCCGAGCAGCACGCTCTGGCCGAGCGGCGAGGCGGACGCGCTGGTGAACTGCGGCAGGAAGGCGGCGAAGAACAGCGCCGTCTTGGGGTTGAGCAGCGCCACGAGGAAGCCGTCGCGCAGCACCCGGCCGGTCGCCGCGGGCGGCACCTCCGCCGGCGCGTCCGCTTCGGCGATCGCCGACGACGCGCCGCGCAGCGCCTGCACGCCCAGGTAGACCAGGTAGGCCGCGCCGGCGTACTTGACCACCGTGAAGGCCAGCGACGAGACGGCGAACAGCGCGGCCAGCCCGATCGCCGCTCCCAGGGCGTTGCCCAGGTTGCCCAGCGCGACGCCCAGCACCGAGGCCAGGCCGGCGCGCCGGCCCTGCGCCAGCGTGCGGGTCAGCAGGTACACCACGGCCGGGCCGGGCGTGAGTGCCAGCACCAGGCTGGCGGCGAGGAAGGCGCCCAGCAGCGGCCAAGCGGGCAGCAGGTCGGTCATGGTCTTGCGGCTCCTTGCAACGGGTCGGCCCGGCACGCCGGCCGGGCCCCGGCGCCAGTCTGGATGAAAAAAGCCCCGCCGGCCAGACCGACGGGGCTTGCGGCGCAGGCGCCGTGTGCGGGTTCAGCGCGCCTCGGCCACCGCCTCGGGCGACCAGCCCCCGCCCAGCGCCTTGAACAGCTCGACGGTGGCTGCCAGCTGCGCCTGGCGGTTGCTCACGGTGCGCAGGCGCGCCGCATTGGCGCTGCGCTGCGCGTCGAGCAGCTCCAGGTAGGGTGAGTAGCCGGCGTCGTAGCGCTGCTGCGCCACGCGCAGCACCTCCAGCGAGGCACGCTCGCTGGCCTCGATGTCGGCCTGCGACTCGCGCGCCGCGCGCAGGTTGACCAGCGCATCCGAGACGTCCTTGAAGGCCGACTGCACCGCGCCCTGGTAGGCCGCGAGCGCCTCGCGCTGGCGCGCCTCGGCCTGCTCGGTCTGCGCCAGGCGCCGCCCGGCGTCGAAGATCGGCAGGGTCAGCCCGAAGCCGATCGACCAGATGCGCGAGCCGCTCTTGAGCACGTCCGACAGCTCGGCGCTCTCGCCGCCGGCCAGGCCGGTCAGCGACAGGGTCGGGAACAGTGCGGCCTTGGCCACCCCGATCTGCGCGTTGGCCGAGGCCAGCAGGGCTTCGGCCTGGCGCACGTCGGGACGGCGCTCCAGCAGCGTGGACGGCAGCCCCGGCGGCGGCGCAGGCGGCAACGGCAGGCCGCGCAGCGAGCCCTCGGCCAGTTCCAGTCCGGCCTGGCCGGTCAGCAGGCCCAGCTGCGACTCGGCGATCGCGCGCTGGCGTTGCAGCTCCTGCAGCTGCAGTGCGGCGTCGGCGCGCAGCGCCTCGGCCTGGTCGACGTCGATGCGCGCGCTGGTGCCGCCCTGCAGGCGCAGGCGCAGGATGCGCACCGATTCCTCGCGGGTCTTGAGCGTCTCGCGCGTCAGCGCGATCTGCTCGTCCAGCGCGCGCAGGTTGAAGTAGCTCTGCGCGACCAGGCCGGCGACGGTCTGCCGCACCACCTCGTGCGCGTAGCGCGTGGCCAGCGCCTGGGCGCGCGCCGCCTCGGAGGCGCGGCGCAGCCGGCCCCAGAAGTCCAGCTCGAACGCGGTCGACAGCGCGGCGCGGAAGTTGTTCGCCACGCCGCCGCCCGGGGCGGCGGTGGTGGTGCTGCTGCGCGCGCGCACCGCGCTGCCGCCCAGGTCCAGCGACGGCCACTGCAGCGCGCGCGCCTCGCGCAGCAGCGCCTCGGCCTGCTCGACGCGCGCCACCGCCTGCTGCAGGTCGGTGTTGCGCGCGAAGGCGGCGTCCATCAGCGCGTCGAGTTGCGGATCGCCGAACAGGCGCCACCACTGCGCATCCACCTCCTGCGGGCCGCCGGCGGCGGGCACCGCGGCGGCGTCGGCGCGGTACTGCGCCGGCAGGTCGACGTCCGGGCGCCGGTAGTCGGGCCCGACCGCGCAGCCCGCCAGCACGGCGGCGGCCAGCGCGGAAAGAGTCAGCTTGACCATGGTCCTCTTGTGATCGCTCATACCGGCACCTCCTCGGTGGCGCCGGGCGCATGGCTGTGCTGCGGCCGCGGCTTGCGCGCCAGCAGCGCGAAGAACAGCGGCACGAAGATCGGCGCGACGAAGGTGGCGACCAGCATGCCGCCGAACACGCCCGTGCCCATCGACTGGCGCGCCGCGGCACCGGCGCCGGTGGCGAACACCAGCGGCACCACGCCCAGCACGAAGGCCAGCGAGGTCATCACGATCGGGCGGAAGCGCAGGCGCGCGGCTTCCAGCGCCGCCTCGGCGGCCTTCTTGCCCTGCTCCATGCCCTGCATCGCGAACTCCGCGATCAGGATCGCGTTCTTCGCCGCCAGGCCGATCAGCACCACCAGGCCGATCTGGAAGTAGATGTCGTTCTCCATGCCGCGCAGCCACACCGCCAGCAGCGCGCCGGTCACCGCGAACGGCACGGCCAGCACGACCGCGAACGGCACGCCCCAGCGCTCGTACAGCGCCGACAGGATCAGGTAGACCATCACCAGCGCGAAGCCGAAGGCGAACACCGAGGCGCTGCCGGTGCGCTTCTCCTGGAAGGCCTGGCCGGTCCACTCGTAGCTGTAGCCCTGCGGCAGCACCTGGCGCGCCACCTCCTCGACGGCCTTGATCGCCTCGCCGGAGCTGTAGCCGGGCTTGGCGCTGCCCATCACCTTGGCGGCGACGTAGGAGTTGTAGCGCTCGATCTGCTCGGGGCCGATCACGCTGTCGACGCGGATCAGCGTCTTGAGCGGGACCATCTGGCCGGTGGTCTGCGAGCGCACGTACAGGCGTCCCAGGTCTTCCGGCTTCGAGCGGAACGGCGCGTCGGCCTGGATCGTGACGCGGTAGGTGCGGCCGGAACGGTTGAAGTCGTTCACGTACAGCGAGCCCATCTGCGCCTGCAGCGCCGCGAACACCTCGTTGACCGGCACGCCCAGCGCGAGCGCCTTCTCGCGGTCGACCTCGACGCGCAGCTGCGGCACGGTCGGGCGGTAGAAGGTCTGCACCTGGCCCAGCATCGGGTGCTGCATCAGCGCTGCCATGAAGTCCTGCGTGACCTGCGCGAGGCGCTGCGGGTCGCTGTCGCTGCGCGCCTGCACGTACACCTCGAAGCCGCCGGCCTGGCCCAGGCCCTGGATGCCCGGCGGGTTGAACGCGAAGGCGATGCCGTCCTTGAGCGCGAAGCCCATGCCGCTGACCTGCTGCGCGAGCTCCTGGGTCGACTGGGTGCGCTCGTCCCACGGCTTCATTGTCACGAAGATGGTCGCCGAGTTGCTCTTGGCGCCACCGCCGATCAGGTCGAAGCCGTTGATGATGAAGAAGCTGTCGATGGCATCGTTCTGCGCGTTCATCTGGCGCAGCTGCTCGGTGGTGCGCTCGGTGCGCTCCAGCGTCGCCCCGTCAGGCAGCACCACGGCCGACAGGATGAAGCCCTGGTCCTCCTCCGGCACGAAGCTGCCCGGCACGCGCCACAGCAGGTAGCTGGCCACGCCCAGCATCAACACGAAGCCCAGCAGCGCGACCAGCCGGCGCTTGAGCGCGAAGCTGACGCCGCCCAGGAAGCGCTTGGTCAGCCAGTCGAAGCCGCGGTTGAACGGCGCGAAGAACTTCTGGCCCCAGGTCACGCCGTCATGGTGCGGCTTGAGCAGCAGCGCGCACAGCGACGGCGTGAGCGTCAGCGCGACGATGCCCGACAGCACCACGGCGATCGCCACCGTCACCGCGAACTGGCGGTACAGCTGGCCGGCGATGCCGCCCATGAAGGCCACCGGGATGAACACGGCGCACAGCACCAGCACGATGCCGATCACCGCGCCCGAGACCTCGCGCATGGCCTCCACGGCCGCCGCGAACGGCGACATCTTCTCCTCGCGCATCAGTCGCTCGACGTTCTCCAGCACCACGATCGCGTCGTCCACCACGATGCCGATGGCCAGCACCATCGCGAACAGCGTCAGCGTGTTGATCGAGAAGCCGAACAGCCACAGGCCGGCGAAGGTGCCGATCAGCGACACCGGCACCGCCAGCATCGGGATCAGCGTCGCGCGCCAGGTCTGCAGGAACACGAACACCACCAGCAGCACGATGATCGCCGCCTCGATCACGGTGTGCATCACCTCGTTGATCGAGGCCGAGACGAAGCGGGTCGTGTCGTACGGGATGCGATAGTCGACGTCGTCCGGGAAGCGCTCGTTCCTGAGCTCGACCATCTTGGCCTTGACCGCGTCGGCCACGTCGAGCGCGTTGGCGCCGGACTGCAGGAACACGCCGATGGCGATCGCCGGCTGGCCGTTGACCGTGCTCGACTGGGCGTAGCTCTGCGCGCCCAGCTCGATGCGCGCGACGTCCTTCAGGCGCAGCACGCCGCCGCCCGCGGTGGAACGCAGCACGATCTCGCCGAACTCCTCCGGCTCGACCAGGCGGCCGCGCGCCGTGACGGTGTAGACCAGCTCCTGGCCCTTGGGCGCCGGATCCGCGCCGATCTTGCCGGCCGCGTACTGGGCGTTCTGAGCGTTGATCGCCGCGGCGATGTCCGAGGTGGTCACGCCCAGCTGGGCCATCTTGTCCGGCTGCAGCCACACGCGCATCGAGTAGTCGCGCGCGCCGAACACCAGCACTTCCGCCGCGCCGGGGATGCGCTTGAGCTCGTCGAGGATGTTCTGCGTCGCGTAGTTCGACAGGAACAGCTCGTCGCGCGTGCCGTTGGGCGAGGTCAGCGCGATCACGAGCAGGAAGTTCTCGCTGCGCTTGGCCACCACCACGCCGTTGCGGCGCACCTCGTCGGGCAGCCGGGGCGTGGCGAGCTGCACCCGGTTGTTGACGTTGAAGGTCGCCTTGTCGATGTCGGTGCCGACCTCGAAGGTGGCGGTGATCGTGAGCGAGCCGTCGGACGACGAGGTCGAGCTGAAGTACAGCAGGTTCTCGACGCCCGAGAGCTGCTCCTCGATCGGCGCGGCCACGGTCTTGGCCAGCGTCTCGGCCGAGGCGCCAGGGTAGTTGGCGGTGATCGTCACCGTCGGCGGCGCGATCTCGGGATACTGGGCGATCGGCAGGATCTTCAGCGCGACCAGGCCTGCCAGCACGATGATGATGGACAGGACGGCGGCGAAGATCGGCCGTTCGATGAAGAAGCGGGAGGACATGCGCGAGTCCCCTTCCCTTATTCAGAAGCCGCCGAGGCCGGCTCGGAGGCCGCGGGCGCGGCCGGTGCCGCCCCCTGCGCGACGACCGGCGCGCCCGGACGCAGCTTCATGAGGTTGTCGATGATGACCTGGTCGCCGGGCTTGAGGCCCTGGCGCACGATCCAGTCGGAACCGCTCCAGCCACCCAGCTCCACCGGCGTGGGCGTGGCCTTGCCGTCCACGATGGTCCACACCATGCGGCCCTGCTCGGACTGCACCACGGCCGACTGCGGCACGGTGAACGCCTCGGTCTCGCCGGCCACCACCTGCGCGCGCACGAACTGGCCGGGCAGGATCTTCAGCTGCGGGTTGGGGAACGAGGCGCGCAGCTGCACGGTGCCGGTCTGGGGGTCGACCGTGGAGCCGGCGAAGTTGAGCCGGCCGCCTTCCATCAGCAGCCTGCCTTCGCTGTCGAGCAGGCTGACCTTGGCCTCGCGCGCCGACTGCAGGCGCGACAGCTCGTTCTCGTTGAACGAGAAGCGCACCCAGATCGGGTCGGTCTGCGTGATGGTGGTCAGCAGGCCGTTGACGCCGGGCGTCACCAGGCTGCCCTCGGACTGCAGCGAGCGGCCGCTGATGCCCGAGATCGGTGCATGGACCACCGTGTACGACAGGTTCAGCTCGGCCTGGCGCACCTGGGCCTGGGCCTGGGCCACGGCGGCTTCGGCCAGGCGCAGCGCGGAGGTCGCGTCGTCGTATTCGCGCTGGCTGATGGCCTGCTGCTCGGCCAGCGGCTTGAGGCGCTGCTCCTCGCGGCGCGCCTGCTCCAGCTGCGCGGCCTGCTGCGCCAGCGTGGCCTTGGCCTGGGCGAGCGCGATCTCGAACGGCGCGCGCTCGATGTAGTACATCGGCGCGCCGGCCTTGACCCGCTCGCCTTCCTGGTAGACCTGGCGCTCGAGCAGGCCGCTGACGCGCGCCTGCACCTGCACTTCCTTGGAGCCTTCGGCGCGGCCGACGGCCTCCAGCGTCACCGGCACGGTCTGCAGCTGCACGGTGCGCACGCCGACCGGCATCGCCTGCGGCGCCCCCCCTGCCCCCGGCCCGCCCGGCCCCTGCGGCTGGGACGACCCCGGGCTGCATGCCACCAGCGCCAGTGCGGCGAGCGAGGCGAACACGAAGGACAGGCGCGGTGCCAGCGTGCGCGGCGCGTCAGGCGAGGCGGCCGCCACGGAAGAACGATACGGATGAGCCATGGATGAGCCTGGGCAGAGGAAAAAAGACGACAAAGCCGTCATCTGACGGCGATCAAGTGCGGTATCGGGATGCGGGTGCTGCAAGCGGGCTATGATACATACATTCCTGTATGTATGTTTGAGGTTCTTTTCAAGACGCCCCCATGGTTCGACGCACCAAGGAAGAAGCCGAGCAGACCCGCCGCAGCATCCTCGCTGCTGCGCGCAAGACGTTCCATGAGCAGGGCGTCGGCAACACCAGCCTGGAGCAGATCGCCCAGGCCGCGGGCCTGACCCGAGGGGCGATTTACTGGCACTTCGCGAACAAGGAGGAATTGTTCAAGGCAATGCGCCAGGAAGTCACGGTTCCCCTGGCAGACCGTATGGATTACACGCTGCTGTCGGACCCGTCCACCGAGCCGCTGGAGCGGGTGCGCAACTTCCTGGTGCAGTTCGCCGATCTCCTGAGCGACAACCCCTGCATGCGCGACACGATGGAGATCCTCAACTTCAAGTGCGAGTTCGTCGGCGAGATGCAGCGCGACCTGGCCGAGTATGCGCTCAACTGCGAGGAATGTGTCGCCAAGCTGCAACAGACCTACCAGGCCGCGCAGCGCGCCGGGCAGCTGCGTCCTGGCCTGTCGCCGCGCATCGCCGCCCTCGACACGCTGGTGTTCCTGACCGGCCTGCTGCGCCTGCGGCTGCTGGGCGTGCCGGGCCTGCAGACGCGCCGCGACACGCACGCATTGATCCGCGCGCACGTCGACAGCCGCCGCCCCGCCGCGGCCTGAGCGGCCCCGCCGCCCCGGCTCACAGCAGGCTCGACAGCGAGCGCTGCACCTCGGCTGCCGGCAGCCCGGTGCGGCGCGCCCAGTCCTCGATCTGGTCCGGCCCCACCTTGCCGACGTTGAAGTACGTCGCCTGCGGGTGGGCCAGGTAGAAGCCGCTGACGCTGGCCGCCGGCGTCATCGCCAGGCTCTCGGTCAGTCCCATGCCGATGTCCTCGCAGGCCAGCACGCGGAACAGCTCGCGCTTGACGCTGTGGTCCGGGCAGGCAGGATAACCGGGCGCCGGGCGGATGCCCTGGTACTTCTCGGCGATCAGCTCCTCGTTGCTCAGCGCCTCGTCCGGCGCGTAGCCCCAGAACTCGGTGCGCACGCGCTGGTGCATGCGCTCGGCCAGCGCCTCGGCGAGCCGGTCGGCCAGCGCCTTGAGCATGATGGCCGAATAGTCGTCGTGGTCGGCGAGGAAGGCCTGTTCCTTCTTCTCGACACCGATGCCGGCCGTCACCGCGAACAGGCCGACGTAGTCGTTGTTGAGCGGCGAGACGAAGTCGGCCAGGCACCGGTTGGGGCGCTTGACGCCGTCGATCACCGGACGCTCGCTCTGCATGCGCAGGCCGTGCCAGGTCATCAGCGGCTGGGTGCGCGCCTCGTCGGCGTAGATCAGGATGTCGTCGTCGTTGACCTGCTGCGCCGGGTACAGCCCGATCACGGCATGCGCGGTCAGCCAGCGGCCCTCGATCAGCCGCTTGAGCATGCGCTGGCCGTCGCTGTAGACGCGCCGCGCCGACTCGCCGACCACCTCGTCGGTCAGGATGTCCGGGAAGCGCCCGGCCAGGTCCCAGGTCTGGAAGAACGGGCCCCAGTCGATGTAGTGGGCCAGCTCCGCGAGGTCGTAGTTGCGGAACACGCGGCGGCCGATGAACTTCGGTGCCGGAGGCGTGTAGGCGCTCCAGTCGATCGGCGTCTTGTTCGCGCGCGCCTCGGCCAGGCTGACCAGCGGCGTCTGCTTCTTGTTCGCATGCAGCTGGCGCACGCGCTCGTAGTCGGCCTTCAGGTCCGCGATGAACTTCGCGGCCTTCCCGTCGGACAGCAGGTCCGAGCACACGCCCACGCTGCGCGAGGCATCGGGCACGTAGACGACGGGACCGTCGTAGTTCGGCGCGATCTTGACCGCGGTGTGCACGCGGCTGGTGGTCGCGCCGCCGATCAGCAGCGGGACCTGGCGGCTGCGGAAGTACTCGTCGCGCTGCATCTCGGCGGCGACGTGCTGCATCTCCTCGAGGCTGGGCGTGATCAGGCCCGACAGGCCGACGATGTCCGCGCCCTCTTCCTTCGCCTTGGCGAGGATGTCCTGGCACGGGACCATCACGCCCATGTTGACCACCTCGAAGTTGTTGCACTGGAGCACGACCGCGACGATGTTCTTGCCGATGTCGTGCACGTCGCCCTTCACGGTCGCGATCACGATCTTGCCCTTGGGCTTGACGTCGCCGCCGGCGGCCTGGAGCTGGCGCTTCTCTTCCTCGATGTAGGGGACGAGATGGGCCACCGCCTGCTTCATCACCCGCGCGGACTTGACCACCTGCGGCAGGAACATCTTGCCGGCGCCGAACAGGTCGCCGACGATGTTCATGCCGGCCATCAGCGGCCCCTCGATCACGTGCAGCGGGCGGCCGCCGCCCGCCTTGATCTTCTGCCAGGCCTCCTCGGTGTCCTCGACGATGAAGTCGGTGATGCCGTGCACCAGCGCATGGCTCAGGCGCGCCTCGACCGGCGCGTCGCGCCAGGCGAGCTTGGCGCTGTCGTCCTTGGCCGCGCCCTTGACCTGCTCGGCGATCTCCAGCAGCCGCTCGGTGGCATCGGGCCGGCGGTTGAGCACCACGTCCTCGACGCGCTCGCGCAGCTCGGGGTCCAGCTCGTCGTAGACGCCGATCATCCCGGCGTTGACGATACCCATGTCCAGCCCGGCCTGGATCGCGTGGTACAGGAACACCGTGTGGATCGCCTCGCGCACCGGCTCGTTGCCGCGGAAGCTGAAGCTCACGTTGGACACGCCGCCGCTGACCTTGGCGCCCGGCAGGTGCTGCTTGATCCAGCGCGTCGCGTTGATGAAGTCGACCGCGTAGTTGTTGTGCTCCTCGATGCCGGTGGCGATCGCGAAGATGTTGGGGTCGAAGATGATGTCCTCGGGCGGGAAGTCCACCTCGTCGACCAGGATGCGGTAGGCCCGCTCGCAGATCTGGATCTTGCGCTCGAAGGTGTCGGCCTGGCCCTGCTCGTCGAAGGCCATCACGACGGCCGCCGCGCCGTAGCGGCGGATCAGCCGGGCCTGGCGCTTGAACTCGGCCTCGCCTTCCTTGAGCGAGATCGAGTTGACGATGCCCTTGCCCTGGATGCACTTGAGGCCCGCCTCGATCACCTCCCACTTGGAGCTGTCGATCATGATCGGCACGCGCGCGATCTCGGGCTCGGAGGCGATCAGGTTCAGGAAGCGCATCATCGCGGCCTTGCTGTCGAGCATGGCCTCGTCCATGTTGACGTCGATGATCTGCGCACCGTTCTCGACCTGCTGGCGGGCGACCGACAGCGCCTCCTCGAACTGGCCGTTGAGGATCATGCGCGCGAACGCCTTGGAGCCGGTGACGTTGGTGCGCTCGCCGATGTTGATGAACAGGTGCCCTTCGCCGATGGTCACCGGCTCCAGGCCGGACAGGCGCATCGGGGGAACGGGACGGGTGGCAGCAGGGGCGGTGGTCTCGGTCATGGCCTCAAGCAGGTCGACGGCCACGGCTCACCCGTGGCGCGGGGTGAGCGTCGTTGCAAACGAATGGATCCAAGCCTGACGCCGGCGGTTTCTCGCGTCCCGCGCGGCGCTGCAACGCTCCTTGGAGAAGGCCGCCATTCTACGCCAGCCGCAGGCGCCGCCCCGGCACGCCCGCCGATGCTGCCGGCAGGCCGTGAACCGGGCGAGGATGCGGGTCTGTCACCTGCCATCGCACAACATGTGTGCACACACTTTCCGTCTTCGCGGCAACGGCATGCCCCGGCGCGAGCTTGTTACATTTCTCACGCAACGGCGCTTGCCCGCCGCCCTGGCTTGGGCTGCAATGAGTGCTCGCACTTCTAACGATGAGAAAAGGAGCTCGCATGAAAAACTCCATCGCCGCGATCGCCGCCCTGGCCGTGCTGGCCAGCGGTTGCGCGAACATGACGGAAACCCAGAGCAACACGGCCAAGGGCGCCGGCATCGGCGCTGCGGCCGGTGCGCTGATCGGCGTGGCGACGGCCGGAGGCAACAAGGGCAAGAGCGCCGCCACCGGGGCGGCCGCGGGCGCCGCGGTCGGCGCGCTGGGGGGCTACATCTGGTCCAAGCGCATGGAAGAGCAGAAGGCCCGGATGGAGCAGGCCACGCAGGGCACTGGCATCGACGTCGAGCGCACCGCCGACAACCGCATCAAGGTGCAGATCCCGAGCGACGCCGGCTTCGACGTCGGTCGCGCCACCGTGAAGCCGCAGCTGGCCCGGGTGCTCGACAGCTTCGCGCAGAGCATGCGCGACCACAGCGCCACCGTGATCAGCATCATCGGCCACACCGACAGCACCGGCACCGACGCGATCAACAACCCGCTGTCGCTGGACCGCGCCGCCGCCACGCGCGACTACCTGGTGGCCCGTGGCGTGGCCGCCTCGCGCATCGCGATCGACGGCCGCGGCAGCCGCGAGCCGGTCGCCTCCAACGACACCGAGGCCGGCCGGGCGCAGAACCGGCGCGTGGAGATCTACGTCGCCGAGCCCGAGAGCGTGGCGCAGAACCGCTGAAGGCGGGCCGGACGTGATGCGCATGGCCCTGTCCCGCGCGGCCTGGCTGCTGGCCGGCAGCGTGCTGCTGGCCGGCTGCGGCAGCACCGGCGGCTCGCTGTTCCCGGGCCTCGGCGGCGCGTCGCTGGACGCGCAGCGCCACCGCCTGGCGCGCGAGCTGGCCGGCACGCCGGTGGTGGTGGCCGCGGTCGACGACGGCTACCGCGTGGCGGTGCCGCTGAAGTACGCGTTCGATCCGCGCCGCTCGGCGGTCAAGCCGCCGCTGGCCGCGGTGCTGGACCGCGTCGCCCAGGGCGTGAAGGACGAGCCCGGTGCCCAGGTGCGCGTGACCGCCCCCGGGGACGGTCGCAGCAGCCCGATGCTGGCGCGCGACCGCGCCGAAAGCACGCGCGACTACCTGATCGCGCGCGGCGTGCCGCGCGAACGCTTCGCCGGCGTCGAGGCCGGCGCCGACGGCACGGACGTGGAGATCACGGTCTCGGCGCGCCGCGCCACCGCCGCACGCTAGCCTCGGCCACGCCCCGACCCAGCCCCGGCCCCGTCCGGGGCTTCGTCTTTTCAGGAGGTGGCCAGCAGGCCGGTGAACATCGCCTCGTGCCGGCAGCGCGGCTGGTAGCGGCTGACGCGCTTGGCGATCTCGGCGATGTGCTCGGGCGTGGTGCCGCAGCAGCCGCCGACGATGTTGAGGAACCCGGCCTTGGCGAAGTCCTCCATCAGCCCGGCGGTGATCGGCGGCGTCTCGTCGAAGCCGGTGTCGCTCATCGGGTTGGGCAGGCCGGCGTTCGGGTAGCAGCTGATGTAGGTGTCGCCGGCGATCTTCGACAGCTCCTCGATGTACGGGCGCATCAGCGCCGCGCCGAGCGCGCAGTTCAGGCCCACGGCCAGCGGCCGGGCATGGCGCACCGAATGCCAGAAGGCGCCCACCGTCTGCCCGGAGAGGATGCGCCCCGAGGCGTCGGTGACGGTGCCGGAGATGATCACCGGCAGGCGCTCGCCGGTGGCCTCGAACAGCTCGTCGATCGCGAAGATCGCCGCCTTGGCGTTGAGCGTGTCGAAGATGGTCTCGACCAGGAACAGGTCGGCGCCGCCTTCGAGCAGGCCCTCGGCCTGCTCGTAGTAGGCCTCCTTCAGCTCGTCGAAGGTGACGTTGCGCGCGCCCGGGTCGTTGACGTCGGGGCTGATGCTCGCGGTGCGCGGCGTCGGCCCGAAGGCGCCGGCGACGAAGCGCGGCTTGTCGGCCGTGGCGTACTTCTCGCAGGCCGTCCTGGCCAGGCGCGCCGCCTCGACGTTCATCTCGCGCGCCAGCTGCGGCAGGCCGTAGTCCTCCTGCGCGACGCGGGTGGCGCCGAAGGTGTTGGTCTCGATGATGTCCGCGCCGGCGTCCAGGTAGCGCTCGTGGATCTCGCGGATCACGTCCGGCCGCGTGAAGACCAGCAGCTCGTTGTTGCCCTTCAGGTCCTTGGGATGGCCCGCGAAGCGGCTGCCGCGGTAGTCGGCCTCGGACAGCTTGTAGCGCTGGATCATGGTGCCCATCGCACCGTCGAGCACGACGATGCGCTGCTGGAGGATCTCGGGCAGCTGCTGGGCACGGGTGTAGGGACGGGCGTTCATGCCGCGATTGTAGGCAGCGCCCCAAAGCCCCTGACGGCCGGCGTGTCGTGGCGTCCCGCCGTGGCGTGCGCCGCATGCAGGACAATCACGCCCGGCTTATGAAACACCTCACCCCCCGACAGGCCTGGGAACTGCTGCAGGCCCACCCGGACGTGCTGTTCGTCGACGTCCGCATGGAAATCGAATACCTGTACGTCGGTCACCCGCCCGGCATCGTGCACATCGCCTGGTACGAGTACCCGGACATGCAGCCGGTGCCGGAGCAGTTCGTGCAGCAGGTGCTGCGCGAGGCCGGCTCGCCCTCGCGCCCGGTGATGCTGCTGTGCCGCTCGGGCAACCGGTCGCTGGCCGCCGGCGAGGCGCTGGAGGCCGCCGGCTTCACCGACGTGATCAACGTGCTGCACGGCTTCGAGGGCGACCTCGACGAACACGCCCACCGCAACACGGTCAACGGCTGGCGCCACGACGGGCTGCCCTGGGCGCAGTTCTAGCGCCGATCCGTTCCCCGGGGACGCGCCCCGGTCAGTGCAGGAAGCCCATCCCGCGGGCCTGCCGCACCTGGGGCTTGACGCGATGCTCGGCCTCCAGCTGCGACAGGAACTCGTCCGGCTCGAAGGCCACGCCCAGGATGTCCACCTGGCGCTTGACGGCCGCGAAGTCGCCCGGCGTCAACGACTCCAGCTGGCGCAGCCGGTCGCGCTGCTCGGCAGTCAGCGCCGCGGCCTCGCCGGCCAGCGCCTCGACGACGAACATGCGCTCGCGCTGCTCGGCGGTCAGCGGCTTGAAGCGGATCTTGAACGTGAAGCGGCGCAGCGCCGCCTCGTCGAGCTCGTCGAACAGGTTGGTGGTGCAGATGAACACGCCGGCATAGCGCTCCATGCCCTGCAGCATCTCGTTGACCTCGCTGACCTCGTAGTTGCGCTCGGCCAGGCGGCGGCTGCGCAGGAAGCTGTCGGCCTCGTCGAGCAGCAGCACCGCGTGCTCGGCCTCGGCCTCCTCGAACATGCGCGCCATGTTCTGCTCGGTCTCGCCGACGTACTTGCTGACCAGGTCCGAGGCCTGGCGCACCATCAGCGGCTGCTGCAGCTCGCCGGCGATGTACTCGGCCAGCGCGGTCTTGCCGGTGCCGGGCGGCCCGTGGAAGCACAGCGTGCCGAAGCCCTTGCGGCGCAGCGCCTCGATGATGCGCGGCACCTCGAAGCGCGACTCGGTGTGGATCAGGCCCAGGTCGTAGCGCGTGACCACCGGGCGGGCGCCGCGCTCGCCGCCGGTGTTGCCCAGGGCCTTGTCCGCATTGGCGAGCTGGCGCTCGATCAACCGCTCCACGTCGGGCGTGCCGTCCCCGCCGGCCAGCTGGGCAAAGCGCACCGCGGTGCGGATCTGCGCCGGCGTCAGCGCCTTGCGCGCGGCCAGGCGGGCGACGAACTCCGGGCTCACCTTGGCGCCGCTCAAGGCCTTGGCGACCAGCGCCTCGCGCGCGCCGGGCGGCGGCGACTTCAGCTCCAGGTGGTACTGGAAGCGGCGCCGGAACGCCGGGTCGATCTGCTCGATGCGGTTGGTGACCCAGATCACCGGCACCGGGTTGCTCTCGAGCACCTGGTTGACCCAGGCCTTGCCGCTGACCGAGCCGTTGGGCATGCCGTCGCCGGCTTCCAGCCGCGCCATCAGCTGCGCGGTGTCGGTGTTGATCGGCGGGAACACGTCCTCGACCTCGTCGAACAGCAGCGCGACATTGGGGCTGCCCTTGAGGAACACATGGCTGATCTGCAGCGAGCGGTAGCGGTCGCGCCCGGACAGCGAGTTGCCGTCGCGGTCGGCGTACTCGACCTCGTACAGCTCCAGCCCGGCCGCCTGGGCCACCACCTTGGCCAGCTCGGTCTTGCCGGTGCCCGGCGGCCCGTAGAGCAGGATGTTGACCCCCGGTTCCTTGTGCGCCACCGCGTTGCGCAGCAGGGCCACCAGCACCTGCGCGTCCTCGGCCACGTACTGGAAGTCCTCCAGGGTCAGCTCGCTCGGCGCGGCCGGCCGGGTGAACACGGCCATCAGCTCGGTCTCGTCGCGGTACTCGCGCATCAGCACCGGCGGCAGCTGCTCGGAGACCTTCATCAGGTCGGCCAGGTCGGTGATGTTGTGCTCCGAGATCAGGTTCTCGATCATGCCGATGCGCTCGAGCCGCGAGCCGGCGCGCAGCGCCTCGCCGACGTCCTTCTCGTCGACGCCGGCCACCTCGGCCAGCACCGCGTAGGCCTCCTGGGCGTTGGCGACCTTGAACTCGACCAGCAGCCCGCGCAGCTCGCGCTGGTAACGCGCCAGCGTGCCGTACAGCAACAGCGCGCGCTCGGCCGGGTTGAGCTGCAGCCGGCTGGCCAGCGCGTCGATGTTCTTCTCGACCAGCGTCGATTCCTTCTTCAGGCTGCGCCCCAGCCATTCGCAGGTGGCCCCGAGGACGGCCAGCAGGTCCTTGGGCGCATCCTTGACGTATTCGTCGATGTAGAAGAACAGCGTGCCTTCCTCGTACGGCCCCTGCCAGGTGCCGTGCCGCTCCAGGAAGCGCGCATCGTCGAGCTTCTCGTGGCCCTTCCACAGCTCGTTGCCGGCGCAGCGGCGCGCCAGGAACTGGCGCAGCCGCGCCAGCACCGACACCGGCCAGACCAGGTGCCGGCCGGTCAGGGACAGGAGGCTGTTCCAGTCGCGCCGCACGTTGAAGCGCCCGCTGTGCCGCAAGGCGAGGGTCAGCACGAAATGCGAGCACATGCGGTCCAGCACCGGGGCGTCGGACAGGCCCGGCGACGCCACCACACGGGCCTCGGCATGGCGTTTGACCATAGCGCGCCTCCTCGTTCGGGGTTGCCTCTGGGCAGGCCCCGCGGCCGCGCGGGCTGCGGGGGGCTAGCCACCATACCCCAGCACGGGACGCAAGGGAAGGCAGGGAAAACAAAACGCCGGGGCGCTGCGGGCGGCCCGGCGTGCGAGGGACGGCAGCCGGACAGGTCAGGTCAGTGCAGCACGACCGGCTGCTGCATCAGCGAGGTGAAACGCTCGATGTAGGCGTCGATGTCCTCGACCGTGGGCGAGCCCTCGATCAGCGCCTCGACCCCCTGCTTGAAGCTCTCGGCCAGCGCGCCTTCGAGGTAGATCTCCTTGCGCTTGAACTTGTCGACGATCTCGTATCCGCCGCGCGTCAGGGCGGGGCCCTCCTCGCCGGCCTGCGGCGGGGCCGCCGGCACCTGGAACTCGACCACAGCAAAGTTCTCCGAGTTGTACAGCATTTGCATGGACTGGCTCCTTTCCTGAGAGGCCGCCGTGGCGGATGCCCGGAGGTCCTTCGATGCGGCGTACGTGGGTACGGTCTCGCAAGTTTCAAGCCACCGGCACCGTCAGGGCCTTCCCTGGCGGGTCGGCCGGAAGCGGGGCGACTTGAGCCCTGCGGCGGCAGGGTCAGGCGTCCAGCAGCAGTTCCAGGGGTTCGCCGTCGCGCTCGGTCATGCGCGCCCGCACCGGCAGGTGATGGCGCTGCGGGTCCAGCCAGACCTCGGCGACCGTGTCGCGGGGATCGGCCGACTCGCGCACCAGGTTCACGGCCTCGACGCTGCCGCCCGGCAGGCTGACCTGCTGCATCCCGCGCGAGCGCAGGGTCCAGACCTTGGCGTCGCCCTTGGCGCTGACCACCATCAGGCGCACCGCGGCGCCGGCGCGCACACGCTGCGGGTCGGCCTCGGCGATCGCGGGCAGCTGGATCATCCAGCTCAGGCGGTCCTGCACCCCCGGCACGACCGGCTGGGTGGTGGTGCGGCCGGTGAAGCTGATCCGCCCGGCCTCGCGGTCGAACACCGCGCTGCGCTCGGGGCGCCGCAGCCGCCGGTCGATGAAGCGCAGCGGCGCCAGCCCCGAGGCGTCGATCCGGCCCTCGCTGACCTGCGTCAGCACCGCGCCGAACAGCGCCACCTTCCCCTCCAGCCGCAGCCGGTAGGCCGAGCCTTGCGGCTGCCAGGCGATCTCGCCGGTGCCGCCCAGGAGGCCGCGCCGCAGCGTGTAGGCATGGGAAAACGGCGGCGGCACCCGGGTCGGGTAGACCTCGGGCCCCGACGACGCAGCCGCCCGCACCGGCAAGGCCAGGCCGGCGCAGCCGCCGGCCAGCAACCCCAGCAGCCGGCGCCGGGCGGGCGATGCCAGGCCCGCGGCCGGCGCCGCGCCCTCAATACAATCGCCAGCTCGCAGGAATTCCTCCGCCACGCACATGAAGCTTGCCACCTACAAGGACGGTTCGCGCGACGGCCATCTGGTCGTCGTCTCCAGGGACTTGAGCATGGCTCATTATGCGAGCGGGATCGCGACCCGGCTGCAACAGGTGCTGGACGACTGGAATTTCCTGTCGCCGCAGCTGCAGGACCTGTACGAGGCGCTGAACCACGGCAAGGCGCGGCACGCCTTCCCGTTCGACCCGGCGATGTGCATGGCGCCGCTGCCGCGCGCCTGCCAGTGGGTCGAGGCCGCGGCCTACCTGCCCTACCTGGAGCTGACGGCCCGGGCCCGCGGCGCGGAGCTGCCGGAGGGCAGCCGCCAGGTGCCCGCGATGCAGCACGGTGCCAGCGACGGCTTCCTCGGCCCCTGCGACGACATCGAGGCGCCCGGCGAGGCGACGGCCGTCGACCTGGGCGCGCAGCTCGCGGTGGTGACCGGCGACGTCGCGCGCGGCGTCTCGCCCGAGGAAGCGCTCGAAGGCGTGCGCCTGCTGATGCTGGCCAATGCCGTGACGCTGCCCGCGGTGGCCGACGCCGAGCGCGCGCGCAGCGCCGCCGTGCTGCAAGGCCGCCCGGCCACCGCGTTCGCCCCGGTGGCCGTCACGCCCGACGAGCTGGGCGCGGCCTGGCAGGGCGGGCGGGTGCACCTGACGCTGCAGGTCCAGTGCAACGGCAAGCGCTTCGGCCTGTGCGAGACCGGGCCGGAGATGCACTTCCACTTCGGCCAGCTGATCGCCCACCTGTGCCGGACACGGCCGGTGGCGGCCGGCACCATCGTCGGCAGCGGCCCGGTGGCCAACGCCGAGTCCTCGCGCGGCCACGCCTGCATCGCGACCCGGCGCGCCCAGGAGATCCTGCAGCACGGCGCGGCAAAGACCGAGTACCTGCGCCCCGGCGACTCGATCCTGATCGAGATGAAGGGCCCCGACGGGCAGAGCATGTTCGGCGCGATCGAGCAGGACGTCGCACCGCTGCAGTGAGCCAGCGCACCGCGCCGGTGCCTTCTCCGCCCGAGTGTTGTGTCCACGCGTCAGATTCGCCGTTTGACGCCGGTCAACTGGTGAATTTCACCAAGGGTCGCGTTGTTCCTTCTTACAATTTTCCGTCACGGCCCGACCGATGCCCCGTGCCTCGCGATGGCGCCGCGTCCCGTTCCCCCTATCAAGGAAACCACTACATGAAACGCATTGCTCTTGCGGCTGCCATCGCTGGCGCCTTCGCCGCTCCCGCCTTCGCGCAAAGCGACGTGACCATCTACGGTCGTCTGAACACCAGCATCGAGCGCCAGAAGGATGGCGACACCAAGGTCAGCGGTGTGTTCAACAACTCCTCGCGTATCGGCTTCATGGGTACCGAGGACCTGGGCGGCGGCCTGAAGGCCATCTTCCAGCTGGAGCACGGCTTCAACAGCGATGACGGCGCCGCCACCCACGGCAACGGCTTCTGGGCCCGTGAAAGCTGGGTCGGCCTGACCGGCAGCTTCGGTACCGTCCGCCTGGGCAACACCCCGAGCGCCACGTACTTCGCTTCGGCCGACTACGTCAGCCTGCACAACCACGACACGGGTTCGTCGGCCGACGCGCTGTATGCGTACGTCAACGAGCGCGACGCCAACAAGATCGCCTACAAGACGCCCAGCTACAACGGCCTGACCGCCGAAGTGCAGTTCACGCTGCGCGAGCAAGCCGGCAACAACAGCTGGGACCTGGCCGTCAACTATGACGAAGGCCCCCTGCACCTGGGCGGCGGCTACGTCAAGAGCGGCGAAGACAAGCTGTTCGTGATCCGTGGCCTGTACGAGATGGGTGACTTCACCTTCGGCGGCTACTACGAGCGTGACGACGTCGAGTTCCTGGGCAAGCGCAACAACTTCCGCCTGTCGGCCATGTACACCGTCGGTGCCTCCGAGTTCCACGCCAACGTCGGCATCGCCGGCGACTGGGACGACCTGGACGACTCCGGCGCCAAGCAGTTCACCCTGGCCTACAACTACAACCTGTCCAAGCGCACCAAGCTGTACGCCCTGTACACCCGCGTGAGCAACGACGACGCGGCGGCTTACAACGTCACCACCCCGGGCGACAACTTCAGCTCGTTCGGCGTCGGCATCCGCCACAACTTCTGATCTCCGCCCCCGCGGACACCGGAAGACGAACGGCCCCTGCGGGGGCCGTTTTTCGTTGGGGGCCCCGGGAACGACGTGACGTCAGGGATAGGGGATGAACCCGGTCTCCCCCGGCACCGGCGGGAAGGCCGCCGCATCCTGCCGGCTCCAGGCAGCGACCGCCTCGTCGATGCGTGCCTGGCGGCTGGAGACGAAGTTCCAGCGCATGTGGCGCGGCTGCTGCGGCGTGTTCTCGGCGCCCAGGTCCAGCGGCTCGCCGCCGACCAGCACCGCCTGGGCACGTTCCAGCGCCCGCAGGCGCACCGGGCGCGCAGGCAGCACCAGCATCTCGCCGGTGTCCACCGGCTCGCCGTCGACGCTGACCGAGCCGGACGCCACGTAGAGCGCCTGCTCGGGATGGTCGGGCGGCACCTCGATGCTGCTGCCGAACGGCATCTCGACCGCCACGTACAGCGTCGGGCCGGGCACCGGCACCGGCGAGCGCCGGCCGAAGGCTTCGCCCGCGATCACGCGCAGCTGCACGCCGTGCGCCTCGATCAGCGGCAGCTCGTCGGCCCCCACGTGCAGGAAGGACGGCGCCGCCTCCTCCTCGGCCAGCGGCAGTGCCACCCAGGTCTGGATGCCGTGCAGGCGGTGGCCGGCGGCACGCAGCTCGGCAGGCGTGCGCTCCGAATGCACGATGCCGCGCCCGGCGACCATCCAGTTGACCTCGCCCGGCAAGATCTCGCGCACGCTGCCCAGGCTGTCGCGGTGCAGGATGGCACCCTCGAACAGGTAGGTCACGGTCGCCAGCCCGATGTGCGGATGCGGTCGCACGTCCATCCCCTGGCCGGGCCCGAAGTCGGCCGGGCCGATGTGGTCGAAGAACACGAACGGCCCCACCGCGCGCGCCTCCGCCGCAGGCAGCAGGCGTCGCACCGTCAGGCCGTCGCCTAGCGACTTGAGGTGCGACTGGAGTCGGATCGGTCCCATGTCTGTCTGCTCCTGTGCGTGGCCTGATATGGTGCCTGAGTCCTGCGCCACCATTGCATCATGAGTGACTTCCCCCGCACCCTCAAGATCGTGACCGTCTGGGCGCTGCTCGGCCTGGTGGTCTTCCTCGGGTTCCGGGCACTCGAAGCACGCGAGCAGCGCACCCGCTTCGAGTGGCACGGCGACACCGTGACGCTGCGCCGCGCCGGCGACGGCCACTACCACTGGCCGGGCCGGGTCAACGGCGTGGCGGTCGACTTCCTCGTCGACACCGGCGCCACCCGCACCGCGCTGCCCCGCTCGCTCGCCCGCCAGGCGGGCTTGCAGGAATCGGGCCGGGTGATGTCGAGTACCGCCGGGGGCGTGGTCTCGGGCGCGCAGGCACGCGCCGACGTGAGCCTCGAAGGCGGCATCGAGGCGCGCCAGCTGCGCGTCGTGGTGCTGCCCGACCTGGAGCACGCCTTGCTCGGCATGGACGTGCTGGGGCGCCTGTCGCTGCAGCAGCGCGGCGACGTGCTGACGGTGGACCTGGGAGCGCGTTGATCCACCCGCTGGCCGCAGCCGCCGGCGCGACGCACAATCGGCCAGAACCGGACAAGGAGGCCTTCCATGAACGACCCGCTGCAAGGCATCGGCAAGCTGGTACCCGGCTTCGACTTCCTGCAGGACCTGGTCAAGAACGCCGGCACGGCGCTGCCCAGCTTCACCCAGTGGGTCGCGCCGACGCTGGACCCGGAAGAACTCGACAAGCGCATCGGCGAGCTGCGCGCGGTGCAGTTCTGGCTGGAACAGAACGCGCGCATGCTCGGCACCACCATCCAGGCGATGGAGGTGCAGCGCATGACGCTGTCGACCCTGCAGTCGATGAACGTGCCGCTCGAGACGCTGCGCGAATCGCTGCAGGTCAGGACGCCCGCCGCCGCACCGTCGCCCGCTCCCGAGCCCCCGCCGACGGCCAGGAAACGCGCGGCGCGCAAGGCCGCGCAGGCCCCGGCGCCGGCGGCCGAGCCCGGCGCCGCAGGCACCGGGCCGGTCGACCCGATGCAGTGGTGGAACGCCCTGACCCAGCAGTTCGGCACGCTCGCGGCCAACACGATGAACGAGGCGTTCAGGAACACTGCGACCGAGGCGGCCGGCAAGATGGCGACCGACCTGATGCAGCAGTCGATGCACGCCGCCGAAAGCGCGCTGCGCCAGACGCTGGAGCCTGAGGCCCCGGCCGCGGCCCGCAAGACGACGAGATCCGGCGCGCGCCCCCGCGGCGCGAAACCGCGCGGCAAGACCTGAGTCGCCACCCGACCATCGAGCACGGACGACGACGTCGCGGCACACTGCGCCCATGAACACCTTCCTGCACGCCCATGCGGCGCATCCCGACTGGCGCATGGCCCTGTCGATGGTCCTGCCGCAGCTCGATGCGCAGCGCGGCCGCCCGGGCGCGGTCGCCCAGCCGACACTCGGCTGGCTGTACCTGACCGACCACCTCGCCGCGCACGCCGACGCCCTGCTCGACGAGCTGCGCCGGCACTTTCCCGGCACCCACTGGGTCGGCAGCGTGGGCGTGGGCGTGATGGGCAGCGGCGTGGAGTACTTCGACGAGCCCGCCCTCAGCGTGATGCTGGGCGACCCGCCACGCGGCAGCTTCCAGGTGTTCTCGGGCGTGCAGCCGCTGCCGCCGGGCTTCGCCGCCCACACGGCGCTGGTGCACGCCGATCCGGCCACGCCGGACATGGACGAGCTGGTCGGCGAGCTGGCCGACCGGATGCAGGGCGGCTACCTGTTCGGCGGGCTGGCCGCGTCGCGCTCGCGCGCGCTGCATGTCGCCGACGGCGTGTGGGACGGCGGGCTGTCGGGCGTCGCGTTCGACGCCTCGGTGCCGCTGGTCTCGCGCGTCACCCAGGGCTGCCAGCCGGTCGGGCCGGCACGGCGCATCACCCAGGTCGAGCGCAACGTGGTGGCCACGCTGGACGACGAGCCGGCGCTGGACTGCCTACTGCGCGACCTGGCGCTGGACGGCGAGACCGACCCCCGCCAGGCCCTGCCACGCCTGCAGCGCACGCTGGTGGGCTTGAGTGACGCCGCGTCGCCCGCGATCTCGCGGGCCGGGCAGTTCGGCGTGGACACCCGGGTGCGCCACCTGATCGGCATCGACCCGCGCCAGCGCGGCATCGCGGTGGCCGACGAGCCGGCCGAAGGCATGCAGCTGGCGTTCTGCGCGCGCGACGCGCAGGCCGCGCGACGCGACCTGGTGCGCATCTGCGCGGAGATCCGCGAGGAGCTGGAACCCGAGGTGCTGCCGCCACCGGCACCTGTCCCGGCGCTGGCCCGCGGCCTCAGCCCGGAAGCTCCACGGCCGTGCGAGGCGGGCCGGCGCATCGTCGGTGCGGTGTACGTCAGCTGCGCCGGGCGCGGCGGCCCCCATTTCGGCGGGCCCTCGGCCGAGCTGCAGATCGTGCGCCACGCGCTGGGCGACGTGCCGCTGACCGGCTTCTTCGCTGGCGGCGAGATCGCCCACCGGCACCTGTACGGCTACACCGGGGTGCTGACCGTCCTCACCGATGGCCAGGCGGCCTGAGGCGCCAGCGGCACGGTCAGCCCAGGCGCCGGTGCTGCCACAGCCCCAAAAAGGCCAGCACGCCCAGGCCCAGCTCGAGGAACTCCTCCACCGAGGCCCGCAGGGCTTCCTGCGACGCAGTGAACGCAATGCCGTAGTCCTCCAGCAGCACGTTCTGCGAGCGGTCGACCACCTTGGCCACCGCCATCGTGGCGAAGAACACCACCACCGTCACGGCCACCGGATGGCGTGCGCGCAGCCCCTGCCACACCGGCTTCGCCCAGCGCAGCAGCAGGTAGAGCCCCGACGCGATGACGGGCAGCAGCACCGCCAGCGCGACCAGCTTGTGCTGCAGCGGCACCATCGGGCGCAGGTAATAGCTCACCTTCAGCACGCTGGCGCCGCTCCAGGCCTTGTGCAGGTCCAGCTCGCGCGCACCGAAGGCGCAGAACATGACGGTCAGGGCCAGCGCGAGCGCCACCGGCATGCTGCGCCGCCGCATGAACCACAGCGCGATGGCGGCCGCGAAGTACAGCAGGGCCGAAGGCATCTCGATCGGCCCGCCCTCGATCACCAGCGCCATGACCTGCTCCGCCGGCAACAGCGCCCAGACGAGCAGCGCGATGAGCAGGAACGCACCGGAAAACCACAGCGACAGGTACGGACGGGGACGGTCGACGGACGGCATGGGCGTCAGGGGATGGGAAGCTGCAAAAGGGTCACAGTGTAGTCCTGGCCGCCCGGGCCTGGCCCGGAGGAACCACGGCGGCCGTCCCCGGTCGAACCCTGCATGCGCCGCCCCGCCCTGCCCCTTCTCGCTGCCGCCTGGCTTGCCGCCGGCCTGGCCGGCCCCGCGCTGGCCGGCGCGATGCAGACCATCTACCAGCAGCGCCTGCCGGACGGCCGGGTGGTGCTGTCCGACCGGCCCGCCCCGGGCGCGGTGATCGAGCGCGACTGGGTATTCGAGCCCGAGGACCCGGCCCAGGCGGCGGCCCGGCGCGAGGCGGCCGAAGCCCGCCACCGCGCGACCGAGGAACGGGCCCGGCAGGCCGCCGTCGAGCGCGAACGCCTGCAGCACCAGCTGGAGCTGGAGCGGCTGCGGCGCGAGCAGCTGGCGCTGCAGATGGAGCTCGAACGCGAACGCCTGGCGCGGCCGGCGGACCCGCCGCCGGTGATCTGGGTGCCCGGCCCCCATCGCCCCTGGCTGCCCGGGGTGCGGCACCTGCCGCGCTCGCCCTGGGAGCCGGCACTCGTGCCCCCGGCGCCGCCCCGGCCCGCGCGGCTGGCGCCCTGACCGGGCCACCGCCGCGCCGCGATGGTGCAAACTTCAGCCAGCTCTCAGCTTCGGGGCGATACAGTTGCCCACCACCGAAGACCGCGCTCCGGCTGCCGTGGAGCGGCGGCCGACGAGGAGACCTCACGATGAATGCGCCCCTGCCGCCCGAAGCGGCCCAGGCGGCGGCCCACGGCGATGCCCAGGCTGCTGCCGAACACGAGCGCCGCGAACGCCAGCAGGCCGTCGTGGCCGCCCTGTCGGCCGTGCTGCCGGCCCACGCGCTGCTGTGGCGGCGCGAGGACACCACGCCGTACGAATGCGACGGGCTGACCGCCTACCGCGAGCAGCCCCTGGCCGTGGCCCTGCCGGAGACCGAGGAGCAGGTCGCCGCGGTGCTGCGCACCTGCCACCGGCTGCGCGTGCCGGTGGTCGCGCGCGGCGCCGGCACCGGGCTGTCCGGCGGCGCGCTGCCGCACCGCCTGGGCGTGACGCTGAGCCTGGCGAAGTTCAACCGCATCCTCAAGATCGATCCCTACGCGCGCACGGCGGTCGTGCAAAGCGGCGTGCGCAACCTGGCCATCAGCGAGGCCGCGGCCCCCTACGGGCTGTACTACGCGCCCGACCCGAGCAGCCAGATCGCCTGCACGATCGGCGGCAACGTGGCGGAGAATTCCGGCGGCGTGCACTGCCTGAAGTACGGCCTGACCGTGCACAACGTGCTGAAGGTGCGCGGCTACACGGTCGAAGGCGAGCCCATCGAGCTGGGCAGCGACGCGCTGGACGTGCCGGGGCTGGACCTGCTGGCGCTGTTCATCGGCAGCGAGGGCATGCTGGGCGTGGTCACCGAGGTGACCGTGAAGCTGATCCCCAAGCCCCAGCTGGCGCGCTGCATCATGGCCAGCTTCGACGACGTGCGCAAGGCCGGCGAGGCAGTGGCCAACGTGATCGCCGCCGGCATCATCCCGGCCGGGCTGGAGATGATGGACAAGCCGATGACCGCCGCGGTCGAGGACTTCGTCCATGCCGGCTACGACCTGGACGCCGAGGCCATCCTGCTGTGCGAGAGCGACGGCACGCCCGAGGAGGTGCAGGAGGAAATCGGCCGCATGGTCGACGTGCTGGTCGGCTCCGGCGCGACGCGCGTGGAGGTCAGCCGCGACGAGGCGCAGCGCCTGAAGTTCTGGAGCGGCCGCAAGAATGCGTTCCCGGCCAGCGGGCGCATCAGCCCGGACTACATGTGCATGGACTCGACCATCCCGCGCAAGAAGCTGGCCGACATCCTGACCGCGATCGCGCAGATGGAGCAGAAGTACGGCCTGCGCTGCGTGAACGTGTTCCACGCCGGCGACGGCAACCTGCACCCGCTGATCCTGTTCGACGCCAACGACCCCGACCAGCTGCGCCGCTGCGAGCTGTTCGGCGCCGAGATCCTGGAGACCAGCGTCGCGCTGGGCGGCACGGTCACCGGCGAGCACGGCGTGGGCGTCGAGAAGCTCAACTCCATGTGCGTGCAGTTCACGCCCGAGGAGCTGGCGCAGATGCGCGCGCTGAAACAGGCCTTCGATCCCCTGGAACTGCTCAACCCCGGCAAGGTGGTACCCACCCACAACCGCTGCGCCGAGTACGGGAAGATGGTGGTGCGCAAGGGATTGATGGCGTTTGCGGACCTGCCGCGCTTCTGAGGGCGGGATCTTGCACGTCACCGGACGCCACGCGCATCGACGGCTGCCGGCCCCTGCGGGCGCGGCCTGCCCGCACGCCCGGCCGGCAGGGTCCGGGCACGTCACTTTGAAGAAGGTCACCCCGTGAGCGACCCCATCCTGGATTCCCTGATCGACCAGACCCGCGCCGCCGCCGCGGACGGCCGCAAGCTGTCCATCCAGGCCGGCCGGACCAAGGCCTTCTACGGCCACCCCGTCGAAGGCGCCGAGCCGTTGGACGTGACCGGCTTCCGCGGCATCACCAGCTACGAGCCGACCGAGCTGGTGGTCACCGCGCGCTGCGGCACGCCGCTCGCGGAACTGGAGGCGGCGCTGGCCGAAAAGGGCCAGTGCCTGGCGTTCGAGCCGCCGCGCTACGCGCCGGGCGGCACGGTCGGCGGCATGGTGGCTGCCGGCCTGTCCGGCCCCGCGCGCGCGGCCGTCGGCGCGGTGCGCGACTTCGTGCTCGGCGCCACGCTGCTCAACGGCCGGGGCGAGGTGCTCGGCTTCGGCGGCCAGGTGATGAAGAACGTCGCGGGCTACGACGTCGCGCGCCTGCTGGCCGGCTCGCTGGGCACCCTGGGCGTGATCCTGGAGGTCTCGCTGAAGGTGCTGCCGGTGCCGCCGGCCACCGCCACGCTGCGCTTCGAGATGGACGAGGGCACGGCGATCCAGCGCCTCAACGAATGGGGCGGACGGCCCCTGCCGATCAACGCCAGCGCCTGGTGGGACGGCACGCTGGTGCTGCGCCTGTGCGGTGCGGCAGCGGCCGTCGAGGCGGCCGCCCGGTCGCTGGGCGGCGAACGCATCCCCGAGGTGCAGGCGCAGCCCTTCTGGCAGGGCCTGCGCGACCACACCGACGAATTCTTCATGAAGGCCAAGGCCGCGGTGGCGGCAGGCGGCAGCCTGTGGCGGCTGTCGGTGCCCTCGGTGGCAACGCCGCTGCAGCTGTCGGGCGAGCAGCTGATCGAATGGGGCGGCGCGCAGCGCTGGTGGTCCACGGCCACCCCGGCCCCGGTCGTGCGCGAGGCCGCGCGCCTGGCCGGCGGGCACGCCACGCTGTTCTACGGCAGCGACCCCGGCGTGGGCCGCTTCGCCCCGCTCGTCCCGCCGCTGGACCGCATCCACCGCGAACTGAAGAAGGCCTTCGACCCGGCGGGCGTGTTCAACCCCGGCCGCCTCTACCCGGAGTTCTGAACCGCATGCAGACCCACCTCGCCCCCGAATTCCAGGACACGCCCGAAGGCCGCGAGGCCGAGGCCATCCTGCGCAAGTGCGTGCACTGCGGCTTCTGCACCGCGACCTGCCCGACCTACCAGCTGCTCGGCGACGAACTCGACGGCCCGCGCGGGCGCATCTACCTGATCAAGCAGGTGCTCGAGGGCCAGCCGGCCGGACGCAGCACGCAGGAGCACCTGGACCGCTGCCTGACCTGCCGCAACTGCGAAACCACCTGCCCGTCGGGCGTGCAGTACGGCGCGCTGGTCGACATCGGGCGCCGCATCGTCGAGGAACGCGTGCCGCGCCCGGCCGGCGAGCGCTTCGTGCGCACGCTGCTCAAGGAAGGCCTGACCTCGCCGCTGTTCGGCCCCGCGATGAAGCTCGGCCAGGCGCTGCGGCCGCTGCTGCCCAAGGCGCTGAAGCACAAGGTTCCGCCGCGCGACCGCTCGGCGCGCGCGCACCAGTGGCCCACGCGCCCGCACGACCGCCAGGTGCTGCTGCTGACCGGCTGCGTGCAGCCGGCCATGATGCCCAACATCAACAGCGCGACCGCGCGCGTGCTCGATGCCGCCGGCATCCAGACCGTGGTGGCCGACGGTGCGGGCTGCTGCGGCGCGATCCGCACCCACCTCAACGACCACGAAGGCGGGCTGGCCGACATGCGCCGCAACATCGACGCCTGGTGGCCGCTGGTGGTGCGCGGCAAGGTGGAGGCCATCGTGATGAACGCCTCGGGCTGCGGCGTCACCGTCAAGGAGTACGCGCGCCACCTGCAGCACGACCCGGAGTACGCCGAGAAGGCCCGGCGCATCAGCGAACTGACCCGCGACCTGTCCGAGCTGCTGCCGGACCTGGTGCCCAGGCTCAAGCCGCGCCTGGCGGCGAAGGCGGCCGGCATGAAGCTCGCCTACCACCCGCCGTGCACGCTGCAGCACGGCCAGCAGCTGCGCGGCGGCGTCGAGGCCGGCCTGCGCGACCTGGGCTTCGAGGTCGAGCTGGCCACCGGCGAATCGCACCTGTGCTGCGGTTCGGCCGGCACCTACTCGGTACTGCAACCGGAGCTCGCCTACCGGCTGCGCGACCGCAAGCTGTCCCATCTCGAGCCGCTGCGCCCGCAGGCCATCGTCTCGGCCAACATCGGCTGCATCCAGCACCTGCAGACCGGCACCGCCACCCCGGTGCGCCACTGGGTGGAGGTGCTGGACGACGCGCTGGCCGCCTGAGTCAGCCCCCGCCTACACGCGCGCTCGCTCGCGGCCGACAGGCCGGCGATTCCCGTCGTCGCACAGTGGCATGAACGGGCCGGCATCCGGCCGGCCCGGTTCCCACCGACGAAAGGAATCGCCATGAACCGGGACCAGATCAAGGGCCGCATCACGCAGGCCAAGGGCAAGGCCAAGGAAGTCGCCGGCCGTGCCACCGGCGACGAACGGCTGGAAGCGAAGGGACGCGTGCAGAAGACCGCGGGCGACCTGCGCGGCGACTTCGGCGACGCGAAGGAACGCGTCAAGGATGCCTTCGACCGTCGGCATTGACCGGGAGCGCGCCGTGAGCCCCGCCCGCGCGTCCTGGCGCGCGCACACCGACCCGCCGGCACCGCCCGTGCCCCCGCCCCCCTCGCCGCCCATCGAGGTGCCGCCGCCCGGGCCCGACCCCGTGCCGCCGGAGATCGAGGACCCGCCGGCGCCGGAGCAGCCGGTGCCCGTGCACGAGCCGCCCGTCATGCCGCCGCCGATGCTGTGACGGCCTCTTACCCCGGAACCCGCCATGCCCCTGCCTCCCGATGCCTCCCCGCAGCAGCGCCTGTGGGCGCTCATCCACGACATCCGCCACGGCATGCTGACCGCGCGCCACCGCGACGGGCAGCTGCGCTCGCGCCCGATGACCACGCAGAACCGCACGCTGGACGACGGGCCCCCGGTGCTGTGGTTCTTCGTCGCGCTGGACAGTGCACCGGCGCTGGACCTGAAGGACGACGGCGAGGTCAACGTCGCCTACGCCGACCCGCAGCAGGACCGCTACGTCTCGATCGCAGGGCGAGCCCGCTTCGTCGACGACCCGCAACGCAAGCAGGCGCTGTGGTCGAAGGCCGACGCGGCCTGGTTCCGGCACGGGCCGGACGACCCCAACCTCGGCCTGCTCGCCGTCCAGGTCGACCATGCCGAGTATTGGGACGTCACCGCAAGCCGCATGGCCCAGCTGTTCACGATGGCGCGCGCGGCCGCGCTGGGCGAGCCGCCGCCCCGCCTCGGGGAGCACCACGAGGTGCCCACCCTGCCCCGGTGACGCGCGGCCAGGTCGGGCGAGAAAAAACCGCGCAGCGCCGGTGACGGCGATGCGCGGTGCAAAGCCCCGCCGGGGACGAGGTGCGGCGGGGCCGAGTCACACCCGGTTGGAAGCGCCGGAACGCCTCAGCGCTTGCGTCCTTCGCGCCAGGCCGCCAGCAGCTTGTCGTACGCGATGGTTTCGCCCTTGGGCTTTTCGTTGGCCAGCTTCTTCCACGGCGCGCCGGTGTCGCTCAGCCACTTCTCCGCCGGCTGCTTCTTGTTCAGCTTGGGCGGGCAGTTCTCCATGCCGGCGCGCTCGAGGCGGGCCATCACCTGGTCCATCTCCTCGGCCAGGTTGTCCATCGCCTGCTGCGGCGTGCGCTCGCCGGTGACGGCGGTGGCCACGTGCTTCCACCACAGCTGCGCGAGCTTCGGATAGTCGGGCACGTTGTTGCCGGTCGGCGTCCACGCCACCCGCGCGGGGCTGCGGTAGAACTCGACCAGGCCACCCAGCTTGGGTGCCATCTCGGTCATCGCTTGCGACTGGATGTCGCTTTCGCGGATCGGGGTCAGGCCGACGATGGTCTTCTTCAGCGACACCGTCTTGGAGGTCACGAACTGCGCATACAGCCAGGCCGCGGCCAGCCGGTTCGGGTCGTGGTTCTTGAAGAAGGTCCACGCACCCACGTCCTGGTAACCGTTCTGCATGCCGTCCTTCCAGTACGGGCCGTAGGGCGACGGGGCCATGCGCCACTTCGGCGTGCCGTCCGGGTTGACCACCGGCAGGCCCGGCTTGGTCATGTCGGCAGTGAAGGCGGTGTACCAGAAGATCTGCTGCGCGATCTGGCCTTGCGCGGGCACCGGGCCGGCCTCGCTGAAGGTCATGCCCATGGCTTCCTTGGGCGCGTACTTTTTCAGCCAGTCGACGTACTTGGTCAGCGCGTAGACCGCCGCCGGCGAGTTGGTCGCGCCGCCGCGCTGCACCGAGGCGCCCACCGGCGTGCACTTGTCGTCGGCCACGCGGATGCCCCACTCGTCCACCGGCAGGCCGTTCGGGATGCCGCGGTCGGCGGCGCCGGCCATCGACAGCCAGGCGTCGGTGAAGCGCCAGCCGAGCGACGGGTCCTTCTTTCCGTAGTCCATGTGGCCGTAGATCGGCTTTCCGTCGATGGTCTTCACGTCGTTGGTGAAGAACTCGGCGATGTCCTCGTAGGCCGACCAGTTCAGCGGCACGCCCAGCTCGTAGCCGTACTTGGCCTTGAACTTCTCCTTCAGGTCCGGACGCTCGAACAGGTCGGCGCGGAACCAGTACAGGTTGGCGAACTGCTGGTCCGGCAGCTGGTAGACCTTGCCGTCCGGCGCGGTGGTGAAGCTCAGCCCGATGAAGTCCTTCAGGTCCAGGCCCGGGTTGGTGAACTCCTTGCCGGGCCCGTTCATGTAGTCGGTCAGCGGCAGGATCTTGCCGTAGCGGTAGTGCGTGCCGATCAGGTCGGAGTCGGAGATCCAGCCGTCATAGATGGACTTGCCCGACTGCATCGACGTCTGCAGCTTCTCGACCACGTCGCCTTCCTGGATCAGGTCGTGGTTGACCTTGATGCCGGTGATCTCGGTGAACGCCCGGGCCAGGGTCTTGGACTCGTATTCGTGCGTGGTGATGGTCTCGGAGACGACCGAGATCTCCTTCACGCCCTTGGCCTGGAGCTTCTTGGCGGCCTCGATGAACCACTTCATCTCGGCCATCTGCTGCTCCTTGGAGAGCGTCGACGGCTGGAACTCGCTGTCGATCCACTTCTTCGCCTCGGCCTCGCCCGCCCAGGCAGCCTGGCCGATCGACAAGGCGATCGCCGCAAAGGCCACTACGCTCAAGCGCTGTTTCATCGCTGTCTCCTCTTCGAGATGTATGCCTTCCCGTGCGCATGACAGACACAGGCCGCGGGAAGCACCGGCCCGGATCCCTCGTCGATGCGCCCCGGCGGGCCGGGGCGATCCTCCATGCCCTAACCCTTGCGCATGATCAGTGCCAGCACCGCCATCGAGACCACGAAGCTAATCCACACCGAGGGCTCGTCCTCGAGCGAGAACCACTCCATCATCTTCTCGCCCAGGCCCACCCAGGCGAGGTTGATGTAGGCGGCGGTGAGCAGGCCGATGAACAGCCGGTCGCCGCGCGTCGTCGAGATCGGCAGGAACCCCTTGCGCAGCGTCGTCGGCGACCTGATCTCCCACACCGTCATGCCGACCAGCATCAGCGCGATGCAGATGAAGAAGACCGCCACCGGCGTCGTCCAGACCATCCAATCGAACATCGCAGTCCTCCGTGCCTCAGACGCGGCCCATCGCGAAGCCCTTGGCGATGTAGTGCCGCACGAACCAGATCACGATCGCCCCCGGCACGATGGTCAGCACGCCGGCGGCAGCCAGCAGCGCCCAGTCCATCCCCGAGGCCGACACCGTGCGCGTCATCGTCGCGACGATGGGCTTGGCGTTCACGCTGGTCAGCGTGCGCGCCAGCAGCAGCTCGACCCAGCTGAACATGAAGCAGAAGAACGCCGCCACGCCGACGCCGGCCTTGATCAGCGGCAGGAAGATCCTGAAGAAGAACCTCGGGAACGAGTAGCCGTCGATGTAGGCGGTCTCGTCGATCTCGCGCGGGATGCCGCTCATGAAGCCCTCCAGGATCCACACCGCCAGCGGCACGTTGAACACCAGGTGCGCGAGCGCCACCGCGATGTGCGTGTCCATCAGGCCGAGCGTCGTGTAGAGCTGGAAGAACGGCAGCAGGAACACCGCCGGCGGCGTCATGCGGTTGGTCAGCAGCCAGAAGAACACGTGCTTGTCGCCCAGGAAGCGGTAGCGCGAGAACGCGTAGGCCGCCGGCAGCGCGACGCAGACCGAGATCACCGTGTTGATGGCCACGTAGATCAGCGAGTTGATGTAGCCCGAGTACCACGCCGGGTCGGTGAAGATGGTGCGGTAGTTGTCCAGCGTGAACTCGTGCGGCCACAGCGTGAAGCCGCTGAGGATCTCGTGGTTGGTCTTGAACGACATGTTGACCATCCAGTAGATCGGCAGGATGGCGAACACGAGGTAGGCGACCAGGAACAGCGTGCGCTTGCGAAAGCGCGCGCCCGTCCCGGCGCGCTGTCGCGCCGTGCGTTGCGTGGCCGCGGGGGCGGCGGGTGCGGCGATCTCAGGCATGGCCGGCCTCCGTCGGGCTCTGCGTGCCCACGCGCTGCATCCAGTTGTAGAGGATGAAGCACAGCAGCAGGATGATGAGGAAGTAGATCAGCGAGAAGGCCGCGGCCGGTCCGAGGTCGAACTGGCCGACCGCCTTCTGCGTGAGGTACTGGCTGAGGAAGGTGGTGGCATTGCCGGGCCCGCCGCCGGTGAGCACGAAGGGCTCGGTGTAGATCATGAAGCTGTCCATGAAGCGCAGCAGCACCGCGATCATCAGCACCCCGCGCATCTTGGGCAGCTGGATGTAGCGGAACACCGCGAACTTGGACGCGCCGTCGATGCGCGCGGCCTGGTAGTAGGCATCCGGGATGGAGCGCAGCCCGGCGTAGGCCAGCAGCGCCACCAGCGGCGTCCAGTGCCACACGTCCATCACGAGCACGGTGACCCAGGCGTCGGTGGCGTTGCCGGTGTAGCTGTAGTCGATGCCGAGCTTCGCCATCACGTAGCCCAGCAAGCCGATGTCCGAGCGGCCGTAGATCTGCCAGATGGTGCCCACCACGTTCCACGGGATCAGCAGCGACAGCGCCACCAGCACCAGCACCGCCGAGGCCTTCCAGCCCTGCGCCGGCATCGACAGCGCCAGCGCGATGCCCAGCGGGATCTCCACCAGCAGCACCGCGCACGAGAAGGTCAGCTGGCGCCACAGCGCCGCGTGCAGCTCCTCGTCGCGCATCACCATCGCGAACCATTCGGTGCCGACGAACACGCGGCGCTCGGGCGAGATGATGTCCTGCACCGAGTAGTTCACCACCGTCATCAGCGGCAGCACGGCCGAGAAGGCCACGCAGATGACGACCGGCAGCACCAGCAGCCAGGCCTTCTGATTGATGGGTTTCATCGCTCGTCTCCTCCGTCGCGGCGCTGGCGCCTCAGGCGATGCGCACGTCGTTCTGGTAGAAGCAGGTGTGGTCGCCGACCACCGACCACCACATGGTCTCGCCGACGCGCGGCGGCGGCAGCTCCGGGTGCAGCCGCGCCTTCAGCGTCGCGGCCTGCCCGCCTTCGCCGACCTGCCCGGTCACGAGCCAGTGGGTGCCGATGTCCAGCACCTGCCTCACCTGCACCGGCAGCGCGCTCAGGTCACCGGCCGCCGCGGGCCGCACGTACTCGGGCCGCACGCCCAGCACCAGCTCCCGTGCCTGCGCGAGCGCCGAGGCGCGCTGCGGCGGCACGGCCAGGCGCAGCCGGCCGAACTCCAGGTGGCCGTCGACATGGCGCACCGGCAGGAAGTTCATGCCCGGCGAGCCGATGAAGTGGCCGACGAAGGTGTGCTCGGGCCGCTCGAACAGCTGGTCGGCGGTGCCGACCTGCACCGCCTTGCCGCGTGTCATCACCACCACCTCGTCGGCGAAGGTCAGCGCCTCGACCTGGTCGTGCGTGACGTAGATCAGCGTGAGCTTCAGCTCGTGGTGGATCTGCTTGAGCTTGCGCCGCAGCTGCCACTTCAGGTGCGGGTCGATCACCGTCAGCGGCTCGTCGAACAGCACCGCGGAGACGTCCTCGCGCACCAGCCCCCGGCCCAGCGAGATCTTCTGCTTGGCATCGGCCGACAGCCCGGCGGCGCGCTGGTCGAGCTGGCCGCTCAGTTCCAGCATTTCGGCGATCTGGCCGACGCGCTGGCGGATGCGCTCGGGCGGCACGCCCCGGTTGCGCAGCGGGAAGGCCAGGTTCTGCGCCACGGTCATCGTGTCGTAGATGACCGGGAACTGGAACACCTGGGCGATGTTGCGTTCCTGCGGCGTCAGCGCGGTGACGTCGCGTCCGTCGAAGCTGACGCTGCCATGCGAGGGCTGCAGCAGCCCGGAAATGATGTTGAGCAACGTGGTCTTGCCGCAGCCGGACGGCCCCAGCAGGGCGTAGGCCCCGCCGTCGCGGAAGCTCATCTTCAGCGGCAGCAGCGCGTAGTCCTCGTCGGTCTGGGGACGCGGCTTGTAGGAATGCGCGAGGTCGAGGTCGATGCGGGCCATGGCGTCACGCTCCCCGAGCCGGTGCCACCAGCAGCCGGCCGCCCTGGTCGAACACGTAGACCTGGCTCGGGTGCAGGTACAGCGTCAGCTGCGCGCCGAGCTCGAAGTAGTGCACGCCGGTCAGCTGCGCGACGAGTTCGCCGACCGCGGTGTCGACGTGCACGAAGGTGTCGGAGCCGGACATCTCCGCCAGCTCCACCCGCCCCGGCAGCGCGACGTCGCCCTCGCGCGGCTGCACGCGCAGCGCGCTGGCACGCACGCCCAGGGTCAGCTGGCGCGAGCCGCCTTCGGGCAGCGGCACCGCGACCTGCACGCCCGCCGGCAGCTGCACGCCCGCCGGCACGGCCTCGCCGGCGACCAGGTTCATCGGCGGATCGCTGAAGGCGCGCGCGACGCGGATCGACTGCGGGCGGTGGAATACCTCGGCCGTGGGGCCGTACTGCAGCAGCTCGCCGGCGTCCATCACGGCGGTGTAGCCACCCAGCAGCAGGGCCTCGGTCGGCTCGGTGGTGGCGTAGACCACCGTGGCGTCGCTGCTGGCGAACAGGTGCGCCAGTTCCTCGCGCAGCTCCTCGCGCAGCTTGTAGTCCAGGTTCACCAGCGGCTCGTCCAGCAGCATCAGCGGCGCCTGCTTGGCCAGCGCGCGGGCCAGCGCGACGCGCTGCTGCTGGCCGCCGGACAGCTCGGCGGGCAGGCGCTGCAGGAAGGGCTCGATGTGCAGCCGCGCCGCCAGCGCGCGCACCTGCGCATCCACCTGCTTCTCGCCGCGCAGGCGCAGCGGGGAGGCGATGTTCTCGTACACCGTCATCGACGGGTAGTTGATGAACTGCTGGTAGACCATCGCGACGTTGCGCTGGCGCACCGGCATGCCGGTGACGTCGCGCCCGTCGACGCTGACGCGCCCGCGCGTGGGCGCGTCGAGCCCGGCCATCACCCGCATCAGGCTGGTCTTGCCGGCCTGCGTCGCGCCGAGCAGCACCGTGACGGCGCCCGGCTGCAAGGCCAGGTCGATCGGATACAGGTGGGTCTGCGCCCCGACCTGTTTTTCGATGCCTTCGAGCACCAGCTGCATGTCCCTCGTCTCCTCCTCTTGTCGCCGGGCCGTCTCGTCGTCCTATCGCTGGAACGCCGCCAACGTGACCGGCTGGGTGGTCTCGTGCGCGCGCTCGAACCAGCGCGCCACGGCCTCGCGCTCTGGCGGGCCCATGTGCAGGCCCAGCTTGGTGCGCCGCCACAGCACGTCGTCGCCGGTGCGCGCCCACTCGTGCTGGCCCAGGTAGTGCAGCTCGGCCTCGTAGAGCTGCGGCGCGACCTCCTCGCCCAGGTCCGACAGGCGCTGCGCGCGGCCGAGGATGAGGTCGACGCGGCTGCCGTAGCAGCGCGCCAGGCGCCGGCGCAGCGTCGCGGGCAGCCAGGGGTGGCGCGCGGCCAGCGCCTGGTCGAAACGCTCGAAGTCCGCGTCCGGGCGCTGCGGCGCGCCGATGTACGCGCTCAGGTCGCCGCCGGGCAGCGTCTCGTGGCGGGTCCAGCCGATCGACGGGTGCCTGAGCGCGGGGCACAGCAGGTCGGCGGCTTCCTCGGCCAGCTTGCGGAAGGTGGTGATCTTGCCGCCCCACACCGACAGCAGCGGCGCGGCCGGGCGCCGCTGCCCGTCGTCGCCGGCCTGCTCGGCGCTCAACTCGAGCAGGTAGTCGCGCGTGACCGCCGAGGGGTCGCCCGAGGCATCGTCGAGCAGCGGGCGCACGCCCGAATAGGTCCACACCACGTCCTCGCGCGTGACGGGCCGCGCGAAGTAGCGGCTCGCCTGCTCGCACAGGTAGGCGATCTCGCTGTCGTCGATCTGCGCCTGCCCGACCGGCCCGCGGTGCTCGACGTCGGTGGTGCCGATCAGCGTGTAGTCCTGCTCGTAGGGGATCGCGAAGATGATGCGCTTGTCCGGGTTCTGGAAGATGTAGGCCATCGGGTGGTCGAACATCCTGCGCACCACGATGTGGCTGCCCTTGACCAGCCGCAGGCTGCGCGTGTCGTGCTGGCGCGCCTGCTCGCGCAGGAACTGCTCGGTCCAGGGACCGGCGGCGTTGACCAGCGCGCGGGCGCTGACCGTGGTGCGCTGCCCGCCCGGGCCCTCCAGCACCGCCTGCCAGCTGTGCGTGCAGCGGCGTGCCTCGATGCAGCGCGTGCGGGTGAGGATGCGCGCGCCGCGCTGCTGGGCGTCGAGCAGGTTGAGCACCACCAGGCGCGCGTCGTCGACCCAGCCGTCGGAGTAGACGAAGCCCTTGGTGTAGGCCGGCTTGAGCGGCTGCCCGGCCTCGTGGCGGCGCAGGTCGATGGTGGCCGAGCCCGGCAGCACCTCGCGGCGCGCCAGGTGGTCGTAGAGGAACAGGCCGAGCCGGATCATCCACACCGGGCGCAGCGAGCGGTCGTGCGGCATCACGAAGCGCAGCGGCCGCATGATGTGCGGGGCGCTGCGCAGCAGCACCTCGCGCTCGATCAGCGCCTTGCGCACCAGCGAGAACTCGTAGTACTCGAGGTAGCGCAGCCCGCCGTGGATCAGCTTGGTGGACGCCGAAGAGGTGTGCTGCGCGATGTCGTCCTTCTCGCACAGCAGCACGCGCAGGCCGCGGCCGGCCAGGTCGCGCGCGATGCCGGCACCGTTGATGCCGCCACCGACGACCAGCACGTCGCAACTGGCGTCAACCGCTGCCGGGGCAGGGCCCGCGGACCGCGTCTGCTTGACGGAAGGCTCGCTCACCTTCGCACTCCTTGTGTCGCCCATGCGCCCGACGGTGCGGCAGCCGGCCCCGCCCGCAGTGCGCTCCACGCATTCGTTTGTGTTCGATTTTGATCTATTTTTTTCGTTTTAGTCCAGCCTTGTGACAAGTTCAACGCATGGGAAACCCTGATTTGTTTTCGTTTGGGTTCGCTTAAGGTCGCGTCCGGAAGGGACCGGGGGAAATCGGCTACAACGCCGGCCATGAGCGTTTTTCCCCGGCCGATGCCCGCGATGACCCCCAACCCCCGACAGTCCCAGTTGCTCGAGGAAGTGCGCGCCAACGGCGTGGTGTCCGTCGAGGCGCTCGCCGAGCGCTTCGGCGTCACGCTGCAGACGGTGCGGCGCGACGTGAAGATGCTGGCCGAAGCCGGCCTGCTGGCGCGCTTCCACGGCGGGGTGCGGGTGCCCAGCTCGACGGTCGAGAACATCGCCTACCGCCAGCGCCAGAGCCTCAACGCCGAGGCCAAGCAGCGCATCGCCCGCGCGGTGGCCAAGGCGGTGCCCGAAGGCTGCTCGCTGATCCTCAACATCGGCACCACCACCGAGGCGATCGCGCGCGAGCTGCTGCGCCACCGGGGCCTGCGCGTGATCACCAACAACCTCAACGTGGCGGCGATCCTGAGCGACAACCCGGACTGCGAGGTGATCGTCGCCGGCGGCGTGGTGCGCCACCGCGACCGCGGCATCGTCGGCGAGGCGACGGTGGACTTCATCCGCCAGTTCAAGGTCGACATCGCGCTGATCGGCATCTCGGGCATCGAGGCCGACGGCACGCTGCGCGACTACGATTTCCGCGAGGTGAAGGTCTCGCGCGCCATCATCGAGCACGCCCGCCAGGTGTGGCTCGCGGCCGACCACAGCAAGTTCAACCGGCCGGCGATGGTGGAACTGGCCCACGTCAGCGAGCTGGACATGCTGTTCACCGACGCCCCGCCCCCCGACCCCTATCCCCAGCTGCTGGCCGACGCCGGCGTGCAATGCGAAGTGGCCTGAACCGGGAGCTATCGATGACCTACCTGCTCGCCCTCGACCAAGGAACCTCCAGCTCGCGCAGCATCGTCTTCGACGCGCAGGGCAACCTCGTCGCGATGTCGCAGCGCGAATTCCGCCAGATCTATCCCCAGCCCGGCTGGGTCGAGCACGACCCGCGCGAGATCTGGAGCAGCCAGCTCGACACCGCGCGCGAGGTGCTCGCCAAAGCCGGCCTGAAGGCCGACGACATCGCCGCGCTGGGCATCACCAACCAGCGCGAGACCACGGTGCTGTGGGACCGCCGCACCGGCGTGCCGGTCTACAACGCCATCGTCTGGCAGGACCGCCGCGCCGAGCCGATCTGCGCCGCGCTGCGCGCGCAGGGCCTGGAGCCGCTGGTGCGCGAGAAGACCGGCCTGGTGATCGATGCCTATTTCTCCGGCACCAAGATCCAGTGGATCCTCGACCACGTGCCCGGCGTGCGCGAGCGCGCCGAGCGCGGCGAACTGGCCTTCGGCACGGTGGACAGCTGGCTGGTGTGGCAGCTCACCGGCGGGCGCCTGCACGTCACCGACGTCACCAACGCCTCGCGCACGATGCTGTTCGACATCCACCGCAACCAGTGGGACGACGAGCTGCTGGCCGCGCTGCGCATCCCGCGCAGCCTGCTGCCCGAGGTGCATCCGTCGGCGCACGTCTACGGCGAGACCGACGCCGCGCTGCTCGGCCGCAGCCTGCCCATCGGCGGCATCGCCGGCGACCAGCAGGCCGCGCTGTTCGGCCAGGCCTGCTTCCAGGCGGGGCTGGCGAAGAACACCTACGGCACCGGCTGCTTCATGCTGATGCACACCGGCACCCGCACCCAGCTGTCGACCAACGGCCTGGTCAGCACCTCGGCCGCGCAGCCCACGGCCACGCCCGAATTCGCGCTGGAAGGCAGCATCTTCATCGGCGGCGCGGTGGTGCAGTGGCTGCGCGACGGGCTGCGCGCGATCAAGGCCTCCAGCGAGGTCGAGGTGCTGGCCGCCTCGGTGCCGAATTCGGGCGGCGTGATGTTCGTGCCGGCCTTCACCGGCCTGGGCGCGCCGTACTGGAAGCCGCACGCCACCGGCACCATCGTCGGCCTGACGCGCGGCAGCGGCGCGGCGCACATCGCGCGCGCGGCGCTGGAGTCGATCGCGTTCCAGAGCGCGGCGCTGCTGCAGGCGATGAGCCGCGACGCGGTGGCCGCGGGCGGCTCGCCGGTGGCCGAGCTGCGCGTCGACGGCGGCGCCTGCGTCAACAACCTGCTGATGCAGTTCCAGGCCGACCTGCTGGGCATCCCGGTGGTGCGCCCCAAGGTCATCGAGACCACGGCGCTGGGCGCGGCCTACCTGGCCGGGCTGAGCTGCGGGGTGTACCGCAGCCTGGACGAGCTGAGCGCGCAGTGGCAGGTGGAGCGGCGCTTCATGCCGACCATGCCGCGCGAGCGTGCCGAGGAGCTGATGCAGCGCTGGGAGCGCGCGGTGCGGCAGGCCACCGTGGAGTGACCACCGCACCGGCGGCGGTCTTGCCCGGCACTGCCCCTGTCAGGTTCCTGCCACCACGCTGTCAAGAGCCTGTTCGCACCATGGCGACTCCATTCACCTGACCCGAGGAGGCTCACATGGCTCAGACCCAAGGCAGTGCCATCAACTGGTTCGAGATCCCGACCCGCGACATCGAGCGCGCGCAGCGCTTCTACGAAGCCATCCTCGAGACCCGGCTGACGCGCAACGACATGGGTGGCTACAGGATGGCGATGTTCCCGGCCGAGCCACCCGGCGTGGGCGGCTGCCTGGTCCAGGGCGAGACCGCGATCCCCGGCGCGCAGGGCGGCACCATCGTCTACCTGAACGCCGAGCCTTCGCTCGATGCGGTGCTCGCGCGCGTCGAGCGCGCCGGCGGCCGCATCGTGGTGCCGCGCACCGAGATCGAAGGCGGGCACGGCTTCTTCGCGATCATCGCCGACCCGGAGCACAACCATGTCGGCCTGCACGCCATGAACTGACGCCCCGGCACCCGCCGCGAGACCGCCATGCGCCGCGCCGAACGCCTGTTCGAGATCGTCCAGCTCATCCGCAGCCGGCGTCTTTCCACGGCTGCCTGGCTGGCCGAGCGGCTGGAGGTGTCGGAGCGCACCATCTACCGCGACATCAGCGACCTGCAGGCGCAGGGCGTGCCGATCGAAGGCGAGGCGGGCATGGGTTACCGCATGCGCGCCGGCTTCGACCTGCCGCCGATGATGTTCACCAGCCAGGAAGCGCAGTCGCTCGCCGCGGCGGTGCGGCTGGCGCAGGGCTGGCTGGACCCGGTGCTGGCGCGGCACGCGGAAGTGGCGCTCGGCAAGATCATGGCCGTGCTGCCGACCGCCGCGCGCGTGGCCGCCGAAAGCGTCGCGCTGTATGCGCCGCCGGTCGGCGACCCCGCCGCGCGCGACCGGCTGGCGCGCGTGCGCGAGGCGATCGAGTCGCGCCACAAGCTGCGCATCGACTACGAAGACGTGCAGGGGCGCGTCACGCAGCGCGTGATCCGCCCGCTCGGCTGCTTCTACTGGGGCAAGGTCTGGACGCTGGGCGCCTGGTGCGAACACCGCGGCGACTTCCGCAACTTCCGCATCGACCGCATCCGCGCCGTCGAGACGCTGGACCAGCGCTTCCAGGACGAACCCGGCCGCACGCTGGCCGACCTGTTCCGCAGGACCGAGGCGGAGGCCCGGGAGTACGAGCGCAGCCTGCGCAGCTAGGCGGCCGGGCAGGCCGGCCGGCACGGGGCCCGCGAACGACCCCGCCCCATGCACGCACCTTGGGTCATCCACCATGACGCGCATCATCTATTTCGTCGCCGCTTCGCTGGACGGCCGCATCGCCGGCCCCGAGGGCGAACTCGACTGGCTGCCCCCGGTGGATCCCGCCGGCGAGGACGACTGCGGCTACCGCGCCTTCCTCGACGGCGTGGACGCGGTCGTGATGGGACGCCGCACCTACGAAAGCTGCCGGCGGCTCCCGGCCTGGCCCTACGCCGGCAAGCCGTGCTGGATCATGAGCCGGCGCGCCGACCTCGGGCCGCTGCCGCCGGCCGCACACCTGGGCGCCGAGGGCCCGGCGCAGCTGTACCGGCACTGGTGCTCGCTCGGGCTGCGCCGCGTCTTGCTGGCCGGAGGCGGCGAGGTCGCGCGCGCCTTCCTGGACGCCGAGCTGCTGCACGAGCTGGTGCTGTGCACCGTGCCGGTCGTGCTCGGCGGCGGCACGCCCGTGTTCGCGCCACGCCCGGGCACCGGCGCCAGCTGGCGCCTGAAGCACTGCACCTGCCTCGCCAACGGGCTGACGCAGGCGCGCTACGTACTCACGGCAGCCTGGCAGGTCGCGGGCGAACAACGCACTTGCGTGGCGCCGCACTGACGCGGCGTTGTGCCGGCGAGACGGCCGGCGCAGGCGGGCCCGGACAGGGATTTCCCGGTCTGTCACAAAGTCGGGCACTGCCCCTATAGTTCGCCCCAATCTCGAACGATCGTTCGTTCTTTTCGGAAAGGACCCCCATGCATCTGCCCCGACTCCACCCGGCCGCCCAGGCCGCCGCACTTGCCGTCTCCGTGCTCCTGGCCGCCTGTGGCGGCGGTGGCGATGACGATCCGCCGTCGCAGCGCGGCGCGATCCTCTCCGGCCACCTGGCCGGCCATGCCGACGCCGCGGTGATCGACGCCGGCACCCAGGCCAGCGGGCTGCAGGCCTTGTCCGGCCCGGCGCGCTGCAGCGTGGACGTGCGCTACGTGATGTACGTGACCCGCGATCCGGCTGGCCAGCCGGCCACCGCCTCGGCCGGCGTGCTGGTGCCGCAGGGCGAGGACGCGGCCTGCCAGGGCGAACGCCCCGTGGTGCTGTACGCGCACGGCACGACCACCGCGCGCTCGAAGAACATGGCCGACGTGGTGAACGACACCGAGGCCAGCCTGGTGATGGCGATGTTCGCCGCGCAGGGCTACATCGTGGTCGCGCCGAACTACCTCGGCTACGACCGCTCCAGCCTGACCTGGCACCCCTACCTGAACGCCGAGGCGCAGGCCACCGACATGATCGACGCGCTGCGCGCGGCCAAGGCGCACCTGAACGAGCAAAGCCCGGTCAAGCCCTCGCAGCACCTGTTCATCACCGGCTACTCGCAGGGCGGCCACGTCGCGATGGCCACGCACCGCGAGATCCAGACCCGCTACGCCGACGAGTTCACCGTCACGGCCTCGGGCCCGATGTCCGGCCCGTACAACCTGCTGCAGTTCGCCCAGGTCATCAACGGTCCGGGCCCGATCAACGCCGGCGCAACCATCTTCACGCCGATGCTGCTGACCTCCTACCAGCGCAGCTACGGCAACGTCTACCGCGCGCCGGCCGAGATCTACCAGGCCCCGTACGCGGCCACCGCGGAGACGCTGTTCCCGACCGACACCCCGGTGGCGGACCTGGTCGCGCAAGGCCGGCTGCCGGCCGACCCGACCTTCACGGCGCTGTTCGGCCCCGGCGGCCTGCTGACCGACGCCTTCCGCAACGACTTCCTGACCAACCCGGACAACGGCTTCGTCCAGGCCCTGGAACGCAACACGCTGCTGGGCTGGACGCCCACGCGGCCGATGGCGCTGTGCGGCGGCGCGGAGGACCCGACCGTGTTCTACGGCGTCAACACCCCGGTGGCGCAGGCCGACTTCAACTCGCGCCTGCCGGCGCAGCTCGCGGTGCCGGCCTTCGACCTCGAGGACCGCAACACCCTGCCCGCCGGCCAGGCCGGTGACCAGATCTACGGTGGCTTCCAGCTCGCCAAGAATGCGGCCGGCAGCGACGTGCTGGCGCAGTACCACGGCGGGCTGGTGCCGCCGTTCTGCACCGCGCTGATCCGCGGCTTCTTCGAGCAGGTCATGCAGCAACCCAACCAGTAATCCGGCCGCCTCGCGACAGACAACCTTCAACTGACCATGACGCAACCCCTGACCACCGCCCTGGCGGCCGCCGTGCTCGGCCTGGCCAGCACCGCCGCCCTCGCCCAGAGCCAGTCCGTCTACATCGGCGGCGGCTTCCTGGAAATCCACTCCAAGGCCGATCCGCTGCGCGGCCCGGCGACGCCGGACGACGCACGGCTGGACGTCGGCGACGCCCGCACCATCGTGTTCGGCTACCAGCGCTACTTCACCGACAACTGGGGCATGGACCTGGTGCTGGGCATCCCGCCCAAGCACAAGGTCTACGGCCGCGGCGCGCTGGAAGGCTTCGGCCAGATCGCCTCGTCCAAGCAGCTCGCCCCGACCGTGTTCGCGACCTACCGCTTCGGCCAGGCCGGCGACCGGTTCCGCCCCTTCGTCGGGCTGGGCATCAACTACACCCACTTCACCGACACCAGGAGCACCACGGGCGGCAACTGGGCCAGCGGTGGCCCGACCCGCCTGAAGCTGTCCGACTCGATCGGCCCGGCCGCGCAGGTGGGTGCCAGCTACATGCTCGACGAACGCTGGTCGATCAACGCCTCGGTCGTGGCGGCCAAGGTCAAGAGCGACCTCAAGGCCACGACCGACACGCCGCAAGGCCGCGTGGTGCGCCGCACCGAGATCGACTTCCGGCCCCTGGTGTTCACGGTGACCGTGGGGTACCACTTCTGAGCCACCCGCCTGGCGGCTGACACCTGCGGGACCTCCTGCACGGCGGCCCCGAAGGGGGCCGCGCCGGTCCTGAGGCCTTGCGCAGCCAGAGGCGGGGCAAGAACCGCTTGCGGGTAACGCACCGGGTTGCAGTGGCCCTGCAACCGCACGGTTCGTGGTGTCGTGGTGCGTGGGTGACCTGGGTGCGGATGCACCCAGGTCTTTTTTGCCTGCGTGGACACCGCAGGCGGGGTCAGCGCAGCCCGGCGCAGTTGGCATAGAAGGTGGTGGTGGCCGGCCAGTCGGAGAACACGCCCAGCACGCCGATCTGGCGACCGAGGACGTCGAGCACGCGCATCACGTCGCCTTCGCGGCCGATCGCAGGGTCGATCGTCTGGTAGTAGAAGCCGTTGTTGCCGTCGGCCAGGATGCCGGAGCGTTCCAGCGTCCAGGTGATGATGTCCAGCCCCGCGGCCCTGGCGTTGCGGGCGTAGGCCGAAGGCACGATGTTGCCGTTGCCGTCGTGCGACAGCAGCGCGAACAGCGGCGGGGCGACGATGCGGATGCCCTGCGCACGGTAGGCCTGCAGCTCGCCGAAGCCGGGCAGCTCGCCCACGGTGTTGGCGTCGTCCAGGTACACCGCCTGCCGGCCGTAGGCCGGCTCGTGCCTCACCCAGTACAGCACGTCGCGGATGTCGAACGATTGCGGGTAGACGTCGCGCGGCGGCACGCCGGCCTGCTTGTACTCGTCGATCAGCTTCTGCGCGAAGTCTTCCTGCGTGAAGCCGTCGAAGGGCATGGGCACGACCGGGGTCTTGAGCTCGGGCGTCATCTTCACACCCAGGCGCCTGAACAGCTCGATGCTCTCGCGGTGCGTCAGCAGCGTGCCGCTGGTCGGGCCCGCATAGAGGTCGGTGCGCCAGGGCGTGCTGCTCTGCAGGTACTCCTCGACCGTGCGGGCGCGCGGGTTGAAGTCGTCCATCTTGCCGCGCAGCGTCTTGAACTCGGCCAGCGTGATGTCGGTGGTGCGGCACTCGGCGCTCGCCGGTGTCACCAGGTTGCCGTCCGCATCGAAGGTGGCCGGCGTGAACGGCCGGGTGCACTTGGCCGCCAGCGGCGTGGCCAGGATGTTGGTGGTCGTGTGCAGGTCGTTCTGCGCATGGCGGCAGACCAGTTCCTTGTCCTTCGTGAAGGTCACGTCGCATTCCAGGATGCCCGCGCCCATGCGGGCCGCGGCCCGGTAGGACTCCAGCGTGTGCTCGGGAAACTGCAGCGCCGCGCCGCGGTGGCCGATCGAGAACTCGGCGCTGCGGAAATGGCCGCGCCGCGCGCAGGCCTGCAGCTCGCGCTTGAGCGGGCCGTCGGCCATGTCCTCGACCAGGAAGAACGGGCGCGGGCCGAGCTGCACCGCGCCGCCGGCACCGGGTCCGTGCGCAGGGGGATGGCCATGCGGCGGATGCACGCCGTGCGGGCCGCCGGCATGGGCGGACAGGCTGACCAGACAGGCCGCAAGGCCTGCCACCAGGGGAAGCAGGGCTGGACGCATGGGGGTGTCTCCACTGGGTTCTGGTGGGTGGATGTCGTCGGGTGCGGGTGGCGGCGCCACCCTGCTGCACAAGGTAGCGGTGCAGGATGTCCGGAACGTGACGAGCGGTAAACGCCAACCTGTCGCACACTGCGGCCCATGCCCGTCCCCCACCTGCTGCTGGCCCTGGCGGTCGTGTTCGTCTGGGGCACCAATTTCGTCGTCATCAAGCTGGGCCTGGCCGAACTGCCGCCCTTCCTGTTCGCGGCGCTGCGCTTTGCGCTGTCGGCGTTTCCGTTCCTGCTGTTCATCCGCCGGCCCGCCACGGCCTGGCGCACGCTGGCAGCCTTCGGCGTGCTGCTCGGTGCCGGGCAGTTCGGGCTGCTGTTCCTGGCGATGCGCGCGGACATCTCGCCGGGGCTGGCCTCGCTGGTGATCCAGGTCCAGGTGTTCTTCACGATCGGGCTGGCCATCGCGTGGCGCGGCGAGCGCGTCCGGCCCCTGCAATGGGCCGCGCTGGCGCTGGCCGTGGCCGGCATGGCCGTCATCGCCTGGCGCACCGACGGCTCGGTCACGCCGCTCGGCCTGGGCCTGGTGCTGGCCGCCGCGTTCTGCTGGGCCTGCGCCAACCTGGTGGTGCAATCCGCCGGGAAGATCGATATGCTGGCCTTCATGGTCTGGTCCAGCCTGTTCGCCGTCCCGCCGCTGGCGCTGCTGAGCCTGGTCTTCGAGGGGCCTGCCGCGATCGGCACGGCCCTGCAGTCGGCCAGCCCCGCGGCCTGGGGCGCGGTGGCCTGGCAGGCGGTGGGCAACACGCTGTTCGGCTATGGCGCCTGGAACTGGCTGCTGTCGCGCCACCGGGCGGCCACCGTGACGCCCAGCGCGCTGCTGGTGCCGGTGTTCGGCATGGCGGCCTCGGCCTGGTGGCTGGCCGAACCGCTGCCGGGCTGGAAACTGGCCGCCGCCGCGCTGGTGATCGCCGGGCTGGCACTCAATGTGCTGGCCGGACGCAGGGCCGCCGCGCAGGCGGCCGTCGCGACCACCACGTCCTCCTCCCCTTCCCCGTGACCCTGTCGAGGCTGCCATGATCGAGCTGTACCACTACCCCAGCACGGCGAGCATGGTGCCGCACCTCCTGCTGGAGGAACTGGGGGTTCCCTACCGCCTGCAGCTGGTGGACCGCCAGCACAACGCCCACCAGTCGCCCGAGTACCTCAAGCTCAACCCCAACGGGCTGATCCCGGTACTGGTCGACGGCGACCTGGTGCTCTACGAAACCGCCGCGATCTGCCTGCACCTGGCCGACACGCACCCCGAGGCGAAGCTGGTGCCGCCGCTCGGCACGCCCGAGCGCGCGCATTGCTACAAGTGGTTGATGTGGCTGACCAACACGCTGCAGGCCACGCTGAACGTGTACTTCTATCCGGAACGCTGGGCCGAGACGCCCGGCGCGGTCGCCGAGGTCAAGGCGCAGGCGCAACGCAAGGCGGGCGTGCTGCTGGACCGGCTGAACGCCGAGTTCGCCCGCCATGGCCAGCCCTGGCTGCTGGGCGAGCAGTACACGCTGCTGGACCCCTACGCGCTGACGCTGTGCCGCTGGACCCGCCTGTTCCCGCGCCCGGCGCGCAGCCTGCCGCACCTGGGCGGCTTCCTGCAGCGCATGCTGGCGCGGCCGGCCGTGCAGCGCGTGTTCGAGCAGGAAGGCATCCGCGAGATGCTCGTGTGAGCGCGGCGATGCACCTGGTCGCCCAGGTGCCCCGCGGCCCGCTGGCACGCCCGGGCACGTCCTGAGCGCGCCTTCCGGTTCCTGCAAGACCGCTGTCCCGGCACGCGGCACGATGGGTGCTGGACACGGGGATCGGCACCGGGCCCATGCCACGGCCTGGTTCCCGTCGTGAACGCAACGCAAGGAGACGACATGCCTGCTGCAGCCTACCGGCCCGAGGGCTGTCCCGACGTGTCACCGTATCTGATCGTGCACGGTGCGGCCGCCACCATCGGGTTCCTGAAACAGGCGCTGGGAGCCACCGAGCTGCGCCGCCACCTGGCCGCCGACGGCCGCATCCGCCATGCCGAGGTGCGCATCGGCGACGGCGTGGTGATGCTGGCCGACGCCGCGCCGCAGCAGCCACCGGTCCCCGCCCACGTGCACGTCTACGTGCCCGACGTGGATGCCGCCTACCAGCGCGCCTTGCAGGCCGGAGCCGAACCGCTGCAGGCGCCGATGAAGAAGGCGGACCCGGACCGGCGCGCCGCCGTCCGGGACGCCGGCGGCACCACCTGGTGGATCGCGACGCTGGCGGGGTGAGGCTCAGTCCAGCCGCACGCCGAGCCGCCCGGCCCAGTGACGGGTCAGCGGCGTCACCGGCTTGGCCAGCTGCCGCTCGTGCACCAGCGCGCGCCCGCCCGAGGTGAGCCCGCCGCGCGCGGCGGCGGCCAGCAGCGTCTGGTCCACCACGTCGCGCTGCGCATGGCTGCCGCCGAGGCGCTGCAGCGCCGGGCGCAACGGGTACAGCAGCCGCCAGGCCGCCTCGTCCTCGCCGCGCGCGTAGGCCAGCAGCCCGCGCAGCAGGGCCAGCCCGGTCGCGGCGGCCAGCTGCCGCTCCTGCGGCAGCGCCTGCGCCGCGGTGCGCTGCTCGACCTGGTCCAGCCATCGTGCCGCCGCGTCCACGTCGCCGCTGCCGGCCAGCGCCAGCATCACGTGCAGGTCGTTGAAGGCCGACCAGCCGGCGGCCTCGGGCGAGCGGTCCCAGCCCTGCGCCAGCGCGGTCCAACGGTCGCCGCCGTCGACGCCGAGCAGCTGCAGCCGCCACAGCAGTGCGGTGGCGTCCAGGCGCTGGAAGGCGATCTGCACCGTCTCGCCGCTGCAGCGGGTGTCGTACAGGCGCAGCGCGCCCTCGGTGTCGAGCCGCTCGAGGCGGAACAGCCCGAGGTGCCACCACAGGTGCACCGCCAGCCCGTTGTCCACCCATTGCGGCTGGTGCCACGCGAGCCAGGCCGCGCCTTCGTCGACGCGGCCCTGCATCTCCATCACGTGCGCGACCGCATGCACCGCCCAGGTCACCGGGGTGCCGCCTTCCAGCGCGCGACGCCCGACCGCCTCGGCCTCGGCATGGTGGTGGCTTTCCTCCAGCCCGAAGGCGCGCATGCCCAGCACGTAGGGGTACAGCGGGTCGGCCGCGTCCCACTGCGGCAGCACGCGCGCGACGCGCTGGCGCAGCTGCCAGGCGTCACCGCGGTGGAAGTCGAACAGGTGCGCCCACAGCAGCGCGAGCAGGTCGCGCGGATGCTCGAGCAGGATCTCGTCCCAGCGCGCGCAGGCGCCGGCCCAGTCGCCTTGCCAGCCCAGGCGCACCGCGTCCAGGTGCGCCTGCTCGCGCGGCGGGGCGCCCTCGCGCCGCGCCAGCGCGCGCTCGAGCAGCGGCTGCGCCTGGGCACGCAGCGGGGCCTCGGTCAGGCTCAGCAGGAAGCCGGCCTGCATCACCGGCGGCAGCATCCAGTGCGGGTCGGCCTGCGCGGCGGCCTCCAGGTCGGGCAGCGGGTCGCCGAAGAAGGACACCATGCGCCACAGGCCCTGCTCGGCATGGCGCAGCGCCTCGGCCGAGCGGGTGCCCACCGGCACGCCGCGCGGGTCGCGTGCCGGCGCGCTCATGCCGGCGGCTGCGGCCAGGGCCGTTGCGCCGGCCGCATGCGTTCCCAGGCCCGCGCCACCTGCAGCACGCCCAGGTCGTCGAAGCGGCGCCCGGCGATCTGCAGGCCGATCGGCAGGCCTTCGCGGGTGTAGCCGCAGTTGACCGAGGCCGCCGGCTGCTCGCTCATGTTGTAGGCCAGCGTGAAGGCGATGTGGTCGAACGGCCGCGTCACGTCGTTGGTCGGGCACGGCAGCTCGGCCGGGAAGGCCGGCATCGGCGAGGTGGGCGACAGCACGTAGTCGTACGGCTGCGTGGCCGCCACCGTCGCGGCGCGGATGTGCAGCGTCTGGCTGTAGCCCTCGAACACGTCCTCGCCGCTCAGGCCCGCCGCGCCCTCGGCCCAGGCGCGGATGAACGGCAGGATGCGGTCGCGCCGTCCGGCCGGCAGCTTGCGGATCTCGATCAGGAAGCGCATGCGCCAGAAGCGGTCCACGCCCTCGATCATCGAGCGCTCGCACCACGGCCGCATCGGCTCGACGATCGCGCCGGCGGCCTCGAAGGCGCGCGCGGCCGCCTCCACCGCCTCGCGCACGTCGGGCTGCACCGGCGTGCCCCAGCCGGCGTCGAGCAGCAGGCCGATGCGCAGCCCGCGCACGTCGCGGTCGAGCCGCATCCAGTCGATCGGCTGGTACGGCAGGCTCATGTGGTCGCGCGGGTCCGGACGCGACAGCACCTCCATCAGCCGCGCCGCGTCGGCCACGCTGCGCGTCATCGGCCCGGCCACGCGCGCCGGGTACGGCGGGTCGATCGGGATGCGGCCCAGGCTCGGCTTGAGCGTGAAGATGCCGCACCAGCCGGCCGGCAGCCGCACCGAGCCACCGATGTCGGTGCCCACGTGCAGCGGCCCGTAGCCGGCCGCCACGCCGGCCCCCGCGCCGGAGCTGGAGCCGCCCGGGTTGCGCGTGAGGTCCCACGGGTTGCGGGTGAGCGGATGGAAGCTCGACAACCCCGAGGACAGCATCCCGTAGTCGGGCATGGTGGTCTTGCCGAGGAACACCGCCCCGGCCTCGCGCAGGCGCGCCGCGGGCGGCGCGTCCTCGGCGGCGGGCACCAGCTCGGTGGCGGCGGTGCCCAGCGGCACCGGCACGCCGCGCGTGGCGATGTTCTCCTTGATCATCGTCGGCACGCCGTCGATCGCGCTGGCCGGCTCGCCACGCCGCCAGCGCGCCTCGGAGGCGCGTGCCATCTCGAGCGCGGCGTCCGCATCCAGCGCGTAGGTGGCCTTCAGGTGCGGTTCCCAGCGCTCGATGTGGCGCAGCACGGCGCGCGTGGCCTCCACGGGCGAGACCTCGCCGCTGCGGTACAGCGCGGTCAGCTCGTCCGCGCCCAGTTCGTGCAGTTCGGCCATGCGCGCTCCTTCACTGCCAGTGGACCACGCTCATGTCGTTGGCGAACACCGGCGAGCTGCTCCACAGCCCCTTGAGGCGCTTGTTCGACACCGACACCTGCGGCAGCTGGAACAGGAAGGCGTTGACCGCGTCCTCGGCCAGCATGCGCTGCGCGTCGGCGATCAGCTTCGCGCGCTCCTTGGGGTTGATGCTGGCGTTGTACTTGGCCATCAGGTCGCGGAAGGCCCGGGAGTCGTAGCCGAAGTAGTACTCCGGGTTCGCGTAGATCATGATGTCCAGCGGCTCGACGTGGCTGATGATGGTCAGGTCGAAGTTGCCCTTGAAGGCGCCGGACAGCCACTGCGCCCATTCGACGTTCTCGATCTTCACGTTGATGCCGACCTTGGCCAGCTGCGCGGCGACGATCTCGCCGCCCTTGCGCGCGTACTGCGGCGGCGGCAGGGTCAGCGTGAAGTTCAGCGGCGTGGTCACGCCCGCTTCCTTGAGCAGCGCCCTGGCGCGCTCGGGGTCGTAGGGGTTGACGCCGGTGAGGTCGACGTAGCCCTCGTCGCTGGGCACCATGTGGCTGCCGATCGGCGTGCCGAAGCCGTCCATCGCGCCGTCGATCAGCGCCTTGCGGTCGATCGCCGCGGCGATGGCGCGGCGCACCCGCACGTCGTCCAGCGGCTTGCGCCGGTTGTTGATCGCCAGGATGGTCTTGCCCTCGGTGCCGCCCACGCGCACCTCGAAGCGCGGGTCGTTGCGGAACTGCTGCACGCTCTGCGTGGCCTGGAAGCGCGGGATGGCGTCCACGTCGCCGGCCAGCAACGCCGCGACCTGCGCGGCCGGGTCGTTGATGAAGCGGAACGTGACGCGGCGCAGCTTGACGTTGCGCGCGTCGCGGAAGCCGTCCCACTTGGTCAGCGTCACCGCCGAGCCCTTGGCCCAGCTCTCGAAGCGGAACGGGCCGGTGCCGATCGGCCGGGTCGCCGCGCTGTCGGAGCTCTTGGGGTCGAGGATCACCGCGGTGCTCTCGCCGAGGCGGAACAGCAGCGTGCCGTCAGGCTGGTCGAGCGTCAGGATCACCGTGTGGGGATCGGGCGTGTCGATGCGCGAGATGTTGTCGAACACCGCCTTCTTGGCCTTGTTGGTCGAGCCCTCGGCCTTGGCGCGCTCGAAGCTGAACTTGACGTCCGAGGCGTCGAAGTCCTCGCCGTCGTGGAACTTGACCCCCTTGCGCAGCTTGAAGGTGTAGCTCCTGCCGTCCGGCTCGATGTGCCAGCTCTCGGCCAGCAGCGGCGAGACGGTGCCGTCCTCGTGGATCTTGGTCAGGCCTTCCAGGACGTTGTAGTGGACGATCTCGCCGATGGCTGCCGCGGCGCCGGTGGTCGGGTCCAGCCCCGGCGGCTCCAGGGTCATGCCGATCACGGCGGTCGTCTTGCCGGCCTGGGCGTGGGCGGCCGGGACAGCGGCCGCCAGCGCGACGACGCCGGCGGCGATGAGCGGGATCAACTTCATGGGTGCGGTCTCCTCTGGGAAGGGGGTGACTGGGGCGATTGCACCATGTTTTGCGCCCGGCCGGCACCGGAGCGGTGCCAGTGACCGATTGCGCCATTCCGGTGCCCGCCGACGTGAAGAACAGAAACCCGGATCGATTTGTGTGCGTTTCGCACCCTAAAATGTGCATGTTTTGCCCATCGACGCCCCTTCTTGGTGCGTTTTCTTCAGTCCTGACCTTCCCCTCTGACCGGAGACTTCGTTGAGATACGGTTCCGTTGCCGATTTCCTGCGTGCCGTCGAAGCACGTGACCCCCACCAGCCCGAGTTCCTTCAGGCCGTCAAAGAGGTCATGACGAGTCTCTGGCCCTTCGTGCAGCAGCACCCCCGCTACGCCGACCAGGCGCTGCTGGAACGCCTGGTCGAACCCGAGCGCGTGATCCAGTTCCGGGTGTCCTGGGTCGACGACAGCGGCCAGGTGCGCGTCAACCGCGCCTGGCGCGTGCAGCACAGCTCGGCCATCGGCCCGTTCAAGGGCGGCATGCGCTTCCACCCGACGGTGAACCTGTCGATCCTGAAGTTCCTGGCCTTCGAGCAGACCTTCAAGAACGCGCTGACCACCCTGCCCATGGGCGGCGGCAAGGGCGGCTCGGACTTCGACCCCAAGGGCAAGAGCGACGGCGAGGTGATGCGCTTCTGCCAGGCGCTGATGCTGGAGCTGTACCGCCACCTCGGCTCGGACACCGACGTGCCCGCCGGTGACATCGGCGTGGGCGCGCGCGAGGTCGGCTTCATGGCCGGCATGATGAAGAAGCTGTCCAACGACGCGTCCTGCGTGTTCACCGGCAAGGGCATGTCCTACGGAGGCAGCCTGATGCGCCCGGAAGCCACCGGCTACGGCACGGTCTACTTCGCCCAGGAGATGCTGCACCGCCAGGGCCGCGACTTCGAAGGCCTGCGCGTGTCGATCTCCGGCTCGGGCAACGTGGCGCAGTACGCTGCCGAGAAGGCCCTGGACCTGGGCGCGCGGGTGGTCACGCTGTCCGACTCGGACGGCACGCTGGTCGTGCCCGGGGGCATCGGCGAGGACCTGCTCAAGCAGATCATGGAGTGGAAGAACGTGCAGCGCGGCCGCCTGGCCGCCTTCGCCGACAAGCACGGCCTGCAGTTCGAGGCCGGGCGCCGTCCCTGGCACGTGCCGGTCGACGTCGCCCTGCCCTGCGCGACGCAGAACGAGCTGGACGGCGAGGACGCCCGCACGCTGGTCAAGAACGGCGTGGTCTGCGTGGCCGAAGGTGCCAACATGCCGAGCACGCTGGAAGCGGTGGACGTGTTCCTGGAAGCCGGCACGCTGTACGCCCCGGGCAAGGCCAGCAACGCCGGCGGCGTGGCCACCTCGGGCCTGGAGATGACGCAGAACGCGATGCGCCTGTCGTGGACCCACGCCGAGGTCGACGAGCGCCTGCACGCGATCATGAAGGACATCCACAGCCACTGCGTGCGCTACGGCACCCGCCCGGACGGCACGGTCAACTACGTCGACGGCGCCAACATCGCCGGCTTCGTGAAGGTGGCCGACGCGATGCTGTCGCAAGGCGTGATCTGAGCGCCATGCGCGCTGCGCCCCCAGGCGCCGGGAGCCGCTGGCCCCGGCGCCTTTTTGCTGGCGCCCGCCTCAGGCCCCGGCCGCCTCCAGGCGCGGCACCGCGGCGAGCAGCGCCTGCGTGACCGGGTGGCGCGGGGCGCGGAACACCTCGGCGACCGGCCCGTGCTCGACCATGTGGCCGTGCTGCAGCACCAGCACCTCGTCGCAGACGTACTCGACCACCGCCAGGTCGTGGCTGATGAACAGGTAGGTCAGCCCGAAGGCGTCCTGCAGGTCACGCAGCAGGTTGAGCACCTGGGCCTGCACCGAGACGTCCAGCGCGCTGACCGGCTCGTCGGCGACGATCAGCCGCGGCCGCGTGACCAGCGCGCGCGCGATCGCGATGCGCTGGCGCTGCCCGCCGGAGAACTCGTGCGGGTACTTGTCGGCATCGCCCGGGCGCAGGCCCACCGCCTCCAGCGCCTCGGCCACGCGCGTGCGGCGCGCCGCGGCATCGATCTCGGGCAGCATCGCCAGCGGCTCGGCGACGATGCGCCCGACGCGCTGGCGCGGGTCCAGCGAGCCGTAAGGGTCCTGGAACACCATCTGGAAGTCGCGCCGCGCCAGCCGCAGCTCGCGCGGCGACAGCCGGTGCAGGTCGCGCCCGAGCAGCGTCACGCGGCCCGAGGTCGGCGCCTCCAGCGCCATCACCAGGCGCGCCAGCGTCGACTTGCCCGAGCCGGATTCGCCGACCACGCCCAGGCTGCGCCCGGCCTCCAGCGTGAAGCTCACCCCGTGCAGCACGCGCTGCGTCTCGGGCGCGCGCCACGGCGCCTCGCGCGGCAGGCGGTAGTCCTTGACGAGGTGGTCGACGTGCAACAGCGGCATGGGCGCCTAGCTTACCCAATGCCGCGCTCGTTCACCCGCCGTGGTCCCAGCCGCCGCCGAGCGCCCGGATCAGGCCCACGGTGGATGCGTACTGCGCGCCGCGCAGCTGCACGGCCAGGCGCCGGTTGCGCAGCTCGCTGCGCTGCGCGTCCAGCAGTTCGAGCTGGCTGACCAGGCCGTTGCGGTAGCGCGAGGCCGACAGCGCGGTCGCGCGTGCCGCGGCCGCCACCGCGCGCGACTGCGCCCGGGCCTGTTCGGCCAGCAGCCGCAGCGTGGCCAGCTCGTCCTCCACCTCGCGCAGCGCGACCAGCACCTGCTCGCGGTAACCGGCCACCGCGGCGTCGAACTCGCCAAGCGCCGCCTCGACCGCCGCCGCGCGCCGGCCACCGTCGAAGATCGGCAGCGCCAGCAGCGCCCCCACGCCCCAGGCACGCGCGGACCACCGGAACAGGTCGGACACCTCGGGCGACGCCACGCCGCCGGAGGCGGTCAGCGCGATGCGGGGGAACCAGGCCGAGCGCGCCACCCCGACGCGCGCCTGGGCGGCGTGCAGGCGCGCGATCGCGGCCGAGACGTCCGGCCGGCGCGCCAGCACCGTCGCCGGCACGCCGGGCGGCACCCCGGGCAACGCGGCCGGCAGCGGTCCCGGCGGCAACGCGAACTGCGAGGCCGGCTCGCCGACCAGCACCGCGAGCGCATGCTCGAGCAGCACGCGGCGCCGCGACAGCGCGTGGTCCTCCGCCTCGGTGGCGGCCAGCTCGGCGCGGGCGCGCGCCACCTCCAGCTCGGCCACGTCGCCGGCGCGCTGGCGGCGTTCGGTCAGGTCCAGGGTGTCGCGGTAGGTGCGCACCGTGTCCTGCACGATGGCCTGCTCGGCCTCGGTGGCGCGCAGCGCCAGGTAGGCCTGTGCCACCTGGGCCTGCACCAGCAGGCGGGCGCTCTGCAACAGCGCGGCCTGGGCCTCGGCGTCGAGGGCGACAGCGTCCTGGGCGCGGGCGAGGCGCCCGAACAGGTCCACCTCGTAGCTCAGGTCCGCGCCCAGCCGGGTCAGCGTGGCGGCGCGCCCGCGCGCGCCGGGCTCGGCCTCGCGCACCACGCCCGCGCCGGCGTCGAGCTGCGGCGCGCGTTCGGATGCGGCGCTGCGCACCAGCGCACGGGCCTGGCGCAGCCGGGCCGCGGCGACCGCGATGCCGGCGTTGCGCTCGTCGGCACGCGCGACGAGGTCGTCCAGCACCGGGTCGCCGAAAGCGCGCCACCACTGGCCGCGCGGCTGGGCTTCGGCCGGCGCGGCCTCGGTCCAGCGCGTGCCCTCGGCCTCCTTGAACATGGCGGGCGTGACCGGCAGCGCCTCGGCGGCGGGCTGCGGCAGCGCCGCGCACCCGGCCAGCACCAGGGCAGCCGCCAGCGTCGTCCATCGCAGGGATCGGGTCTTCATCGTGCGGCTCCGGTTCATTTGGCAGGCAGCAGTTCGTTCGTGCCGGCAAAGGCTTCCTGGTCGTGCGGCACCTCGCCGTGGCGCTTCAGCGGCCGGTTGCCCGACAGGCGGCGCAGCAGCACGTAGAACCCCGGCGTGAGAAACAGGCCGAACAGCGTCACGCCGATCATCCCGGCGAACACCGCGACACCCATGGCCTGGCGCATCTCGGCGCCCGCGCCGCTGGACAGCACCAGCGGCAGCACGCCCATCACGAAGGCCAGCGAGGTCATCAGGATCGGCCGCAGGCGCAGCCGGCTGGTCTCGATCGCCGCCTGCACCGGCGAGCGCCCGGCGAACTCCAGCTCGCGGGCGAACTCGACGATCAGGATGGCGTTCTTGGCCGACAGGCCGACCAGCACGACCAGCCCGATCTGCGTGAACACGTTGTTGTCGCCGCCGGACAGCCACACCCCGGTCATCGCCGCCATCAGCCCGGTGGGCACGATCATCACGATGGCCAGCGGCAGCGCCAGGCTCTCGTACATCGCGGCCAGCACCAGGAACACCAGCAGGATGGACAGCGGGTACACCCACACCGCCGAGTTGCCGGCCAGGATTTCCTGGTAGGTCAGCTCGGTCCATTCGAAGCCGATGCCCGGCGGCAGCGTCTGTGCCGCGATGCGCTCGACCGCGGCCTGCGCCTGGCCGGACGAGTAGCCCGGCGCGGGGGCGCCGTTGATGTCGGCCGAGAGGTAGCCGTTGTAGCGCATCGCGCGCTCGGGCCCGTAGCTCGGGCGCACCGTCAGCAGCGCCGACAGCGGCACCATCTCGCCGCTGGCCGAGCGCACCTTGAGCTGGGCGATGTCCTCGGCGCGCGCGCGGTACGGCGCGTCGGCCTGCACGCGCACCGAGTAGGTCCGGCCGAAGCGGTTGAAGTCGTTGACGTACAGGCTGCCGAGGTAGATCTGCAGCGTGTCGAACACGTCGGTCACCGCCACGCCGAGCTGGCGCGCCTTGGTGCGGTCGATGTCGGCGTACAGCTGCGGCACGTTGACCTGCAGGCTGGAGAACAGCCCCGTCAGCTCCGGCGCCTGCGCAGCCTGCGCCATGAAGGCCTGCGTCGCGTCGCTCAGTGCTGCATAGCCCAGCGAGCCGCGGTCCTGCAGCTGCAGCTTGAAGCCGCCGGTCGTGCCCAGGCCCAGGATGGGCGGCGGCGGGAACATCACGACGAACGCCTCGTCGATCTGCGCGTACTGCGCGTTGAGCCGCTGCGCGATCGCCCCGGCGCTGAGCGAGGGATCGCGGCGCTGCTCGAACGGGTCGAGCATCGCGAACACGATGCCGGAGCTGGAGCTGTTGGTGAAGCCGTTGATCGACAGCCCCGGGAAGCCCAGGGTCGCCTCGACGCCCGGCGTCTTCATCGCGATCCCGCTCATGCGCTGGATCACCTGGTCGGTGCGGTCCAGCGTCGCGCCGTCGGGCAGCTGCGCGAAGCCGATCAGGTACTGCTTGTCCTGCATCGGGACGAAGCCCGAGGGCACGGCGCGGAACAGCACCGCGGTCAACGCGACCAGCCCGAGGTACAGCGCCATCATCAGCGCCCGGTGGGAGATGACGCGCTGCACGCTGCCCGCATAGGCGCCGGAGCCGCGCCTGAACAGCCGGTTGAAGCCCCGGAACACCGGGCCCAGGGCGCGCTCCATGCCGCGCGTCAGCGCGTCCTTGGGCGCGTCGTGGCGGCGCAGCAGCAGGGCCGACAGCGCAGGCGACAGCGTCAGCGAGTTGATCGCCGAGATCACCGTCGAGATCGCGATGGTCAGCGCGAACTGGCGGTAGAACTGCCCGGACAGCCCGCTGATGAAGGCCAGCGGCACGAACACCGCCACCAGCACCAGCGCGATCGCGATGATGGGCCCGGCCACCTCGCGCATCGCGCGGTAGGTGGCCTCGCGCGGACTCAGCCCCGCCTCGATGTTGCGCTCGACGTTCTCGACCACCACGATGGCGTCGTCCACCACGATGCCCACCGCGAGCACCAGCCCGAACAGCGTCAGCGCGTTGATCGAGAAGCCCGAGGCATACATCACCGCGAAGGTGCCGACGATGGACACCGGCACCGCAAGCAGCGGGATGATCGAGGCGCGCCAGGTCTGCAGGAACAGGATCACCACCAGCACCACCAGCGCGACCGCCTCCAGCAGCGTCTGGACCACGGCCTTGATCGAGGCGCGCACGAACTGCGTGGTGTCGTAGGCGATGCGGTAGTCCACGCCCTCGGGCATCTGCTGCTTCAGCTCCTCCATCGTGCGGCGCACCGCATCGGAGATGCTGATCGCGTTCGAGCCCGGCGCCTGGAACACGCCGATGCCCACCGCCGGCTTGTTGTCCAGCACCGAGCGCAGCGCGTAGGCGGACGAGCCCAGCTCCAGCCGCCCGAGGTCGCGCAGGCGCGTGACCGCACCGTCCGCGTCGGTCTTGACGATGATCTCGCCGAACTCCTCCTCGGTCTGCAGGCGCCCCTGCGCGTTGACCGACAGCTGCAGGTCCACGCCGGGCAGCCCGGGGGAGGCCCCGACCACGCCGGCGGCGGCCTGCACGTTCTGCTCGCGGATCGCGCGCACCACGTCGGTGGCCGACAGCCCGCGCTCGGCCACCTTGTGCGGGTCCAGCCACACGCGCATCGCGTAGTCGCCCGAACCCCACATGTCGACCATGCCCACGCCCGGCACGCGCGCGAGCCGGTCCTTGATGTTCAGCAGCGCGTAGTTGCGCAGGTAGGTGACGTCGTAGCGCTCGTTGGGCGAGATCAGGTGCACCACCATCGTCAGGTCGGGCGAGCTCTTGACGGTGGTCACGCCCAGGCGGCGCACCTCCTCGGGCAGCCGCGGCTCGGCCTGCGCGACGCGGTTCTGCACCAGCTGCTCGGCCTTGTCCGGGTCGGTGCCGAGCGCGAAGGTGACGGTGAGCGTCATCAGCCCGTCGCTGGTGGCCTGGCTGCCCATGTAGAGCATGTTCTCGACGCCATTGATCGACTCCTCCAGCGGCGTGGCCACCGTCTCGGCGATGACCTTGGGGTTCGCCCCCGGGTACTGCGCACGCACCACGATCTGCGGCGGCACCACTTCCGGGTACTCAGAGACCGGCAGCCCGCGCAGCGCCAGCAGCCCGGCGATCAGCACCAGCAGCGACAGCACGCCGGCGAAGATGGGCCGGTCGATGAAGAATCGGGAAAGGTTCATGGAGGGCTCCGTGGATGCGGCTTCAGGAGGCGTCGGCCGCCTCGCGGCGCACCTGCAGCTCGGGCTTGGCGTCCATCGCCACCGGCTGCGGCGCGATGCGCGTGCCGGGGCGCACGCGGTGCAGGCCGCTGACGACGATGCGCTCGCCCGGCTCCAGCCCGCGGGTGACGACGCGCAGGCCATCGACCGCCGGGCCCAGCGTCACCTCGCGGTAGGCGGCCTTGTCGTCCGGGCCCACCACCATCACGAAGCGCTTGTCCTGGTCGGTGCCGACCGCGCGCTCGTTGACCAGCAACGCCGGCATCGGTTGCGCCTGCCCCATGCGCAGGCGCGCGAACTGCCCCGGCATCAGGCGGCCGTCACGGTTGTCGAACACCGCGCGCACGCGCACCGTGCCGCTGCCGGTGCGCACCTGGTTGTCGACCAGCTGCAGCCGCCCTTCGTACGGGAAGGCGCCGGTGCTGTCGATCGTGCCCATCTGCACCGGGATGCGTTCGATCGACGCGAGCGCGCCCGCAGCGCCCAGCTGCTGCAGGGCACGCGCCACGACGCGCTCGTCGGCGTCGAAGCTGGCGTAGATCGGGTGCACCGAGACGATGGTGGTCAGCACCGGCGCACCCGGGCCGGCCGCGACCTGGTTGCCCACCGTCACCTCGACGCGCCCGATGCGCCCGTCGATGGGCGCGCGCACCTGGGTGTAGCCCAGGTTGAGCTGCGCCGACCGCAGCGCCGCCTCGGCCGCGCGCAGGTGGGCCTGCGCCTCGCGCAGCGCGTTCTCGCGCTCGTCGAGTTCGCGGCGCGCGATCGCGTTTTCCTCCCACAGGCGCTGCGCGCGCACCTGCTCGTTCTGCGCATGCGTCAGGCGTGCCTGCGCGGCGGCGACCTGGGCCTGGGCCCGTTCCACCTCCGCGGCGTAGGGCGCCGGGTCGATCGTGAACAGCAGGTCGCTGCGGCGCACCAGCCCGCCTTCGCGGAAGTGCACCGCCTGCACGGTACCGGCCACGCGCGCGCGCAGCTCGACGCGCTCCACCGCCTCCAGGCGGCCGGAGAACTCGTCCCAGGCCATCACCTCGCTTTGCGTGACCGTCGCGACCGGCGCCGGCACGGCCGCCGGTTCCGCCGACGCGGGCACGGGCTCGGCCTGGGTGCGGCCGGAGCCGAACAGGATGGCGGGCACGGCAGCCGCCAGGGTCAGCAGGGCCGCCGCGGCCAGCAGGCCGGGGCGGGTGCGCAGCGTCTTCTTGTGCATGGGGTTCCTCGCTCTGAGAAAGTGGACGGGATGACAGCGTGATGAATGGAATGGCGCAGGCCCCTGCGTCCTCAGGCGGACGCACAGGCCAGGAAACGTTGCAGACGGGAGTGCAGTGGCCGCGCCCAGGGTGCCTCGGCCGCGGCCGGGTCGAGGTAGCTCGACGGCCAGGCGGTCGCCAGCGACAGCACCGCCTCGTCGACCGGCACGCCGGCGGCGCGCAGGCGCTGCGCATAGGCCCGCGTCTCGTCGCGCAGCGGGTCGTCCTGCGCGGTGACGACCAGCGCGCGCGGCAGCCCCGCCAGGCGCATCGCGCGCGCCGGCGCCGCGTACGGATGCAGCGCGTCGGCCGCCTCGGCCAGGTACGCGCGCCAGCCGCCGGCCCACGGGCAGCCGGCCTCGCCCGCCCCGGCCGCGCGCAGCGAGGCGGTGGCCACGCACACGTCCAGCATCGGCGACAGCAGGATCTGCCCGGCCAGGACCGGCCCGCCGCGGTCGCGCGCCATCAGCGCGAGCGCCGCCGCGAGGTTGCCGCCCGCCTCCTCGCCCGCCACGTACAGCGGTGCACGCGCTGCGGCGAGCCGGCGGCGCTGCTGCTGCGCCCACACCAGCACCGCGTAGGCGCTTTCCAGCGGCCGCGGGAACGGGTGGGCCGGCGGGCGCGGATAGTCCAGCGACAGCACCGCCGCCCCGGCCTCGCACAGCAGCCGGGCCACCGGCACGTCGTGCGCCGGCAGCCCCTGCACGAAGCTGCCGCCGTGCAGGTGCAGCACCAGCGGGCAGGCCGCACCGGGCCATCCGGGGCTTGCGTAGTAGCGCGCCGCCAGCTCGTGGACGCGGTCGACGGCGATCGCCATCGGCCGGCCCAGGCCGGGCAGCACGGCAGGAACAGCGGAAACGGAAGAAACAGGCCGCATGGCGACAGCGCCGACGGACGGTGCCCGGATTTGTTGCGATGCGGCAAAAGATAGGAGGGGCGGCCCGCCACATAAATTGCTGCACCGCTCATGCTTCATTTCAGGAGGACTAACAATCGCGGCCTGGTCTTGCGTTCCAATCACCCCATGGACAGATTCCAGGCCATGCAGGTCTTCGTGCGCGTGGTGGAGGCCGGCACCTTCAGCAAGGCGGCAGACTCGCTGCAGCTGCCCAAGCCCACGGTGACGCGGCTGATCCAGGCCCTCGAGGCGCACCTGGAGACCAGGCTGCTCAACCGCACCACGCGCCGCGTCACCGTGACCGCCGACGGTGCGGCCTACTACGACCGCGCGCTGCGGCTGCTCAGCGAGCTCGACGAGCTGGAGTCGAGCATGTCGCGCGCACGGCGCAACCCCAAGGGCCGGCTGCGCATCGACGTCGCCGCGCCGGTGGCGCAGCTGCTGCTGATCCCTGCGCTGCCCGACTTCCACGCCCGCTATCCCGACATCCAGATCGACCTGGGCGTCACCGACCGGCCGGTGGACCTGATCGGCGAGAACGTCGACTGCGTGCTGCGCGCCGGCGAGCTGACCGACCAGTCGCTGGTGGCGCGGCGCATCGGCGAGTTCCACAGCATCGTCTGCGCCTCGCCCGAATACCTCAGGCGCCACGGCACGCCCCGCCACCCGACCGACCTGGAAAGCGACCGGCACGTCGTGGTCAACCACTTCTCGCACCGCAGCGGGCGGATCTTCCCGTTCCAGTTCACCGACGAGAAGGGCGAGCGGCTGGAGATCCGCGGGCGGCACGTGCTGTCGGTCAACGACGCCAGCGCGCTGCTTGCCGCGGGGCTGGCGGGACTGGGGGTGATCCGCACCTCCACCTTCATGGCGCAGATGCACATCGGCGCCGGCCACCTGGTGCCGCTGCTGCTCGACTGGTGCGCCGATGCGGTGCCGATCTACGTGGTCTACCCGCCCAACCGGCACCTGAGCGCCAAGGTGCGCGTGTTCGTCGACTGGGTGGCCGACCTGTTCGCACGCAGCGACCTGATCCACCGCAAGTGCAGCCTGCCCAAGCCGCAGCCCAACGCGGCGATGCCGGCGGCCGCGGACAACGGGGCGGTGGCGATGTCGGTCTGAAGCCGGCTGCCCGCGAATCCCCGCGTGCCGGACAGGCGAAAAACCGTCTACAGTGCGCCGTGAAATTTCACGCGCTCCCTGGAGGACCCATGCTCAGACTCACCCGCCGCCTGTTCGCCGGCTCGCTCGCCCTTGCGGCGCTTGCCCTGTCGGCGCCGGCCTGGTCGCAGGCCCAACCCATCCGCATCCTGGTCGGCTTCCCGGCCGGCGGCGGCACCGACGCGATCGCGCGCATGCTGGCCGAGCGCCTGCGCGAGGAGCTGGGCCGCCCGGTGATCGTCGAGAACAAGCCGGGCGCCGGCGGCCAGCTGGCCGCGCAGGAGCTCAAGGCCTCGCCGCCCGACGGTCGCACCTACTTCATCACGCACGACCACACCATCTCCATCCTGCCGCTGGTGTCCAAGCAGCCCGGCTTCGACCCGGCCAAGGACTTCGTGCCGGTCGCCGGCTTCGCCAGCTTCGTCAACGGCCTGGCGGTCTCGGGCGGCACGCCCGCGAAGTCGCTGCAGGAATACATCGAATGGGTGCGCACCCAGCAGGGCGGCAAGGGCACCATCGGCGTGCCGGCGCCCGCCTCGACGCCGGAGTTCCTGGTCGGCGTGCTGGCGCAGACCTACAAGCTCGACCTGGTGGCCGTGCCCTACCGCGGCAGCGCGCCGATGATGGGCGACATGATGGGCAACCAGATCGCCGCCGGCATCGGCTCGGTGCCCGACTTCATCGAGAACCACAAGAACGGCCGCATCCGCATGGTCGCCGTGCTGGGCGGCCAGCGCCAGGCCATCCTGCCGGACGTGCCCACCTTCGCCGAACTGGGCATCAAGGGGCTGGAAGACCTGCCGTACTACGGCTTCTTCGCGCCGGCGGGCACGCCCAAGGCCGCGATCGACGAGTTCTCCAAGGCGCTGGCCAAGGTACTGGCCGTGCCCGAGGTGCGCGAGCGCCTGACCGCGCTGGGGCTGACCGTCGAGTTCATGAACTCGCAGCAGCTCGCGCAGCGCGAGCGCACCTACGCGAAGGTCTGGGCCGAGATCATCCGCAAGAGCGGCTTCCAGCCGCAGTGAGGCCCGCGGCGCGGCGGGCCGCGGCCCGGCCGCTCAGAAGATCGAGCGGCCCGTCAGCGTCGTGAACATCTCCAGCGCCAGCGAGCCGGCGTGCGAATTGCCGGCTTCGTCCAGCCGCGGCGACCACACGCAGATCCCGCAGGTGTCCGGGATCACCGCGACGATGCCGCCGCCCACCCCGCTCTTGGCCGGCAGCCCGACGCGGAACGCGAAGTCCCCCGCCGCGTCGTAGGTGCCGCAGGTCAGCATCAGCGCGCTCAGGCGCTTGGACAGGCTGGCCGTCAGCACCCGCTCGCCGTTGAGCGGGTTCACGCCCCGGTTGGCGAGGAACAGCATCGAGCGCGCCAGGTCCACGCAGTGCATCTCGATGGCGCACTGGTGGCAGTAGACGTCCAGCACCTTGTCGACCGGGTTGCGCAGGTTGCCGAAGCTTTTCATGAAGTGCGCCATCGCCGCGTTGCGGTCGGCGTGCATGCGCTCCGAGCGGGCCACGCGCGGGTTCCAGGTCACCTCGGGGTTGCCGGACAGCCGGCGCAGCAGGCCGGTCACCACGTGCTCGGGCACCGCATGGCGCGAGCACAGGATGTCGGTGACCACCAGCGCGCCGGCGTTGATGAACGGGTTGCGCGGCCGGCCGCATTCGGCCTCCAGCTGCACCAGCGAGTTGAACGGCGTGCCCGACGGCTCGCGCCCGACACGCTCCCACAGCGCATCGCCTTCGGCCTGCAATGCCAGCACCAGCGCGAACAGCTTGGAGATGCTCTGGATCGAGAACGGCACGCAGGCGTCGCCCACCGCGTGGACCTCGCCGGCCAGCGTGACGACCGCCATGCCGAACTGGCGCGGCGGCACGCCGGCCAGCTCCGGGATGTAGGTCGCGACCTGTCCGCGCTCCAGCTCGGGCTGGATCGCGGCGTGGATATGTTCGAGAACGGAAGGGTAGTCCATGCGGGTGCAGCGGTAGGCTCGCCACCCGCATTGTGAGCGGCTTGGCGGCCGCAGGGGGCCCGAGCCCCCTTGCACGCCGTCAGGTGGTGCCGTCGCCCTCCTCCTCGCCGGGCGGGCCGCCGGGCACCGGGTCGTTGCCGACCTGCGGCGACGGCCGCACCCGGCTGGCAGCGCTGCCGGTGCGCTTGACCTGCCCGCGGGCGGGGTTCAGCGTTTCGAGGATCTGTTCGCCTTCGCGAACGAGGTCGCGGCGCTCGACACGAGGCCGACCCGGGCCGGCCGGCCTGGATGCATTGGGCATGGCGTCTCCTCCAGTGCTGCTGTGAGCCTGAGCCGCGGCGGCCCACGACGGACCGCCGCCCCCGCCGGCCCGGCAATCACCGTGCCGCGGCCGGCACCTCCTGCCAGCGCGCGCAGCGCAGCTCGTGCCCGGCCGTGACGGCCTCGACGGACGGCAGGCGCGGGTCGCAGGTGGCCGCCACCTGCCAGGCGCAGCGCGGCGCGAACGGGCAGCCTGCCGGCAAGTCTGCCAGTTCGGGCACGCGGCCGGCAATGGTGGGCAGGCGCCGGTCGCGCGGCGCGCCCAGGCGCGGGCGGGCCGCCAGCAGGCCCTGGGTGTAGGGATGCCGCGGGTGGTGCAGCACCTCGCCGACCGGGCCGCTTTCGACCGCCACGCCGCCGTACATCACCATCACCCGCTGCACCGTCTGCGCGATCACGGCCAGGTCGTGCGAGATCAGCATCAGCGCCATGCCGCGGCTGCGCACCAGCTCGTCGATCAGCAGCAGGATCTCGCGCTGCAGCGTCACGTCCAGCGCGGTGGTCGGCTCGTCGGCGATCAGCAGCGCCGGCTCGCAGGCCAGCGCCATCGCGATCACGACGCGCTGGCGCTGCCCGCCGCTGAGCTCGTGCGGGTAGGCGTCGAGCCGGCGCGCGGCCTGCGGCAGCCGCACCTGCTCGAGCAACTGCAGCGCCTGGGCGCGCGCCGCGCGCGCATCCAGCCCGCGGTGCAGGCGCAGCGGCTCGGCCAGCTGCCGGCCGATGGTGTGCACCGGGTTCAGCGCGGTCATCGGTTCCTGGAACACCATCGCCAGGCGCGCGCCGCGCAGGCGGCACAGCTCGCGGTCCGGCAGGCCGACCAGCTCGCGCCCTTCCAGGCGGATCGAGCCCTCGACGCGCGCGCCCTCGGGCAGCAGGCCCATCAGCGCCAGCGCCAGCATGGACTTGCCGCAGCCCGACTCGCCCACCACGCCCAGCGTCTCGCCGCGCCGCAGCGCGAAGGACAGCTCGCGCAGCGCGCGCGCCGGCCCGCGCGCGGTGGGCAGGGTCACGCGCAGGTCGCGCACCTCGAGCAGCGGCGCGCTCACCGGCGTCCCCTCGCGACCTTGGGATCGAGCAGGTCGCGCAGCCCGTCGCCCAGCAGGTTCAGCCCCAGCACCGACAGCGCGATCGCCACGCCGGGGTAGATCGCCAGCTGCGGAGCCTGGAACAGCTGGGTCTGCGCCTCGTTGAGCATGCGGCCCCAGGACGGCTGCGGCGGCTGCGTGCCCAGGCCCAGGTAGGACAGCGCCGCCTCGGCGAGGATCGCGGTGGCGAACTGGATGGTCGCCTGCACGATCAGCACCGGCGCGATGTTGGGCAGCACGTGCTCGAGCGTGATCCGCCACGCCCCCTTGCCGCAGGCGCGCGCGGCGAGCACGTAGTCGCGAGCCCACACCGCGTTGGCCGAGCCGCGCGTCACGCGCGCGAACACCGGGATGTTGAAGATGCCGATCGCGACGATCGAGGTCAGCAGCCCCGGGCCGTAGATGGCCGACAGCATCAGCGCGGTCAGCAGCGCCGGGAACGCGAAGGTGAAGTCCGCCAGGCGCATCACCACCTCCTCGATCCAGCCGCGCCGCGCGGCGGCCAGCGCGCCCAGCGAGACGCCGAACGCCAGCCCGATGCCCACCGCGACGATGCCCACCAGGATGGAGTTCTGCGCGCCCACCAGCAGCAGCGTGCCGACGTCGCGCCCCAGGCTGTCGGTGCCCAGCCAGTGCTGCGCCGACGGCGGCTGCAGCTTGTTGGGCACGTCGATGTCGTGCGGCGGGTACGGCGTCCACACCAGCGACAGCGCCGCCGCCGCCAGCAGCAGCGCGACCAGCACCGCCCCGGCGACGAAGGCCGGGTGCCGGCGCGCCTGCGCCGCGAAGCCGGGGGCGATGGCCTGCGTCGTGCTCATGAGGTCCGCCGGCGCAGGCGCGGGTCGATCAGCACGTACAGCAGGTCGACCGCGAAGTTGATCAGCACCACCGCCGCCGCGAGCAGCATGATGACGTCGCGCACCACGACCACGTCGCGGTTGGCGATGGCCTGGAACACCAGCCGCCCCAGGCCGGGCAGGTAGAAGACGTTCTCGACCACGATGGTGCCGGTCAGCAGGTTGCCGAACTGCAGGCCCATGATCGTGACCACCGGGATCATCGCGTTGCGCAGCACGTGCTTCCACAGCACGGCGCGCCGGGACAGGCCCTTGGCGCGGGCGGTGCGCACGAAGTCCTCGCGCATCACCTCGAGCACCGCCGAGCGCGTCACGCGCGCCAGGATCGCCGCCTGCACCACCGCGAGCGCGACCGCCGGCAGCAGCAGCGACCTCAGGCCCGGCCACAGCCCGCCGCCGTCCTCCTCGCGCCAGCCGGGAAAGCCGCCGGCCGAGAACCACTGCAGCTTGACCGAGAACAGCAGGATCAGCAGGATCGCGAACCAGAAGTTGGGGATCGCGATGCCGACCTGGCTGGCCGCCATCACGCCCACGTCGCCGAGCCGGTTGTGGTGCGAGGCCGCGTACAGGCCCGCGGCCAGCGCGAGCACGGTGGTCAGCACCATCGCCATCACCGCCAGCGGCAGCGTGACCTGCAGGCGCTCGGCGATCAGCTCGGCGATCGGGGTGTCGTAGGCATAGCTGGTGCCCAGGTCGCCGCTCAGCAGCCCGCCCACCCAGTGCAGGTAGCGCGGAAGCGGCGGCTGGTCCAGCCCCAGCTTCCGCGCCAGCGCCTCGACCGCCTCCGGCGTGGCGGTGGCGCCCAGCATCACCTGCGCCGCGTTGCCGGGCAGGATCTCCATCACCGCGAAGATCGCGACGGAGGCGAACAGCAGGGTGGCCAGCAGGCTGGCGGCGCGTTGCAACAGGTACAGGGGCATGGGTCGCGGCAAGGCTAACGGCCCCCGGCAGGCTTGACAAGGGCGGCTTCCCGGCGCCGCCCGTGCCGCGCGGCCGACCCGCTCAGGCCAGCACCGCCGCCATCGCGACCGCGACGGCCTCGACGTTGTTCTGGTTCAGCCCGGCCACGCACATGCGGCCCGAGCGCACCAGGTAGACGCCGTGCTCCTCGCGCAGGCGGTCGACCTGCTCCGGCGACAGCCCGGTGTAGCTGAACATGCCGCGCTGCCGGATGAAGTAGTCGAAGTTGCGCCCGGGGAGCTTGGCGCTCAGCACCTCGTGCAGCCGCGCGCGCATGGCCTTGATGCGCTCGCGCATGCCGCCCAGCTCGGTGGCCCAGCGGTCGTACAGCGCCGGGGTGGTCAGCACCCGGGCGACGATCTGCCCGCCATGGGTCGGCGGGCTGGAGTAGTTGCGGCGCACCGCGGCCTTGAGCTGGCCCAGCACGCGCTGGAGTAGTTGCGGCGCACCGCGGCCTTGAGCTGGCCCAGCACGCGCTCGGCCTGCCCGGCATCGGGGCACACCACGCTCAGCGCGCCGCAGCGCTCGCCGTACAGCGAGAAGCTCTTGGAGAAGGAGCTGGCGACGAAGAAGCAGATCCCCGCATCGGCCAGCGCGCGGATCGCGAAGGCGTCCTCCTCGATGCCGTCGCCGAAGCCCTGGTAGGCGATGTCCACGTAGGGGATCAGCCGGCGCTCGCGGATCACGGGGATCAGCTCGGCCCACTGCTCGCGCGACAGGTCCACCCCGGTCGGGTTGTGGCAGCAGGCGTGCAGCAGCACGATGCTGGCCGCCGGCAGCTGCCTGATGGTGGCCAGCATCTCGTCGAACTTCACCCCGCCGGTGGCCGGGTCGTAGTAGGGGTAGGTGTGCACCGGGAAGCCCGCCCCCTCGAACATCGCGCGGTGGTTGTCCCAGGTCGGGTCGCTGACCCAGACATGCGAGTCGCCGAAGTAGCGCTTCAGGAAGTCGCCGCCCACCTTCAGCCCGCCCGAGCCGCCCAGGGTCTGCACCGTGCAGATGCGGCCGCTGCGCACCGCCTCGTGGCCGGCGCCGAACAGCAGGTGCTGCACCGCCTGGCGGTAGTTGGCCGCACCTTCCATCGGCTGGTAGGGACGCGGGCCGATGTGCTGCAGCATCGCGGCCTCGGCCTCGCGCACCGCCTCCATCACCGGCAGGCGGCCGGCGTCGTCGAAGTACATCCCGATGCTCAGGTTGACCTTGTGGGGACGCGGGTCCTTCTGGAAGTCCTCGTTCAGGGTCAGGATCGGATCGCCGGCATACGGTTCGACGTGCTGGAACATGCGCTACTCCTAGGCTGAAACCCGGCGATTATCCCGCCCGCTCAGGCCGCCTGCAGGGCCCGCTCGATGTCCGCGCGCAGCGCCTCGGGCTTGTCGGTCGGCGCGTAGCGGCGGATCACCTGCCCGTCGCGCCCGACCAGGAACTTGGTGAAGTTCCACTTGATCGCGCGGGTGCCCAGCACCCCGGGCGCCGCCTCGGTCAGCCAGCGGTACAGCGGGTGGGCGTTCGGCCCGTTGACCTCGACCTTGCTCATCATCGGGAAGCTGACGCCGTAGTTCAGCGCGCAGAACGAGGCGATCTCGGCCTCGCTGCCCGGGTCCTGGTGCCCGAACTGGTTGCAGGGAAACCCCAGCACCACCAGCCCGCGGTCGCGGAAGTCGCGCCACAGCTGCTCCAGCCCGGCGAACTGCGGCGTGAACCCGCAGCGGCTGGCGGTGTTGACGATCAGCAGGACCTTGCCGCGGTGGTCGGCCAGCGAGACCGGCGTGCCGTCGATCCCGGTGGCCTGGAAGTCGTAGATGCTGGCCATGCAAGCGCTCCGCGTGGTGGATGGCGGCGATGTTAAGCCGCATCCCGCGCGCGCTGCTGCCGCCCCTGCGCCCGGTGCGGCATCCCCTGAGTGTGGGCTTGACGCTCGGCCGGACGCCGCCTCAACATGCTGTTACATGTGTGTCCGCGCGTGGCGGACGCGTGCGTCCGTGTCGACGCGGGAGTGGGTGAATGAGCGCTTCCTACCGGGTGGCCGTCCAGGGTTTCAGTGCATTCGAGAAGGCGACCTTCGAGTCCTTCTTCCGTCTGGCCGCCCGCCGGACCCCGGCCTATGAATATGTGAGCGAGCCGGGCCAGGCCGATTTCGTGATCGCCGACGCGGACCAGCCCGAGGCGGTGCGCGCCGCGCAGGAGCAGGGGCGGCTGGCGCGCTCGGTGTGCATCGGCGCGCGCCCGGTCGCCGGCGCAGCGGTGCAGATGCCGCGGCCGATCAACCTGATGCTGCTGCTGCGCACCCTGGACGAGCTGGTGCACCAGTCCCGCGACACTCCCGACGAGCCCCCCGTCGCGGCGGCCGTCGCCGCCGCCGCGCCCGCCCTGGCCGAGCCGGTGGCCGCGCCGCCCGTGATCGCCGCGCCGCCGCCGCGCCCGCCGGGCGTGACCGACTTCCGCGACAGCAGCACCTTCAGCAACTCGGTGCTGGTGGAGGGCGACGAGAAGTTCGACCACATCCTGGTCGTCGACGACAGCGACGTCGCGCTGCGCTTCATGCAGAGCCGGCTGCGCCGCTTCGGCTTCAAGGTGCACCTGGCGCGCAGCGGCGAGGAGGCGCTCGAGCGCCTGATGGAACGCCAGTTCGAGTTCGTCTTCCTGGACGTGATGATGGAAGGCATGGACGGCTACCAGACCTGCAAGCGCATCAAGCGCATGCTGCTGCCGCCGGGCCGCCGCGCGCCGGTGGTGGTGATGCTGACCAGCCGCACCAGCGCGGTGGACAAGATCCGCGGCACGCTGGCCGGCTGCGACGCCTACCTCACCAAGCCGCTGGTCGAGGACGAGCTGGTGCGCGTGATCGGCGAGCACGACGCGGTGTTCCAGCGCGGCTTCGAGAACACCGTCGCCAGTGTGGCCACCGCCACGCGCCAGGGCGCCGAGGGCTGAGCGTGGCCGCGGCCCCGTGCCGCCGACCGGCCCTCGCCGCCAGCGCTTGCCCCTACACTGCGGGACACCCCTCCCGCCGGACCGACGCCGTGGACCCGACCGTACCGCCGCCCGCCTCCGACCGCCCGCCGGCCGATGCCGCACCCGAGCCGCCCGCCCCGCTGGCGCAGGCGGTGCAGTGCGGCCCCTGGGCGCTGGCCTTCCCGTTCAGCTGGGCGCGCAGCATCGTCGAGGAGTTCGAGCTCACCGAGGTGCCGCATGCGCCGGCCTGGCTGCTGGGGGCGGCCAACGTGGACGGCAAGGTGGTGCCGGTGATCGACCTGGCGCGCTACCTGGACCCGCAGGCGCCGGGCGTGCCGGACGCCGAGCGGCGCCTGCTCGTCGGCGGCGCGGGCGAGGACGCCGCCGGCTTCGTGTTCAGCGGCCGGCCGGTGCTGGTGCGTCCGCTGCCCCGGCTGCCGGCACCGGGCGTGCCCGCCGCACTGGCCGAGTTCGTCACCGGCGCGGCCGCCGGCGACGACGGCCGCGGCTGGGCGCTGGTGGACGCGCCGGCGCTGCTGGAGGCGCTGTCCGCCGAGCTGGCGCTGGCCTGAGGGACGCACGAGACGACCGCAAGAACGACGACGAGGGAACGACCGATGAACGTCCGCCAGAAACTGCTGCTGGCCGGCGGCGGGCTGGGCCTGCTGGGGGCGGTGGTGGCCGCCGTGGTGCTGGCCTTCAGCGCGCGCGACCTGGCCGGCGCGCGTGCCGACGAGCGGGCGCTGCAACAGCTGACCGCGCGGCGCGACCTGCAGGCGCGGGCGGTGCAGCAGGAGTTCGCGCACCGCATCGCCGCGCTGCGCACGCTGGCCGCCCAGCCGGCCACGGTCGAGGCGCTGAAGCAGTTCCGCCAGGCGATCGCGGCGATGCGCGAGGCCGCGGCCGCCAGTGCCGGCGTCAACGCCCCGGCGCTGCGCGAGGAGATGCTGACCTGGGTGGGCCAGCAGTTCGAGACCGAATGGGCGCGCCACAACGTCGACCGGCTGCCCGACCTGACCGCCCAGTTCAATGCCCGCCCGCTGGTGACGGCCCAGCTGCAGCAGGCCTACATCGTGCGCAACCCGCAGCCGCCCGGCCGCAAGGACGACCTGCTGATGCCCGAGGCCGCCGGGCCCTACGCCGAGGTGCACCAGCGCCACCACCCCGCATTGCGCCGCGCACAGGACCAGTTCGAGCTGCAGGACCTGCTGCTGATCGACAGCGAGCGCGACCTGGTGGTCTACACGGTGGCCAAGGACCTGGACTTCGCCGCCCCGGTCAACGACGGCCTGGTGGCCGGCACCCCGCTGGCCGAGGCCTACGCCCGCGTGCGGCGCGCCGCCTCGCCCGACGCACTGGCGCTGAGCGATGCCGCGCCCTACCTGCCGGCGGCCAACCGCGTCGTGATGTTCGCGGCCGTCCCGGTGTTCGACGGCCCCACGCAGGTCGGGGTGCTCGCCTGGCGCGCCGGCATCGAGCGCCTGACCGGCCCGCTGCTGGCCGCCGGCCAGGACACGCCCGCCGCCACTCCCGCGCTGCCGGTGCCCGACACCTACCTGGTCGGCGCCGACCGGCGCCTGCGCAGCGACCCGCCGGCGCTGCGCGCCAACCCGGCCGCCTACGTGGACGCCCACGCCGGGCTGGACGCCGGCCTCAAGGCGCTGGCGCAGCACCGTGGCAGCGGCGTCGCGCTGCTGCCGGCCGACTCGCCCGCGGCCGATGCCGCCCTGGCCGGGCAGACCGGCACCGTGGCCTACACCGACGCGGCCGGCCGCGAGGTGCTGGCCGCCTACGCGCCGCTGGCGGTCGACGGGCTGCGCTGGGCCATGGTCTCGACGCTGCCGCGCGAGCGCGACGCAGCGCAGGCGCTGATGGAAGGACTGGCCGGCCACGCGCTGCTGGCCGCGATCGCGGCGCTGCTGCTGGGCGCGGCGCTGATGGCCGCGTTCGGGCGCCGGATGCTGCGGCCGGTCGCGGTGCTGCAGGCCACGCTGGAGCGGCTGCACGGCGGCGACCTGCAGGCACGCACGCAGCTGGCGCCGCGCGACGAGCTGGGCGAGGTCGGCCATGGGCTGGACCGCCTGCTCGACGCGCGCCTGAGCCAGCTGCACCACGTCGCGCGCGAGAACGAGTCGCTGAACCAGTCGGTCGTCGCGCTGCTGCAGACGGTGTTCCAGATGTCCAACAAGGACCTCGCCGCCCGCGCCGAGGTGACCGAGGACATCATCGGCACGCTGGCCTCGTCGATCAACCAGCTGGGCGACGAGATGAGCGTCACGCTGGCCGAGGTGCAGCGCATCGCCGAGCAGGTGCGCGTGGCCTGCGAGTTCGTCGGCGAGCAGGCGGTGCGCGTGGACGACACCGCGCAGCAGGAGCGCGCCGCGCTGGAGGCGATGGCGAGCAACCTCAACCAGGCCACCTACCTGCTCGCGCAGGTCGCGGCGCTGTCGCAGAACGGCAGCGAGGCGGCCGAGCACGCCAGCGGCGCCACCGAGAGCGCGCTCGCCGCGGTGCAGGACACCACGCGCGGCATGGAGCTGCTGCGCGAATCCATCGCCGAGACGGAGAAGCGCTTCAAGCGCCTGGGCGAGCGCAGCCAGGAGATCTCCACCGTCGTGAACCTGATCAACTCGATCTCCGAGCGCACCCACGTGCTGGCGCTCAACGCCTCGATGCAGGCCGCCGCGGCCGGCGAGGCCGGGCACGGCTTCGCAATGGTGGCCGAGGAGGTGCAGCGCCTGTCGGAGTCGGCGCGCCAGGCCACCGCGCAGATCGCCGAGCTGGTGCAGAGCATCCAGGTCGAGACCGGCGACACGCTGCTGACGATGAACCGCCTGATCTCGCAGGTGGTGCGCCAGTCCGAACAGGCGCAGCAGGCCGGCGTGCAGATGGCCGCCACGCGCGACGCCACCGGCGAGCTGGTCAACCTGGTGCGCCAGATCGCCGCGTTCTCCGAGCAGCAGGCCACGCTGGCGCGCGACCTGCGCCTGGGCGTGGAGCAGCTCAACCGGGGCTCGGCGCAGACCATCCTCGCGATCGAGCAGCAGACCGAATCGACCGCCACGCTGGTCGAGTTTGCGCACCGGCTGTCCGAAGCCGTCGGCCAGTTCAAGCTGCCCGAGCCACCGCCCGCCCCCGAGGGGCAGCCACCCGCCGCGTGAGCCCCGCCCTGCCGGAGACCGCGATGACGCAACTCGACCAGTTGTTGCAGGTGCTGCAGGAGGAGTTCAGCCTGGCCGCGCCGGAGATCGACGCCGCGCTGATGCACTGGCTCAGCGACGGCCCCGCCGGCGTGCCGCACGCCCAGGCCGCCGCGACGCTGTACGGCCGCCTGGCCCAGGCCTGCCGGCTGGTCGGCCTCGAAGGCGCGGGCATCGTGTTCGACCTGCTGCGCGACACGGCCGAGCTGGGCGGCGAGCTGGAAGGCGAGGAACTGGGCCTGGTGCTCGGCTGGCTGTCGGGCTGGCAGCCCCCGCTGGCCGGCTACATCGACCGCCCGGCCGACGCGGCGGCGCTGGAGCCCCTGCTCGCCTTCCTCGCGCGCAGCCCGGCGATGCTCAGCGAGGAACAGCTCGGCCAGCTTGACACGCTGCTGCGCCAGCCGCCGGCGCTGCCGCCGGAACTGCAGGCCTGCACCACGCCCGATTCCGGCCTCGCGACGCTGTCGGACGAGGACGTCTCGCTCACCGTGCCGGGCGACGTGGATCCGGCGCTGTTCGACGCCTTCCTGCAGGACGCCCCCGGCCAGCTCGAGACGCTGGGCAACGCGGTGCGCGCGCTGGCCGAGGGACGCGTCGACCTGGACGCGCTGCAGGAGGCGCGCCGCGCGGCGCACACCTTCAAGGGCAGCGGCAACATCATCGGCATCCGCGGCGTCGGGCGCCTGGCGCACCGCATCGAGGACGTGCTCGACCACGCCGTGGCCTGCCGCGGCGAGGTGCCGCCGGCGCTGGCACGCGACCTCGAACAGGCGGTCGCCTGCCTGGACCAGATGGTCTACGCGCTGCGCGGCGAGGAAGCCGCCCCCGACAACGCGCTGGCCTGGCTGGACCGGCTCGGCCAATGGGTGCGCGCGATCAAGCAGGACGCGGTCGAGACGCTGGCGCCGCAGACCCTGCCCACGCCGCTCGACCCGCCGGCGGCCGCCGTGCCCGCCCCGGCCGCGCCCCGGCCTGCCGGCGAGGGCACGCCCGCCGCCGTCACCCCGCCCAACCCGGCGGCCCCGACGCTGCGCATCGGCGTCGACCGCCTCGACCGGCTGATGCGCCATGCCACCCAGTCGCTGGTGCACCACGGCCGGCTCGAGGAACACATGCGCCGCATCGAGGAGCGCCTCGCGCAGCTCGAGTCCAGCAACCGCCAGCTGCGCGACCGGCTGCGCGACCTCGAGATCGCGATCGACCGCCAGGGCGTGAGCCTGCAGGCCCACGCACAGGCCGAAGGCTCGCAGTTCGATCCGCTCGAGATGGACCGCTACAACGAGCTGCAGACCCTCTCGCGCTTTGCCGGCGAGACCGTCGCCGACGAGGTCGAGCACGCCCGCGCCGCGCGCGCCGAAGCGCAGCAGGCGCTGCAGGCGCTGCGCAAGCAGGGACAGGAGCTGGTCGGCCAGCACCGCGAGCTGCTCGGCGCGCGCCTGGTGCCGGTGCGGCAGGTGGTGGCGCGCCTGCGCCGCAACGTGATCCAGACCGCCGCGGCCACCGGCAAGGAAGTGCGGCTGGAGATCGAGGGCGAGCACGTGCAGGTCGACACCGACGTGCTGGACCGCCTGACCGAGCCGCTGCTGCACCTGCTGCGCAACGCGGTGGACCACGGCATCGAGCCGCCCGACGAGCGCGAGGCCGCCGGCAAGCCGCGCACCGGCACCGTGCGGCTGCGCTTCACCCGCGAAAGCCAGGTCATCCGCGTGGAATGCCGCGACGACGGCCGCGGGCTGGACCACGCCGCGATCCGCGAGCGTGCCGCCGGCCTCGGCCTGGTCGAGCGTGACGCGCAGCTCGACGAGACGGAACTCGCGCGCCTGATCCTGCTGCCCGGCTTCTCGACCCGCACCGAGGTGACCGAGATCTCCGGCCGCGGCGTCGGCCTGGACGTGGTGGCCGACCGCCTGCGCGGCATGAAGGGCCGCATCGACATCCACAGCGTCGCGCGGGCGGGCACCACCTTCGTGCTGCAGGTGCCGGCCACCACCGGCGTGCAGCATGCGCTGCTGGTCCAGGTCGACGAGCAGGTCTACGCGCTGCCCAGCGATGCGGTGGTGATGGCGCTGGCCGCCGGCCAGGGCACGGTGGCGGTGGGCGCCCAGGGCCCGGTGTTCCGCTACGGCGGGCGCGAGCTGCGCTACCAGAAGCTCGCCGCCTGGCTCGGCCTGCCCGTGGGCGACGGCGGCACCGGCGCCCGCCCGGTGGTCATCGCGCGTGGCGCGCACGGCGAGGTCGCGCTGGAGGTGGACCGCATCGTCGACTCGCGCGACCTGATCCTGCAGGACATCGGCCGCCTGCTGCGCCGCGTGCGCGGCCTGGCCGGCGGCGCCTTCCGCCCCGACGGCCGCCTGCTGCTGCTGCTCGACCTCGAGGCACTCGAGCACGCCTCGGCCTCGCCGGTGCGGCGCGAGGCCTCGGCGCAGCTGCGCCGGCGCATGACGATGGAGCGCAAGCACGTGCTGGTGGTCGACGACGCGATCTCGGTGCGCCAGACGCTGCAGCAGCTGCTGCACGATGCCGGCTACGACGTCACCACCGCGCGCGACGGCTTCGATGCGCTGGACGCGCTGATCCGCCGCAAGGCCGACGTGGTGCTGACCGACCTCGAGATGCCCAACCTCAACGGGCTGGAGCTGACGCGCCGGCTGCGCGAGTCGCGCCTGTGGAAGGACCTGCCGGTGGTGATGATCACCTCGCGCGCCACCCACAAGCACCTCGGCAGCGCCGAAGCGGCCGGCGTCGACGTGTTCCTGACCAAGCCCTACGCGGACGAGGAACTGCTCGCCGAAGTGCGCCGCCTCACCACCGAGGCGCGCTGACGCGCGGCGTGGCTGCCCCTTGCCGCGCTGCACGCGAGTGCGCCAGGCGCACCATCGCGTGGCATAAATCAAACATCAGAGGGAAAAACCTAAGATCAGAAGAATTACCGCACGATATCGGCCCGAATTTTCCGCAACGCGTTGTTGCGGTGCGGCACGCAGCACCAGAATGGCGCCTGCTTGCGCCCCCGGCCCGGGGCGGAGCACCGCCTGTTCGCCTGATCCGTCCCCTGCTGCACGTGTCCGCGTCCCCCGTCCTCCCCTCTGCCGAGTCGGCCCACGTCTACGAGAGCCACGCCGTCCTGAGCGTCCAGCATCTCGGGGTGGCGTTCGGCACGCGGGTCATCCTGGCCGACGTGGATTTCGAACTCGAGGCCGGAGGCCTGCACGTGCTGATGGGCCCGATGGGCACCGGCAAGTCCACGCTGCTGCGCTCGCTGGCCGGCCTCAACCGCCGCAGCACGCGCTTCGCGGGCTGGGGCAAGGTGGTCTGCCTGGGCCGGCAGCTCGCGCCCCATGAATGGGGCAGCGACGAACGGCTGCAGCTGGTCCAGCAGCAGCCGCGCTTCCTGATGCTGACCGTGCTGGAGGTGCTCGCCGAGGCGCTGCGCGCGCAGCATGGCCCGCTGACGCCGGCGCAGACGGCCGAGCAGTCCGAGCAGCTGCTGCGCGAACTCGACCAGACCGCGCTGCTCGCACACCTGCGTCGCCGCGTCGTCGACCTGGACACCAGCCTGCAGCGCGCCGTCGCGATCCTCGCCGCCGCCGCGCGTCGCCCCAAGATCCTGATGATCGACGAGCCGGCCACCGGCCTGTCGGACTACGACGCGCACGGCCTGTTCGACCTGATCCGGCGGCTGCGCGCCGACGCCACCGTGATGGTGGTGCTGCACAACCTGCGCCATGCGCGCTCGCTGGCCACCCACATGATGCTGCTGGCCGGTGGACGGATCCAGGCCAGCTGCAGCGTCGACGAATTCTTCGACCGCCCGCCCAACGCGGTGGTGCGCCAGTTCGTCACCACCGGCAGCTGCCACCTGCCTGCCCCGGACGCCGACCCGAGCACGCTGGCCGACGACGCCACGCCACCCCCGCCGCTGCCCGAGGCAGCGCTGCACGCCATCGCCGCCGCGCGCCGCCAGGACGAGGAGGCCGCCGCCGCGCCACCGGCACCTGCCGCCGCAGCCGCACCGCCTCCGGCCGTCGCGACCCCGGCGCCGGCCCCCGCGGTGCCCGCACCGCCGGTGCGCCGCTACAAGGTGCTGCAGACCAACAACGGCTTCGAGCTGGCCAACAGCATCGCCGCCACGGCCCTGCCCAGCTCGCTCGCGCCGCGCGGCTTCTCCTGGGTGGTGCCCGGGCGCCTGGCCGGCTGCCCGATGCCGGGCGCGGTGGCCGACATCGACTACGACCTTGCGGCGCTCAAGCGCGTGGGCATCACCAAGCTGATCACGCTGACCGAGCGCGACCTGGACCAGGCCGCGCTGCGCCGCCACGGGCTGACCAACCTGCACCTGCCGATCCGCGACCGCGAACCGCCCACCGTCGCGCAGACCCACATGCTGCTGACCCACATGCAGCGCCTGCTCGACAAGGGCGAGTCGCTCGCGGTGCACTGCCTCGCCGGCCTCGGCCGCACCGGCACCGTGCTGGCCGCCTGGCTGATCCGCGAAGGCGGCCTGGCCGCCGACGAGGCGCTCAAGCGCATCCGTCGCATCGACCCGGCCTTCGTGCAGAGCCAGGAGCAGGAGCAGTTCCTGTTCGCCTACGAGCAGGCGCTGACGCAGCAGCTGCTCTGAGGCGCCCCGCTTTCCCCTCTTCCATCCACTTCCACATCCATATCAAGGGAGCCCTTCCATGAGCCTCGAGTCCGCCCTGCAAACCGCCGTGTCCAGCATCCCCGAATGCGTTGCCGCCGGCTTCGTCGACGTGTCCTCCGGCATGCTCATGGCGATCAAGACCGTCGATTCGCACCCGCGCGAGGTCATCGACCTGGTGGCGGCCGCGACGGCCGACCTGTTCAACGGCCCCAACGTCTCCCTGATCGAGAAGCTGTTCAAGCGCTCCCGCGGCGTGGCCGACGACGGGCACCACTACTTCCAGGAAATCATCGTCAACAGCGACAACCTGATCCACGTGTTCATCCGCGGCAAGGCCAACCCGGAATACGTGGCGGTGTTCGTCTGCCGTCGCTCGGCCAACCTCGGCATGGTGCTGACCAAGTCGCGCCTGGCCATGCCCCAGCTCGAATCCGCGACCTGAACTCCGCCCCCGCGACGCGGCCCTCGCCGCGTCGTGCCCCGGCCTGCGGCACCCCGCCCTAGGCCGGACCGGAGCGCTGCGCGCCCGCTGCCTTCGCGCCCAGGCGGGCCGGCCCCAGCGCCGCCAGCAGCGCGGCGCCCACGATCAGCGCCCCGCCGGCCAGTGTCTGGCCCCTGAGCACCTCCCCGCCCCACAGCACCGACGAGATCGAGGCGAACACCACCTCGGTCAGCATCACCACGGCCGTCACCTGCGCCGGCAGGCGCGCGGCACCGAACTGGTAGGCCATGTTGGAGCACACGAAAGTCAGCGCCAGCCCCACGGCGATCGCCAGCCAGCCCCACTGCGGCACGGGCGGCGGCGTCACGCCGCGCGCCGGCCCCAGCCCGGTGGCCAGCACCAGCGCCATCGCCACGCAGCCGGTGAGCATCGCCAGCGCACGCCCTTCCTCGCGCGTGCGCCCGGCCAGGCGGCGCAGCATCACGCTGTTGGTCGCGAAGGCCAGGCCCCCGAGCAGGGCCAGCCAGTCCGCCAGCCCGTGCGGCACCGGCCACGGCGCGCCCTCGGGCTTGAGCACGATGGCCGCGCCGGCCAGCGCCAGCACCACGCGCAGCAGCCCGTGCAGCGTGAAGTGCTCGTTGAGCAGCACGCGCGCCAGCAGCACCGACCACAGCGGCATCAGGTAGAACAGCAGCACCACGCGCACCACCTCGCCGATGCTGACGGCCCAGTTGAACGCCGCGTTGGTGGTGCCCGAGGCCACCGAGAGGATCCACAGCTGCGGCTGGCTCAGCAGCTGACGCAAGCCCTGCGGACGCCAGGCCAGCAGCGCCAGCGCCGCGATGGCGTAGACGATGACGGTGCTCCACAGGGGGTGCAGCCCGCGCGCATGCAGCTCGCGCAGCGGCCACCAGGACAGGCCCCAGACCAGGGCATTGAGCAGCAGTGCAGGAATCGACCAGGGGGAACGCGTCGGCATCCCACCATTGTCGCGGAGCGGCAATGTCCGCTCCGGTGTGCGCCCACCGGCACGACCTCGGCCGGTGCGCCATGCGGGCGAAGGAAATCAGTGGTGGTCGCTGCGCGCCAGTTCCAGCAGCTTCTCGACCTCGTCGGCGTGGCGCTCGAGGTTGCGCTCGTGCCAGTGCTTGATCAGCCACATGGTGCCGGCCACCACCAGCCCGAACATCGTGATCGCGCCGAAGGCCGACAGGCCGAACTTGGTCAGCGCCGCGTAGAAGGCGCCCAGGCCCAGGATGCAGGCCTGCTCGTTGAAGTTCTGCACCGCGATCGAGCGGCCCGCGCCCATCAGGTTGTGGCCGCGGTGCTGCAGCAGTGCGTTCATCGGCACCACCAGGTAGCCACCCAGCCCGCCCAGCAGGATCAGGAAGGGCGCGGCCAGCCAGGCGTTGGTGATGAAGTTGAGCACGATGACCAGCAGCCCCATCGCGATGCCCAGCGGGATCACGCGCGTGGCCACGTCCAGCCGCATGTGCAGCGAGGCGATCACCGCCCCGACGGCGGTGCCCACCGCGACCACGCCCACCAGCGACGAGGCCTCGGTGGTGCCGTAGCCCAGCGCCACCGCGGCCCAGGCCAGCACGATGTAGCGCAGATTGCCCGACACGCCCCAGAACAGCGTCGTGGTCGCCAGCGAGATCTGGCCCAGCTTGTCGCGCCACAGGCGGCGGTTGCAGGTGCGGAAGTCGCGCACCATCTCCAGCAGCGTGCCCGGCAGCGGCTGCAGCGGTGCGTCGGTGCGCGGGATGTAGAGGTTGAACAGCGCCGCGACCACGTACAACAGGATGATCGACGCGATCGCCGCCTCAGCCGGCGTGTCGATGCCCAGGTGCACGCCCGGCAGCTCGATCGCGAGCAGGTACGGCGCCACCGCCGGGCCGACCAGCTGGCCGCCCAGCAGCACGCCCAGGATGATCGAGGCGATCGTCAGCCCCTCGATCCAGCCGTTGGCCTTGACCAGTTGCGACGGCGGCAGCAGCTCGGTGAGGATGCCGTACTTGGCCGGCGAGTAGGCCGCCGCGCCCAGCCCGACGATCGCGTACGACATCAGCGGGTGCGTGCCGAACAGCATCATCAGGCACCCCACGACCTTGATCGTGTTCGAGATGAACATGACCTTGCCCTTGGGGATGAAGTCCGCGAAGGCGCCGACGAACGGGGCCAGCACCACGTAGAACAGCGCGAACATCGGCACCAGCGCGGCGCGCTGCCATTCGGCTGCGCCGGACGTGCGTAGCAGTTCCACCGCCGCGACGAACAACGCGTTGTCGGCCAGCGAGCTGAAGAACTGCGCCGACATGATGGTGTAGAAGCCTTTTTTCATTCAAATCACTGCAAGCACTCGGCTTCTTTCGGCGGTCGTGTGGGCTTTTCGTGAACTTCTCGCGATCAGGTCGCGGCGTGCGCCAGGGGGGCGCCCGCCCGGCGCGCCCGGCTTTATAGCACGCTCAATCCCGTGATCCGGGCACAAATCCCGCACTTGTTCGGCGTGGCCGCTGGCAGAATCGGCGTTCATGCCGCGCCCGATCCAAGCCCTCATCCATCCCGACGCATTGGCCCACAACCTGGCACGCGCCCGCGCCTGTGCACCCGGCGCCAAGGTCTGGGCGGTCGTCAAGGCCAACGCCTACGGCCATGGCATCGAACGTGCCTACCCCGGGCTGCAAGGCGCCGACGGGTTCGCGCTGCTGGACCTGGCCGAGGCCGAGCGCATCCGCGCGCTGGGCTGGCGGGGCCCCATCCTGCTGCTCGAGGGCTGCTTCGAGCCGCGCGACCTGGAGGTCTGCTCCCGACTCAACATCTGGCACGTGGTGCACTGCAACGAGCAGATCGACTGGCTCGCCACGCACAAGACCACCTGGCCGCACCGCGTGTTCCTGAAGCTCAACACGGGCATGAACCGCCTCGGCTTCACGCCCGGCGCGTTCCGCACCGCGTGGATGCGGCTGTCGGGCCTGACGCAGGTGGACGAGATCTCGCTGATCACCCACTTCTCCGATGCCGACACCGACACCGGCATCGAGCACCAGGTGGCCGCCTTCAACGCCGCCACCGAGGGCCTGCCCGGCGAGCGCTCGCTGGCCAACAGCGCCGCGGTGCTGCGCTTTGCCGCCGCGCGCCCCGACGTGCGCGGCGACTGGGTGCGCCCCGGCATCCTGGTCTACGGCAGCTCGCCCGACTTCCCCGTGCGCACGATTGCCGACTGGAACCTGCGCCCCGCGATGACGCTGCGCTCGCGCGTCATCGGCGTGCAGCAGCTGCAGCCCGGCGACACGGTCGGCTACGGCAGCACCTTCCGCGCCGACGCGCGGACGCGCATCGGCGTGGTCGCCTGCGGCTATGCCGACGGCTACCCGCGCCACTGCGGCACCGGCACCCCGGTGCTGGTCGACGGCGTGCGCACCCGCCTCGTCGGGCGCGTCTCGATGGACATGATCACCGTGGACCTCACCCCCGTGCCGCAGGCCGGCCTGGGCAGCGAGGTCACGCTGTGGGGCCACGGCCCGCGCGGCAGCCTGCTGCCGATCGACGAGGTCGCCCAGGCCGCCGGCACCGTGGGCTATGAACTGATGTGCGCGGTGGCGCCGCGCGTGCCGGTGGCGGTGCAGGAACTGCAGTCCGACTGACGCCCCGCGCCCACCCGGCATGACGGCCGCACTGCTGACGCTGCTGTTGCTGTCCCCGCTCTTCGCCGGTTTTCTCTGGCTCGTCTACCGGCAGTGGCGCGACCACGGCCTCGCGCCGCCCGGGCCGCAGCAGGCCGCCGCGCTGGTCGTGCTGCTCGGACTGTACGCCGCGATGGCCCTGCTCGACTGGGCGGATCCCTGGACGGCGTGGCTGAACACCCTGCCCTCGCCGGCCGCCCACCGCATCCTGCCCGCCGTGTGGGCGGTGTACAGCCTGCCGCTGTGGGCCACGACGCTGGTCTGCTGCCCGCAGGCGGCACGCGACGGCGGCGCCTGGCTGTCGCCCCGGCTGGGTGCGGTGTCGCTGCGGGGCTACCGGATGGTCGGGTGGGGGTTGCTGGGCTGCAGCGTGGTCGTCTTTGGTGTGCTGGTGGGGGCGGGTCATTGAGGTGGCCAGAGGCCGGCCCCACCCGCAGGCAGCCATCCCCCATCCGACACCGGCCGTCCGCGTCCCCCGGTCAGGGGGCGTGGGCCAGCCATCACTGACGCGAGCGCAATCGATCCAGCAGGCTCACGAAGTCAAACGGTTGCTGCAATTCGGGGATGCTTTCCAGCTTCTGGCGAAGCTCCTCGCTCAAGTTGGCGTAGTCGGACACCTCCCGTTCCAGCGCCATGCGTTCCCGCTCAAGAAGCTGTGCGACGTAACGTTCGCTCTTCGGGTCCACAGAAACGCCGGCGCGTTGCGCGACATCCCGGTAAACGCCATAAGCAACCATCAGTTGCCCTTTGGCAGGTGCTTCGCAGGCACTGACGGCACGAACAGAAAGAACGAAGGCCGCAACCTCCTGTTGTTTTTGGCTGAGGCCCATCCTGTTGAATACGTCGGCCCGGACTTCACGCCGTTGCGCCTGCATGCAGAGATCCACGCGCCTTTCAAATTCGCTGCGTGCTGCCTGGTATCGCTGGTAAGCGTGGTGCACTGCCCGCCCGGAGAGGCCGTCTCGCTCTTGCTGGGCTGCGAACACGGCGGTTGCCCCGAAGAGCGCCAACGTCAACACCGGGCACTTAATGCGTCGCCGCAGCGCATCCATGCAATATGCCTCGTGCAAACTCCCTCCAGAACGTCGACTCTTGTCCCACGGTGTCCAGCGCAGCGAGCTGCGCAATACGAACAATGACGGCGCGCTCGATCGTCGGCACCGCCGCCATGGCTCGCGCCATCATCTCAAAATCCGTCGACTGGATGTTATAGGCTGCTTTCAGTGCATCATTGCCGAGAAAGATGTTCACGAACGCGCCTGCAGGAACCATCACCTGCAGCATCGTCGCCAGATGATGCTTTTTTCGTATCTCCTCGATCGCGGCCTTGCTGCGAGGCCCGAACGTGACGCCAGTGACGGTTCGGCACTGCACTCGCCCCTCCCCTTGGTATCCGTGTCAGTGCAGGATTATCTGGATCGGCGAAGAGTCTTTATGTATCGGTCAGTTTCCAGACCTTTCCATGCACAGCCGCGAATCCCACCACTCCTGCTCGGCAGGGCGCTTCCGCGCAAAGTCATTCCAGCAACGCTGTCGAATTCCGGCGGCTGGAAGCCCTGACGCTTTCAAACGAGCGAGCCGACACCTGGCTGCACCGGCCGTGCCCGCAAAAAAGGGGCACGGCAGCCAGAACGTCCCTTAGTTGTACGCGCACATGTTCGCCGCGATCGCCGAAATCACCGAGTTCCCGTCCAGCACGAAGTCGGACTTGCTGACCTGCTGGCCGCTGAAGTCGAGCTCGTGGACGGTGCCGTAGCCGCGCCGGCAGTCCGCCAGCGGCACCACGAATTCGCCGTAGTCGGTGGTGTCGGCCGTGACGTCCTCGAACGCGAACAGCACGTGCAGGGCCTGCTGGCCGTCGTAGGGGGCCTTGCGCACGGTGTCGGTCTTCAGCGAAAAGCGGTTGCCCGTGCCCTTGGCGGTGGCGACGACCTTCCAGGTGCCTTCGGCCTCCACGCGCGAGCGCTTGCCGGTCTCGCTGTCCCAGCTGGCGCAGGCCGCGCTGCCCAGCGCATCGACCACGGTGTCGCCGAAGCGCACGAACTGACCCTTGTTGACGTACTGGCCCTGCGTGTCGTTGTAGTAGACGTAGCCGTAGCCCTTGGGGCAGGACTCGAGCAGCACCACCACCTGCCCGTAGCTATAGGTGTGCTTTTTCTTGTCCTCGAGCTGGTAGACATAGGCGTAGCCGTTGCCCTTCTTGCCGTCCACGTTCGTCACGCGACCGCTGCCGGTCTTGCCGTACCAGGCGGCCGCATCGGTGGCCGCCAGCTCCACCCACCTGGCGTCGGCCTCCTCGGCGATCGCCGCCCCCATCAGGCTCACCCCGGCCACCAGCGGCCACACGCACTTCGCAATCACGATTGGGTCCTTCTTCGGTCAGTCCAAACAGAAAAGGCGCCGGCTCGAACCGGCGCCCTGCCCCCCCTGCTTTCGGCAGGCAACGGCCTGCCCTTGAGGGTACAACACCCCTGCGGTGCGGCCGCGCACGCCGCCGTCCGTGCGAAACGTCCGCCCGCCCGGGCCCGCGGCCGCCAGCGGCGGGCCCCCGCCCCCTGCCCCGGGCCGGACGGGGCTGGCATCATGACGCCCTGGGCACCACCTTTCCCGCATCCCATGGAGCACCTTCCCTCCCACCAACTGACCATGACCGTGCTGATGACGCCGGACATGGCCAACTTCTCGGGCAACGTCCACGGCGGCACCATCCTCAAGCTGCTGGACCAGGTGGCCTATGCCTGCGCAAGCCGCTATGCGGGGCGTTACGTGGTGACGCTGTCGGTGGACCAGGTGATGTTCCGCCAGCCGATCCATGTCGGCGAGCTGGTGACGTTCCTGGCCAGCGTCAACTACACCGGCACCTCGTCGATGGAGGTGGGCATCAAGGTGGTGGCCGAGAACATCCGCACGCAGGTGGTGCGGCACGCCAACAGCTGCTTCTTCACGATGGTGGCGGTCGACGACGCCGGCAAGCCGGTGGCGGTGCCGCCGCTGCAGCCGCGGACGCCCGACGAGAAGCGCCGCTTCGAGGCGGCCAAGGTGCGCCGCCAGCTGCGGCAGGAACTGGAACAGCGCTACAAGGAGATGCGCGGCAGCTGAAGCCGCGCGCATCGAGGAGCCCGACATGGCAATCAGCTGGATCACCGCATTCAAGGTCATCCCCTGGGGCGACGTGATCGAGGCCACCCCGGCCATCGTGCGCGGAGCCAAGCAGCTGTGGAGCAAGGTGCGCAGCGAGCCGCCTGCACCGCCTGCCGAGGCGATCGCCGACGGCACGCCCGAGCAGCGCCTGGCGGCGCTGGAAGCGCGCGTGCAGCATCTGTCCGACGAGCTGCACGCCTCGTCGGAGCTGATCGAGCAGCTGGCGCAGCACAACGCGCGGCTGGTCGATGCGGTGCAGACGCTGCGCGTGCGCACCTGGGTGCTGGCCGCGCTGGTGGTCGTGCTCGGCCTGGGGCTGGTGGCGCTGGCCGTCGTGCGCGCGGGCGGGTGAGACGCGCCGCCCGGTGACAATCGCGCCATGGCCAAGGAAAAGACCGTCTACACCTGCACCGAATGCGGCGGCACCAGCCCCAAGTGGCTGGGCAAGTGCCCGCACTGCAACGCCTGGAACACGCTGGAGGAAACCGTCGCCGAAAGCGCCGCGAAGCACCGCTTCCAGGCGCTGGCCAAGTCGGCCCCGGTGACGACGCTGTCGGAGATCGAGGCGGTCGACGTCGCGCGCACGCCCACCGGCATCGACGAGCTGGACCGCGTGCTGGGCGGCGGCATCGTCGCCGGCGGCGTGGTGCTGATCGGCGGCGACCCGGGCATCGGCAAGTCCACGCTGCTGCTGCAGGCGCTGGATGCGCTGAGCCACCAGGTGCGCACGCTGTACGTCACCGGCGAGGAGTCCGGCGCGCAGGTGGCGCTGCGCGCGCGCCGGCTGGGGCTGGACGGCTCCAGGGTGCGCGTGCAGGCCGAGATCCAGCTGGAGAAGATCCTCGCCACCATCGAGGACGAGAAGCCCGCGGTCGCGGTGATCGACTCGATCCAGACCATCTATTCCGACCAGCTCACCTCCGCCCCCGGCTCGGTGGCGCAGGTGCGCGAGTGCTCGGCGCAGCTGACGCGCACGGCCAAGGCCACCGGCACGGCGATGGTGCTGGTGGGCCACGTGACCAAGGAAGGGTCGCTGGCCGGCCCGCGCGTGCTGGAGCACATCGTCGACACCGTGCTGTACTTCGAGGGCGACACCCACAGCGCCTTCCGCCTGGTGCGCGCGTTCAAGAACCGCTTCGGCGCGGTCAACGAGATCGGCGTGTTCGCGATGACCGAGCGCGGCCTCAAGGGCGTGGCCAACCCGAGCGCGATCTTCCTGTCCACGCACGGCGAGCCGGTGCCGGGCTCGTGCGTGCTGGTCACGCTGGAGGGCACACGCCCGATGCTGGTGGAAGTGCAGGCGCTGGTGGACAGCTCGCCCATCCCCGCGCCGCGGCGCCTGTCGGTGGGGCTGGAACAGAACCGGCTTGCGATGCTGCTGGCGGTGATGCACCGCCATGCCGGCATCGCCTGCTACGACCAGGACGTGTTCGTCAATGCGGTGGGCGGCGTGCGCATCAGCGAGCCGGCCGCGGACCTGGCGGTGATGCTCGCGATCCAGAGCAGCCTGCGCGGCAAGCCACTGCCGCGCGGGTTCCTGACCTTCGGCGAGGTGGGCCTGGCCGGCGAGATCCGCCCCGCCCCGCGCGGCCAGGAGCGCCTGAAGGAAGCGGCCAAGCTGGGCTTCAGCGTCGCGGTGGTGCCCAAGGCCAACGCGCCCAGGCGACCGATCGAGGGGCTGACGATCCACGCGGTCGAGCGGGTCGAGCAGGCCATCGAGCTGGTGCGAGGGTTGTAACCGAGACACCGGGCAAAGTCTCACCGCGATACTGCGGCATTGCGCACGGCCATGCGGCCGGCGCACGGCTTGCGCTTTAGGATGCGCTCCTTTTTCCGCGAAGGAGACGCCGATGCAACTCATCCTCTCTGCGGGTGTGATCCTGGTGGTGGTGCTGTGGGGCCTGGTGGCCCCGCAATCGCTGGCCCAGGCCTTCACGATGGCGCTCGACGCCGTGACCCGCAACTTCGGCTGGTTCTACCTGTGGGTGGTGCTGGGCCTGGTGCTGATGGCACTGCTGCTGGCCTTCAGCCGCTACGGCGACCTCAAGCTCGGCGGCGAGGACGACGAGCCCGAGTTCTCGCTCGGGGCGTGGTTCGCGATGCTGTTTGCCGCCGGCATGGGCATCGGCCTGGTGTTCTGGGGCGTGGCCGAGCCGATCTCGCACTACACCAGCCCGCCGCCCAGCGTGGCGCCGCACACGCCCGAGGCCGCCAACGCCGCGATGCGCTACACCTTCTTCCACTGGGGCCTGCACCCGTGGGCGGTGTACAGCGTCGTGGGCCTGGCGCTGGCCTTCTTCCAGTTCCGCCGCAACAAGCCGGCGCTGATCAGCGCCGCCACCGACTCGCTGCCCTGGCATGCAGTGCAGCGCCTGTCACCGCTGTTCAACGTGCTGGCCATCGTGGCAACGGCCTTCGGGGTGGCCGCTTCGCTGGGCATCGGCTCACTGCAGATCAACAGCGGCCTGCACAAGGTGTTCGGCGTGCCGGTGGGCATCGGCTGGCAGCTGCTGATCATCGCGGTGACCACGGTGGCCTTCCTGACCTCGGCCATCAGCGGGGTCGAGCGCGGCATCAAGTGGCTGTCCAGCGCGAACCTGGTGCTGGCCGCCGGGCTGGCGCTGCTGGTCACCCTGGTCGGGCCGACGGTGACCATCATCGACACCTTCACCAGCACGCTGGGCGCCTACATCAGCGAGTTCGTGCGCATGAGCCTGCGCATGACGCCGTTCCGCGACAGCACCTGGGTGGGCAGCTGGACCATCTTCTACTGGGCCTGGTGGGTGTCGTGGTCCCCGTTCGTGGGCCTGTTCATCGCGCGCGTCTCGCGCGGGCGCACGATCCGCGAGTTCGTCGTCGGCACCGTGCTGGCGCCCACGCTGGCCGGCTTCCTGTGGTTCGCGGTGTTCGGCGGCACGGCGCTGCAGCTGGAGATCTTCCAGGGCGTGCCGCTGTCGGAGGCGGTCTCGGCCGACGTGTCCACCGCGATGTTCGCGATGTTCGACGCGCTGCCGCTGGGCCTGCTGATGTCGGTGGTCGCGACGGTGCTGGTGGTGGTGTTCTTCGTCACCTCGGGCGACTCGGCCACGCTGGTGCTCGGCATGATGAGCAGCGGCGGCAACCCCGACCCCGGCATGCGGGTGAAGCTGGTCTGGGGCCTGCTGATCGCGGGCATCGCGGCCAGCCTGCTGCTGACCGGCGGCGTGCAGGCCGTGCAGACCGCCACCATCGTGTTCGCGCTGCCGTTCGCGCTGGTCATCGTGCTGATGGCGCTGGCGCTGTGGCTCGGCGTGCGGCACGACTGGCGCGAGGAGCAGCGGCGCGAGCGCGAGCTGCGCCGGCGCATGCGCGAGATGGTCTCGCGCTGAGGGGTGCACGGTGGGGGGCTTTCGTGGTGCAATGAGGCCCCGCCCGCCTGCTCCGCAACGACGATGAGCCAGCCCGCGCGCACGCCCGAGCCGCCCTACTATGCGGTCATCTTCACCAGCCTGCGCACGCCGGGCGACCACGGCTACGCCGGGATGGCCGAGCGCATGGTGGAGCTCGCCGCGCAGCAGCCGGGCTTCCTTGGTGTGGAAAGCGCCCGCGGTACCGACGGCCTGGGCATCACGGTGTCGTACTGGCGCTCGCTGGAGGACATCGCCGCCTGGAAGGCGCACGCCGAGCACCGCGAGGCGCAGCGGCTGGGCCACCAGCAGTGGTACAGCGCCTTCGAGCTGCGCATCGCCAAGGTGGAACGCGCCCGCAGCAAGCGCTGACCGGGCTGGCCGGCAGCCGCCCGCGCCGGTAAAGTGGGCGGGTCGACCCGCTGCCTGCGAGCTGCCATGCGACTGGCCCTGATCTCCGACATCCACGGCAACCTGCCCGCGCTCGACGCCGTGCTGGCCGACATCGTCGCCACGGGCGTCGACGCGATCGTCAACCTGGGCGACATCCTGTCCGGCCCGCTGTGGCCGGCCGAGACGGCCGAGACGGCCGAACGCCTGATGCCGCTGCGGCTGCCCACGGTGCGCGGCAACCACGAACGCCAGCTGCTGCAACCGCTGGAGCAGCTGGGCCGCACCGACCGCCACACGGTCGAGCGCCTGCAGCCCGGGCACCTGGCCTGGATCGCCGCGCTGCCCGCGACGCTGCGCTGCGCCGAAGACGCGGTGCTGTGCTGCCACGGCACGCCGGGCAGCGACCTCACCTACGGCATGGAATCCCTGGAGCCCGCGCGCCAGCCCGGCGGGCGGGCCGCGGTGCGCGCCGCCACCGAGGAGGAGGTGCGCACCCGCATGGGCGACGTGGCCGCGCAGGTGATCGTCTGCGGGCACAGCCACGTGCCGCGCGTGATGCAGCTGGCCGACGGGCGCCTGGTGGTGAACCCCGGCAGCGTCGGGCTGCAGGCCTACGACGACGACCACGGCCAGCCACACCGCATCGAGACCGGCGCCCCGCATGCCCGCTATGCGGTGATCGAACGCGAGATGGCCGGCTGGTCGGTGCAGCTGCGCGCCGTGGCCTACGACTGGGAGGCCGCCGCGCGGCAGGCCGAGGCCCACGGCCGCCCCGACTGGGCGGTCGCCCTGCGCACCGGGCGCATGGCCCGCTGAGCGCGTTGCGGGCATCCACATCGCGGCCGGGCGCCAACCTCACTACCATCGCGGGCATGAATCCGGTGATCGGCTGGGCGCTGGCCATTGCAGCGCTGGTGGTGGGTTGGGTCGGCTACGGCTGGCAGGGTGTGGTGTTCGCGTTCACGTTCATCGTGTTCTGGCTGCTGCTGCAGTTCAACAAGGCGGTGCGCGTGATGCGCAGTGCGGGCCACGCGCCGGTCGGCTACATCGGCAGCGCGGTGATGCTCAATGCCCGGCTGAAGCCCGGCATGAGCATGATGGAGATCGTGACGATGACGCGCAGCCTGGGCCAGAAGCTCGGCGATGCCCCCGAGCAGTATCGCTGGACCGACCCGGGCGGCTCGCACGTGACGGTCGAGATGCGCCGCGGCAAGGTCGCGCGCTGGTCGCTGTGGCGCCCGCCGCAGGCGGACGACGACACGCCGGCCCCGGACGCGTCGGCGTCCTAGGCGAACTGCGCGCCGCGCTCGGCCAGCAGCGCGCGCAGGATCGAGCGGTGGCAGCGCGATTCGTCCTCGCAGTAGCAGCCCACCGAGAAGTTGGTCTGGTGCGACAGCGCCGCCAGCAGGTCCAGCGTGCGGCTGGGGTCCGGCGCGGCCAGCTCGGCGCGGAAGCGCTTCTCGAACGCCTGCCAGGCGCGCGCGTCGCCCGAGCGCTGCGCCTCCTGCGCCAGCTTCATCGTCTCGACGCTGGGCGCCAGGTTGGGATACCAGAGGTCGTACCAGTCCTGCGCGGCGTACTCGCTCTTGGGCACCCCGCGCGGCGGCCGGCGCACGGTGCCCAGCCGCAATCCTTCGTCGGGCGCGCGCGGCGTGCCCAGCCTGACCACTCTCACAGCCATCGGCGTCTCCTCGCCATCGCGGACGAGACGCGAGCTTAACGGCTGCCCGGCCGCAGCGCTGCTCAGGCGAGCGCCGGCACCGGTCCCGGCAGCGCCGCGGGCGGAGGCGCGTCGAAGGCCTCGGCGAAGCGCTCCATCAGCCGCCGCACGCGCAGCGGCTGGCGCCGCGAGCAGTAGGCCAGGTGCACCCCGACCGGCGCCGGCCCCCAGGCGCCCAGCACCTGCTGCAGCTCACCCTGCTGCAGCGCCGGCTCCGCAAGCGCCGCCGGAAGCAGCGCCAGCCCCGAGCCGTGGCGGGCGGCAGCCAGCAGCGCATGGGTGTCGCTGGCCTGCAGGGTCGCGGGCACGTCGATCTCGATCGCCTGCTGCGTGACCGGGTGGCTGAAGCGCCAGGCGCGGCTGCGTCCGCGCACGCCGTGCACCAGGCAGGCGTGCTGCGCGAGGTCCGACGGCTGGCGCGGCAGGCCGCGGCTGCGCAGGTAGTGCGGCGCGCCGTAGACGCCGAAGCGCACCTCGCCGGCGCGGCGCGCGATCAGGCTGCCCGGCAGCTCGTCGGCCACGCGCACCGCAAGGTCGATCGATTGCGCCACCAAATCCAGCGGCTCGTCGGTCAGCAGCAGCTCGACCTGCACCCGGGGATGCTCGGCCATGAAGCCCGACAGCACGGGCGCGAGCGGCAGCACGCCGAAGTAGCTCGGCGCGGTGAGCCGGATCGCCCCCGCCATGTCCGAGGCGCTCTGGCTGCTGGCCGCGGTCAGTTCGGCGTAGCTGTCGAGCAGCCGGCGGGCGCGTTCGAGCACGTCCAGTCCTTCGGCCGTCAGCGCGACGCGGCGCGTCGTGCGCTGCATCAGGCGCACCCCCAGCACGGCCTCGAGCTCGCGCACCGAGCGCGAGACCACCGGGTTCGACAGGTTCAACGCTTCGGCCGCCTTCACGAAACTGCGCTTGTCGGCCACCGTCTTGAAGATCTCGAGGGCTTTGAGTCGGTCCATGGCACAAGTGTGGGCCGCGCGTGCTGCACCGCGGTAGCGCGTTCCTGCGCACTTCATGCGCGATCCTGCAAGCACGCGAAAGCGGGAAGAAACAGGAAAGAAGAAGGCGCGCGCGCGGCGCTCAGGTGGGCAGGCCGGTCTGGCGCAGGTAGCGGATGTCGTGCGCCGGCGGACGGCCGAACAGGCGCACGTATTCACGGCTGAACTGCGAGGGACTTTCGTAGCCGACGCGGTGCGCGGCGGTGGCCGCCGACACGCCTTCGGCCAGCATCATGCGGCGCGCCGCCTGCAGGCGCAGCCGCTTCTGGTACTGCAGCGGGCTCATCGCGGTGACCGCCTTGAACTGATGGTGCAGCGAGGAAATGCTCATGTGCACGCTGCGCGCCATGTCCTCGATGCGCAGCGGCTCGCGGTAGTGCTCGTGCAGCCAGGCGATCGCGCGCGCGACGCGCTGGCTGCGGCTGTCGGGCGTGGCCATCTGCGCCAGCCGCCAGCCGTTCTCGGAGGTCAGCAGCCGGTAGAGGATCTCGCGGATCGCCAGCGGCGCCAGCGCCGGGATGTCCTGCGGCGTCTCCAGCAGCCGCACCAGGCGCAGCACCGCGTCGAGCAACGGCGTCGGCGTCACGCCGGTGAACACGCCCAGCGCGCAGTCCTCGTCGTCCTGCGGCGAGGGCAGCCGGCCGGCGTCGATCATGAGCGAGGCGATCTCGCGCGGGTCGAAGTTGAGCCGGAAGCTGAGGTAGGGCGCATCGGGCGCGGCGCCCAGCACCTGGCCGGTCAGCGGCAGCTGCTGCAGCGCGCAGAAATGGTGCCGGGTGTCGTATTCGGCCAGCTCGTCGCCCAGCCAGACACGCTTGCGGCCCTGCGCGATCAGGCACAGCGACGGCTCGCAGACATTGTGGATGGCGCGGATCTCCTGCGAGGAACGCGCCAGGTACATGCCAGGGATGGCCGTGGCGTGCAGCCCGTCCTCGGGCACCTGCCGTTCGATGCAGGCGGCCAGCTCGGCTCGGCGCAGCACGGCCTGCAGGGCGTCGTCGTCGGCGCCCTGGCGATTCGGGAGCACGGATATCGACATGCACGCAGCATAGGCCGCCGCGCGCGCCGCGCGCCATACCCCTGATGCCGGAATTGCAGGATCGGGCAAGAACGCCGCACTGGGCGGCAAGCCGCCGGCGCCGGTATGCTGCAAGGCGCGCCGCCCGCGATGCCGGCGGCGGACCCGGCCTGCCACCCGATTCCCCCATGCGCCTGCAACTGCTGTCCGACCTGCACCTCGAGACCCAGCCCGACTTCGTCGCCCCGGTGGTCCCCGGCGCCGACCTGCTGGTCCTGGCCGGCGACGTCGGCTCCTACCAGTCCGGCTCGCAGCTGGCGGAGGACGACTTCGGCCTGGGCCGCTTCTCGCCGCGCCGCGGCGCGCCCTGGAAGCGGGTGCTCTACGTGCCCGGCAACCACGAGTACGACGGCCTGGAGTTCGACACCGCCCACGCCCGGCTGCGCGCGCTGTGCGAGGAGCTGGGCATCGTCTGGCTGGAGCGCGAGGTCCTCGAGCTGGAAGGCATCCGCTTCGTCGGCTGCACGCTGTGGACCGATTTCGACGCGCTGGCCGCCGGCGCGCCGGCGGCCGAGGCGCTGGCACAACGCGGCAAGGCGTTCCGCGCGGCGGACTACTACCTCAGCCGCAACACCACGCTGCGCGACGGGCGGCCGATGCTGGCCGCCGACCTGCGCGAGCTGGGGCTGGCCAGCCAGGCCTGGCTGGAGCAGGTCCTGCGCACGCCGCATGACGGCCCGACGGTAGTAATCACACACTTTGCCCCGTCGCTGCGCAGTGCCGACCCGCGCTACGGCGTCACGCCGGCCACGGCGGGCTTCTGCAACGCGCTGGACCACCTGCTGCCCCACGCCGACCTGTGGCTGCACGGGCACCTGCACTGCCGCAACGACTATGTCGTCGAGGGCGAGCACGACGGCCGCCACTGGCGTTGCCGGGTCGCGGCCAACCCGCTGGGCTATGCCCGCAAGGGCGAACAGGCGGCCTTCCGTGCCGACTTCTTCATCGACCTGCCCAACGAGCTGCAGGCGCTGCGCGGTGCGCAAACGTAAAATCCTTGGTTTCTCGACCCCAAGACTGAGGAGTCCATCATGTCGATGGCTGACCGCGACGGAAAGATCTGGCTCGACGGCGAACTGGTGGAATGGCGCGACGCCAAGATCCACGTGCTGACCCACACGCTGCACTACGGCTGCGGCGCCTTCGAAGGCGTGCGCGCCTACAACACGGTCAACGGCACCGCGATCTTCCGCCTGCGCGAACACACCGAGCGCCTGTTCAACAGCGCCAAGATCCTGCGCATGAAGATCCCCTTCTCGTTCGAGCAGGTGATCGAGGCGCAGAAGGAAGTCGTGCGCGCCAACCAGCTGGAGAGCTGCTACATCCGGCCGCTGGTCTGGCTGGGCGACGAGAAGCTGGGCGTCAGCCCCAAGGGCAACCGGGTGCACCTGATGGTCGCTGCCTGGGCCTGGGGTGCCTACCTGGGCGAAGAGGGCATGAAGCGCGGCATCCGCGTCAAGACATCGAGCTTCACGCGCCACCACGTCAACATCACGATGACGCAGGCCAAGACGGTGTCGAACTACACCAACTCGATCCTGGCCAACATGGAAGCCACCGACGACGGCTACGACGAGGCCCTGCTGCTGGATTCGGCCGGCTTCGTCTCCGAAGGCTCGGGCGAGAACATCTTCATCGTCAAGAACGGCGTGGTCTACACCCCCGACCTGTCGGCCGGCGCGCTCAACGGCATCACCCGCAACACGATCTTCTCCATCTGCGCCGACCTGGGCCTGAAGATCGTCGAGAAGCGCATCACCCGCGACGAGGTCTACATCGCCGACGAGGCCTTCTTCACCGGCACCGCCGCCGAAGTGACCCCGATCCGCGAGCTGGACCGCGTGCAGATCGGCGCCGGCGAGCGCGGCCCGGTCACCGAGAAGATCCAGAACGCGTTCTTCGACGTCGTCAACGGCCGCAATCCCAAGTACGCCGAGTGGCTGACCCAGGTCTGAACCAGCAAGGACAGCGATGAGCGCCACCCCGAAGAGCTTCGTGAAATCGGTCGTCGAGGTATCGGCCAAGGACCTGCAGGGCCACGGCGTCGTGTTCTGCCCGAACCCGAAGATGCCGCTGTGGAGCAACCACCCGCGGGTGTTCCTGCAGGTCGCGGCCGAAGGTGAAGCCCGCTGCCCCTACTGCGGCACGGTCTACCGGCTGAAGGCCGGCGAGAAGGTCCACGGCCACTGAGCCGGCCTGCCCGCCGCGCCGCATGAGTTTTTCGCGGCTCAAGCTGCTGATCCTGTCGCTGCGCGACCTGATCCCGGCCACCGCGCCGGTGATCCTGGTCGCGCTGCTGCTGGTCGCGGGCGCCTTCTGGCTCCTCGACCCCACCCCGCCCAAGCGCCTGGTGCTGGCCACCGGCGCGCCGCAAAGCGCCTACGAGGTGCTCGGCCAGCGCTACCGCGACGCGCTGGCACCCTACGGCATCCACGTCGAGCTGCGCCCCTCGGCCGGCTCGGCGGAAAACCTCGACCTGCTGCTCGCGCCCGACTCGGGCGTGGACATCGCCTTCGTGCAGGGCGGCACCTGGCGCCCGCCGCCGGGCGAACACGACCCTGAGGACCTGGGGCTGGTCTCGCTGGGCAGCCTGTTCTACGAACCGGTGTGGCTGTTCTACCGCGAGGACAGCGCGCAGCAGCTGCTGAAGAAACCGCGCCTGGAGGCACTGCCCGAGCTGCAGGGCTGGCGGCTCAACGCCGGCGCGCCGGGCAGCGGCGTCAAGGTGCTGGCCCAGGAGCTACTCGAGCTCAACGCGATCGAGGCCTCCGCGCTGCAGCTGAGCCACCTGGCCAACACCCCGGCCGTCGTCGAGCTGCTCGAGGGCCGCATCGATGCGCTGCTGTTCGTGTCCTCGCCCGACTCCCCGCTGGTGCAGATGCTGCTGCAGACGCCCGGCATCCGGCTGTTCAGCTTCGCGCAGGCCCAGGCCTACGCACGCAAGCTGCCGTACCTGTCGGCGGTGACGCTGCCGCGCGGCGTGGTGGACCTGGGCCGCGACCTGCCGGCCGAGGACGTGCAGCTGATCGCCCCCACCGCCTCGCTGGTCGCGCGCGACGGGCTGCACCCGGCACTGGTGCAGCTGTTCATGCAGGCGGCCACGCGCATCCACGGCGAGCCCGGCTGGTTCGCGCGCAAGGGCGAGTTCCCCAACGCCACGGGCACCGACCTGCCGCTGTCGGGCGAAGCCGCGCGCTACCTCAGGAGCGGCGCGCCGTGGCTGCAGCGCTACCTGCCGTTCTGGGTGTCCAATCTGGTCGACCGCATGTGGGTGGCGCTGGTGTCCATCATCGCGGTGCTGATCCCGCTGTCGCGCCTGGTGCCGCCGCTGTACGAGTTCCGCGTGCGCTCGCGCGTGTTCCGCTGGTACGCGCGGCTGCGCGAGGTCGAGGCCGAGCTGGAGCGGGGCAGCGCCGACCCCGACGAGCTGCTGCGCCGGCTCAACGACATCGAGAACCGCGCCACGCGCGTGACGCTGCCGCTGTCGTATGCGGACGAGCTGTACGCGCTGCGCCAGCACATCGACCTGGTGCGCGGCAAGCTCAAGGCCGCCGCCCCCGCACCGCGGGCCGGCACCTGACGGCTCAGCGCGACCCGCGCCGGCGCCGCGCCACGGCCGCCACGGCGATCAGCCCCAGGCCCATCAACGCATAGGTCTCGGGCTCGGGCGCGTGGGCCACGTAGGAGACGCCCATCGTCGCGTCGTAGTGGCCCGGCTGCGTCAGCCCGATGTTGGAGCCATAGATCGCCAGCGTGTAGTCGCCCGGGTCCAGGTCGGCCGCGTAGAAGCTCGCGCGCTCGGCGCGGGCGATGCCGAAGCCGGTGCCGATCGCGGTCTCGATGCCGCCGCGGATCAGCGAGATCAGGTCGATGCTGAGGCCCGAGAGGAACGAGCCGCGCGTGGGGCTGTCCGGATGCAGGTCGCGCACCGGATGCAGCGCCAGCTGGCCCCACAGCCACGAGACCGGATCGGTCAGCGTGAAGGTGTAGTAGCTGACGAAGCTCCGGTCGGGGTCGTCGTGGCCACCGCTGCCGCCGGTGCAGGTGCCCGAGAAGGTGACCGGCGTGTCGCCCGGCAGCGCACCGAGGCTGAAGCTGGGGGACGTGCAGGTGGCGGCGTGGGCCACGCCCGCCGCCCACGTGGCCGCGGCCACGAGCAAGGTTCGCAGGAACATGTGGACTCTCCCTGGGGTGTTGGTATGCCGTGCATCGTCGAAGCACCGCCCCGGGGCGTCAATCCCTCGGCACCCCCTCGCTTCGGGGGAAGCCGCTCAGCGGCCGATGCGCGCCGTGCCGATCTGCACGTCGCCGTCGGCGTCGCCCACCTCCAGCGTGCGCCAGCTGCCCTTGGGCACGACGACGAACAGGCAGGGCTGCGTCAGCGCGGCGCCGTGCATGCGGTCCGGCGAGGGACGCTGCAGCCGCACCGGCAGGCGCAGCACCTCGCCGCGCTGCACGACCTGCGCGGCCAGCAGCTCGATGCCGTAGCCGAGCGAGGGCTGCGTGCCCATCGAGTAGGCCAGCACGCGCTGGCCCGCCCAGTCCACCGGCGCCTCGAACACCGACGCCGCGGCCTCGCCCAGCGTGCGGCGCCAGGCGGCCTCGTCGTCGAACAGCGCGGCGCCCTCGCCCGGCCAGGGGCATTGCGTGGCGTGCCGCTGCTGCAGCACCGGCACCGGCGTGTCGCCCATGCGGGGCGGGTGGGCGCAAGCCGAGGCCAGCGCCGCCAGGGTCAACGCGGCCAGGGGACGGCCGCAGGCGGAAAGTCGTCTCATGCCGATGTTCTAACCCAGCCGGCGGCCGACCGTGCATGCAGCCCGACGCGCGGCACGAGGATTCCGCCGCAGGGCCGCAGGTCCGCGCCTCCGTACAATCACCGGGTCCCCAAACGCCCGAAAGCGTGCATGAGCTCCACGTCCGAATTCGTCCTCACCCTCTCCTGCAAGGACAGCAAAGGCATCGTCTACGCCGTCTCCGGCCTGCTGTACCAGGCGGGTTGCAACATCATCGATTCGCAGCAGTTCGGCGACGTGCAAGGCCAGGGCGGCACGGGCCTGTTCTTCATGCGCGTGCATTTCGAGGCGCCGCCGCACCTGGCGGACGTCGAGACGCTGGACAAGCTGTTCGCCAACGTGCGCGAGCAGTTCGGCATGCAGGCGCAGTTCCATTCGCTGGCGCGCAAGCCGCGGCTGCTGATCATGGTCAGCAAGCACGGCCACTGCCTGAACGACCTGCTGTTCCGCTGGCATTCGGGCCAGCTGGCGGTGGAAATCCCGGCCATCGTCTCGAACCATCCCGACTTCGCCGAGCTGGCACGCAGCTACGGCATCCCGTTCCACCACCTGCCGCTGGCCGCCGGCGCCTCGCTCGAGGCCAAGCGCGCGCAGGAAAAGCAAGTGGAGGCGCTGGTGACCGAGCACGGCGTCGACCTGGTCGTGCTGGCGCGCTACATGCAGATCCTGAGCCCCGAGTTCTGCGACTTCCTCAAGGGCCGCGCGATCAACATCCACCACAGCTTCCTGCCCAGCTTCAAGGGCGCGAAGCCCTACTACCAGGCGCATGACCGCGGCGTGAAGCTGATCGGCGCGACCGCCCACTACGTGACCGCCGACCTCGACGAAGGCCCGATCATCGAGCAGGACGTCGAGCGCGTGGACCACACCCTCGGCCCCGAGGACTTCACCGCGGTCGGCCGCGACGTCGAATGCGTGGTGCTGGCGCGCGCCGTGCGCTGGCACGTGGAGCACCGGGTGCTGATGAACGGCCACAAGACCGTCGTGTTCAAGTAAGCCCCGCCGATGTCCTCCGCCCCGCCCCCGTTCGCCTCGCCCGACGAAACCGAAGCCCTGTTCTACGAGTGCCTGCAGCGCGGCGACATCGAGACGCTGATGTCGCTGTGGTCGGACGACGACGAGATCGTCTGCGTCCACCCCGGCGGCCGGCGGCTGGTGGGCCTGGCCCAGATCCGCACCGCCTTCGAGCTGATGTTCGCCAACGGCTGCCTCAACATCCGGCCCGACCACGTGCGCCGCGTGCAGACGCTGACCACCGCGGTGCACAGCGTGCTCGAGACGGTCGGGCTCGGCTCGGGCGACAAGCCCCGCGTCGGCTACGTGCTGGCGACCAACGTCTACGTGAAGACGCCGCAGGGCTGGCGCATGGTGTGCCACCACGCAACCCCGGGCACGATGGGCGAGACGCAGGACACGGCCCAGGGACCGACGACGCTGCACTGACCACGACGCCCATGCACGCCTACCGGTCGCCACGCTGGCTCATCGGGGGCCACATGCAGACGATCTGGCCGGCGCTGTTCGCGCGCCGCTTCGCAGGCACCCGCCCCGACTACGCGCGCGAGCGCTGGACCACGCCCGACGGCGATTTCGTCGACGTGGACCGGCTGGTGCACCCGGCCGGCGCGGTGCCGCCCGCGCACGCGCCGCTGCTGGTGCTGTTCCACGGCCTGGAAGGCTCCTCGCGCAGCCACTACGCCGAGGCCTTCGCGCATTTCGCGCAGCAGCGCGGCTGGCACTACGCGGTGCCGCATTTCCGCGGCTGCTCGGGCGAGCTGAACCTCGCACCGCGCGCCTACCACTCGGGCGACTACGAAGAGGTCGGCTGGATGCTCGGGCGGCTGCGCGCCGCGCACCGCGGGCCCATGCTGGCCGTGGGCGTGTCGCTCGGCGGCAATGCGCTGCTGCGCTGGGCCGAGGAAGCCGGCGACAGCGCGGCCCGCGTCGTGCGCGCGGTGTGCGCGGTGTGCTCGCCGCTGGACCTGGCTGCCGGCGGCGCGGCGATCGACCGCGGCTTCAACAAGCAGGTCTACGCGCGCATGTTCCTGCGCACGATGAAGCCCAAGGCGCTGCGCAAGCTGGCCCAGCATCCCGGGCTGTTCGACGCGCAGCGGCTGATGCGCGCGCGCACGCTGTACGAGTTCGACAACGTCTTCACCGCGCCGCTGCACGGCTTCCGCGACACCGACGACTACTGGCGCCGCGCCTCGTCCAAGCCGCACCTGGCGCTGGTGCGCGTGCCCGCGCTGGTGCTCAATGCGCTGAACGACCCGTTCGTGCCGGCGGCCAGCCTGCCGCGCCCGCGCGAGGTCGGCCCCTGCGTGACGCTGTGGCAGCCGCGGCACGGCGGGCACGTGGGCTTTCCGGGCGGCGGCTGGCCGGGCCACGTGTTGACACTGCCGGAAAAGGTGTTGGACTGGCTCCAGGCGCAACTTTGAGCGAGGATGTCTCTCGAGGCGCCCGAAGGCGCGAGACCCACGAGGAAGCCCCGCATGGACGAGATCGTCAAGGCAGCCCTGAAGAAATGGCCCAACGTGCCGGCCTGCCACGGCTGGCTGGCGCTCGATGCGCGCGGCGACTGGTACATGCGCGACGACCGCGTCCAGGCCGCCGGCCCCTTCCCGCAGGTCAAGGGCAGCCGCATCACGCACGACAAGCTCAAGGAATTCATCCACCGCAACTACGCCGCCGACGAGCACGGCGCGTGGTTCTTCCAGAACGGGCCGCAGCGCGTCTACGTCGAGCTGGAAGCCGCGCCCTGGGTGTGGCGGCTCGACGCCACCCCGGACGGCAGCGTGCGCATCACCGCGCACACCGGCGCGCCGGCGCAGTTCCGCTCGGCCTGGCTGGACGAGCACGGCCGGCTGTTCCTCGACACCGACCTGGGCCTCGGCGTGGTGCACACGCTGGACATGGAAGCCGCCGCGCAGACGGTGGAAAGCGGCCGGTGGCCGGTGACCGAGGTGCGCTTCGAGGAGCTGCCCGCGCGCCACGGCTACGTGCTGAGCCCGCAGCGCGCACGGCAGCAGCAGGCCTGATCCGGCACCCCGGAAAACGAAAAAGGCCGGGCAATGCCCGGCCTCGTCTCGTGCAGCGCGCCTGCGGTGCTTACTTGACCGCGTCGACCATGTAGCTGACCGCCGCGCGGATGTCGGCTTCGGAGGCGGTCATCGCGCCCCCCTTGGGCGGCATCGCGCCCTTGCCGTTGAGCGCGCTGGCCACCAGCGCGTCCAGGCCCTGGGCCAGGCGCGACTCCCACTGGGCCTTGTCGCCGAACTTCGGCGCACCGGCCACGCCGGCGGCGTGGCAGACCTGGCAGGCCTGGTTGTACAGTGCCTGGCCGGCAGCAGCGCCACCACCGGCGGACGGCTCGGCGGCCGGCGCCGCGGCGGCCTGGTTGGCTGCGGCCACGGCCGCAGCCGCCTGCTCGGCCGCCGCGGTGTCGGCAGCGGACGGCTCGGTCTGGGCCGCCTCGGCAGACTGGGCCGCCGGGGCCTGGGGCTCGGCCAGCTTGCCGCCCGACTGGTTGGCCATGTAGACCACGGCGCGGCCGATCTCGAAGTCGGTGAAGTCGCCGCCGCCTTGCGGGCCCATCGCGCCCTTGCCCTTCAGCGCCGAGTTCAGCAGGGCGTCATAGCCCTGGGCCAGGCGCGGCGCCCAGGCCGCGTTGTCGCCCAGCTTGGGCGCGCCCGCGGCACCGGTGGCGTGGCAGGCCGCGCATTGCGCGGTGAAGACCTGTTCGCCGGTGCGCAGCGTGGCGGGGTTGGACATGTCGCGCAGCTCGACCGTGCCGACCGGCTGGATGCGACGCAGCACCGCCTCCTCGCTCAGGCCGTCGCTGCCGGCGCCGGAGCGCTTGTCGGACGCGACATAGGTGACCAGCAGGATGATGCCGATGATCGGCACCAGAAACGCGAACACCACCGTGGCGATCAGCTGCTTGGGCGTCCTGATCGGGCCTTCGTGCGGCGCGTCATGTTCGTCGTGCGTGTGTTGGTTCTCGCTCATGGGGCTCGGATCCTTGACTGCGGGAGCGTGTGTTTGGAAGTGGGGCGGGCGTCCGCGGCGCAAAACTTTGGGATTATAAGGGCCCGCCCTTGCGATCCGGTGCCGGTTTCCACACCCGGACCGCGTCGGCGCTTCCCCGCCACGCCAGGCGCGCCTTTCGCACGGCAGCACCGGCCCGCGCCGCATCCCGGCGGCCGCGAAGATGCGCATGGACTTTCGCGGGCGCTGGTGCATATTGTGGGCAGCGCGCCGGCCGCGGGCCGGACGCCGCATGCCGCACACCACCACGATGAATTCGACCGTGATCCCCCTGCGCCCGGCGCAGGCCCCCGACCGTGAACGCCGCCGCCGCGCCCCCAAGGGCCGCCAGGTGGACCCCCGGGCCCTGCAGGACGTGCGCGAGACGCTTGCCGAGCTGCCGCTGCGACGCGACCTGCTGATCGAGCACCTGCACGCGCTGCAGGACCGCTTCCGCCAGCTCACCACCGCCCACCTCGCCGCGCTCGCGCAGCTGCTGAGGCTCTCGCAGGCCGAGGTCTACGAGGTCGCGAGCTTCTATCACCACTTCGACGTGGTGCGCGAGAACGCCGACGGCAGCTTCGACGCGCCGCCGCGCCTGACCGTGCGCGTGTGCGCCGGGCTGTCGTGCGAGCTGGCTGGCGCGCGCGGGCTGCTGCAGCGCCTGCCCGCGCTGCTGGACGCCGACGTGCGCGTCGTCGCCGCGCCCTGCGTGGGCCGCTGTGCCGAGGCGCCGGTCGCGGTGGTGCACCAGCGGCCGGTGCCGCAGGCCACGCCCGAGTCCGTCGCGGACGAGGTGGCTGCCGGCCGCATCCGCGACGAGCTGCCGCCTGCGATCGGCTACGACGCCTACCGCGCCGCGGGCGGCTACCGCCTGCTGCAGGACTGCGTGCAGGGCCGGCGCGACGTCGAGGCGGTGCTGCAGGCGATGGACGACGCCGGCCTGCGCGGACTGGGTGGCGCGGGCTTTCCGGCCGGGCGCAAGTGGCGCATCGTGCGCGCCGAGCCCGCCCCGCGCCTGATGGCGGTCAACATCGACGAGGGCGAGCCCGGCACCTTCAAGGATCGGCATTACCTGGAACGCGACCCGCACCGCTTCCTCGAGGGCATGCTGGTCGCCGCCTGGGCGGTGGGCGTCGAGGCGGTCTACATCTACCTGCGCGACGAGTACCACGGCTGCCGCGGGCTGCTGCAGGCCGAGCTGGCGCGCCTGCAGGCCGACCCGCCCGTGCCGCTGCCGCGCATCGAGCTGCGCCGCGGCGCCGGCGCCTACATCTGCGGCGAGGAGTCGGCGATGATCGAATCGATCGAGGGCAAGCGCGGCATGCCGCGCCTGCGCCCGCCGTACGTCGCGCAGGCGGGCCTGTTCGGGCGGCCCACGCTGGAGCACAACTTCGAGACCCTCTACTGGGTGCGCGAGATCCTCGAGCGCGGCCCGCAGTGGTTCGCCTCGCACGGCCGCCACGGACGCCGTGGCCTGCGCTCGTTCTCGGTCTCGGGCCGCGTGCGGCGCCCCGGCGTGCACCTGGCGCCGGCCGGCATCACGCTGCGCGAGCTGATCGACGAACACTGCGGCGGCATGGCCGAGGGGCACGAGCTGTACGCCTACCTGCCGGGCGGCGCGTCGGGCGGCATCCTGCCCGCGCGCCTGGCCGACCTGCCGCTGGACTTCGACACGCTGCAGCCGCACGGCTGCTTCATCGGCTCGGCCGCGATCATCGTGCTGTCGCAGCACGACCGCGCGGTCGATGCAGCGCGCAACCTGATGCGCTTCTTCGAGGACGAGTCCTGCGGCCAGTGCACGCCCTGCCGCGTCGGCACCGCCAAGGCACGCCGGCTGATCGAGCAGGAGCGCTGGGACGTCGCGCTGCTCACGCAGCTGTCGCAGGTGATGCGCGATGCCTCGATCTGCGGGCTGGGCCAGGCCGCGCCCAACCCGATCGACTGCGTGCTGAAGTACTTCGCCCACGAACTGGAGCCCGCCGCATGAGCGCGCCGACCTTCACCTTCACGCTCGACGGCCGGGACGTGGACGCCCTGCCGGGCGAGAGCATCCTGCAGGCCGCCCGGCGCCACGGCGTCGAGATCCCGCACCTGTGCCACAAGGACGGCCTCGCGCCGGCCGGCAACTGCCGCGCCTGCGTGGTCGAGATCGAGAGCGAGCGCGTGCTCGCCCCTTCCTGCTGCCGCGCGCCCGCGCCCGGCATGCAGGTGCGTGCGCGAAGCGAGCGCGCCCGCGCCGCGCAGAAGATGGTGCTGGAGCTGCTGCTGTCCGACATGCCGGCGCAGCCGCGCACCCGCGACGACGAGCTGGCGCACTGGGCGCGGCGACTGGGCGTGGACCGGCCGCGCTTCGCGCCGCGCGAGCAGCCCGCCCCCGACACCACGCACCCGGCCATCGCGGTCAACCTGGACGCCTGCATCCAGTGCACCCGCTGCCTGCGCGCCTGCCGCCACGAGCAGGTCAACGACGTGATCGGCCTGGCGCACCGCGGCGCGCACGCGAAGATCGTGTTCGACATGGACGACGCGCTCGCCGCCTCGACCTGCGTGGCCTGCGGCGAATGCGTGCAGGCCTGCCCGACCGGCGCGCTGGCGCCGGCCAACGGCACGGCACTGCAGGAAGCCGAGCGGCAGGTGCCCTCGGTGTGCCCGTACTGCGGCGTGGGTTGCCAGCTGACCTACCACGTCAAGGACAACCGCATCCTGCGCGTCGAAGGCCGCGACGGCCCGGCCAACCACGGCCGGCTGTGCGTCAAGGGACGCTACGGCTTCGACTACGCGCACCACCCGCAGCGGCTGACGCAGCCGCTCGTCCGCCGCGCCGACGCGCCGCCCAAGCGCGGCGACTTCACGATGGACCCGTCGCGCTGGCAGGAGGTGTTCCGCGTCGCGACCTGGGAAGAAGCGCTCGACCTTGCCGCCTCGCGCCTGCGCGAGATCCGCGACGCGCACGGCCCGCGCGCGCTGGCCGGCTTCGGCTCGGCCAAGGGCAGCAACGAGGAGGCCTACCTGTTCCAGAAGCTGGTGCGCACCGGCTTCGGCAGCAACAACGTGGACCACTGCACGCGGCTGTGCCATGCCTCGTCGGTCGCGGCACTGCTCGAAGGCATCGGCTCGGGCGCGGTGTCCAACCCGGTGATGGACGTGCTGCAGGCCGAGCTGGTCATCGTGATCGGCGCCAACCCGACGGTGAACCACCCGGTGGCGGCCACCTGGATCAAGAACGCGGTGCGCCGCGGCACCAAGCTGGTGGTGTGCGACCCGCGCCGCCCGGACCTGGCGCGCCACGCGTGGCGCTACCTGCAGTTCAAGCCCGACACCGACGTCGCGCTGCTCAACGCGATGATGCACGTCATCGTGCACGAGGGCCTGGTCGACGCGGACTTCATCGCCGAGCGCACGCTGGACTACGAGGCGCTGCGGCGCAACGTCGAGGGCTACGCCCCCGAGGCGATGGCGCCGGTGTGCGGCATCCCGGCCGAGACCATCCGCGAGGTCGCGCGCGCCTACGCCACCTCGCGCGCCTCCATGATCCTGTGGGGCATGGGCGTGAGCCAGCACGTGCACGGCACCGACAACGTGCGCTGCCTGATCGCGCTGGCGCTGATGACCGGCCAGGTCGGCCGCCCCGGCACCGGCCTGCACCCGCTGCGCGGCCAGAACAACGTGCAGGGCGCCTCGGACGCCGGGCTGATCCCGATGATGTACCCCGACTACCAGCGCGTCGACGCGCCCGACGTGCGCGAGCGCTTCGAGCAGCTGTGGGGCACCAAGCTCGATGCCCGCCCCGGCCTGACGGTGGTCGAGGTGATGGACGCCGCGCTGGCCGGCCAGGTGCGCGGCATGTACATCATGGGCGAGAACCCGGCGATGTCCGACCCCGACGCCAACCATGCGCGCGAGGCGCTGGCCGCGCTGGAGCACCTGGTCGTGCAGGACATCTTCCTGACCGAGACCGCCTACCTCGCCGACGTGGTGCTGCCCGCCAGCGCCTTCCCGGAGAAGACCGGCACCTTCACCAACACCGACCGCACGGTGCAGCTGGGCCGCCAGGCGCTGACCCCGCCCGGCGACGCACGCCAGGACCTGTGGATCATCCAGCAGATGGCGCGGCGCCTGGGGCTGGACTGGGACCACGCGCACCCGCGCGAGGTGTTCGAGGAGATGCGCCGCTGCATGCCCAGCATCGCCGGCATCACCTGGGAACGGCTGGAGCGCGAGCATGCCGTCACCTACCCCTGCCCCGAGGAAGGCGCGCCGGGCCAGCCGGTGGTGTTCACCGACCGCTTCCCGACGCCTACCGGGCGCGGGCGCTTCGTGCCGGTGGACGTGATCCCGGCCGACGAGCGCCCGGACGACGAGTACCCGATGGTGCTGATCACCGGCCGCCAGCTCGAGCACTGGCACACCGGCAGCATGACGCGCCGCACCGGCGTGCTCGACGCGCTGGAGCCCGACCCGGTGGCCCTGGTGCATCCGCTGGACCTGGAGCGCCTGGGCGTGGCCCCCGGCGGCATCATCACGCTGCAGTCGCGCCGCGGCGAGGTGTCGCTGTACGCCCGCGCCGACGACAGCTCGCCGCCCGGCGCGGTGTTCGTGCCCTTCTGCTACTACGAGGCCGCGATCAACAAGCTGACCAACCCGGCACTGGACCCGTACGGCAAGATCCCCGAGTTCAAGTACTGCGCCGTGCGCGTGCGGCCCGGCGGCCGGGTGCCGCAGCGCACCGGTTACGCGGGCTTCACGGAGCAACCGGCCGAGAACGCGTTACCATAGCGGTCTTTGCGCCCGTAGCTCAGTGGATAGAGTATTGGCCTCCGAAGCCAAGGGTCGCTGGTTCGATTCCAGCCGGGCGCGCCAGATCGACCTTCCCCGGCCGGCCGTCACGCGCTGACCTCGGGCCGCCCGAAACTCCCTCGCCTCGCTCCCCGCCGCCCTCCGTTGGCCGGTTGAACGCTTCCGTCAGGAATGCCAGGAACGCCTGGATCTTCGGCGCCAGGTGCTGGCGCGAGGGGTAGACCGCATGAAGCGTGGTCTCGACCGTGCGCCAGTCCTGCAGGACGCATTGCAGCCGCCCGGTAACGCGCGGGGACTGGCGCGCGGGGACTGGCGTCCGGCCCCATGGCCGGCTTCGACGCCGAAGGGGTGCGGCGGGAATTCGGCCCCGGACCGGACGACGTGCCGGTGATGCGGGTCGCCGTCGGCTGCCCCGCGCCCGGAAACCGGCCGCGAGCCTCGCCGGCCGCTGGCCGGGGTGCTGGAGTTCCCATGAAGTCGAACACACGCAACGTCCTGCTGACCGCCATCGCACCGGTCGTCTGGGGCACCACCTACGCGATCACCACCGAGTTCCTGCCGGGCTACGCGCCGATCACCGTGGCGATGCTGCGCGCGCTGCCGGCCGGGCTGCTGATGCTGCTGCTGGCGCGGCAGCTGCCCACCGGCATCTGGTGGCTGCGCGTGTTCGTGCTGGGGGCGCTGAATTTCTCGATCTTCCTGAGCACCCTGTTCATCGCGACCTACCGCCTGCCCGGCGGCGTGGCCGCCACGGTGGGCGCGGTCCAGCCGCTGCTGGTGGTGTTCCTGGCCTACGCGCTGCTCGGCACGCCGATCCGCGCGCTGGCGATCGGGGCGGCACTGCTCGGCGTGGCCGGCGTGGCGCTGCTGGTGCTGACGCCCGGCGCCGCGCTGGACCCGGTCGGCATCGTCGCGGCGCTGGTCGGCGCGGTCGCGATGGCCTTCGGCACGGTGCTCAGCCGCCGCTGGCGGCCGCCCGTCCCGCTGGTGGCCTACACCGCCTGGCAGCTCACCGCCGGCGGCCTGCTGCTGGTGCCGGTGGCGCTGCTGTTCGACCCGCCGATGCCGGTGCCGACGCTTGCCAACCTGCTGGCGCTGGCCTGGCTGGGCCTGATCGGGATGGCACTGACCTACCTGCTGTGGCTGCGCGGGATCACGCGCCTGGAGCCCTCGATCGTCTCGCCGCTGCTCCTGCTCAGCCCGGTGACCGCGGTGGTGGTCGGCTGGGTGGCGCTGGGCCAGGCGCTCACCCCCTGGCAGGTCACGGGCGCCCTGCTCGTGGTGGCCAGCATCTGGCTGGGGCAGCGCTACGCGGCACCCCGGCCGGTGGCGGGCGCCGCGGCGGACGCGGCGCGCTGAGGCGTCGCCCGGGTGGCGGGCGGCGCGTCCGTCAACCGGCCAATGCCACGGCGTCTGCGGGCAGGTTCGCCCCGCCCGTGCCGCGCGGACGTGCGCGCTCGGCGCGGGTTTCGCTCGGCGGGTGGCCGATCACGCGCTTGTAGGCGCGGCTGAACGAGGCTTCCGAGTCGTAGCCGAGGCGATGCGCGGCCACCGAAATGCGCATGCCCTCGGCGATCCAGCGGCGCGCCTGGAACATCTTGATCCTGGTGACGTACTTCGCCGGGCTTTCGCCGACGGTGCGCGTGAAGGCCTCGGCAAAGCTCGAGCGCGAGGCCCCCATCAGCGCGGCCAGTTCCGGCACGCGCCAGTCGCGCTCGGGCTCGGCGTGGATCGCCGCCAGCACCTTGCCGACGCGGGGGCAGCGCACCGCGGCGATCCAGCCGGTGGCGTCGCTGCAGGCGCATTCGACCCAGGCGCGGATGATGGTGGCGGCCACCACGTCGGCCAGCCGCGCCAGGATGCCGCAGGCGCCGATGCGGCGGAGCTCGACCTCGCGCTCCATCGCCTCCAGCAGGGCCGGCACGGTGGGGTCACGCTGCGCCAGGTCGGCCGCGCGCATCACGTCCGGCATCATCGCGACCAGCGGGTGCAGCGGGTCGAGGTTGAAGCTCATCGTGCCGCAGAACATCACGTCGGGCAGCCCGTCGTCCGACGTGCCGGCCGCGTCGCCGCGCACCAGGTAGATGTTCTCGGACACCGCGACGCGCGCGAGCGAGGCGATGTCCACCGCCGGCACCGCCGGGTCGCTGGCCAGCACGTGGGAGCTGCCGCGCGGCAGCAGCACCGCGTCGCCGGGGTTCAGGCGCATCCAGTCGTCCGAGGTCGCGGTGCGCAGCCAGCAGCCGCCGTGCGAGACGAAGTGGAACCCGGCCGCACGCTGCGCCGGAAACGCCACCGCCCAGGGCCGGCGCAGCTCGCAGCGGCCGTACTCCACCCCGTCCAGCCGCAGGCCCAGCAGGATCTCGGTGAGCGTGTCCGGCACGCCAGGCGGCGGCGCAGGCGGGCGATGGCAGACACTGCCGGAGAAACGGTCAAGCATTTCGGATTCCTCGGCATGGAAACGCCGGGATCCTATCCCTAAGCTCGCGGTTCGCACAACACGAAACCGCTTGCTCGACATGTCTTCCACCTCGCCTACCCCCTGCCTCGATGCGGGCGCGGCCCGGGCCTGCCCGGCGGCCCGCCCCACCTCCGCAGCCCAGGCCCGCTGGCCTGCCGTCGCCTCGCTGACGCTCGGCGTGTTCGGCCTGGTCACGACCGAGTTCCTGCCGGTGAGCCTGCTGACCGCGATGGCCGGCGACCTCGGCGTGACGGCCGGCATGGCCGGCCAGGCGATCACCGCCACCGCGCTGGTGGCCGCGGTCGCGGCACCGTCGCTGCCGGTGCTGACGCGCCGGCTGGACCGCCGCCACGTGGTGCTGGGGCTGACCACGCTGCTGGCGCTGGCCAACCTGCTCGCGGTGCTGGCGCACAGCTACGCGCTGCTGATGGCCGCGCGGGTGCTGCTTGGCGTCGCGCTGGGCGGTTTCTGGTCCATGGCCGCGGCGCTGACGATGCGCCTGGTGCCCGCGTCGCTGTTCGCGCGGGCGATGTCGGTGGTGCTGGCCGGCGTCTCGGTCGCGACCGTGTGCGCCGCGCCGGTCGGTGCCTGGATGGGCAACCTGTGGGGCTGGCGCAGCGCCTTCGTCGCCGCCGGCGCGGTGAGCCTGCTGGCGCTGGCCGTGCAGCTCCGGACGCTGCCGCCCCTGCCGCCGCGCGACCACCCGGACCTGCGCGCGCTGGGCGCGCTGCTGCGCCGCCCGGCGGTGCGCATCGCGCTGCTCGCGGAGCTGCTGGTGATCTCGGGGCACTTCGCCGGCTTCACCTACGTGCGTCCGCTGATGGAGGACGTCACGCGACTGAGCGTGGGCACCATCTCGGCGATCCTGCTCGGCTACGGCATCGGCGGCTTCTTCGGCAACTTCGCCGGCGGCTGGATCGCCGAGCGCAGCGAGCGCCGCGCGATCGTGTCCGGCGGCGCGCTGATCGTGGTGCTGGCCACCAGCCTGCTGCTGGCCGGCGATTCGCCGCTCGTCACCGCGGTCGCGGTGTCGCTGTGGGGCTTCGCGTTCGGGGCCTTCCCGGTCGGCTTCCAGACCTGGATCGTGCGCGCCGCGCCGGACCAGGCCGAAGGCGCCGGCGGCCTGCTGGTGGCGGCCTTCCAGGTCGCGATCGCCACCGGCGCGATCGGCGGCGGCGTGCTGGTTGACCACATCGGCGCGCTGGGCGGGCCGGCGTTTGCCGTCACCACCCTTGCGCTCGGCACGCTGCTGACGCTGCGCCACGGCCCGCGGCCGGCGCGGGCCTGAACACCGCACACCTGCTCAGGGAGACCTTCATGACCACCGACCTCAACCGCCGCATCGTGCTCGCCGCGCATCCGCACGGCCTGCCCACGGTGCAGGACTTCCGCCTCGAGACCGGCCCGGTGCCCGAGCCCGGCCCCGGCCAGGTGCTGCTGCGCACGCTGTGGCTCTCGCTCGACCCCTACATGCGCAACCTGATGGAGCCCGTCGGCCCGGGCTATGCCGAGCCGGTGCCGCTGGGCGGGACCATGGTGGGCGGCACGGTCAGCCGCGTCGTCGCCTCGCGCCATCCGCGGTACGCCGCAGGCGACCTGGTGCTGGCCCAGGCGGGCTGGCAGGACTACGCGCTGTCCGACGGCGGCGACCTGCTGCCGCTGGGCGACGTGACGCCGCCCTCGCTCGCCCTGGGCGGGCTGGGCATGCCGGGCTTCACGGCCTACGTGGGCCTGCAGGACATCGGCCAGCCGCGCCCCGGCGAGACGGTCGTGGTGGCCGCGGCCACCGGGGCGGTCGGCCAGGTGGTCGGCCAGCTCGCGCGGCTGCACGGGGCCCGCGCGGTGGGCATCGCCGGCGGTGCGGACAAGTGCCGCATCGCCGTCGAGGAGCTGGGCTTCGACGCCTGCCTCGACCGCCACGACCCGCAGTGGCCGCAGCACCTGGCGGCCGCCTGCCCCGACGGCATCGACGTCTACTTCGAGAACGTCGGCGGCGCGGTGTTCGATGCCGTGCTGCCGCTGCTGAACCCCGGCGCGCGCGTGCCGGTGTGCGGCTTCATCGCGCACTACAACGACGGCGCCCCGCCGCCCGGGCCGGACCGGCTGCCGAAGCTGACCGCGACGCTGCTGGTCAAGCGCGTGCGCATGCAAGGCTTCGTCATCCTGGACCACTACGGCAAGCGCTACGAGGCCTTCCGCCGCGAGATGGGCCGCTGGGTCGCGGACGGCCGGGTCCGGCTGCGCGAAGCGCGCATCGACGGGCTGGAACGCGCCCCCGAAGCCTTCGTCGACCTGCTGCGGGGGCGCCACGTCGGCAAGGTGGTGGTGCGGGTCGCCGGCGGCTGAGGCCGCGGCCCGCGGACCTCAGGCGGCCTGCGCCTGCGGCGCACGCAGCTGCTGCAGCGGCTGCGCGTCCACCCAGTCGTCGACGGAGAAGTCGTGCTGCAGGATGCCCCAGCGCAGCAGGAAGTCCTTGAAGTGGCGCACGGCCTCGACCTGCTGCGGCTCGAGCGAGATGCCCAGCAGCTCGTGCACCGGGCCGTTGGAGGCACGCACCGCGTCCTCGCTGGTGCCGATCTCGTTGGCGACGAAGCGCAGCGCCTCGTCGGGATGGGTCCTGGCCCACTGGCCGGCGCGGTCGACCGCGCGCAGCAGCTCCACGACCAGGTCCGGGCGCCGCTCGGCCAGCGAGGCGTCCACGGTCAGCAGGCGCGGCGTGCCGTTGTTGATGCGGATCTTCGCGTCGGGGTGGTGGCCGAACTCGACCAGCTGCTGCGCGCCGATCAGGTTGGCGACCACGATGCCCTCGGCGCCCTTGACGAAGATCGCGTCGGCCTCGCCCTGCACCAGCGCCTGCACCTCGCGGAAGTACGGGTGGCGGCGCGGCAGGCCGAACAGGCTGGGCTCGCCGCGGAACTGGATCACCGATTCGGTGATCGGCAGGTCCACCAGCGTCACGTCGCCGGTGCCCAGCCCGACCAGCGACAGCCCGGACTCGGCGCCCTTGAGCGCGGTGGCGCGGTGGAAGTCGATCAGGTCGTTGACGCGGCGCGGGATGCCGATGCGCTTGCCCCTGAGCTGCCCGGCGCTCTCCAGCCCTCGGCCCGGCAGCGTGATCAGCGCCTGGAACTCGTCGGTCCAGGTGATCGCGACCAGCCGCGTGCGCCGACCTTCGGAGCGCGCCCAGATCGGCGGGATGTTGCCGCCCTGGCGGAAGGACCATTCGAGGTGGTGGTCGAAGTGGCTCTCGCGCACCTCGCGCAGCGGCGAGTCGATGATGGACTCCACCGCGATGCCCTGGCGGGCGAAGGCCTCGGCCAGCCAGCCTTGCCGCGCCGCGATGCCGAGCGGCGACGGCACGGGGCAGCGCGTGTACCAGACCTTGTCGGGTTGGGGCAGTCGTGCGTTCATGGGATGAGGCTCCAGTCGGAAGGATCGAGCGGGGGTCGGTGGCGGGCGCCTCACGCGTCCGCGGCGAGCCAGACGTCGGCCAGGTTGCCGGCCGTGCCGTCGGCGCCCACGGTGTGGTTGCGCACGCGCCGGTCGGCGACGGTGAAGTTCTGCTGCGCCAGCAGCGTGATGTCGGGCAGGTCGCGCGCGATGTGGCGCTGGAACTCGACGATCAGCGCGCGGCGCTTGGCGGGATCGGGCTCGGCCGAGGCGGCTTCGAGCAGGCGGTCCACCTCGGGGTTCTGGTAGCCCGAGCCGTTGGAGAACGGCAGGCCGCGCTTGAAGTTCTTCGACCAGTACAGGCGCTGGATGCCCACCGTCGGGTCGAAGGTGTTGCTCATCACGCTGACGTGCAGGTCGAAGTCGCGCTGCGTGTAGATGCGCCGCACGTAGCTCGCGAAGTCCTGCGAGGTGATGCGCAGCTCGATGCCGATGCGCCCCAACGCCTGCTTGAGGTAGTCCGCGATGCGCTGGCCGAACTCGTTGGGGATCGGCGTGGCCTGCAGCACCAGGCGCTTGTTCGGCCCGGCCTTGCCGAGCGGCAGGCCCGCCTCGTCGAGCAGGCGCGCCGCGGCCTTGAGGTCGAACGGCAGCACCGGCAGGTCGGGCTCGTAGAAGCGCGACAGCGAGGGGTGCACCGGCCCCGGGATCACCTGGCCCTGCCCGTACCAGGCCACCTTGAGCATGTGCGCGCGGTCGACCGCATGGGCGATGGCCTGGCGCACGCGCAGGTCCTGCAGCACCGGGTTCTCGAGGTTGAACTCGATGCGGTAGACGTTGTTGATGTACTCGTAGCCGCGCGTCTCGAACACCAGGTTGGGCCGGGCCTTGAGGCGCTCGACCTCCGACAGCGGCACCGGCGACGCAGGCGCGAGCAGCACCTCGCCGTTCTCGATCGCGGCCACGCGCGCGGCGGCATCCGGGATGAAGCGCGCGATCAGCCGGTCGATGTAGGGCTTGTCGCCGTCCCAGTAGTGCGGGTTGCGCTCGTAGAGGACGTGGCTGCCGCGCACCCATTCCTTGAAGATGAACGGGCCCGTGCCGACGGGCTTGTTGTTGTACGGGTTGGTGTCGGCCTTGCCGTCGCCGTACAGGTGCCTGGGCACGATGGGCGACTCGGAGGCCGCCAGCGCGGTGATGAGGTACGGCACCGGCTGGCTGAGCCTGAGCACCACCGTGTGCGCATCGGGCGTGCGGATCTCGGCGACGCGCGAGAAGGTCGCGCGCCCGCGCGGGTGGAACTCCTTGAGCAGCTGGATCGAGTGCGCGACGTCGGCCGAGGTGAAGGGCTTGCCGTCGTGCCAGCGCACGCCCTGGCGCAGCTTGAAGGTGTAGGTCAGGCCGTCGGGGCTGATGGTCCAGGCGGTGGCCAGCTGCGGCTGCGGGTTGAGCTGGAAGTCGTAGGTCAGCAGCCCTTCGACCACCTTGCCCGACACCAGCACCGAGGCGCCGGCCGAGTGCGCGATGGTGGTCAGCACCGGCGGCTCGGGGAACACCAGGTAGGTCAGCGTGCCGCCGCGGCGCGGCGTTTCCCGGGTGGCTTGCGCGAGGCCGGCCACCGGCAGCGCGGCGCCGGCCAGGCCCGCGGCGCCCCATTGCAGCAGCTCGCGGCGGGAAGAATCGAAGCGATGTTGGCCCATGGTGGGGTGATCTCCGTACAGGGGGGTTGCGGTCGTGCCGGCAGCGCTCAGGCGGCGCGCGCGGCGGTCGGGGCGTCGGCAGCGGCACGCTCCAGGGCGCGGCGGCCGGCCAGGGCACGCAGCAGGCTGTTGGACGGTGCATGGATGTGCCCGCACAGCACGTTGCGCAGGTGGCGCTCGAGCGGGTTGCGGCGCGCCAGGCCATGGTTGCCGGCCAGTTCCAGCGCCAGCCGCGTGGCCTGCACCGCGTTGTCGATCACGGTGTGCTTGACGACGCCGGCCAGCTGCGGGTCGACCGGCTCGCCGCCAGCCAGGCTCTGGTCGCAGGCGCGTGCATGGGCGCGCAGCAGCAGCGCGTTGGCAGCCAGCGCCACCTCGATCTGGCCCACCGCCTCCTGCACCGTCGGCAGCGAGGCGAGGTTGGCCCCGCCCAGCGCGGCCGGGCGGCGCTCCTGCAGGAAGCCGAGCAGCCAGTCGCGCGCGGCGCGCGCCGCGCCGTCGTAGACGGTGGCCACGAGCAGGAAGTACCACGCGTTGCCCTGCACGTCGCGCTGCAGGCCCAGCCGCGCCGGGTGCAGGCCGACGGCGTGCTCGAGCGGCACCGCCACGTCCTCGAGCACCACGTCGTGGCTCGCGGTGGCGCGCATGCCGAGCTGGTTCCAGGTCGGCACCACGCGCACGCCGGGCGCGTCGCGCGGCACGAGGAAGCTGCCCAGGCGCGGTTCGTCCTCGTCGGTGACCGCCAGCACCAGGATGTAGTCCAGCAGCGGCACGCCGGTGACGTACAGCTTGTGCCCGGACAGCCGCCACTGCCCGCCGGCGCGCCGCGCGACGGTCTTCGGCAGGCCGCCGTTGGACGGCGAGCCGAGCTCGGGCTCGACCTGCGCCGAGTTGATCAGGCCACGGCCCTGCACCGCCTCGCGCGCGACGCGCTCGGCCAGCGCGCGCGGCCAGTCGCCGTGCTCGCCGCGCGCCAGCGAGCGCGCGATCGCGGCGTGCTGGCCGAGCTGCATCGACAGGATCAGCGCGACGGACGGGTCGCCCTGCGCGATCGCGCCCACCACCGCCTGCGCGGCTTCCAGCCCCAGGCCCCAGCCGCCCAGCGCCTGCGGCACGGTCAGGGTGAGCAGCCCGGCGCGGCGCAGCGCCTCGAACTGCGGTGCGGGCGCCTCGCCGCTGGCGTCGTGCCGTTCGGCCAGCGCGGCGAAGTCCTGCGCGAGCTGCTGCGCGCGATGCACCAGCTCGGTCTGCGCGAGCTGGGACGGAGCGACATCGGCCTGGCTCATGGGATGCTCCGCCTCACAGCCGCAGGCCGGCCTGCTTCATCAGCGGCAGGATGCGGTCGCCGAAGAATTCCAGGTCGGGCTTGAAGTCGAAGAAGCTCAGCTGCAGGCCGTCGACGCCGGCACGCTTGAGCTGGATGAACTGCTCGACCACCTGCTCGGGCGTGCCGACCACCTCGATGTTGCCGCCGACGGCACGGCGTGCCGGCGCGTCCTTGCCCTCGCGGCCCTTCCACGCGTGCGCGTCGCTGTCGAAGCTGTGGAAGCCGCGCGGCGTGCGGTTGTCCGCATGCGCGACGATGGCGTCGTAGTACTGGCGCGTCTCCTTCTCGGTCTCGCGGCTGATCACCATCGGGTTGAGCAGCGTGCGCACCTCGCGGCCGATGTCGCGCGCGGCGCGCTTGACGCGCGCGGTGTGCGGCGGGAGCGCCTCGATCGCGCCCTGGAAGTCCGAGCGGCCCGGGCTGGTGATGAACACCAGGTCGGAGTAGCGCGCGGCGAACGAGATGCCCGCATCCGAGCCGGTCGCATTGACCAGCAGCGGACGGCCGTAGCGCGGCTTGGGCGTCACGAAGCCGCCGTGCATCTTCCACGACGAGATGCCCTCGAACGAGTAGTTGTCGTCCGCGGTCCACAGCTTCTGCACCACCTCGATGAACTCGGAGGCGAGCGTGTAGCGGTGGTCGTGCTCGATGCGCGGCCAGCCGAACATCTCGTGCTCGACCGCGCGGTGGCCGGTGACGATGTTGATGCCCCAGCGCCCGCCGCAGATGTGGTCCAGCGTCGCGCCCCACTTGGCCAGGTGCAGCGGGTGCAGCGGCCCGTAGAGCACGTGGATCGTCGAGATCAGGTGGATGCGCGAGGTGATCGCGGTCAGCGACGCGGTGGTCATGAACGAGTCCAGCGCGTTGCCGTCGAACACGCCGCCATAGCCGCCCTTGGGCAGCCACTGCGACAGCGCGAACACCAGGTTGAAGCCGAGCGACTCGGCCTTGAGCACGAGGTCGCGGTTGTACTCGAAGCGCCAGTCTGTCGTGCGCGGCAGCGTGGAGGCACTCCAGCCGCCGGCCTGGATGGGCAGGAACAGGCCGAGCAGGAGCGGCTCCTTCAGGGCCTGCGCGTAGGGACTGTCGGGGAACTCGGCAGGGGACGGGAACCGGTCGACGCCGACCAGTTCGCCGGGGCGATGGGTGAGGATCATGGCTGGGTGGGCAGGACGACGCTGCTTGCAATGACGATTCGGAAGCCCGCAACGGTACCCATCAACCGCCCCATCCCGAAGCCCGAAATCCGCATATCGACATGAGGCCGGGCCTCATACGCAAATGCGAAATTCGCGCTTGGAAAACGCCGCCCCGCGATGAACCATAGGCGCCCTTGTGTCGTTCATCGGGCCGCCCCGCCGCATCGCCGGCAACGCGGCGGCTGCGTCGTCTCATGCGTTCTCTGCACCGGGTTGCTTCCGTCCTTCGCCGCACGCTGCTGCTGGCGCTGCCCACCATGCTCGGCGTGGTGGTGCTCAGCTTCCTGCTGCTGCAGCTCGCGCCCGGCGACGCGGCCGACGTGCTGGCCGGCGAATCGGGCGCAGCCACCGAGGAGACGGTGGCTGCGCTGCGCGAGCGCTTTGGCCTGAATGCACCATTGCTGGTGCAACTCAAGCAGTACCTGTTGAATCTTGCGCAGTTCAGCCTCGGCGATTCGCCGCGCTACGGCATGCCGGTGGCCGACCTGATCGCGCAGCGCCTGCCCGGCACGCTGCTGCTGATGGGCGTGGCGCTGGCCATCGCGCTGTCGCTCGGCCTGCTGCTCGGCGCGGTGATGGCCACGTACGTGGGCCGCTGGCCGGACCGCGTGCTGTCGGTGCTGGCGCTGGTGTTCTATTCGGTGCCGAGCTTCTGGATCGGGCTGATGCTGATCGTGTGCTTCTCGATCCAGCTCGGCTGGCTGCCCAGCGGCGGCGCAGAGACCATCGGCGCCGGCCTCGCGGGCTGGGACGCGGTGGTCGACCGCGTGCGCCACATGGTGCTGCCGGCGCTGTCGCTGGCGCTGTTCTTCGTCGCGATCTATGCGCGCCTGACGCGCGCGGCGATGCTGGAGGTGCGCTCGCAGGACTTCGTGCGCACCGCCGCGGCCAAGGGCCTCGCGCCGTGGCGCATCACCGTGCACCACGTGCTGCGCAACGCCCTGCTGCCGGTCACGACCATGGCCGGCGTGCACCTGGCCAACATCCTCGGCGGCGCGGTGGTGGTCGAGACGGTCTACAGCTGGCCCGGCCTCGGGCGCCTGGCCTTCGAGGCCGTGATGGGCCGCGACTTCAACGTGCTGCTGGGCGTGCTGGTGCTGTCCTCGCTGCTGGTCATCGTGGCCAACATGCTGGTGGACCTGCTGCATGCCTGGCTGGACCCGCGCATCGACGCCGCGCATTGACTCCCTGCCACCGACCATGAGCTCCACCCCCACCGCAATCCGCGTCGCCGGCGCCGCTGCACGGGCGCCGGATGCCCCCGCCGTGCCGGCCGAGGCCGCGCCCGCCTGGCCCAACGTGCACGCGCCCGATGCGGCGCGCGCCCGCACCGACGAGGTCGCGCAGCCGACCAACGCGCGCCGGGCGCTGCGCGCGCTGCTGCGCAACCCCACCGCGATGGCCGGGCTGGTGATCCTCGCGCTGATGGCGCTGCCGGCGCTGGCCGCGCCCTGGCTCTACCCCGAGGACCCGCTCAGCATGGTAGACGCGCCCTTCATCCGCCCGTTCACGCAGCCCGGGTACCTCCTCGGCACCGACTCGATGGGCCGCGACGTCGCCGCCGGCATCGCGCACGGCGCGCGCGTGTCGCTGCTGGTGGGCATCAGCGCGACGCTGGTCGGCCTGGGGCTGGGCATCGCGGTCGGCGCGCCGGCCGGCTACTTCGGCGGCTGGGTCGACGAGGCGCTGCAGCGGCTGGTGATCCTGTTCCAGGCGATCCCCAACTTCATCCTGCTGATCGTGATCGTCGCGATCGCGCAGCCCTCGCTGCCGGTCATCACGCTGGCGATCGGGCTGGTCACCTGGCCGACCGTCGCGCGCCTGGTGCGCACCGAGTTCCGCGCGCTGCGCCACAAGGAGTTCGTGCTCGCGGCGCGCAGCCTGGGCTACGGGCACCTGCGCATCATCCTGCGCGAGATCCTGCCCAATGCGCTGCCGCCGCTGATCGTCTCGGCCTCGGTGATGGTGGCCACCGCGATCCTGATGGAATCGGGCCTGGCCTTCATGGGCATGGGCGACCCCAACGTGGTCAGCTGGGGCAGCATGATCGGCGCGGGGCGCGAGCAGCTGCGCACCGCGGCCTACCTGACGATGGCGCCGGGCCTGGCGATCGTGTTCACGGTGCTGGCGCTGAACCTGCTCGGCGACGGGCTCAATGACGCGCTCAACCCGCGTCTGTCGCGGGAGCGCTGACGCCATGACGCACGCCGCGCCCCCCACGCCCCTGCTCGAGGTGCAGGGCCTGACGCTGCGCTTTCCCGGGCTCACCCCGGTGCAGGACCTCGGCTTCACGGTCGGCCGCGCCGAGACGGTGGCCCTGGTCGGAGAGTCCGGCTCGGGCAAGTCGCTCACCGCGCTGGCGCTGATGCGCCTGCTGCCGCCGGCCGCGCGCATCGCGCAGGGCCGCATCCTGTTCGACGGGCAGGACCTGCTGGCGCTGCCCGAGAAGGCGATGCGCGCGCTGCGGGGGCGCGACCTGTCGATGATCTTCCAGGAGCCGATGGCCTCGCTGAATCCGGTGCGCACCGTCGGCTGGCAGATCGCCGAGGTGCTGCGCGCGCACGAGCGGCTGTCGGCCCGCGCGGCGCGCCAGCGTGCCATCGAGCTGCTCGACGTGGTGCGCATCCCCGACCCGGCGCGGCGCGTCGACGACCACCCGCACCAGCTCTCCGGCGGCATGCGCCAGCGCGTGATGATCGCGATGGCCATTGCGTGCCGGCCCCGCCTGCTGATCGCCGACGAGCCGACCACCGCGCTGGACGTGACCATCCAGGCGCAGGTGCTGGACCTGCTCGACCGGCTGCGCCGCGAGCTGTCGATGAGCCTGATCCTCATCACGCACGACCTCGGCGTGGTCGCGCAGTGGGCCGACCGCGTGGTCGTGATGTACGCCGGCCGCGAGGTGGAGCAGGCGCGGCCCGACGCGCTGTTCGCGCAGCCGCTGCACCCCTACACGCGCGGGCTGCTCGCCGCCGCGCCGCGCCTGCATCCCGACCTGCACTACCGGCGCGCGCCGCTGGCGGAGATCCCCGGCAGCATCGCCTCGGCCGTCGGCCAGGCCGGCTGCGCCTTCGCGCCGCGCTGCGCGCAGGCCCAGGCGGCCTGCCGCCAGTCCCCGCCACCGCTGCTCGACGCCGGCGCCGGCCGCCGCGTCGCCTGCACCCCGGCCCTGGCCGCGGTGCGCGCTCCTGCCCTTGCCACGCCATGACCGCCCCGCTGCTTGCCGCCACCGACGTCCAGGTCCACTTCAAGCTGCCGCAGGGCACGCTGCGCGCGGTCGACGGCGTGTCGCTCACGCTCGCGCGCGGCGAGACCGTCGGGCTGGTCGGCGAATCCGGCTGCGGCAAGTCCACGCTGGGCCGCGCACTGCTGCGCCTGGAACCGCTCACCGGCGGGCGCGTGACGGTCGACGGCGAGGACATCTCGCGCCTGGGCCACCGCGCGCTGCACCCGTACCGGCGCCGCCTGCAGATGGTGTTCCAGGATCCGTTCGCCTCGCTCAACCCGCGCCAGACCATCGGCGACATCCTCGAGACGCCGCTGAAGGTGCACGGCCTGCGCGACGCGCGCCAGCGCCGCGAGCGCGTCGCGCAGCTGGTCGACCGCGTGGGCCTGCCGCGCAGCGCGCTGGGGCGCTACCCGCACGAGTTCTCCGGCGGGCAGCGCCAGCGCATCGGCATCGCGCGCGCGCTGGTGCTGCAGCCGGACGTGATCGTCTGCGACGAGCCGGTGTCGGCGCTGGACCTGTCGATCCAGGCGCAGATCCTCAACCTGCTGGCCGCGACCAAGGCCGAGTTGGGGCTGTCGTACCTGTTCATCTCGCACGACCTGTCGGTGGTGCAGTACTTCGCCGACCGCGTCATCGTGATGTACCTCGGGCGCGTCGTCGAGAGCGCCGACAGCCGCCGGATCTGGGCCCGGCCGCGCCACCCGTACACGCAGGCGCTGCTCGCCGCGGTGCCCGGCGCCCACCGGGGCCGCGAGGCCGCGCCGCTGCCGGGCGAGCTGCCCAGCCCGCTGGCGCCGCCCCCGGGATGCCGCTTCCACCCCCGCTGCCCGCGGGCCACGGCCCTGTGCCGCCAGCAGGAGCCGGTCCTGCAATCCGTTTCAGCAACCTCGGGCGACCACGCCGTCGCCTGCCATCACCCCGACTGAGGGGCCACGACCACCATGAGCATCACCTACCGCTACCTGGGCCGCAGCGCCCTCAAAGTCTCCAACCTCGCCCTGGGCACGATGATGTTCGGCGGCCCCACGCCGGAAGCCGAGGCGCGCGAGATCATCGCCCGCGCCAAGTCGCAGGGCGTCAACTTCATCGACACCGCCGACGTCTACCAGAAGGGCGAGACCGAGCGCGTCGTCGGCCGCGCGATCAAGCAGGACCGCGACGACTGGGTGCTGGCCACCAAGTTCGGCAACCCGCTGGGCGAAGGCGTCAACCGCGGCGGCCAGTCGCGCAAGTGGATCATCGAGGCGGTGAACAACAGCCTGCGCCGGCTCGACACCGACTACATCGACCTGCTGTACTTCCACCGCGCCGACTTCGACGCCCCGCTGGGCGAGGCGGTGCGCGCCGTCGGCGACCTGATCCGCGCCGGCAAGGTGCGCTACTTCGGCGTCTCCAACTTCCGCGGCTGGCGCATCGCGGAAGTCGCGCATCTGGCCGACGCCGAAGGCATCGACCGCCCGATCGCCAGCCAGCCCCTCTACAACCTGGTCAACCGCACCGCCGAGGCCGAGCAGCTGCCCGCGGCCGCCGCCTACGGCCTGGGCGTGGTGTCCTACAGCCCGCTGGCGCGCGGGGTGCTGACCGCCAAGTACGAATCGCTGGACCATGCCGAGCCGGGCTCGCGGGCCGCGCGCAAGGACAAGCGCCTGCTCGAGACCGAATGGCGTGCCGAGTCGATCGAGATCGCGAAGAAGATCCGCGACTACGTGGCCGCACGCGACATCGACCCGGTGGACTTCGCGGTGGGCTGGGTGCTGAACAACCGGCTGGTCACCGCGACGCTGGCCGGCCCGCGCACGCTGGCGCAGTGGGAAGGCTACGTGAAGGCGCTCGAGTACCGCTTCACGCCGGAAGACGAGGCGCTGGTCGACAGCCTCGTCGCGCCGGGCCACCCGTCCACCCCCGGCTTCACCGATCCAGGCCATCCGGTCGAAGGGCGCGTGCCCTGCGTCGCGCCGGCCGGCAACGCGCAGGTGTCCGCATGAGCGCCGTCGCCGCCTTTGCCTCGCCGCGCCCGCGCACGCGCGAGGAGATCCTGGCCGGCCTGCCGGCGCTGGCAGCGGCCATTGCCGAGGGCGCCTCCGAGCGCGAGAAGCAGCACGTGCTGCCGTTCGAGCAGTTCAAGCTGGTGCGCGCCTCGGGGCTGGGCACGCTGCGCATCGGCCGCGAACAGGGCGGCCCGGGCGGCAGCATCGAGGACGTGATCCACGCCGTCACCACGCTGGCGGCGGCAGACTCCAACGTCGCCCACGCACTGCGCACGCACTTCAACACCTGCGAGCTGCTGCGCCTGGGTCCGCCCGAGCCGCACCGCCTGCGCCACATCCGGCTCATCCTCGAGGGCGCGCTGTTCGGCGGCGCGTTCACCGAGCAGGGCACGGCGCGCGCCGGGCAGAACACCACGCGCCTGGTGCGCGTGGGCAACGGCTGGCGCCTGCGCGGGCGCAAGTACTACACCACCGGCACCGCGTTCGCCGACTACGCCTCGGTGTTCGCCTTCGACGACGAGGAGCGCGGCGTCAACGCGGTGATCCCGGTCACGCGCGAGGGCGTGGAGATCCTCGACGACTGGGACGGCATGGGCCAGAACCTCACCGCCAGCAGCTCGATGGTGCTCAACGACGTGGAGGTGTTCGAGGACGAGATCGCCCCCGGCGAGCGCGACGACCTGGCCGGCCGGCACGCCTCGGCGCTGCGCCAGCTGATCCTGGTCGCCACCGCCGCGGGCATCGTGCGCAACGTGGTGTCCGATGCGGTGAACTACGTGCGCAGGCACGGCCGCCCGGCCATGCACAGCCCGGCCGAGACCGCGCGAGAGGACCACTTCGTGCAGCTGGTGATCGGCGAGCTGGGCGCGGCCAGCCATGCGATCGACGTGCTGGTGGCCGACGCCGCGCGCCAGCTGGACCGCAGCGCCGAGGCCATCCTGCGCCAGGCGCCCGATGCCGACGACGTGGTGCTGCAGGGCGCGCTCACCACCGCGCGCACGCAGCTGGTGGTCAGCCGCCTGGCGCTGGCCGCGGCCGAGCGCATGTTCGAGGCCGGCGGCGCCTCGGCCACCTCGCGCAAGCACAACTTCGACCGCCACTGGCGCAACCTGCGCACCATCTTCAGCCACAACCCGCTGCAGCACAAGGCGCGCATCCTGGGCGACCACGCGCTCAACGGGACGAAGACGCACCTGGTCGAAGGGCGCGTGTTCTGACGCGCCGGCCCGGCGCCCGGCCCGCCGGCGCCAGCCGCAGGGCCGGCGTCCTTTTCGTTGGCGGTGGCGGCCTCAGTGCGGAAACGCCAGCCGCCGCTCCATGAAGCGCTGCACGCGCTCGAACAGCAGGCTCAGCACCCAGTAGATGCCGGCCGCCCCCAGGTACAGCGGGAACGGTTGGAAGGTAGTGGAGATCAGTTCCTTGGTCGCGAGCATCAGCTCGGTCACCGCGATCACCGAGACCAGCGAGGTGTCCTTGATCAGGCTGATCAGGCTGTTGCTGAGGCTGGGCACGGCCATGCGCAGCGCCTGCGGCGCGACGACGTGGCGCAGCGTCTGGATGCGCGTCAGGCCCAGGCTCGTGCCGGCCATCCACTGGCCCTGCGGCACGCCCAGCACCGCACCGCGCAGGCTCTCGGACAGGTACGCCGCGACGTTGAGCGTCAGCGCCAGGATGCCGGCGGTCACCGGCGTGAACTCGATGCCCACGCTGGGCAGCCCGTAGTAGACGAGGAACACCTGCACCAGCAGCGGCGTGCCGCGCATCGCGCTGACGTAGACCGCGGCCGCCTGCGCCAGCACCGGCACCTGCAGCACGCGCAGCAGCGCGACGATGCTGGCCAGCGCCAGCCCCAGCACCATGGCCGAGACGGCGAACAGCAGCGTGTAGCCGGTGGCCTTGAGCATCACCGGCGCGGCGAATTCGAACAGCGCGATCAGGTCCATGAGGGGTGCATCCTCCCGTCCAACGAAAAAAGCCCTCTGCACGGGCAGAGGGCCGTCACGCCCCGGTGGCCGGCGGGCCTCTTATTGGGCCACAGGCGGCTTGCTCACGTCACGCCCGAACCACTTGTTCGAGATCTGCGCGAACGTGCCGTCGGCCTTGAGCGACTCCAGCGCCGCGTCGATGGCCTGCTTGAACTTCGGGTTGCCCTTGCGGAACGGGATCGCGTTGGTCTCGACCTTGCCGATCGGCGCGCCGGCCTTGACCGGCAGGCGGCTCTTCTGCGCCAGGTAGGGGATCAGCAGGCTGTCGTTGAGCGCGACGTCCACGCGGCCGGTGACCAGGTCCTGCAGGTACTCCGGCGCGCCGGGGTAGACCTTGACCGTCGCGCCAGGGATCGAGCGCGCCAGGTCCGCGTAGTTGCTGCCCTGGCTGACGCCGATGGTCAGGCCCTTGAGGTCGGCCTCGGAGCGGATCGGGCGCGTCTCGTTGGCGCGCACGATCAGCTGCGGGCTGGAGACCACGTAGGGCGCGCTGAAGTCGAACACCTGCTGGCGCTGCGGCGTGGCCGCCACCTGGTTGACGATCACGTCGTACTTGCCGGCCTGCAGGCCGGCCAGGATGCCGCTCCACTCGGTGGTGGTGAACTCGGCCTTGACGCCCAGCTTGCCCGCGATCGCCTCGGCGATCTCGACGTCGAAGCCGGTCAGCCGGCCCTGCTCGTCACGGAAGTTGAACGGCGGGTAGGTGCCCTCCACCGCGACGCGCAGCGTGCCACGCTGCTGGACCTCGTCGAGCAGGTCGGCCGCGTGGGCCACAGGCGCCGCGGCCAGGAAGGCGAGCATGAGGCCGGCCGAGGCCAGCCAGGTCTTGAGCAATCCCATATATCTATCCTGGAATTAAGATTGAAAACGTTATACGCCAGGAATCTATGGGAAAGCCAAAACCCTTGTCGCCCGGTGGGTTGTGGCCACCGGGCGCCGCTGCCCTCACTCGCAGCGGAAGCTGGCCGCGTCGTTCGGATCGCCTTGGCCGTCGTACACCGCCTGCTTCGGGTAGGCGCACAACGGCCGGGTCAGCGTCACCTGACCGCCCGCGACCCGCGAGGCGATGAAGTCGTCGGGCGCCTGGCCGGTTTCGACCCAGCGGTCCATCGCGGCCAGCAGGTCCCGCTGCGGCGCGACCGGCACCGCCGTGCCATCCCCGCGCAGCGTCGTCGCGCCGCTGCCGCCGCTGCAATGCCCCATGCCGGGGACGAGGAACAGACGGTAGAACGCATCGACCGCTTCCTGCGATCCCTGCGCGGTGCGCACGCCCTCGTAATAGTTGATGCTGTCGAAGGCGCTGACCACCGGATCGCTCCAGCCGTGGTAGACGAGCAGCTTGCCGCCGGCGGCCTTGAAGGCGGACAGGTCGGTGCTGGTCTGGTCCACCAGCGGCGAGATCTTCGCCCGGGCATAGCTGACATCGCGGTCGAAGTCGAAGGTCCACCAGTTCCAGTGCGGATCCTCGAAGACCCAGTACCGCCAGAAGTCGGCGCGCACCGGCTCGCCGGCCCCCATGTAGCTCGACCAGCCGGCCTCGCTGCCCACCGGCCAGCCGGGGTACAGCTGTTCGCCCGTGCGCGGGTTGCGCGGGCCCTGGTAGATGAGCTGGGCCGCACGGACCTGGTCGGCCGTCAGGCAGTCGGGCGCCTCGGCACCGGTGCATTGCAGCGACGTGACATCGAAGTGCGCGCTGGTGCAGGCCCGCGGGTCGTTGATGACGCCGTCGGTGACACCGTCGAGCGCGTCGCAGGCCGCGACCGCGCGCTCGGTGATCAGGCGCAGCTTCTGCGGCGTCACGTACTGCGTGAGGTTGTCGTTCTGCGGCCGGTTGGCGCGGAAGCGCCACATGAACTCGATGTTCAGCGCGGTCCGGTTGTTGCCCGGCGCGCCGGCGATGATCCCGTCGAAGTCCTCGGGGTAGCGCTGCGCCTCGGCGAATCCCTGGTGCCCGCCGGTCGAGCAGCCCAGGTAGTAGGCGCGCTGCGCCGCCTGCCCGCGTTTGGCCTCGAGCAATGCCTTGCCGGCCACGGTGATGGCATGGATCGAGCGGCTTCCCCAGTCGACGATGCGCTCGGGATAGGTCACGCCCCACAGCATGTCTTCGGTCTGGTGCCCGGTGTCGCCGCCCATCACCGCGTAGCCCTGGCGCATCGCGTAGGCCATGTCGCCATAGCTGAGCGCGGGACTGTAGCCACCGTTGCCGGTGGTCACGAGCTTGCCGTTCCAGGCCTCGCCTTCGGGCACCCACAGCTCGAAATGGATCTCGGATTGCGACGTCGGCGTCGCGACGGCTTCGATGCGGCAGAAGGCCGGCAGGTCGGCCAGCTGCTGCATCGTGCCGGGCGGGTTGTAGGTGCCGGCCTCGACCGGCGTCACGGCCTTGATCGTGGCCTGCTCGAGCTGCACGTCGGCAAAGGCCTCCAACGTGCAGGCGCGCGCTGCCGCCACGGGCGGCTCGTCCGCGGGGCTGCCCCCGCCTCCCCCTCCGCCGCCGCAAGCGGCCAGCAGCAGGGCCATCCAGGCGGGTGTGCAGCGCGCCAGGCGATGGTGCATGGTCTTCATCTTCATGGTCGGTCTCCTTCACGTCTCCAGGTCGGTCCTGCCGGCACGGCCCGTCACCCCGGACCGCACCGCGCAGGCGTGCGTCAGGGCAGCACGGGGTTGTCGATGGCCTGCTGGATCAGTCGGTCGGCGTCGCGCTGCAGCAGGAAGCGCTCGGCCACCAGGGCTTCGGCCGCCGTCCGGACGGCAGCGACATAGCCGGCTTGGTTGCCATAGAGCGATTCGAGCGAGGGGCGCGTGTCCCCCGCCGCAATGCGCTCGGCCTCGGTGCGATGGAACGGGATGAACGCGCCGCTCAGGTTGGCAAGGTCGTCCCACGCCGGGTTGGCAACGTAGTTGAACTCGATGCTGGTCCCGACGGGCGCGCGCACCGCAACGCTGCGGATGCCTGCCAGCGTGAGTCCCGTGTGCGGGTCGACCTGCGGCACGAGGATCGCGTAGTCGCGCCCGGTGTAGTGGGGCGGCAGGTACGTCGCGATGCCGGACTCGTCCTCGGGGATGTACTGCGGGCCGAAGTCGAGCAGCTTGAAGCCGTTGTGCAGCGCGCGGTACTGGAACTCCGGGATCTCGGTCGGCGTGCCGTCGACCGGCCACTTGACGCCACGCATCACCGGGAACGTCACCTGGTGCGGGCGCACCAGCGTGCCGTCGTCGATGCGCGGCACCTGGCTGTCCGGTGGCGGCACGTCGCGCACCACCCAGTCTTCCAGCGCGATGAAGAGGGCCCGGAACGTGTCGTTGAACTCGGCCACGGTGCCGCGCGGATACACGGTCGACGACGGCGACCAGCTGATGCTGGACAGCCCCCCGAGCCCGCCATGCTGGGTGCTCGAGTAGTAGTAGATGCGCACGTTGTCCGGCTGCTCGAGGTCGCGCAGGCCGAGCGCGTCGGTCAGCACCGGCGAGCCCTGCAGCTGCCAGAACTCCGTGCCCGACAGGCCAAGGAAGAACTTCGGACAGGCGTTGCTCTGCGTGCAACGCCGCATCACGCCGCCGCGCCGGCCCGCCACGTCGTCCTGATAGTCGGCGGCCAGCCCCCGCGGGGCGGTCTGCCCGAAGGCCGTATGGTCCGTGCGCAGCCCGCCACCGCCTCCCGGCACCGCGAAGCGCATGTTGACGTTGGTCTGGCGCGCCGCGACGTGCGCGAACATGCCGTCGCACACGCGCCGGCCGTCGCGTCCCTCGTTGAAGCCGAGGTGCAGGAACGTCTTCATCGCGTTGCCCGACTGCGACGTGCCCTGGCACAGCGTGTGGGTGATCCGCCCGGCCAGCGGGTTGGGATTGCCGTCGGCGTCGGCCTGCGCGTCGCGGAAGAAGCTGATGGTGTCGCGCAGCGCGGCCAGCCCCACGCCCATCACCAGCGGGTCGCGCGCCACGTAGACCAGCTCGTAGAGGTAGTCCGGGTCGAACCCTTCCTTCAGGCAGATGCGCGTCTCGTCGGGCGTGCCGGGAAAGGGGTTGTCGGTGGTGTTGCAGTCGGCGAACTTCCAGTCGCTCGCGGGAATCGGGATGCGCGGGTCGGTCTCCTTGACCCGCTTGGTCAGCGAATAGCCGGGCTGGGTGTTGTCCAGGCTGGCCGGCGGGTACGGCATCATCGTGCCGTTGAAGACGCCTCCGGGCAGGCTCATCACCGGGGTCGGCACGGCAGGCACCAGCTCGGCGCGGTACGGGCCGGTGATCGGCGAGCCGTCCGGGTTGCGCGCCACCGGCACGGTGACGGTCAGGCGGTTCGGGCTGCTCTTGGGCACGTCGCCCTGCCAGGCCGAGTACAGCAGCACGTAGCCGCGCTCGAAGTAGATCGCGTCGCTCGGGGCCGTGGCCAGGTTGGGCTCGGTCAGGACATTGCCGCGGTTGGGCGCGTCGTAGCGCAGCACCCCGCTGGCACGGCTCATGTCCTTGGGCTTGAGCATCATGAACTCGGCCGTGTACTCGACCATGCCGCGGTCGTTCACCGGCGCGAGCTCCAGGTCCTGGATGATCGCGTTGCGGGGATCGCGCGGATCGACCTCGCCCTGCAGCATGCCGCGCACCCGCTCGTATTCGCCCACGTCGCCGAAGCTGCCGGGGTAGGGCTCGACACTGGTGATGGTCAGGCGCATCTGCGGCTGCGGTCGGGGTTCGGGGCGGGTGCCTCCGCCGCCGCCACAGCCGGCCGCCAGGACCAACGCGCAGGCCCAGGGAAGGATGCGCAGGAAACCTCGTTTCATGGCTGTCTCCTTTCTTCCGGTGGAAGTCGGGGCGCGCGCAGGCAAAGCGCCGCCCCAGGGGCGGTTGCGCCGCCTCTGTCTGGTCGTCGCTGGATGACCGGGCTGCCGCGATGCAGCGCGCAGGGGCGCCGCATCACGCATCCGTCAGGGCGTCACTCGGGCTGGATGCCGGCGGCCTTGATGATCTCGCCCCACTTGCGCGTCTCGGCCGCCTGGAACTGCGCCAGCTCCTCGGGCGTGCCGGTGAACGGCTCGGAGCCGCTCGCCTCGAAGAAGGCCTTCGCGGCCGGGCCGTTCGTGGCGCGCCGCAGCAGTTCGTTGAGCCGCTGCACCACCGGCGCGGGCGTGCCGGCCGGCACGTAGGCCGCGAACCAGTAGCCGATCTCGTAGCCCGGCACGCCGGCCTCGGCGATGGTGGGCACCTGCGGCAGCAGCGGCGAGCGCTTGGCCGCGGTGACGCCCAGCGCGCGCAGCTTGCCGCCCTGGATCTGCGGCACGCCGGTGGACATGTCGGCGAACATCATGTCGATCTGCCGGCCCAGCAGGTCGGTGATCGCGTTGGGATTGCTCTTGTAGGGCACGTGCAGCAGCTGCACCTTGGCCATCTGCTGGAACAGCTCGCCGGCGGTGCGGCTGGACGAGCTGCCGCTGCCGAAGGACAGCTTGCCGGGGTTCTTGCGCGCGTGCTCGATGACGTCGGCCACCGTCTTGAACGGCGATTCCGGATGCACCACCAGCACCTGCCCGCCCTTGCCGAGCGCGGTGACCGGGGCGAAGTCCTTCACCGGGTCGTAGCCGATCTTCTTGTACAGGTGCTCGTTGGCCGCGTGCGTGGTGTTGGTCGTGATCAGCACGGTGTACCCGTCGGCCGGGGCGCGCGCCACCGCCTGCGCGGCCAGCATCCCGCTCGCACCGGCCTTGTTCTCGATCACCACGGGCTGCCGGGTCTCGGCCGTGAAGGCCTCGGCCAGCGCCCGCGCGATCTGGTCGGTGGCACTGCCGGCCGCGAACGGCACGACGAAGGTCACCGGCTTGTCGGGGTACGCCGAGGCGGCCGTGGCCGTGATGCCCAGGGCCAGCAAGGCGGTGGCAACAAGGCACTGGCGGCGGTTGAGGACGTGGGCCATGGTTTGTCTCCTTTTCTCTGTTGGATGTGGATGGGCGGGGAAGCGAAGCAGCGACGCCCTAGGGCGCGGGTGGCGGGCCGGCCAGCAGCAGGCCCAGCTCGGCCGGCAGCTCGACCGGCAGGTCCAGCAGCCAGAACGCCAGCGACTTGCCGTGCGTGTCGAGGTTGAGCGCGTCGTTGACGCCGCCGTCGAGCACGCCGTCGAGCACGAAGTTCATCGCGTGCAGCTGCGGCAGCAGGTAGCGCCGCACGCTGGTCGGCCCGCGGTGCGCGAAGTGCGCCTGCACGGCCTGCTCGGTGAGCTGCTCGACCAGCACCGGCCAGAAGTCGGGATGCCAGGCGATCACGCTGATGTTGGAGCGGTCGCCCTTGTCGCCGGCGCGCCCGTGCGCCAGGCGGTACAGCGGGACCTGCAGGGTCGCGGCGTTCATGCGGGAGCTCCCTGGTCGTCGACCATGAAGTAGCCGGCCGGCACCGCCTCGCGCGGCACCAGGCAGGACGCGATGCCCAGCCGCGGGCGCAACGCGGTGCGCACGCCACCGCCGCCGGCCGGGCCGCAGGTGTACAGCGCGGTGACCTCGCGCACCAGCACCTCGGCCGCCTCGCGCTGCGCGTGGTTGAGCGCGACGCGCAGGCGCACGTCGCGGGCGTCGCCGGCAGGATGGCCGTCCCACCAGCGACCGTCGTCGTCGGCGAACACGCTGGCCACCCCGACCAGGTCGAAGCGCAGCGGGCCGAGCCCGTCGAGCCGGCGGCGCAGGATGTCGGCCGCCAGCCGCGCCCGTGCCTCGGCGCGCGGGCCGGCATAGGAGATCTCGCCTTCGGCCAGCCAGCCGTTCTCGAAGCAGACGTTCACCTTGAGTCGCGCCGGGCGCGGATGCCCGCGCACGCCGGACAGCCGCACGCGGTCCGGGCCGACCTGGACGACCTCGGCGGCGGTGAGGTCGGCCACCACGTCCGGCGTCAGGTAGGCGGCCGGGTCGTGCACCTCGTACAGCAGCTGCTCCTTGACCGTGCGCACGTCGACCAGCCCGCCGGTGCCGGCGGGCTTGCCGATCACGCAGCTGCCGTCGTCGGCGATCTCGGCGATCGGGTAGCCGACGTGCGCGAGGTCGGGCACGTCCTTGTAGCCGGGATCGGCGAAGTAGCCGCCCGTGACCTGCGCGCCGCATTCGAGCAGGTGGCCGGCCATCGTCGCGCCGGCCAGGCGGTCCCAGTCGTCAGGCGCCCAGCCGTAGTGGGCCAGCACCGGGCCGACGGTCAGCGAAGGGTCGGCCACGCGCCCGGCCACGACGATCTCGGCGCCGGCGCGCAGCGCCTGCGCGATGGCCTCCGCGCCGAGGTAGGCGTTGGCGCTGACCACCGGCTGCGTCGGTGCCGCAGCGCCGAGCGCCTGCATCAGCATCGCGCGGTGTTGCGGGCCGCTCAGGTCGTCGCCGCGCACCACCGCGATGCGCGGCGGGCGCAACCCCAGCTCGCGTGCCAGCGCCTGGAGGCGCCGCGCCGCGCCGAGCGGATGGGCCGCGCCGAAGTTGCCGACGATGCGGATGCCCGCGTCCAGGCAGGCACCCAGCACCGGGCGCAGCATCAGGTCCAGCAGCGGCTCGTAGCCGGCCTGCGGCTGCTGGCGGCGCGCCAGCTGGGCCAGGGCCAGCGTGCGCTCGGCCAGCGTCTCGAAGATCAGCACGGCGGGGCCGCCGCTTTCTGCCAGCGCCTGCACCACGGGGCCGGCCGCATCGATGCGGTCCCCCGAGAAGCCGGCCGCGCAACCGACTCGCAGCAAGGGTGGGGTCATGGTCTCCTCGTTGCAGGACGGCCATGCCCGCCGCCCTGTCGTCAGGGGCCGACTCTAGGGCGTCGCGTTTCATCTGTGAAATCGAAAGTTGGTATAGATTGATCTGTCATGCAGATGAATCTGTCGACCCGGCAGCTGCGTGCCTTCCTGCACCTGGTGGAGGAACGCAGCTTCACCCGTGCGGCGACACTGTCGCACCTGTCGCAACCGGCCTTCAGCGCGCTGATCCGCTCGCTCGAGGACGAGCTGGGCGTGCGCCTGTTCGACCGCACCACGCGCAGCGTCGAGCTCACCGCCGAGGGTCGCGCCTTCGAAGCCGCGGCGCGGCGCGTGCTGCGCGAGGCCGAGGACGCCTGGACCGACGTGCGGCAGCTGGCGGCGCGCCAGCGCGGGCGCGTCGCGCTGGCCGTGCTGCCGGCACTGGCCGCCGGCTGGCTGCCGCAGGTGCTGGCGCGCTTCCATGCGCAGTGGCCGGGCATCCAGCTCGACGTGGCCGACGTGCTCTCGGAGGACTGCATCGAGCGCGTGCGCAGCGGACGCGCCGACCTGGCGCTGGCCGCCACGCGGGTGGACACGCCCGAGCTGCGCACCGAGCTGTTCTGCACCGACGACTTCCACCTCGTGTGCCGGCGTGACCATCCGCTGGCCACGCAGCCGCAGCTGCGGCTGGCCGACATCGCGGCGCACCCGATGATCCAGCTGTCGCGCTCGAGCAGCGTGCGGCAGTACGTCGAGGCCGCGATCCACCCGCTGCAGCTGAACACGATGATGGAGCTGGACCAGCTCAGCACCGTCGCGGGCATGGTGCGCGCCGGACTGGGCATCAGCGTGGTGCCGGCGCTGACGCTGTTCCACTTCGAGCACCCGCAGCTCGCCACGCGGCCGCTGCCGCTGCGCGGGCTCAAGCGGCAGATCTTCCTGGTGCGCCGACGCGACCGCAGCCTGTCGGTGGCGGCGCAGGCGATGTACGAGCAGCTGATGGCCCTGCGGCCCCGGCAGACCGCGCCGAACCGGCGGCGCGGCGCGTGAGCGCGTCGTGCGGGATCAAGCGGCGCGTTCCGGTGCCACGGGGGCGGCCTCGCGCGCCTCGCGCCCGATGCGGCCCAGGTGCGTGCAGCCGAAGCCGCGCGCGTACTTGAGGCCGTAGCCGAGCATGCGGTCGAAGCCGATGTGGGCGCACCAGATCAGCCCCGCGGCCAGCCACGCCGGCGAGGCCACGAGCACGCCCGCCACCAGGCAGGCCAGCGCGCCGGGATAGGCGTGCGTCGTGTTGTAGGCGAGCGCGCCCGCGCGCGCGCCGCCGAGGTAGGCCAGCAGCGCCAGGTCGGGCAGCAGGAAGCAGGCGGCAAACCAGCCCCAGCCGGCCCCGTGGTGCGCGTAGCAGGCGACGGACGCCGCCAGGACGCAGGCGCCCTCCAGCCGCAGCAGGGTGCGGACGCCTCCCGTGGTGATGCCTTGCATGGGCCTCCTCGATGCGTTGACAACGTGGTGCGATGCGCCACGCGCAGGACGTGCGCGGCGCGCGAGCCCCCATTCTGTCAGGCGGCGCGCCGCCTTGCGCTCAGATCGAGCCGCCCAGGGCCAGGTACAGCGCCACCTGGTTGTTCAGCTGCGCGAGCCGGTTCTCGGCCAGTGCATCCTCGGCGCGGCGGCGGCTTTCCTGGGCATCGAGCCAGTTCTTCAGCGGCACTGCGCCGTTGCGGTAGCGCACCTCGTAGAGCCGCTCGACCTCGCGCGCCGACTGCAGCGATTGCAGCAGCCGCGCGCCCTGCTCGGCCAGCTCGGCGCGCGCCGACAGCGCGTCCTCGACCTCGCCGAAGGCGGTGTAGAGCGTCTGGCGGAACTGCACCACCGCGCGCTCGTAGGCGGTGTGCGCCAGCTCGTTGTCGAGCTGGCGCTGCTGCACCTGCAGGAACGGCAGTGTCAGGCCCGCGCCCAGCACCGCATACGGGTTGGACAGCAGGTTGACCAGCGCGGTGCTCGCGCTGCCCAGGCCCGCCGTGAGGCTGAGCGCCGGGTAGTAGCTCGCGCGCGTCGCGTCGGCGTCGGCCAGCAGCGCGCGCAGCCGCGCCTCGGCGGCGCGCAGGTCGGGGCGGCGCCCCAGCAGCTCGGCCGGCAGGCCCGGCGCGACCGGCGGCAGCTCCAGGTCGGGCAGCGCCTGCGGCTCCTGCGGCAGCACATCGGCCAGCGCGCCGGCCCCCGGGGCGCGGTCGAACAGCAGCGCCAGCGCATGGCGCGTCTCGGTGCGCTGCTGCTGCAGGGCCGACAGCGAGGCGCGCTGCGAGGCCACGGCCTGCGCCGCCTCGTTGAGCTCCAGCGACGACACCGCCCCGGCCTGGTACTGCGTGCGCACCAGCTCCTGGGTGCGCTCGGCATGGGCGACGCTGGCCTCCGCGCTGGCAATGCGCTGGTTCAGGTAGCCCAGCTGCCAGTACAGGCGCGCCACCGTCGCGGCCATCGACAGCGTGGCCGCCTGCAGGTCCTCTTCGGTGGCCGTGGCTTCCCACTGCGCGGCGTCGTTGACGCTCGCGACGCGGCCCCACAGGTCGATCTCGTAGCTGACGTTGACGCTGGCGCCGAAGCTGCGCGTGGTGCGGGCGTCGCCGTCCAGCTCGCGGCGGCCCTGGGCGCTCACCGAGCCGGACACCGAGGGCCGGCCGGCCGCATCCACCAGCCCGGCCTGCAGCTGCGCACGGCGCAGGTCCAGCGCGGCGGCGGCCAGGTCGTTGTTGCGCGCGAAGGCGGCGTCGACCAGCGCGTCGAGCGTCGGGTCATCGAAGGCGCGCCACCAACGGTCGGCCGGGGCGGCCGCTGCCGAGGTCGACGCCGCCGGGGTGGTCGACCACGCGGCGGGCAGCTCGGCGGCCGGCCGCTCGTAGGGCGTGCGCAGCGTGCTGCAGCCTGCCATCGCAAGCGCCAGGGCCAGTGCGCCCAGACGCAGGGAAACGGAGGGACGGGAGGAAAGTCGGTTCATCGCTCGATCAGTCGCGCGACAGCGCGTCCACCGGATTGAGGCGCGCCGCACTGCGCGCCGGAAGGAAGCCGAACACGATGCCGATCAGCGTCGAGCAGGCGAACGCCGCCAGCATCGACAGGCCGGAGAACGACAGCGTGAAGTCGCTCGAGAAGCGGGCGAACACGGCGCCGAACGCCAGCGCGCCCAGGATGCCCAGGATGCCGCCGCACAGGCACACCAGCACCGCCTCGATCAGGAACTGCTGCTGGATGTCGGCCTGCCGCGCGCCCACGGCCATGCGCACGCCGATCTCGCGGGTGCGTTCGGTGACGCTGACCAGCATGATGTTCATCACGCCGATGCCGCCCACCAGCAGCGAGATCACCGCGATCGACGAGATCAGCAGCGTCATCGTGCGCGTGGTGCTCTCGATGGTCTGGCGGATGCTGTCGGTGTTGAGGATGTAGAAGTCCTCGCGGCCGTGCAGGCGCGTCATCAGCTGCTTGATGCCGGATTCGGCGGCGCTCATCGGCGCGTCGTCGGCCACCCGCACCGTGATGCTGCGCAGGTAGGGCTGGCCCAGCAGTCGGTACATCGCGGTGGTGTACGGCACGTAGACGTTGAGGCTGTCGGCGCTGGCGCCGAAGCCGGTGCTCTTGCCCGTCACGCCCACCACGTAGACCGGCATGCCCCCCAGCAGCAGCACCTGGCCGACCGGGTCGGTGCGCGGGAACAGCGCGCGGCGCGCGTTGTCGTCGATCACCGCGACCTGCGCGTACTGCTGCACCGCGGCACGGTCGAAGGCCATGCCCTCGGCGATGGTGAGCCCCCGCACGCGGAAGTACTGCTCGCCCACGCCGCTGACCGTCACCGAGGCCTCGGTGTTGCCGAAGCGCGCGGTCAGCGACGTGCTCACGTTGGGCGTGACGCTGTCCACGTAGGCCTGCTGCGCCAGTGCGTCGGCATCCGAAGGCTTGAGCGTGCGGATGCGGCTGGCGCGCGGGTCGCCGAAGCCGGTGCCGGAGTAGATCTCGATGGTGTTGGTGCCCATCGCGCTGATGTTGGCCAGCACCTGCTGGCGCGATCCCTCGCCCAGCGCGACCACCGACACCACCGAGGCGATGCCGATGATGATGCCGAGCATGGTCAGGAAGGTGCGCATGCGGTGCGCGTTCATCGCCATCAGCGCCATGCGGAAGGCTTCGGCCAGCCGGTCGGCATGGCGCCCCAGGCTCGCGTAGGTGCCGCCGCGTTCCTGCAGCGCCCCCGGTGCGGCGCCCTGCGGCACGGTGGCGGTCGGCGCGTCCGGGTTGGCCCGGTCGGAGACGATCTCGCCGTCGCGGATCTCGACGATGCGCTGCGCGTGCGCCGCGACCTTCATGTCGTGCGTGACGATCACGACGGTGTGGCCCTGGGCGTGCAGCTCGCTCAGGATCTTCAGCACCTCCTCGCCGGAATGCGTGTCCAGCGCGCCGGTCGGCTCGTCGGCCAGGATCACGCTGCCGCCGTTCATCAGCGCCCGCGCGATCGAGACGCGCTGCTGCTGGCCGCCCGAGAGCTTGCCCGGCACGTGCTGCATGCGCTCGCCCAGGCCCAGCCGCTCGAGCAGCTGGCGCGAACGCTCGTGGCGCTGCTCGCGCGGCACGCCGGCATAGACCGCCGGCACTTCGACGTTGCCCTGCGCGGTCAGGTCCGACAGCAGGTGGTAGCGCTGGAAGATGAAGCCGAAGTACTCGCGCCGCAGTGCGGCCAGCTCGTCGGCATCCAGGGTGGCGACCTCGCGCCCGCCGATGCGGTAGCTGCCGCGCGTGGGCTGGTCCAGGCAGCCGAGGATGTTCATCAGCGTCGACTTGCCCGAGCCGGACTGGCCGACGATGGCCACCATCTCGCCGGCACGGATGTCGAGGTTGATGTCCTTGAGCACCGCCAGCGTGCCTTCGCCGGCCGGGAACTCGCGCCAGATGCCGCGCAGGCTCAGCAGCGGCTCGTCGGCGGCCGCGGCACCGGCCAGCTGACGGGGGTCGGGGCGCTCCATCACAGCCTCCGCGGCATGCGCATCGGCTGCCCGCCTTGCGGGGCGCTGGCCGGGGCGGCGGTGCCGGTGATGACCTTCTCGCCTTCGTTCAGGCCTTCGAGCACCTGGGCCTGCACGTTGTTGTCCATGCCCACGCGCACCAGGCGCTCCTGCACGCGCCCCTGCGCGTCGAGCACCTTGACCACGCGGCGGCCGTCACCCTGCACTGCGCCCAGCGCCGAGGACGGGATGATCAGCGCATCGCGCGCCTCGCCGCGCACGATGTGCACGTTGGCCGTCATCGAGATGCGCAGCTTGCCGTCCGGGTTGGGCACGTCGAACAGGCCGTTGTAGTAGATCGCCGTGGCGCTGGTCGCGCTGCTGGACGAGCTGCCGCCTGCGCCGCCGGAGCTGCTGCTGGCGATCGCGTCGGTGGCCGGCTCGATGGTGCGCAGCGTGGCTTCATAGCGGTGCTCGGGCTCGCCCAGCACGGTGAAGTACACGCGCTGGCCCGGCTTGACGGTGACCACGTCGGCCTCGGAGATCGATGCCTTGACGGTCATCACGTCGGTCTGCGCGACGATGATGATGGTCGGGGCCGACTGGTTGGCGTTGACCGTGGTGCCCTCCTCGGTGACGACCGCCACCACCTGGCCGTCGATCGGCGAGGTGATCTGCGTGTAGCCGAGGTTGACCTTGGCGGTCTCCAGGCTGATGCGCGCCTGCTCGACCTGGGCCTTGAGCGCCTCGACGTTGGCCTGGCTGGTGCGGAACGCCGCCTGCGCCGCTTCGAGGTCCGCCTGCGAGGTGGCGTCGGCCGCGCGCATCTGCTCCTGGCGGCGCAGCGTCAGGCGCTGCTGCTCGAGCTGGGCCTCGGCCGAGCGCAGCTGCGCGCGCACGTTGGCCAGCGCCGCCTCGGCGTTGAGCAACGCGTTGCGCTGGGTCATCGAGTCGATCTCGGCGACCAGCTGGCCCTTCTTCACGCGGTCGCCCAGCGCGACCTTGAGCGACTTGACCTGGCCGGACACCTGCGCGCCGACGTTGACCTGCTTGTAGGCCATCAGCGTGCCGGTGGCCAGCACGGTGTCCTCGATCGCGCCACGGCGCACCTCGGCCGTGACGTAGGTCGGTTGCGCCGTGCGGGCGGCGTAGTAGCGCCAGCCGGCGAAGGCGGCCACCGCGACGACGGCGGCCAGCAGGACGTTGCGTACGAGGGGAGAAACACGGAATGCCATGGTGCGGGATGATGGGGCACGCGCTTGGCGCGCACGTGTCCGACAGGTAAAGCCTTTGTAAAGCGATGCGATGCTCGCACAACACGGGCGCGCCGGGCGTGCGACCGGTCACGAATCGCGCTTGAGCAGGGCGGGCCGGGTCGTTTACGCTTCGCCCCATGTCTGGCCTGCCCCCCTCCCTGCGCGCGCCGGCACTGGCCGCGGCCCTGTGTGCAGCCGCCGTGCTGGCCGGTTGCGGCTCGGCGCCCAAGCGCGGCGGCGGCTACTACAAGGACGACGGCCCGGGCGCCAACCCGCCCGCCGGACTGTCCTCGAAGCCGGATGCCGAACCCCGCATCGAGCCCTATGCCCGCGGCACGCTGCGTCCGTACACGGCGCTCGGACGCAGCTTCATGCCGATCACCGACGACCGACCGTTCCGCCAGCGTGGGCTCGCGTCCTGGTACGGACGCAAGTTCCACGGCAAGCCCACGGCCAGCGGCGAGCCCTACGACATGTACGAGATGACCGCCGCGCACCCGACGCTGCCGCTGCCCAGCTACGCACGCGTGCGCCACCTCGCCTCGGGGCGCGAGGTCATCGTGCGCGTCAACGACCGGGGGCCCTTCCACGACGGCCGCATCATCGACCTCAGCTATGCCGCGGCGCTGAAGCTGGGCTTCGTGCAGCAGGGCAGCGCGATGGTGGAAGTCGAGCGCATCACGCACGCCGACATCCGTGCCGGCACCTGGCAGCGCAGCCCCGCCCCCGAGGCCACCGCGGTGGCCCAGGCCCCTGCCCCGCCGCCCCCCGCACCCGCACCGGCACCCGTCCCTGCGCCCGCCCCGGCGGTCGTCCCGGTCGCCGCCCCGGTGACGGTGGCCGCCGCCCCCGCGGCGCCTGCACCTGCGGCCGAACCCGCGCCGGCGCCCCCACCCGCCCCGGCGCCTGCGGCGGCGCCCGCGAGCGGCGGCTTCTGGGTGCAGCTGGGTGCGTTCCGCCAGCGCGAGGGCGCCGACAGCTTCCGGCGCCAGGTGGCGGACGAGGCAGGCTGGCTCTCGCCGCTGCTGGCGGTGTTCGACGACGCCTCGCTGTTCCGGCTGCAGGCCGGGCCGTATGCGACGCGCGACGAGGCCGCGGGCATCGCCGAGCGCATCCGCGACGCGCTCAAGCTGGTGCCGCTGATCGTCGAGCGCTGAGCCTCACTCGCCCTTGAGCTGCAGCGCGCGCTCGTAGAGCGGGTTGCGCGGCGCGCCGGTCAGCTGTGCGGCCAGCGCGACGGCCTGCTTGAGCGGCAGCGCCTCCATCAGCGCCCGCAGCGCCGGCTCGGCCCGCGCCAGCGCATCGTCGGCGGCCTGCGCCTGGCCGTGCAGCACCAGCACGAACTCGCCCTTGCGCCGGTTCGCGTCCGTCCCGAGCCAGGCGGGCAGCTCGGCGGCCGTCATCGTCGCGATGGTCTCGAACTGCTTGGTCAGCTCCCGGCACATGGTGAGCCGCCGCGCGCCGGCGGCCTGCGCCAGCGCGGCGGCCAGCGCCTCGATGCGGTGCGGCGCCTCGAAGAGAACCTGTGCCTCGGGCCGGCGCGCCAGGTCCTGCACGGCCTGCTCGAGCTCGCGCGCCTTGGTGGGCAGGAAGCCCACGAAGCGGAAGCCGCCGGGCTGCACGTCGCCTGCGGCGCTGAGCGCCGCGGTGGCGCTGCTGGCGCCGGGCACCGGCACCACGGCGTGGCCGGCCTGCTGCACCGCCGCCACCAGCCGCGCGCCGGGATCGGACACCGCCGGGGTGCCGGCGTCGCTCACGTAGGCGACGCGCTCCCCGGCGGCGAGCCGCTCGACCACGCGCTGCGCGGCCTCGCGCTCGTTGTGCTCGTGCACCGCCAGCAGCGGCCGCTCGATGCCGTAGTGGCGCAGCAGCGCCGCGGTATGGCGGGTGTCCTCGCAGGCCACGGCGTCGACCAGCTGCAGCACGTGCAGCGCGCGCAACGTGATGTCGGCCAGGTTGCCGATCGGCGTGGCGACCACGTAGAGCGCGCTTGCGGGATACTGCTGGCCGCCTGCCGCCTCGGCGGCAGCCTGCAACAACAACGAGGCGTCGATGGTCACGACGAAGGCCCTGGGTGATGAAGGGGAGGAACGCGCGCTGGCGCACCTGCGGCGCGCGGGGCTGGAACTGGTGCAGCGCAATTATCGCGTCGCGGGCGGCCCGGGACGGCCGGCCGCCGAGGTCGACCTGATCCTGCGCGAGCGCGACGGCACGCTGGTGTTCGTCGAGGTGCGGCAGCGCCGCTCGAGCGGCTTCGGCGGCGCGGCGGCCAGCGTCACGCCGGCCAAGCAGCGCCGCATCGTGCGCGCCGCGCAGCACTACCTGCTGCAGCTGCGCACCCCGCCGCCCTGCCGCTTCGACGTGGTGGCCATCGACGGCGACGGCCTGCAGTGGTTCAAGGCGGCATTCGAGGCCTCGTAGCACGCCGTTGCGAACCCCGTGGAACCCTGCCGGAAACATGGGGTCACACGGCCGTGACTTATGATCCCTCCCGCATCGGACCGCGCGCCGGTGCCTCCCTCCATTCCCTCGAGGACCGCCCCCAGCCATGCTGGAACAACGGATACAACAACAGTTTTTCGAAAGCGCAGACCTGAAATACCAGGCAGCCGACCTGCTGGCGCGTCCGATCGCCGATGCGGTGCAGGCCATCGTCGGCTGCATCACCGCGGGCGGCAAGGTACTCGCCTGCGGCAACGGCGGCTCGGCCGGCGACGCGCAGCACTTCGCGGCCGAACTGGTCGGCCGCTTCGAGCGGGAGCGCCCCGGCCTCGCGGCCATCGCGCTCAGCACCGACACCTCGGTGCTGACGGCGGTGGGCAACGACTACGGCTTTGCCCGGATCTTCTCCAAGCAGGTGCAGGCCCTGGGCCAGCCCGGCGACGTGCTGCTGGCGATCTCGACCAGCGGTAACTCTGCCAACGTCCTGGAGGCGATCCAGGCCGCGCACGACAAGGAAATGACCGTCGTGGCCCTGACCGGGCGCGGCGGCGGCAAGATCAAGGAGCTGCTGGCGGAAACCGACGTGCACATCTGCGTGCCGCACGATCGCACCGCACGCATCCAGGAAGTCCACCTGCTCGTGTTGCACTGCCTGTGCGACGCGATCGACACCCAATTGCTCGGAGAACAGGACCACGCATGACCCGCACCCGTACCTCCTCGTTTCTGGCCCGCGCCATGACCCGCCCGGTCGTGGCCGCCCTTGCTGCCGCCACGCTCGCTGCCGGGCTGTCGGCCTGTGCTCCCCTGGTCGTCGGCGGCGCGATGGTCGGCGGCGTGATGGTCGCGCTGGACCGCCGCACCTCCGGCGCCCAGGTCGAGGACCAGGCCATCGAACTGAAGGCGATCAACCGCATCAAGGAAGTCGCCGGCGACCGCGTGCACGTCAACGCCACCAGCTTCAACCGCATGGTGCTGCTGACCGGCGAGGTGCCCACCGAGGAAGACAAGCAGGCCATCGAGCTGGCGGTCTCGCGCATCGAGAACGTGCGCTCCATCGTCAACGAGCTGGCGGTGATGGAGAAGAGCTCGCTGGCCTCGCGCTCCAGCGACGTGATCCTGGCCGGCAAGGTCAAGGCCACGCTGGTCGACGCGCGCGACATCCAGGCCAACGCGTTCAAGGTGGTCACCGAGCGCGGCATCGTCTACCTGATGGGCATCGTCACCGAGCGCGAGGCCAACCGCGCCTCGGACCTGGCGCGCAGCGTCAGCGGCGTGCGCAAGGTGGTGCGCGTGTTCGAGATCGTCAGCGAGGAAGAGCTGGCCCGCATCCTGCCCAAGACCGAGCCGGCCGACACCAGGACCGACCCGGCGGCGCAGTAAGACCCGCCTCGCCCCAAACGCAAAAGGCTCCCGCGGGAGCCTTTTGCGTCGCCCGGGTGGCAGCGCTTCAGCGCAGCCGGCGGATCAGGCTGGAAGTGTCCCAGCGCCCGCCGCCCATGGCCTGCACCTCGGCGTAGAACTGGTCGACCAGCGCGGTGACCGGCAGGCACGCGCCGTTGCGGCGGGCTTCGTCCAGGCACAGGCCCAGGTCCTTGCGCATCCAGTCGACCGCGAAGCCGAAGTCGAACTCGTCGCGCACCATGGTCGGTCCGCGGTTCTCCATCTGCCAGCTCTGCGCCGCGCCCTTGCTGATCACGTCGAGCACCGCGTTCATGTCCAGGCCCGCCTTCTGGCCGAAGGCGATCGCCTCGGACAGGCCCTGCACCAGGCCGGCGATGCAGATCTGGTTGACCATCTTGGCCAGCTGCCCTGCGCCGCTGTCGCCCAGCAGCGTGACCGCCTTCGAATAGGCCATCGCGACCGGCTTCATCTTCTCGAACGCGGCCGCGTCGCCGCCGCACATCACGGTCAGCACGCCATTGATGGCGCCCAGGTTGCCACCCGAGACCGGCGCGTCGACGAACGCGAAGCCGCGCTTGCGGGCGATCGCGCTCAGCTCGCGCGCGACGTTGGCCGAGGCGGTGGTGTGGTCGACGAAGATCGCGCCGGCCTTCATGGCGGCGAAGGCGCCGTGCTCGCCGGTCGTGACGCTGCGCAGGTCGTCGTCGTTGCCCACGCAGGCGAACACGATGTCCGCGCCCTGCGCCGCTTCGGCCGGGGTCTTCGCCAGCGTGCCGCCGTACTCCTGCACCCAGCGCTCGGCCTTGGCCGTGGTGCGGTTGTAGACCGTCACCTTGTGCCCGGCACGGGCCAGGTGGCCGGCCATCGCATAGCCCATCACGCCCAGGCCGATGAAGGCGACGGCATGCGGGGTGATGGGGTCGTAGGTCTTCGTGCTCATTCGATGCTCCTCAAGCGACGAAGGCCCCGAGCCGCTCGGCGGGGCTCGGGGCCGGGTGGCGACGGGCTCAGACGATGGTCAGGTGCTCGGTGCCGGCCGCCAGGTCGGCGTTGCGCGCGCGCTGGCTGTTGAGCTTGATCTGCAGCCGCAGGTCGTTGACCGAATCGGCGTTGCGCAACGCGTCCTCGTAGGTGATGAAGTTGCCTTCGTAGAGGTCGAACAGCGCCTGGTCGAAGGTCTGCATGCCCAGCTCGCGGCTCTTCTTCATGATCTCCTTGATCTCGGCGACCTCGCCCTTGAAGATCAGCTCGGAGATCAGCGGCGTGTTCAGCAGGATCTCGACCGCCGCGATGCGGCCCTTGCCCTCCTGGCGCGGCAGCAGGCGCTGCGAGACCATGGCCTTGAGGTTGAGCGACAGGTCCATCAGCAGCTGGGCGCGGCGCTCCTCGGGGAAGAAGTTGATGATGCGGTCCAGCGCCTGGTTCGCGCTGTTGGCGTGCAGCGTGGCCATGCACAGGTGGCCGGTCTCGGCGAAGGCCACCGCGTGCTCCATCGTCTCGCGGTCGCGGATCTCGCCCATCAGGATCACGTCCGGCGCCTGGCGCAGCGTGTTCTTCAGCGCCGCCTCCCAGCCGTCGGTGTCGATGCCGACCTCGCGCTGGGTGACGATGCAGTTCTTGTGCGGATGCACGAACTCGACCGGGTCCTCGATCGTGATGATGTGGCCGTAGGAGTTCTCGTTGCGGTAGTCGACCATGGCCGCCAGCGTCGTGCTCTTGCCCGAGCCCGTCGCGCCCACCATGATGACCAGGCCGCGCTTGGTCATCGCGATTTCCTTGAGCACCTGCGGCAGGCCCATCGCGTCGATGGTCGGCAGCGTCTGCGGGATCACCCGCAGCACCAGGCCGACCTGGCCCTGCTGCACGAAGGCGTTGACGCGGAAGCGCCCGATGCCCTGCGGCGCGATCGCGAAGTTGCATTCCTTGGTGCGCTCGAACTCCGCGGCCTGCTTGTCGTTCATGATGGAGCGCGCCAGCGCCATCGTGTGCTGCCCGGTCAGCGGCTGGGGCGAGACCTTGGTGACGCGGCCGTCGACCTTGATGGCCGGGGGAAAGTCGGCCGTCAGGAACAGGTCCGAGCCGTTGCGGGCGATCATCAGCCGCAGCAGGTCGTTGATGAATTTGGAGGCCTGATCTCGTTCCATGGCGTCGGTCCGATCGGTGTCAGCAAACTCGAAATGATGCGCAGCGCCGTGTTCAGCTGCGCGACAGCAGCGCGCTCAGGCGGGCACTGACCTGGCGCAGGCGCAGCGACAGCCGCCGCGCCAGCGAGGCCAGCAGCGCGAGCCCGAGGCGCGGCTCCTGCATGATCATGCGATCCAGCCCCTGCGCGTCGACCACCGCGAGCACGCACGGCGTGACGGTGGTGCAGGCGGAAAAGCGCGAGCCGGCGTCGAGCAGCGACATCTCGCCCAGCATGTCACCGGCATGCGCCTCGGCCAGCCGTGCCCGGCCGCCCCAGGGCTGCACGCGGTCGACCGCGATGGTGCCGTCGAGCACGATCAGCATGTAGTCGCCCTGCTCGTCCTGCCCGATCACTTCCTTGCCGGCGGGCACCTCGACGAACTCGAGGTACTGCGCCATGCGCTCCAGCTCGTCGCGCTCCAGCGTCGCGACATAGCGGTCCACCCCCCACAGCTCGGCGAAGCGCGCGGCGCCGCGCGCGCGGTCATGGGGCTGCGCCTCCACCTCGCGGGCGCGCTCCGCCCAGGTGGCGAACCGGGCATCCTCGTCGGAACGCTCCTGGAACATGGTGGAGAAGAAGCCGGAGTCTTCGCCGCTGGCTGCCGCGGAAGCCGGTTGCGAAGGGGTGGAAGCGCCGCCTTTGAGTTTCTCGATCAGCTTTTTCATGGGGGATGCTTGCACTCGCGGGCGGCCGCGCCCGGCGCGTCAGCCGGGGAAGTTCTCCGGGAACTTGGCCTTGGCGCGCGCTTCGGCCGGCGAAATCAGGTTGCGGCGCACCAGGTCGGACAGGCACTGGTCCAGCGTCTGCATGCCCATGCTGTTGCCGGTCTGGATCGCGGAGTACATCTGCGCGATCTTGTTCTCGCGGATCAGGTTGCGGATGGCCGCCGTGCCCAGCATGATCTCGTGCGCCGCGATGCGGCCCGAGCCGTCCTTGAGCTTGCACAGCGTCTGCGAGATCACCGCGACCAGCGACTCGGACAGCATCGCGCGCACCATCTCCTTCTCGGCCGCGGGGAACACGTCGACGATGCGGTCGATGGTCTTGGCCGCGCTCGAAGTGTGCAGCGTGCCGAACACCAGGTGGCCGGTCTCGGCCGCGGTCAGCGCCAGGCGGATGGTCTCCAGGTCGCGCATCTCGCCCACCAGGATCGCGTCCGGGTCCTCGCGCAGCGCCGAGCGCAGCGCGTTGGCGAAGCTCAGCGTGTGCGGGCCCACCTCGCGCTGGTTGACCAGGCACTTCTTGGATTCGTGCACGAACTCGATCGGGTCCTCCACCGTCAGCACGTGGCCGTACTGGTTCTCGTTGAGGTGGTTGATCATCGCCGCCAGGGTGGTGGACTTGCCGGAGCCGGTCGGCCCGGTCACCAGCACCAGGCCGCGCGGCTTGAGCGCGAGCTCGGCGAACACCTTGGGCGCGTTGAGCTGCTCGAGCGTGAGGATCTTGGACGGGATGGTCCGGAACACGGCGCCCGCGCCCCGGTTCTGGTTGAACGCGTTGACGCGGAAGCGCGCCAGCCCCTGGATCTCGAACGAGAAGTCGCACTCCAGCGTCTCCTCGTAGGCCTTGCGCTGGGCGTCGTTCATGATGTCGTACACCATGTCGTGGACCTGCTTGTGGTCCAGCGGGTCGACATTGATGCGACGCACGTCGCCATGCACGCGAATCATCGGCGGCAGGCCGGCAGACAGGTGCAGGTCGGATGCCTTGTTCTTGACCGAGAAGGCCAGCAGCTGGGTGATGTCCATGTGTGCTCTTGCCGGCGGGCACCGCCGTACGGAAATGCGCGTAGGGCCAGGGAAGGCAGTAAGCTCGCGCCATTATGGCGACGATCGCGGAGAACATACAACAAGTGCGCCAGCGCATCGCGGCGGCCTGCGCGCAGGCCGGGCGCGACGTGCAAAGCGTCACGCTGCTGGCAGTGAGCAAGACCTTCCCGGCCGAGGCCGTGCGCGAGGCCATCGACGCGGGGCTGACGCGCTTCGGCGAGAACTACGTGCAGGAAGGCGTCGAGAAGATCGGCGCGCTGGCCGGGCTGCGCGAGCGCCTCGAATGGCACCTGATCGGCCCGCTGCAGAGCAACAAGACCCGGGTGGTCGCGGAGCACTTCGACTGGGTGCACTCGGTGGACCGGCTCAAGATCGCCGAGCGCCTGTCGGCGCAGCGCCCCCCCCACCTGCCGCCGCTGCAGCTGTGCCTGCAGGTGAACATCAGCGGCGAGGCGACCAAGAGCGGCATCGCGCCCGAGGCGGTGCGCGAGCTGGCGCTGCAGGTGTCGCGGCTGCCGCACGTGCGGCTGCGCGGGCTGATGGCGATTCCCGAACCGGCCGCCGATGCGCAGGCCCAGCGCCGTCCGCACCGCGCGCTGCGCGAGCTGCTCGACGCGCTGAACCGCGAAGGGCTGGGGCTGGACACGCTGTCGATGGGCATGACCGCCGACCTGGAAGCGGCGATCCTCGAGGGCGCCACCATCGTGCGCGTGGGCACCGCGATCTTCGGCAGGCGCTGACCGGCAGGTGCCGGGTCAGATCGGCAGCATGGTGGTGTTCTTGACCTCCTCCATCACCGCGTAGGTGTGGGTCTCGCGCACGCCGGGCAGCGACCAGATCACCGAGCCGATCAGTTCGCGGTAGGCCTGCATGTCGGCCACGCGGGTCTTGATGAGGTAGTCGAAGCCGCCGGCCACCAGGTGGCATTCGAGGATCTCGGGCCGCGCCTGCACCGCGGCCTTGAAGGCGTTCATCACGTCGGGGGTGGTGCGGTCGAGCACCACCTCGACGAACACCATCATGCCGGCAGCGAGCTTCTGCGGGTTGAGCCGCGCCTCGTAGCCGAGGATGTAGCCGTCGCGGGTCAGGCGCTTGACGCGCTCGAGCACCGCCGTCGGAGACAGGTGCACGGCCTCGGCGAGCTTGAGGTTGGCGATGCGACCATCCTGCTGCAGCACACGCAGGATCTTGCGGTCGATCTTGTCGAGGTCGTTGACGTCGCTGCCCCCGTTCTTCATCCTTGATTTTCCCCCGTCGGCGACCTATTGAATGGTGAATGATGCTAGGAGATCCCCCCTAACCTAGCAAGTCATCCAAAACCCTGAGGCGAGGACGATGGCTGCCGACACCCCGTTCCCGACGCCGCCCGAGCGCATGCGCCTGCCGCGGCCCGACCGTCCCGAAGCCGACGTGGTGCAGGCCCTGCTGCGACAGCCCGCGCTGCGCTGGGACGCCGTGCGGCAGGCGGCCACGCCCTGGGTGCAGGCGGTGCGCGAGCACCCGGCGCCGTTCTGGGCGATGGAGTCGCTGCTCAAGGAGTACCCGTTGTCGCGCCCCGAAGGGCTGGCGCTGATGCGGCTGGCCGAGGCCCTGCTGCGCGTGCCGGACGTCGAGACCGCGATGGCGCTGGCCGCCGACCAGCTGGGCCGCGCCCGCTTCGACGCCGGCGGCGGCAGCGCGCACCCGCTGCTGGCCGGGCTGTCGGCGCGCGTGCTGGAGCTCGGCCGCCGGCTGCTGCCGGCCGAAGGCAGCGCGCCCGGCCTGCTGCAGCGCCTGGGTGCGCAGACGGTGGTGGCCGCCGCGGTGCGCGCGCTGCAGCTGCTGGGACGGCAGTTCGTGCTCGGCCGCCACATCGACGAGGCCCTGCACGAGGCGCAGGCGCAGCGCGCCGGGCAGCCGGCGCTGCGCTTCAGCTTCGACATGCTGGGCGAAGGCGCGCGCACCGGGCGCGACGCCGAGCGCTACCTCGCGGCCTACCACCATGCGATCGAACGCATCGCCCGCGAGCAGCCGGCCGATGCCGCGCCCGAGCAGGCCGACGGCATCTCGATCAAGCTCAGCGCCCTGCACCCGCGCTACGAGCCGGCGCAGCGCCAGCGGCTGTTCGCCGAACTGCTGCCGCGCCTGTGGACGCTGGTCGAGCGCGCCGCGCGCGCGAACATGAACCTCACCATCGACGCCGAGGAAAGCGAGCGGCTGGAGCTGTCGCTGGACCTGTTCGAGGCGCTGGCCGCGCGGGTCGCGCAGGCCTGGCCGCAGTGGCAGGGCCTGGGGCTGGCGGTGCAGGCCTACCAGACCCGTTCGCTGGAGGTGGTGCAGGAGGTCGCGCGCCTGGCCGCGGCGTACCGGCTGCGCCTGATGGTGCGCCTGGTCAAGGGCGCGTACTGGGACGACGAGATCAAGCGCGCGCAGGAGCTGGGCCTGGCCGGCTACCCGGTGTACACCCGCAAGCAGCACACCGACCTCGCCTACCTCGCCTGCGCGCGCGTGCTGCTGGACCACGCGCCGCAGGTCTTTCCGCAGTTCGCGACGCACAACGCCGGCACGATCGCCGCGGTGCTGCAGATGGCGCGCGAGCGCGGTGCCGCCTTCGAGATGCAGCGCCTGCACGGCATGGGCGAAGGCATCTACCGCGAGGTGCTCAAGCGCGAGCCGGTCGCGCTGCGCGTCTACGCGCCGGTGGGCGAGCACCGCGACCTGCTCGCCTACCTGGTGCGCCGCCTGCTGGAAAACGGCGCGAACTCGTCCTTCGTGCACCAGCTGGCCGACGCGCGCGTGCCGCTCGACGCCCTGCTGGTCTCGCCGTTCAACCTGCAAGGCGATCCCGGCCTGCCGCTGCCTGCGGCGCTGTACGGCCCGGCACGCCCCAACTCGGCAAGCGTGGACCTCGCCTGCCTGGCCGACCGCGAGCCGCTGTACGCCACGGCCCGCGACACGGCCGTGCCCACGGTGCCCGAGGCGGATGCCGCGGCCGTCGACGCCGCAATGCAGCGGCTGCACGCCGGCTTCGCGCGCTGGGACGCCACCCCGGTGGCCGGGCGCGGCGCAGCGCTGCGCCGCGCCGCCGAGGCGCTGGAGGCGCGCCGGGCCGAGTTCTGCGGGCTGCTGGTGCGCGAGGCCCGCAAAGTGATGGCCGATGCGGTGGCCGAGGTGCGCGAGGCGGTCGACTTCCTGCGCTACTACGCGGCCGAGGCCGAGCAGCGCTTCGCCCCGCTCGCCCTGCCCGGGCCGACCGGCGAGTCGAACGAGCTGCGCCTGCGCGGGCGCGGCGTGTTCGTCTGCATCAGCCCGTGGAACTTCCCGCTGGCGATCTTCACCGGCCAGGTGGCCGCCGCCCTGGTGGCCGGCAACAGCGTGGCGGCCAAGCCGGCCGAGCAGACGCCGGCGGTGGCGCAGCGCATGGTCGCGCTGCTGCATGGCTGCGGCGTGCCGGAAGACGCGCTGCAGCTGCTGCACGGCCCGGGCGAGACGGTGGGCGCGGCGCTGGTGCGCGACGCGCGCTGCGCGGGCGTGGCCTTCACCGGCTCGACCGAAGTGGCCAAGGCGATCCAGCGCAGCCTGGCCGACAAGGACGGCCCCATCGTGCCGCTGATCGCCGAAACCGGCGGCATCAACGCGATGCTGGTCGACTCCACCGCCCTGCCCGAGCAGGTGGTCGATGCGGTGATCCAGAGCGCATTCCGCTCCGCCGGCCAGCGCTGCTCGGCGCTGCGCCTGCTGTGCCTGCACGTGCACATCGCCGATGCCGTGCTGCGGATGCTGGCCGGCGCGATGCAGGAACTGGTGGTGGGCGACCCGCTGCAACGGTCCACCGACGTCGGCCCGGTGATCGACGCCCAGGCGCACGCGGCGCTGGCCCGCCATGTCGCGCGGCTGGATGCACAGGCGCGCCTGGTCGCGCGCACGCCGCTGCCCGCAGGGCTGGCCGGCGATCACCTCGCGCCGGTGGCCTACGAGGTGCGCGACATCGCCGAGGTGCGCGAGGAGGTGTTCGGCCCGGTGCTGCACGTGGTGCGCTGGGGCTCGGGCGAACTGGCCACGCCCGAGGCGGTGATCGACCGCGTCAACGCGCTGGGCTACGGTCTGACGCTGGGCGTGCAGACCCGCATCGAAGGCCGTGCACTGCAGGTCGCGCAGCGGGCGCGGGTCGGCAACGTCTACGTCAACCGCAACATGATCGGCGCGGTGGTCGGCGTGCAGCCCTTCGGCGGCGAGGGCCTGAGCGGCACCGGTCCCAAGGCCGGCGGGCCGCACTACCTGCTGCGCTTCGCCAGCGAGCAGACCCTGACCATCAACACCGCGGCCGCGGGCGGCAACGCGGCGCTGCTCGCCGGCGGCCGTTGATACGTACACTGCCGGGCATGGACACGTCGACTGCAATTGCCTTCATCGGCGGCGGCAACATGGCCTCCGCCCTCATCGGCGGGCTGCGCGCCAGCGGCCACGCCGCCTCGGACCTCATCGTCATCGAGCCCAGCGCCGAGCAGCGCGAGCGGCTGGCCCGGCAGTACGGCGTGCAGGCGCTGGCCGCCGCCGGCCCGGAGCTGGCGCGCGCCGGCACCGTGGTGTGGGCGGTCAAGCCCCAGCTGTTCAAGGCCGCGGCCGAGCCCTGCCGCGCACACCTGCCGCCGGCGCTGCACCTGAGCGTGATGGCCGGCATCCGCAGCGACGCGATCGTCGCGGCCACCGGCAGCGTGCGCGTGGTGCGCGCGATGCCCAACACGCCGGCATTGATCGGCCAGGGCATCTCGGGGCTGTACGCGCGCCCGGAGGTGTCGGCCGGGGAACGCGAGGCGGTGGCGCAGCTGATGGCCCCCACCGGCCGCACCGTGTGGGTGGCGCAGGAGGCCGAGCTGGATGCGGTGACGGCGCTGTCGGGCTCGGGCCCGGCCTATGTCTTCTACTTCATCGAGGCGATGATCGAGGCCGCGCAGGCCATGGGCCTGAGTGCGGACCAGGGCCGCGAGCTGGCGCTGGCCACCTTCGCCGGCGCGACGGAACTGGCGCGCCGCTCGGACGAGCCGCCCGAGGTGCTGCGCGAGCGCGTGACCTCCAAGGGCGGCACCACCTATGCCGCGCTGACCTCGATGGAGGCCGCGCAGGTCAAGCACGCCTTCATCCAGGCCATGCAGGCAGCCCGCCAGCGCGCCCAGGAGCTGGGCGACGAGTTCGGGCGCTGAATCCCGGCCGCACAGAAAAAGACGCGCCCGGCAGGCGTGAACCTGCAAGGCGCGTCGCAACGCGCGGTGCCCTGCCGCAATGAGAGCATCGGCCGAAGGATGCACCAGCGCCCGGGCCCGCAGTGCCCGCGCTTGTCGTCCCGGCAGGCGGCCTCCCTGGCATGGCTGCGGGCCAAGGCGAGGCGTTGAACCTCTCGCAAGCCACATGCCATGCCGGATGGCCCATCCGGGTGCACATTCGCGTCGTTGCGGGCAGCGCACCCGCAGGGTGGGCGGGCATTGCGCAGCGCGCCACAAGAATCCGACACGCGCGGCTACATGTGCCCGTCCAGGCTGGTGCAGCGCGAGGAAACGGTGCGCGTGCGCCGCGTCAGGCGCAGGCCGCGACCACCCCGACGAAGACGGCGAAGCCGACCCAGTGGTTGAGCCGGAAGGCACGGAAGCAGCCCTCGCGGGTGCGCCCGCGGATCAGCTGGTAGTGCCAGGCGACCTGCGCCGCGGCGGCCAGCAGGCCGAGCGCATAGGGCCAGCGCAGCTGCAGGTGCCAGCCGATCGCGCCCCAGGTGAGGAGGTAGGCGACGTACAGCGCCATCACCGCGACGACGTCATGGCGCCCGAAGGTGATCGCCGAGGTGCGGATGCCGATCCTGAGGTCGTCGTCGCGGTCGACCATCGCGTACTCGGTGTCGTAGGCGATGACCCAGAACAGGTTGCCCAGCAGCAGCAGCCAGGCCAGCGCCGGCACCTGGTCCTGCACCGCGGCGAAGGCCATCGGGATGCCGAAGCTGAAGGCCACCCCGAGCACCGCCTGCGGCATCGAGAAGAAGCGCTTGGTGTACGGGTAGACGAGGGTGACGGCCAGCGCGACGAAGGACCACAGCACGGTGGTCCGGTTGGTCGTCAGCACCAGCGCGAACGAGACCAGCGCCAGCACGGCGCCCACGGCCAGCGCCTCGCGCGGCGAGACGGCGCCGCTGGTCACCGGGCGGTCGGTGGTGCGCTTGACGTGGCGGTCGAACTCGCGGTCGGCCACGTCGTTGACCGCGCAGCCGGCCGAGCGCATCAGGAAGGTGCCGAGCGTGAAGACGGCCAGCAAATGCCAGCCCGGGAAGCCGCCGGCGGCGATCCACAGGGCGGCCAGCGTCGGCCACAGCAGCAGCAGCGAGCCGACCGGCTTGTCCCAGCGGATGAGTTGCAGGTAGAGCGGAAACTTCAGGTGCAGCGTGGACATGCCGCGAGTTTAGAACCGCGGCGCCCAGCGCGCCCGGGGGCCCGGGCCGCGACGGCCCGGGCGGCGCGATCAGCTCTCGAGCAGGCTGCGCAGCATCCAGGCGGCCTTCTCGTGCACGTCCAGGCGCTGCGTCAGCAGGTCGGAGGTCGGCTCGTCGTTGGCCTTGTCGACCAGCGGGAACAGGTTGCGGGCGGTGCGCGCCACGCCTTCGTTGCCGACCACCAGGATGCGGATCATCTCCTCGGCCTTGGGCGGCTGGCTCGGCACGTCCGGCAGCGAGGTCAGCTTGCCGAAGTCCTTGTAGGAGGCCACCGCGACGTGGCCCAGCGCGCGGATGCGCTCGGCGATCGGGTCGACGGCGTTCCACAGCTCGGTGTACTGGGTCATGAACATCGCGTGCAGCGTGTTGAACATGGGCCCGGTCACGTTCCAGTGGAAGTTGTGGGTGGTCAGGTACAGCGTGTAGGTGTCGGCCAGCAGGCGGTTCAGGCCTTCGGCGATCGCGGCGCGGTCCTTGTCGGAAATGCCGATGTTGACCTGCGGTACGCCGGTCGCGGCGGCCTTGTTCTTGCTCTTGGTTGCCATGGGGGTCTTGCTCCTGGGGGTGGTTGAGGAATGAGGTCAGTCTATGCCAATGGTGCCGCGCCTGCATCACGAAAGCCGGCGCACGCCCGGCAGCTCGCAGGCGTAGATCGCGTTGCGCAGCGCCGCGATCGCCTCGTAGCGGGTGAAGGTGCGCCGCCAGGCCAGCACCACGCGGCGCGTGGGCGTCGGCTCGGCAAAGGGAATGTAGGCCACGTGCGGGTGCGGTTCCTTGGGCACGCTCAACTGCGGCACGACGGTCACGCCCATGCCGGAGGCCACCATGTGCTTGATGGTCTCCAGCGACGAGCCTTCGAAGCTCTTGCGGATGCCTTCGGCGTCGCTGGAGAAGCGCGCGAACTCGGGGCAGACCTCCAGCACGTGGTCGCGGAAGCAGTGCCCGGTGCCCAGCAGCAGCATGGTCTCGCGCTTGAGCTCCTCGGAGGCGATGCGCTCGCGCTGCGCGAGCGGATGGCTGCGCGGCACGGCCACCATGAACGGCTCGTCGTACAGGGGCGCCAGCGCCAGCCCGGTGTCGGGGAAGGGCTCGGCCATGATGGCAGCGTCCAGCTCGCCGGTGCGCAGCATCTCCAGCAGCTTGACGGTGAAGTTCTCCTGCAGCATCAGCGGCATCTGCGGCACCCGCTCGATGGTCTGCTTGACCAGGTCGGGCAGCAGGTAGGGCGCGACGGTGTAGATCACGCCCAGGCGCAGCGGGCCGGCCAGCGGGTCCTTGCCGCGCTTGGCGATCTCCTTGATCGCGGCGGCCTGGTCGAGCACGGCCTGGGCCTGGCGCACGATCTCCTCGCCCAGCGGCGTCACGGTCACCTCGGAGGCACCGCGCTCGAAGATCTTGACGTCCAGCTCGTCCTCGAGCTTCTTGACCGCGACGCTCAGGGTCGGCTGCGACACGAAGCAGGCTTCCGCCGCCCGCCCAAAGTGCCGCTCGCGAGCGACAGCGACGATGTAGCGCAGTTCGGTCAGGGTCATGACGTCTCTCCCGTGCCGGGGGCAAGCAAAAAACTATCGCAAGGATGGCGCGATTGTGCGCGCACCGGCCAGGGTACCGGTAGTGCGGGGGTACTCCCCTGACCGGGCTCAGGCCTTGAGGTACTCGGACCTGCCGCCCAGCCAGCGGGCCACGTGGGCCGCGGCGGCCTGCGGGTGGCGCTCGAGCAGCAGCTGCGCGGCGCTGCGTGCGCGCGCCACCCAGGGCGCGTCCTCCTGCAGGTCGGCAAAGCGCAGCAGCGGCGCGCCGGACTGGCGCGCGCCGAGGAACTCGCCCGGGCCGCGGATCTCCAGGTCGCGGCGCGCGATCTCGAAGCCGTCGTTGGTCTCGACCATGGCCTTCAGGCGCGCCTTGCCGGTGTCCGACAGCGGCGGGGTGTACAGCAGCACGCACACGCTGGCCACCGCGCCGCGGCCGACCCGCCCGCGCAGCTGGTGCAGCTGCGACAGCCCGAAGCGCTCGGCGTGCTCGATCACCATCAGGCTGGCGTTGGGCACGTCCACGCCGACCTCGATCACGGTGGTGGAGACCAGCACGCTCATCTGCCCCTGGCTGAACAGCGACATCACCGCGGCCTTCTCGGCCGGCGGCATGCGCCCGTGCAGCAGCCCGACCATGTGCCCGGACAGGGCCTCGCTCAGCTGCGCGTGGGTCTCGGTGGCGTTCTGCAGGTCCAGCTTCTCGCTTTCCTCGATCAGCGGGCAGACCCAGTAGACCTGCCGGCCCTGCCCGACCTCGTGGCGGATGCGCTCGATCACCTCGGCGCGCCGGGCGTCGGAGAACACCTTGGTGACGATGGGCATGCGCCCGGGCGGCAGCTCGTCGATGGTGCTGACGTCCAGGTCCGCGTAGTAGGTCATCGCCAGGGTGCGCGGGATCGGCGTGGCGCTCATCATCAGCAGGTGCGGCTCCAGCCCGCGGCCCTGCAGCTTCTGGCGCAGCTGCAGGCGCTGCTGCACGCCGAAGCGGTGCTGCTCGTCGATGATGGCCAGGCCCAGCCGGGCGAACTCGACCTGGTCCTGGATCACCGCATGGGTGCCGACCACCAGCGAGGCGGCGCCGCTGGCCACGCGCTCGAGCATCTCGCGGCGCGCGCGGCCCTTCTGGCTGCCGGTCAGCCAGGCCACGCCCACGCCCAGCGGCTCCAGCCAGCCGACCAGCTTGCGGAAATGCTGCTCGGCCAGAATCTCGGTGGGCGCCATCAGCGCGCACTGCCAGCCCGCGCCGACGGCCACCGCCGCGGCCAGCGCCGCCACCACCGTCTTGCCGGAGCCGACGTCGCCCTGCAGCAGCCGGTGCATGGGCTGCGGGCGGGCCAGGTCCTGCGCGATCTCCTCGACCACGCGGCGCTGCGCCTCGGTGAGCCGGAACGGCAGCGCGGCGAGCAGCCGCTCGTGCAGCCCCTCGCGTTCGGCGCGCAGCGGCGGCGCCTGCAGGCGCGCGCGCTCGCGCTGGGCCTGCAGCTGCGACAGCTGCTGGGCCAGCAGCTCCTCGAACTTGAGCCGCAGCCAGGCGGGGTGGCTGCGGTCCTCCAGCGTCGCGAGCGACACCCTGGGCGACGGATGGTGCAGGAAGTGCAGCGCCTCGCGCAGCGTCGGCAGGCCGGGCGGCACCACCTCGGGCGGCAACACCTCGGACAGGTCGGCACGCGCCAGCGCCGCGCCCACCGCCTTGCGCAGGTAGGCCTGCGGCAGCTGGGCCGAGGCCGGGTAGACCGGCGTCAGCGCCTCGGCCAGCGGGGTGTCGGGCGTGACCGCCTTGAAGCTCGGGTGCACCATCTCGCGGCCGAGGAAGCCGCCGCGCAGCTCGCCGCGCGCGCGGATGCGCTGGCCCACCGCGAGCGTCTTCTGGTGCGAGGGGTAGAAGCTGAAGAAGCGCAGCCGCACGGTGTCGCTGCCGTCGTCCAGCGTGACGACCAGCTGGCGGCGCGGGCGCAGGCTGACCTGGCTGTCGGTCACCACGCCCTCGACCTGCACCGTGTCGCCGTCGCGCGCGTCGGCCAGCCGGGTGATGCGCGTCTCGTCCTCGTAGCGCAGCGGCAGGTGCAGCGCAAGGTCGATGTCGCGCACCAGGCCGAGCTTCTCCAGCGCCTTCTGCGGCGCGGACTTCTCGCGCTTGGCGGCAGGGGGGGAATCCGGGGCCGACGACATGGCCTGCATTCTGCCCGCGCCCGGCGGGGCCGGCGCGTGAGGGACAATCGCCGCTTCTTCCACGGGAACGGGTCCGTCCGGCCCTCCATCCGATGCAACGCACCTACACCCTGAGCGACTTCGACTTCGCTCTGCCTGCCGAACTCATCGCCCAGCATCCGGCCCCGCAGCGCAGCGCCTCGCGCCTGCTGGACGCCACCGGGGACGCCCCCGCCGACCGCGTGTTCCGCGACCTGCCGCAACGCCTCGCGCCCGGCGACCTGCTGGTGTTCAACGACACCCGCGTCATCAAGGCGCGCCTGTACGGCGCCAAGGCCACCGGCGGCAGCGTCGAGGCACTGGTCGAGCGCATCCTGCCCGGCCACGAGGTGCTGGCACACCTGCGCGCGAGCAAGTCGCCGCGCCCGGGCACGGTGGTGCGCTTCGCCGGGACCTTCGACGCCGAGGTGCTGGGCCGTGGCGGCCCGGACGGCGGGCTGTTCCACCTGCGCTTTCCCGACGACCCGCTGGTGCTGCTGGAGCGCCACGGCCACGTGCCGCTGCCGCCCTACATCACCCACGCCGACACCGACGAGGACGAGCGCCGCTACCAGACCGTGTTCGCCGACAAGCCGGGCGCGGTGGCCGCGCCGACCGCGGCGCTGCACTTCGACGACGCGGTGCTGCAGGGGCTGGCGCAGCGCGGCGTGCGCACCGCCAACGTGACGCTGCACGTGGGCGCGGGCACCTTCCAGCCGGTGCGCACCGAGAACCTGGCCGAGCACCGCATGCACACCGAATGGTTCGAGGTGCCGGCGGCGACCGTGCAGGCCATCGAGGCCACCCATGCGACCGGCGGCCGGGTGGTGTCGGTGGGCACCACGACGCTGCGCGCGCTGGAATCGGCCGCACGTGGCGGCGCGCTGCGCGCCGGCTGCGCCGAGACCGACATCTTCATCACGCCGGGCTTCGAGTTCCGCGTGGTGGACCTGCTGATCACCAACTTCCATCTGCCCAAGAGCACGCTGATGATGCTGGTCAGCGCCTTCGCCGGCTACGAGCGCGTCATGGCGCTGTACCGCCACGCGATCGCGCAGCGCTACCGCTTCTTCAGCTACGGCGACGCGATGCTGCTGGACCGGCGCCCGGCCTGAGGCCGGCGCCGGCCGGCGTCAGTCGAAGCTGATCCGGTCGCCGTTCTTGACGAAGCGCAGCACGCGCGCCCTCTCGCCCGAACGCGTCAGCACGCCGGTGCGCACCTGCGAGTGGCCCCCCGCGGCGTTGACCGTGACGACGTAGCGCGTCGGTTTCCTGCCGGCATGGAGCTTGACGTCCACGAAGTATGAGCCGTCCGGCGCATTGCCGTTCCAGTAGATGTTCTCGGGGCCGAAGCCGTCGCGGTCGTCGCGGTCCAGGCGCCCGCCGCTGGCGCTGGAAGGACGAGCGAAGTAGATCGTCTGGCCGCCGGGTTCGCGCACGTGCAGGTCCACGTCGGTGCCGTCGGTGTTCCACGACAGCGAGATCTGCAGCGTGCCCGAGCCCAGCTTCAGCGCCTTCAGGCACGCCTTCTCGGTGTTGCTGACCTGCCCGGCGCGGTCCTCCACCGCGAACAGCACGCAGAAGTTGCCGGCCAGCAGCTCGGTGGGCAGGCGCAGCGCGACCTCGCCGTCGCATTCGGTGCCGGCGGCGGCGCTGTCCAGGCGCAGGTGGCGGCTCGCGCCCTCGACCTGGACATAGGTGCGCCGCAGCGGCTGCCGCGCATGGCATTCGAACGGGATCTGCGCGGTGCTGCCGTTGGAGGTGGTGACCTCGCGCACCAGCGCGCGGATGCGCGGGCGGCTGTCCGGGGTGCCGCTGGCCGCCGGCAGGCCGCCGTAGGTGGCGGTGGCGCCGTCCATCGTGACCGCGCGCGACAGCGCTTGCGGGTTGCGCGGGTCGATGCCGCCCTGGCGGCCGGTGCCGGTGCCGGCGGTGCGGTCCAGCGGGTCGGCGGACGCGTCGCAGTCACCGGTCGCGCCGGCGGTGCGGTCCAGCGGATCCACCGGGCCGCCGCGGCAGCCGGCGGCCGCGCGCGGCGCCCGGCGCTCGGGCTCGTCGTCCTGCGAGGCGGGTGCCTCCTGCGGCTTGTGCCCCTTGCGCGGAGCGCACCAGGACGGCCGCAGCGCGGCCCCCCCGTCGCACACCTCGCGGATCGCGCGGCTGAGGGCGCTGGTGTTGCCCACCGAGCTGAGGTTGGCGCAGAACACCGAGGCGCCGACGATGGTCGGCGCCAGCGTCAGCTCGCCGCGCATCAGCGTCTTCGCGGTGCCGGCCGAGGCCCATGCCGGCGGCGACGCCACGCAGTGGTAGACCCGGCCCGTCCCGGTGGCATGCACCTGCGGGGCCGCGGTGTGGAACAGCTTCGCCCAGTCCGGGCTGCCCGGCACGTTGTACGACGGCGTGCCCTGCCGGGTGGGGCTGCCCGAATCCAGGCGCAGCCAGGGAAACGCGGCCACGCCGGGGGTGCGCACGCCGGCATCCATCACCACGTGCAGCTCCAGGCGCCGCGCCGCCTCGTGCAGCGCCGGCGGCAGGTTGGCCCGCCAGGCGACGGTGCCCGCTGGGGTGGCGATCGCGAAGTCGGTCACCTTCCAGTCCGCCAGCACGGCATTCACCGCGGCTTCGCCCATCAGGCTGAACAGGCGCCAGTGCAGCGTGTACTCGATGCACAGGTGGCGCAGCACGCCCTGCGGCTGGGGCGAGAAGCAGACGCGCTCCTTGTCGAACGCGCCGCGGAAGTCCGCCGCCTGGGCCGCGCCGCCGAGCAGCAGGGCCAGCACCATTGCCGGGACACCCCGCCAGCGCACGGTCGCCCCCATGCTCAGAAGCCGCTGACGTTCCACCAGCGCAGCATGCCCAGCTGGTCGCCGGAGACCAGCGTGCGGCCGTCGGGGCTGAAGGCCAGCGCCTGCACGCTGGTGACCAGCGGCGCCACCAGCCGGCCCACGGCCTGGCCGCTGCGCAGGTCGTACAGCTCGACGCGCTCGGCGCGTCCGACGGCCAGCAGCGAGGCCGAGCGCGCCAGCACGTTGGCGGCCGCCTTCGGGTCCGTGGCCAGCCGGCGCCAGGTCTTGCCGTCGCGGGGCCTCCAGGCGCCCACGGCCCGGCTGTCGCTGTCGAGGAAGTACACCGTCGAACCGTCGGCGGAGAACAGCGCGTCCGCCACCTCGCCGCGGGTGAGCAGCGCGCCCGCCTCCGCCCACGACCCGGTACGGCGCACGCTCAGCTCGCTGCCCGTGCCGGCGCGCGCGGCCACCAGCAGCTGCTGGCCGTCGTCGCTGTAGGCCAGGGCCGTGACCGGGCCCTTGAACTTCAGCAGGTTCTGGTAGCTGCGCTCGGCCAGGTCCCACAGGCGCACCTGCCCGTCGTCGCCGCCGGTGACCATCCACAGGCCGTCCGGGCTGAACGCGACCCGCCCCGTGGGCTGCGCGAGCGTCGAGCCGCGCAGCTCGACGCCGTCGACGGCGGTCCACACGCCGGCCTGCTTGGTGGTGGCGACCGCCACGTGGCGCGTCACCGGGTTCGGGGCCAGGCTGCGCACCGCCCCGTCGACCGCCCCCTCGGCCTGCCGCACGGCCCGCTCGGCGTTCCAGACGAGCAGCCGGCCGTGACGGTGCCCGCTGGCCAGCAGCCGGCCGTCGGGGCTGAAGGCCAGCGCGGCCACGCCCGCCCCCGTGCCCTGCTGGTGGCGGATCAGCGCGCGCGAACGGCTCTCGTCCTCGCGGTGCTGGCGCAGGGCCTCCTCCTGGGCCTCGCGCGCGGCCACCTCGCGGGCCTGCTGCGCCGCGGGCGCCTCGAGCTCGCCGAGCATCTCCAGCGCCTGCTGGTAGAAGCGCGCCTGGCGGCCCTGCTGGGTCAGGTAGGTCTCCAGCGCCTTCTTCGCGTCCAGGTAGCGCTGCAGCTCGGCCAGCGCACGCGCGCGGTGGTAGTGGTAGTTGACCGGCAGCGCGGCATCCAGCTTCGCCATCGCGTCCAGCGCCTTCAGCGCGCCTTCCCAGTCGCGTGCCTCGATCGCGGCCGCGGCGCGCGTGTTGAGGCGGTCGAGTTCGATCTCGGGCGGCAGCTGCGCCCAGGCGGGCGCGCTCAGGCCCAGGCTGAGGACGGCCGGCGCCAGCAGGCGCAGCAAGGTCGGCATCTTGGACATGGCAGCAGGCAATGCGGGGTGGATCGGGGCACGGCGCGTCGGGGACGCGCTCACAGGCCGGACAGCAGGCGCCGGGCTTCGGCGGCGTGCTCGCCGTTGCCGCCGGTGCGGGCCAGGTACTGCTCGAGCTTCCGGCGCGCCGCGGCGTTGCGGCGCAGCTTGACCAGCGTGTTGGCGTGCAGGAACTGGATCTCGGCCGGTGGCTCGGGATTGACCTGCTCGATGCGCTCGAAGATCTTCTGCGCCGCCTCGTGGTTGCCGGCGCGCAGCGCAGGTGCCAGGCGTGCCCGGTAGACCCGCAGCTGCTCGGCCGGCGGCAGCCACTGGTCGGCGTCGAGCTGCAGGTCGGTGACGAGGTGCCCCGGGACGCTGGCGAGCAGCGGCTCGGCCACGCCCGGCGCCTTGGCCTCGACCAGCAGGGTGGTCGGCCGCTTCGGCAGGCGCTGCGCCATCGCCGCCAGCGGCACGCGCAGCTCGCCCTCGGTGGAGGCGATGACGCGCTGCACCTCGCCCACCGGACGCTCCCTGGGGTCCAGCCCCTGCACGCGCACCGTGAACGACAGCGGCCGCTGCAGCGGCTCCAGCGGTCCGCGGCGTTCGTTGTCGGTGGAGCGCTCGTTGCGGCGCTGGGTCTGCCGTTCCTCCCACTCGCCGTATTCGCCGAAGCAGCCTTCGGTGTCGATGGCGCAGCCCAGGCCCAGCGTGGCCGCCCCGAGCGCGAGCGACACCATGTCCGGCTCGCGGGTGCGACGCCCCTCGATGCGGTAGACCTCGTAGGTCCACTGGCGTTCGACCGTGTACTGCCCGACGTCCGCCACCAGCAGCGCATCACGCGCGCGCGGCTTGGTCACCACGACGGGCTGGTCGGTGCGGCCGGGTGCCTTGCGCCACTCGCTGTACTGGCCGACCAGGACGGCGCGCTCCTGGTAGTGGACGGAGCCGCAGCCGGCCAGCACCAGCATCGCGCAGGCCAGGACGAATGCACGCAGGGACATGACAGCTTCCAGAACGGGATGACGGACAGGTTCGGAGGGCCTGGCGTGCGGTGCGCGGTGGTCGTTCCCGGCCTCGGGAAGACGGACGCCCCGCGACGGGACCCGGAAGGCAAAACGGGGCCGGCGCTGGCCGGCCCCGTGGCGTGGAGGCGGATACCGATGCGTGCGGTTTACCGGCCGATGCGGACCATCCGCACCGAGCCTTCCTTGGCGCCCGACTCGACGTGGACGTCGGCAGTGAACGAGTTGCCGTCGGCCGCGAACCGGATGTTGCGCAGCTGGCCGCGGCCGGTGCCGCCGGTGTCGTTCAGGCCGGCGCAGCCGTTGGTGTCCTGCAGCACCTGCTGCTGGACCGCCAGCGTGCCGTTCGCGTAGCTGTACTTGGCGTTCTCGATGCCGAGGCGGCCGCATTCCTCGTCGCCCACCGGGTCGAGCATCAGGTAGGTGTTGTCGGCGAAGAAGCTGAAGGTCTGGGTGACGATGGGCAGCTCGTCGGCCGCCGCGTCGAAGTCGTCGCCGACCACGGCCCAGGTCCCGAGCAGCCGGTTGCCCGAGGACGTCGGCACGCGGACGAAGTCGGCGCCGTCGTCGTGTTCCTCGGTGTCGTGGATCTTCAGCATGTAGCCGTCATAGGCGATGCTCCACTTGCCGCTCGGCGGGTGCGACATGCCCCATTCGCCGTTGTCGTCGATGTCCCACATGACCTGCGCGTCGCGGGTGAGCGGATCCCAGTTGATGATCCCCTGCTCGACGCTCGGGCTGCCGTCGCTGTCGGGCTGGCCGGTCTCGCCGATCAGGTAGCGGCCCTGGGCGTCGACCACCAGGAGCACGTGGCTGTCCTCGTCCTCGGCCTTGAAGTGCCAGGCGCCGGCGACCTGCGACCAGAACTGCGCCGTGGCGTGCTCCTTGGCGACCTCGACCGAAACCACTTCACCACCCGCGGCGTCGACCGCGCTGGTGAAGGCGGGGGTCGCCACGAAGATTTCCGGGTCTTCGGTCAGGGTCAGGCCGGTCAGGCTGACCGACTGGGGCAGGCTGATGTCGATGACCCCGTCGCTCGGGTCGTCGAGCGACTGCAGCAGCACCAGCAGGTTGGCCACGACGTTCGGGTCATCCGACAGCACCGACGGCGTCACCACGCCGCCTTCCTCTTCCAGCGTCATGCTGCCCAGGGTCAGCCCGCCCAGCTCGAAAGTGACGGTGTCGCCGGGTTCGTACGAGAAGGTGCCCGCGCCGCCCGCGTCGCCGGTCACGCCGGCCTTGCCCGAGGGGGCGGCGGAGTAGCTCAGGCCGTTGACGGGTGCGTCGACGAACACGCCCACCGCGGGGCCATTGCCGCCGCCGCCATTGCCGCCGCCGCTGCTGCCGCCACCACCGCCACCGCAGGCGGCCAGCGCTGCGGTCATGGCCAGGGCGATTGCCGCCTTCTTCCAGGTCGGTCGGGTTGCAAATGTCATGGGAAAACCTTTCTGCAGAACTTCAGTGGGGGCACAGCGCGCAATCGCCGTTGCGCGCAGTGTCGCCATGGATCCCGGCCGGGCATATCGGCCATTCGGACGATATGCCGTGATTTGTTCACAGGTGAAAGGCCCCGAAATCCCTGTAGGCTGCGCGGCATGCAGTTGTTGAAGTCGTGGCGCGACCGGCTGAAGGGCTGGCAGCCGGTCCTGCCCCCTCCCGCCGGCCTCGCGCTCTGGCTGGCGGGAGCCGCGCTGGCCTTGCTGGCCGCCGTGGTGTTCGCCCCGCCCGCCGTCCCTGACCATCCCGGACCGGACGTGCAGCGCGTGACCGAGGCCTGGTTCGAGGTGCCCGGCCGCGTCCCGGAGCGCGTGCGCCTGCCCGACACCTGGGCCTATCGCGGCGTCGACCACGCGACGCCCGGCCGCTACCGCTTCACCTTCGAGCTGGACGGGATGCCCGGCGAGGCGCTGGCGCTGATCTTCACGCGCCTGAGCACCTGGCACCAGATCCACGTCAACGGCGAGCTGGCCGACGGCCGCGCCCAGGGCCCCGGCGAAGCCAACCCCGGCGTGCCGGTACCGGCCCTGGTCAGCGTGCCGCCCTCGCTGCTGCGCCCCGGCCTGAACGAAGTGACCGTGGACGTGCGCTACACGACACGCGCCGGGCTGTCGGACGTGGAGATCGGGCCGATGTCCACGCTGCGCCAGACCCACCAGCGCCGCCTGATCTCCAGCGTCGCCCTGCCCCAGGCGCTCAACCTGGGCGCGGCGGGCCTGGCGGTGTTCCTGCTGCTGATCTGGCGCCAGCGGCGCAAGGACCTGACCCTGGGCAGCTTCGGCGCGCTGATGCTGCTCGGCTCGGTGCGCAACTACACCTACTTCATGGACACCGCCCTGGTGCCGGCGCGCGCGTCGGACTGGTTCTTCTACACCGCGCAGGTGTGGAGCGCCGTGCTGCTCGGCGTCTTCGCGCAGGCCTACGCCCGGCAGCGCTGGCCGCGCTACACCCGGCTGCTGGTAGCCGCCGCCGTGGTGCTGCCGGTCGTCGGGGCGTGGGCGGCGGCTTACGAGGCGCTGCAGGCGGTGCGCATCTACACCTACCCCCTGCTGTTGCTGTCCTGCCTGCCGGTGCTGTGGCTGACCGGGCGCGCGGCCTGGATGCGCGGCGGCAGGGCGGCCGCGGCGCTCGCGATCGGCGTCGCCTGCATGCTCGCCGCGGTGCTGCACGACTATGCGATGCAGACGGCCAACTGGCTGCCGATCACCGAGAGCTACCTGCTGCCCTACGTGATGCCGCTGTCGCTCGGCGCCTTCTCGATGGCCCTGCTGCAGCGCATGGTGCGTGCGATGAGCGAGGTCGAGGTGCTCAACGTGCACCTGGAGCGGCGCGTCGCCGAGCGCACCGCGGAGATGGAGCGCGCCAACGCCGCCAAGACCCGCTTCCTCGCCTCGGCCAGCCACGACCTGCGCCAGCCGCTGGTGACCATCGGCCTGCTGGTGGGCATGGTCAAGGACAGCAGCGTCTCGCCCCCGCCGCAGGTGCGCAAGCTGCTGGACCGCCTGGACGAGGCGGTGGGCGCGATGGAAGGGCTGCTGACCGGGCTGCTGGACCTGTCGCAGCTGGAGTCGGGCAGCGTGACGCCGCACCGCGCGCCGGTGCGCGTGTCGGACCTGTTCGACGCGATCGAGGTGCACGAGCAGCCCGCCGCGGCGATGAAGGGGCTGCGCCTGCGCCTGCGTCCGACCGCGCTGGTCGTCGAGTCCGACCCGGTGATGCTGGACCGCATCGTGCGCAACCTGGTCGGCAACGCGGTGAAGTACACCCGGGAAGGCGGCGTGCTGGTCGCGGCGCGCCGGCGCGGCGACCGGGTGCGCATCGAGGTCTACGACACCGGCATCGGCATCGCGCCGGAACACCAGGAGGCGATCTTCCAGGAGTTCGTGCAGCTGAACAACCCGCAGCGCGAGCGCTCGCGCGGCATGGGCCTCGGCCTGGCGATCGTGCAGCGCTCGGCGGCGATGCTGGGCCATCCGGTCGGCCTGCGCTCGCAGCCCGGGCAGGGCTCGTGCTTCTGGATCGAGCTGCCGCTGGTGCCCGAGGCAGTCCCGGCGCCGGCGGCGCCGCAGCCGGTGCCGCGCCTGCGGGGCCGGTGCGTGGTGATCGTGGAGGACGACCCCGCGGTGCGCGAGGCGCTGAACGCGCGCATGGAACTGTGGCAGGCGCAGGTGGACGTGTTCGAGTCGGTCGCGGCGCTGCGGCGCTGGCTGGACGGCCCCCGCGCCAGGCGCCCGGACCTGCTGGTGTCGGACTACCGCCTGCCCGACGGCGACGGGCTGCAGGTGATCGCCGCGGTCCGCGAGCGCTTCGGCGCGCTGCCGGCGGTCATCATCACCGGCGACACCGCCCCGGCCGAGCTGGCGCGCATGACCGCCGCCGGCGTGCGCGTGCTGCACAAGCCGTTCCGCGCCGAGGCCCTGCTCGACGCGCTGCAGGCCTGAGCGGCCCCACCCGGGGCGTGGTCAGGACAGGGGCTGGCGGCTGCGTGCGGCCGCCGGTGTCGGCAGCTGCAGGCCCAGGCGGGCCGCGGCGACGACCGCCTGCGTGCGCGAGCTCGCCCCCAGCTTGCGGAAGATCGCCGCCAGGTGGGTCTTGACCGTCGACTCCGACAGGCCCAGGTCGCGGCAGATCAGCTTGTTCGGCTTGCCCTCGATCAGCAGCCGCAGCACGTCGCCCTGGCGCGGCGACAGCCCGAGCGCGGTGATGCTGCCCGCTTCCGGGCGGGGCGTGGTGGAGCCGGCCGGCTCGGCGGCCAGCACCGTGGTCGGCAGGTAGACGCCGCCGTTCATCATCTGCTGCAGCGCCCGCCGCAGCTCGCCGTGCCGGGTCGTCTTCGGCAGGAAGCCGGCCGCGCCGCGGTCCAGCGCCGCCAGGATGGTGCCGGGGCGCTCGTCGGCCGACATCACGACGCACACCACGTCCGGCCGCAGCTGGTGCACCCGCTCCAGCGCGGCGATGCCGTCGCTGTCGGGCAGGCCCAGGTCCAGCAGCACCCAGTCGATGCCGGCATCGCCCGTCAGCAGCGCCTCGGCCTCGGCCAGGCTCTGCGCCTGCAGGACCTCGGCGTGCGGGAACTCCTGCGCAAACAACAGCGACAGGCCATCAAGGAACAGCGGGTGGTCGTCAATCAGCAGGATCTTCATGGAAAGGAGGACGGCGCGAACCAGCGTCCGGATTGTTTCACGGCGTATCCGTCCGCCGCATGCAAGCCGCGCGCCTGCCGCGCACAAGTGCGCATATCGCGCATCCGGATGCGCCCCCGACGGGTTCGCTACACTAGCCGGCCGACCTGCGCCGACCGCGGCGCCCCTGCCCTGAACCCTCCATGACCACCACCGACACCGCCGCGCCCGTGCTGTCGCGCGGCCTGCATTTCGAGATCCTGAAGACCGAAGGGCACGCCCGCCGCGGCCGGCTCACGCTCAACCACGGCGTGGTCGAGACGCCCATCTTCATGCCGGTGGGCACCTACGGCACGGTCAAGGGCGTGATGCCGCGCTCGCTGGAAGAGATGGGCGCGCAGATCATCCTGGGCAACACCTTCCACCTGTGGCTGCGCCCGGGGCTGGACGTGCTGCGCCAGTTCGGCGGGCTGCACCGCTTCGAGGGCTGGCACAAGCCCATCCTGACCGACAGCGGCGGCTTCCAGGTGTGGAGCCTGGGCGAGATGCGCAAGATCAGCGAGGAGGGCGTGAAGTTCGCCTCGCCGGTCAACGGCGACAAGCTGTTCCTCACGCCCGAGGTCAGCATGCAGATCCAGCGCGTGCTGAACTCGGACATCGTGATGCAGTTCGACGAGTGCACGCCCTACATCATGGGCGACAAGGCCAGCGGGCACGTGACCACCGAGAAGGAGGCGCGCGCCTCGATGGAGCTGAGCCTGCGCTGGGCCAAGCGCTGCCTGGCCGAGTTCGAGCGGCTGGAGAACCCCAACGCGCTGTTCGGCATCGTGCAGGGCGGCATGTACACCCACCTGCGCGACGAGTCGCTCGCGGGCCTGGAGGCGCTGGACTTCCCCGGCCTGGCGGTGGGCGGCCTGAGCGTGGGCGAACCGAAGGAAGAGATGCTGCGCGTGCTGTCGCACATCGGCCCGAAGCTGCCGGCGCACAAGCCGCACTACCTGATGGGCGTGGGCACGCCCGAGGACCTGGTCGACGGCGTGGCCAGCGGCATCGACATGTTCGACTGCGTGATGCCCACGCGCAACGCACGCAACGGCCACCTGTTCACGCGCTACGGCGACCTGCGGCTGCGCAACAGCCGCTACAAGACCGACGAGCGCCCGGTCGACGAGACCTGCACCTGCTACACCTGCCGGCACTTCAGCCGCGCCTACCTGCACCACCTGGACCGCTGCGGCGAGATGCTGGGCCCGATGCTGACCAGCATCCACAACCTGCACTACTACCTGAACCTGATGCGCGAGATCCGCGAGGCGCTGGACGCCGGCAACTTCGCCGGGTTCCGCAGGCAGTTCGCGCAGGACCGCGCGCGCGGCGTCTGACGCCCCGGCGCGGCCTCAGACCGCGTGCTGCTCGAGCAGGAAGCTGGCGCCGTCGTACTGCGCCAGCGCCTGCGTCAGCCAGGGCATCACCTGCTGCAGCGTGTCGTGCAGCACCCAGGGCGGGTTGATCACGAACATGCCGCTGCCCAGCAGCCCGAACCCGTCCGGGCCCGGGCGCTGCACCGTCATGCGCACGTGCAGCCAGCCCTTGGGCGCCGCGGACTTGAGCCGCTGCGGCAGCTGCTGCGACTCGATGCGCGGCAGCTGCGGGTACCACACCATGACGACGCCCTCGGCGAAGCGCTTCATCGCGTCGCGCACGGTGTTGACCACCAGCCCGTAGTCGGCCTTCAGCTCGTACGGCGGGTCGATCAGCACCGCACCGCGCCGCGTGGGCGGCGGCAGCTGCGACTTCAGCCCCGCGAACCCGTCGCCGTGGTGTACCTCGGTGTGCGGCTGCTGGCCGAAGTGCTGCGCGAGCAGCTTGATGTCGGTCGGGTGCAGTTCCCACAGCCGCAGCCGGTCCTGCGGGCGCAGCAGCTGCAGCGCCAGCGCGGGCGAACCGGGATAGTGGCGCAGCGTGCCGTCCGGGTTGTGTGCGCGCACCAGGTCGACGTAGTCCGCCACCGCCGGCGGCAGGTCGTCGCGTTCCCACAGCCGCGCGATGCCCTGCTCGTATTCGGCATGCAGCTGCGCATGGCGGCTGCCGAGCTTGTAGGCGCCCGCGCCGGCGTGGGTGTCGATCAGCCAGTAGGGCTTGTCCTTGGTGCCCAGGTAGCGCAGCACCTGCACGAACACCAGGTGCTTGAGCACGTCGGCATGGTTGCCCGCATGGAAGGCGTGTCGGTAGGCGAGCATGGTCGGGATATGCGTTCGGGAGAACCGCCCAATGTAACCCGTCCGCCCCGCGCCGCCCGCATGACCTCACGCCGCGAGCAGCTGGGCGACCCGCTGGCGCAGGCCCTGCGGCGTCACCGCCTCGGGCGGCAGCGGCGTGCCGGCCACCAGCCCGACGCGGCTGAACATGCCGCGCCGGAACGGCCGCACCATCGCCCGGCCCTGCTCGACGCGCGAGAAGAACGAGCCCCACAGGTTCTGCAGCGCCACCGGCACCACCGGCACCGGCTGCTTCTCGAGGATCTTCATGATGCCGCCGCGGAACTCCTGCAGCTGCCCGTCGCGGGTGATCGCGCCCTCGGGGAAGATGCCCAGCAGCTCGCCCTCGCGCAGCACGCGTTCGGCCTCGGCGAAGGCACGCTCGTAGACCACCGGGTCCTCCTTCTGCGGCGCGATCGGGATCGCCTTGGCGAGCCGGAACAGCCAGCCCAGCACCGGGATGCGGAAGATGCGGTGGTCCATGATGAACACGATGGGCCGCGGGCTCGCCGCCATCAGCAGGATGGCGTCGACGAAGCTGACGTGGTTGGCCGCCAGGATGGCCGGGCCCTGCACCGGGATGTGCTCGTCGCCGCGCACCTTGAAGCGGTAGATGCAGCGCGAGGCCAGCAGCGCGACGAAGCGCAGCAGGTATTCGGGCACCAGCAGGAAGATGTAGCAGCCCACCGCTGCGTTGAGCAGGCCCACGACCAGGAACACCTGCGGGATGTCGAAGCCGGCCTGGATCAGGCCGCCGGCCAGCACGGCACTGGCGATCATGAACAACGCGTTGAGGATGTTGTTCGCCGCGATGATGCGCGCGCGGTGCGTGGGCTGGGCGCGCAGCTGGATCAGCGCGTACATCGGCACGCTGTACAGCCCGGCGCACAGCGACAGCAGGAACAGGTCGGCGATCACGCGCCAGTGCGCCGGCTCGGCCAGGAACCCGCGCAGCGTGTAGCCGGCCTCCCCGCCCCCCAGCCCGCGCGAGGCGAAGTACAGGTCCACCGCGAACACCGTCATGCCGATCGCGCCGACCGGCACCAGGCCGATCTCCACGTGGCGGCGCGACAGCGTCTCGCACAGCAGCGAGCCCACGCCGATGCCGACCGAGAACACCACCAGCAGCATCGAGGCGACCTGCTCGTCGCCGTGCAGCACCTCCTTCGCGAACGAGGGGAACTGCGACAGGAACACCGCGCCGAAGAACCACATCCACGAGATGCCCAGGATGGAGCGGAACACCGCGACGTTCCCGCGCGCGAGCATCAGGTTGCGCCAGGTCTCGGTGAAAGGGTTCCAGTTGATCCGCAGGCCGGGGTCGGTGGCCGGCGACGCCGGCACGTACTGCGCCGTCACCCGACCCAGCACCGCCAGGCCGAGGCAGGCCCAGGCCACGTACTGCGCGCCCGCCTGCGGCACCGCGATCAGCAGGCCGCCGGCGACGTTGCCGAGCAGGATCGCGACGAAGGTGCCCATCTCGACCATGCCGTTGCCCCCGGTCAGCTCTCGCTCGTCCAGGTGCTGCGGCAGGTAGGCGTACTTGACCGGGCCGAACAGCGTCGAGTGCAGGCCCATCAGGAACACGCAGGCCAGCAGCAGCGCGACCTGCTGCGCGACGAAACCCCAGCCGGCCAGCGCCATGATCGCGATCTCCAGCCACTTCACGAAGCGGATCAGCTGCGCCTTGTCGTGCTTGTCGGCCAGCTGCCCGCTGGTGGCCGAGAACAGCAGGAAGGGCAGGATGAACAGCGCGCCGATCACCAGCCCAGCGAGCGACGGCGGCAGCCAGCTGACCTGCACCTGGTAGGTCACCAGCACCGTGAAGGCGAACTTGAACAGGTTGTCGTTGCCCGCGCCGAGGAACTGGGTCCAGAAGAAGGGGGCGAAGCGGCGCTGGCCGAGCAGCGCGAACTGGCTGGGATGTCGGGTGTGCGGTTGTGCGTCCATGGGGCGTGCAGGTGTCCTGCGGTGAACCTTCGGGACCGGGGCGGGCGGCGCGGCGGGCGCTAGCGTAACCGCAGCGCCGCGGGAAGGCCCGGCGGCTGTCGGGCCGGCGCCACGATGGCCGGCCCGGTGGGTGCGTCAGCGCACCACCTGTGCGGGCTGGCCGAGGCCGCTGCGCTCCAGCCAGCCGAACACCGAGTCGACGGTGACCGTCTCGATGCGGCCGGCGAAGCGCTTCTCGCCGGGGTGGTCGTCGAACGCCACGTTGGCCGAGGTGAGGCGTCCGCCCAGGCGGGTCAGCGCGCCCAGGCGCAGCGTGGTGGGCCGGTAGTCGCGCAGGCGCAGCCAGGCCTGCGCCTGCTCGCGCTGGCGCACCTGCGGCTCCAGCGCCAGCGCGAGCGTCTCGATGGCCCACTGGTTGGACTGCTGGTAGCGCACCGACCAGGGGTAGGCGACCATGTTGTAGGCCGGCACGTGCAGCGCCGCGACGCGGCGGTCGTCGCGCAGCAGGGCCTGCAGCGGCGCCTGCACCTGCGGCGCCAGCAGCACGATGCCGGCTTCGTGGGCATGCAGGTCGTCGAGGAAGAACTCGCCCAGCCCCTGCCGGTACAGCGCGGCACGGTCGCTGCCGCACTGGTTGAGCTTGTGCACCACGCGCCAGACCGGCTGGCCGTCGCGCATCTCGCGGTAGGCCAGGCCCAGGTGCGAGTAGCGCAGCCCGTAGCGGCTCAGGTCCTGCCCGACGCGGGCGATCACCGCGACCTGGGCACCCGAGGCGTCCAGCCAGCGCGCGGTGCGCTCGGCCAGCTCCAGGCCCTGCTGCAGCGCCTGCACGGTCAGCGGCCGGGCCTCGCAGGTGCGGCCGGCCTGGGCCGGCGTGGCGCACAGCGTGGCCACGAGCGCCAAGGCGGCGGCGAGATGACGGCATCGCATGGCGGCACCTCCTGGCTTTCAGTGGGTGAGGCGCTCGTCGTGCAGCAGCGCCGCGCCGATCCGGTTCGGGATGAAGGCAATCACCTGGCCGGCGGCCGACAGGATGCAGCCCGCGCCGATCGCGGTGGCGGTGACCACGGTGCCGACCGCCAGCGACGCCGCGCCGGCCGCCTTCGTGCTCAGCCGCAGGGTGGCACGGGCGCCGTCGGCGGCGCGCTCCAGCACCCACACGGCGCCTTCGGCCGAAGCCTCGACGGCCACCACCGTGAGCGCCGCGCCACCGGACAGCAGCGTCGCCGGCGCGGCCACCGACACGACCACCGGCAGGGCCGACAGCGCGACGCTCGCCTCGGAGGCGTCGTGCGCCTGGGCCAGGCGCGGCGTGCCGAGGCACGCGATGGCGAGGACCGGGGCCGCGAGCACGGCCGACATGCGAAGGATGCGCGGGTTCATGACGTTCTCCCTCCGGATGGTCGTGATCAGTGGGTGTCCAGAGCCGCGGCGGCGCGGCGGGCGCGGGCTTCGGCCAGGTCGGCTTCGTGGGCGTCGCGCAGCGTCTTGGCCAGCGTGAAGGCGTTGGAGATCAGAAACAGCCAGCTCACGCCGAGAAAGGCCTTGTAAGGCGGGGAGATCTCCATGCGCCACAGGCCCCAGCCGGTGAGCGACATCGCCAGCGCGAAGCCGCCCCAGACCACCAGCTTCCACAGCGGCGTGTCGGCGGTGCAGGCCTCGCTGTCGCGCACGAACTTCGCGAGCACGAAGGCCGCCATCAGGCAGAAGACGTACCCCATCACCATGAAGGCGCGGTCGATGCCCTGGCCGGGCAGCCAGGCCAGCCCGCTGCCGCACAGCGTGACGGCAGTGCCGAAGGCGATCCACACCTGGGCCTTCCAGGCCCGGGTGTCGCGGCGGATGAGGACAGGCGTGTGGGACATGGTCTCTCGCGGGTGGTTGAACACGGCGTGCATGTTCCGCGCCGGCACCGCGAAGATCAACGAGACAACACTTCGTTGCGCGCATCCAGCCTTCCGGTATCGTTTGGCGATACTTTGGGCTAGCATCGCCCCATGAGCACGACCCGCGACCTGGTGGACGCCCTGAAGGTGGAACTGAAGGCGGCCGGCCTGACCTACGCGCGCCTGGCCGCGCAGCTGGGCCTGGCCGAGTCCAGCGTCAAGCGCATCTTCGCCAGGGGCGACATGCCGCTGTCGCGCATCGACGAGATCTGCCGCGTGCTGAAGCTGGACTTCGCCGAGCTCGCGCGCAAGGTGTCCGATGCCCAGCCGCTGCTGCGCGAGCTGACGCCGGAGCAGGAAAAGGCGGTGGTGGCCGACCGCAAGCTGCTGCTGGTGGCGATCTGCTGCCTGAGCCAGTGGACCTTCGAGCAGATCCTCGCGACCTACACGCTGACCGAGGCCGAGGTCGTGAAGTACCTGGCCCGGCTCGACCGGCTCGGCATCATCGAGCTGCGCCCGCTGAACCGCTACCGGCTCAAGCTCTCCAAGGCGTTCCGCTGGCGCCCGCACGGGCCGGTGATGCAGTACTTCCGCGAGCATGTCGTCGCGGACTACTACGGCGGCGGCTTCGACGGCGAAGGCGAGATGCTGCTGCTGGTGCACGGGCAGATCGGCCGCAGCCAAGCCCACTTGTTCAACGAGCGGCTGCAGCGCGTCGCCCAGGACTTCGCGCAGCAGCACCTGGCCGACCAGAAGCTGCCGGAATCGCAGCGCGCGGCCTACACGCTGGTGATCGCGATGCGCTCGTGGCTGTTTGCGGCGTTCCGCGACCTCAAGCGCGAAGCGGCGACGTAGCCGCCACCGCTCACCAGAAGTGCCACTGGCCGGTGCGCACCACCCACACGCCCAGCGCCCCGTTGGTCACGGCATGCGACACCACCGGCACCCACAGCTTGCCGGTGTGGCGATACAGCCAGGCGTAGGCCAGCCCGGCCACGATCGCGGCCAGCCACAGCGTGTGCGCGAGCGCGAACACCGCGGTGGACAGCGCGATCGCGCGCACGCCGACGCGGCGCGGGTCGACGCTGCCGAACCGGGGTTGCTCCACCCAGCGCATCAGGAACGAGCGCCAGAACAGCTCCTCCATGACCGGGACCAGCAGGACCGCGCCGATCCAGCGCATCGCGACCAGCGACCAGTCCAGCTGCCCCTGTGCGTCCACCGGCCGGAACCGCGCAGCGGGCTCGCCGAGCACCATCCACGGTGCGGTCAGTTCGATCCACAGGCAGAACACCGCCAGCCCGACCGCGATCGCCAGAGCCCATTCCTTGACATCGGGCCAATGAGTGCGGGCCAGCTCGACGTAGTCGCGCCAGAACCAGGCCAGCACGGCCGCGGTCGCGACCACGCTGAAGCCGTACAGCCAGCGGGCATCGATGCGGGGGTCCTCGCCGAGCGCCCCCCGCAGGGCCAGCAGCGCCATGAACAGCGCAAACGGTGCAATGCGCGCCGTCGCGGCGCGGGACAGCGGCAGCGTCATGTGTTTTGTCTCCTCGGTCAGGGCAAAGGCCGCCGGTCAGGAGCATGCCTCAGCGCGCCGCCGGTCTTCCTCTCAATTGGTTTCCACCGCGGAAAAACGTTTCGAGCCTGCGCCACCGGGGTAACGAAACGTTTCGCTTCCACGGGCGCGGCGTAACACCCGGGGTCGGGCGTATTCCCGGAAACCGGCGCTAAGTGCTTGTTTTCCCGGTTTTTGTCCGGGTAACGAGAGGCGGCGCGGGTAATGGCCTGGATTTTGCGGTCGGGAGCCGGTCGTTCAACCTCTACACAGATTCCCATGGACATGCCCAAACGACTCGCTCGTTATGCGAAATACACCTGCCTGCCCACCGCACTCGCCGCTTCGCTGCTGATCGCCGGTTGCGGCGGCGGTGGCGGATCGGACGACGGACTCGAGGGCCGCGTGCTGTCCGGCGGCGAAGCCGTGCAGCAGGCCGCCGTCTCGATCGTGGAAAAGCGCACCGACAGCGCCACGGCCTCGAGCGTCGTGGCCCGGACGACGACGGCGACCACCGGCAGCTGGTCCGTGGACGCGGACTGCTCGTCCAACGCCCGCCAGCTCGCGGTCGCAGCCGGCGGCATTGCCGGCTCCGCCACCCAGGCCAACGGGGCCACCGTGCTGGCAGCTGCGGTGCCGGCCTGCGGCGGATCGAAGCAGATCACGGTCAACGACACCACCACCGTCGCGGCGGCGTCCAGCTTCTACCACGTGCTGCAGTTCACCGGCAGCAACGGCACCCAGGTCTCGCTGGCCCATGCGGACAAGCTCGCGCAGGCGTTCCAGTACTACGACGGCCTGGTCGGCGCCAACGGTCAGCTCAGCCGTCGCGTGAGCCAGGACGCCCAGGCGCTGGCCCTGTTCACGACGCTGTCGCGCGCCGTGGCCGACTGCAACCTGTCCGGCGATCCCCGCTCGGTCGCCTGCACCTGGCTGCTGTCGGGCATCGGCGCCAAGAACGGCCAGCCGGCGCGCAACTCGCTCGAAGCGGTCGCCAACTTCGTCTCCCGCTTCGCGCCGCCGAACGGCCCCGACACGGAAACGCCGCCGCCCTCCGGCGGTGGCGACAACGGTGGCGGCTCCGGCGGTGGTGACAACGGCGGCGGCTCCGGTGGCGGCGGCAACGGTGGCGGTTCGGGCGGCGGCACTACCCCGGTCTCGCTGGACACGCTGGTGGCCGGCCTGACCAGCCTGCTCAATGCACTGGCGCAGACCGTCGACCACCCCGCCGACAGCAACGACCTGCGCGGGGCGCTGGAAGGGCTGACGGCGCTGGTCCCGCAGCTGGGCACCGAAGCCGGCACCACGCTGGGCGCGACCCTGACCGAACTGCAGGTCGCCCTGGCCTCGCTGTCGACCACGCTGGACCAGCTGGGCAAGGGCCAGCTGACCGGCCCGCAGCTGATCTCGCGCCTGACCGAGCTGGTCACCGAGCTGACCGGCCTCGGCCAACGCATCGGCCTGCTCGACTACGTGCTGGCCGACCTCGCCCCGGGCGCGACGACGGCCACGCTGAGCGCGCTGAAGACCGCCGTGACCAACCTCGGCAACGCCCTGACCCGCCAGGGTGGCCTGGTCGACACGCTGGAGCAGATCCTCGGCAGCCTGCAACTGGCCAACGGCAACGGCGCACTCAACGGCCTGGTAACCGCCACCGTCGGCTCGATCGTGCAGGTGGTCGGCGGCACGCTGACCGGCGTCCTGCCCACGGTGCTCGACACGCTGGACCAGGTCCTGCTGGCCCTGCTCAACGGCCTGCAAGCCGGCACCGGCGGCGGCGCCTGCCCGGCGGGCGGCCTGCTCGACGGCCTGGGCTGCGGCATCCAGGGCCTGCTCAACGAGCTGTCCAAGGGCCGCCTGCTGTCGGGCCTGGGCGCCCTGCTCGGCCTGCGCGGCTGAGCGTCCGGCGGCGGCCTGCGGGCCGCCGCCCCTCCCGGCCCTCCCCCTCGCGCACCCCGCAACGGGGTGCGCTTCGCAGGCCTGCTGCGAGCAGCCGTTACGTCACCTAAACGTATCCAAGGTAACGGCACACGTTACGTCTCCTACGTAACGTAACACCTTCGCCGCACCTCCATCCGCGGCGCCGCCCCGAGATTCCCCGCTCAAAATGCATAAATCCGCATAAAAGACCTGCAGATTAGGTTGTGCGCGCCCATGAATTTCCCCCAAAGAGGGAGACGGCCGCCCCGCAGCGTGACATCCTGCGCAGTTTCTTCAGCGTACTGATTTCGTGGCACATTGTGGCACATCGATTGCATATTTTTGTGCGCGAATGTAACGGGCGCCTGCCCAGGCGACGGTACCCGCATCTGCTCTTCGCTACCCCGCACACAGGAGTTCAAGAATGAATAAGTTGAAGGCTTTTTGGCAGGACGAATCGGGCGTCTCGGCGATCGAATATGGCCTCATCGCCGGGCTGGTGGCCGTGGTGCTCGTGACGGTCCTGGGTGGCCTGGGCGACAAGCTGGAGGCCGTGTTCGAGTCCATTTCGAACGCCCTGCCCTGATCGCGGCCTTTTTTGTGACCCGGCCACGAAACACCGCGCCATTCGAAAAGCGAACTCCAGCCTTGCGTCCGGTGAATATCCATGACCTCCGCCTTTCTCCTGCTCGTGCTCGCGTGGGCGCTGACGGCCTTCTGGTCCGACGCGCTCCACCGGCGGCTGCCCAATGCCCTCGTGGCGGGCGGCTGGGCGCTGGCGGCGGTCGCCTGGACCTGGCCGCCGGCGGGGCTGCCGGTGTCGTCGCCGGCCGGCGGCCTGGCCGGCGCAGCGCTGGGCATGGGCCTGCTGCTGCCGGGCTGGCTGGCCGGCAAGCTCGGGGCCGGGGACGTCAAGCTGCTGGGCGCCTGCGGGGCCTTGCTCGGGGCCGCCAAGCTGCCGGCCGTGCTGCTCGCCACCGCCCTGCTGGCCGGGGCCTGGGCACTGGCCTGGTTGCTCGCGCGCGTCGTCGGGCGTCGCCATGCCGGCACCTGGGGCTGGCTGGATGCGCTGCACGACCAGAGCCGCCGCGGCCTGCCGCTCGGCTCGGCGATCGCGCTGGCCTTCCTCTGGGCCTACGTCGGTGAACCGCTGATGGGGTGGCAACTGCCGGTGTGAACCGCCACGAGGCTGCCCAGACAGCCCGGGCTCACCCCGACCCCGCTTTCTTGTCCAACAGGGAGAACGCTCATGCAACGTCGCGACCGTCGCCGCCCGCCCCGCACGAGGGCCGCCCGCCGTGCCAGGGGGGCGGCGGCCGTGGAGTTCGCGATCGTCTTCCTGGCCTTCTTCATGCTGCTGTGGGGCATCCTGACCTACGGCTTCGCGTTCGCCGCACAGCAGATCGTCACGCTCGCGGCCCAGAACGGCGTCCGCGCGGCGCTGCGCTACCAGCCGGCGACCAACGCGGTGGCGGCGCGCCAGGCGCGCACGCAGGCGGCCCGCGCCGCCGCGCGCGAGAGCCTGGACTGGCTCACCCGCGTGCACGCCAACTTCGATGCCGACGCGGCCGTGACGGCCGCCTGGACGACCTGCCCTTACCAGGCGCAATGGGAATGCGTGTCGGTGGCGGTGCGCTACCCCTATGCCGAGCGCCCGCTGATTCCGCCCCTGCCCGGCCTGCAACGCATGCTGCCCGACCAGCTGACCGGCAGCGCCACGATGCAGGTGGACCCCGACCACCTGCTGACACCCGGGACCTGAACCCTGCTTTCCGGCTGCCCGCAGCCGGCCGGCGATTGATTTGACTCCAACGAGGTACACGTGAACGCGACGACCAAATTCGTGCTCGCCTTGCTGGTCCTCCTGGCGCTGGCGCTGGGTGGATTCGGCTACCACACTGCCCGCAAGGCGCTGACGACGCCCGCCGCCTCGTCGGCCGCGACCAGCGACACGGAGGCCCCGCGGCCGACCGTGCCGGTGGTGGTGGCCGCCCGCGCGCTGCAGCCGGGCCAGGCCATCGGTGAGGACGACGTCCGCCTGGACATGCAGGCGGCGCTGCCCGCCGGCGGGCTGAGCGACCCGGCGCGCGCGATCGGCCAGGTGCCGCGCGTGGCGATCGGCAGCGGCGCACCGGTGCTGGGTCGCCAGCTGCTGGGCGGGCTGTCCGCGCAGGTCGCCGAAGGCCATCGCGCCGTGGCCATCCACGTGGACAAGGTGATCGCGGTCGGCGAGCACCTGCAGCCGGGCGACTGGGTCGACGTGTTCTTCGCGCTGCCTGCGACGAACGCCGGCCTGTCCGAACGCGAGCGCGCCAGCGTCGCGGCCAGCGCCGCGCAGTCGCGCCTGCTGCTGTCGCGCCTGCGCGTGCTGGCGGTCGGCCCGCAGACGGTGGAGACGGCCAGCGTGCCGCCCGGCGCCGAGGAGACGGCCCAGGCCGCCACGCGCCAGCAGCCGGTCTCGGCCGTGGTGCTGCAGGTGCCGGTCGGCGACGTGCCGCGCCTGGTGATGGCGGCCGAAGGCGGCAAGCTGCAGCTGGCGCTGCGCCGCCCCGACGACGAGGCCACCCCGGACGCGACCGCCTTCGCGCCGCTGCCCGAGGTGCTGCCGCCCGCGCGCGCGACGGCCCGGGAACGCGCCGCCGTGCTGCAGCAGGGCGACAACCGCGCCTACGCCGGCGTGAGCCTGCCGGGCCTGCGCCAGCCCGGCCCGGCCGCCCGCCCGGCGGCCACCGGCGCGGCCGGCGCGCCGCGCGCACGCATCGAGATCTACCGCGGCGACCAGAAGTCCGTGGTCTCCGACTGACGGCCATGCGGCCCGCAACGAAGAACGCCCTGCTCCACCGAATCATGAACCGTTCGACCGGGAATGCCCTTATGAAACCGCACCGCCCCTCGCTGCCGGCCCGCCTGGCCGTTGCCGTCGCCCTGGCGATCACCGGCGCCGCGACGCCCGGCCCGTGGCTCGGCACCGCCGCTGCCGCCGAACAGGACGCCGTGCTGCGCGTCGGCGTCGGCGAGCAGACCACGCTGAAGCTGCCCGCCGCGGCGCAACGACTGTCGCTCGGCAACCCGGCGGTGGCCGGCATCGACGTGCTGAGCCGCACCGGCGGGCGCGAGCTGCTGGTCACCGGCAAGGCGCCCGGCAGCACCACGCTGCTGGTGTGGCTGCCTCAGCGCGCCGAGCCGATGCGCTGGCGCGTGAGCGTCAACGCGGCCGTGCCGTCCTCGCTGCGCCCCGGCGCGCCGCAGGTGCAGGCCGACGGCGAGGTGGTGGTGCTGTCCGGCGAGGTCGACGACGCGGGCGCGCACGAGGAAGCGCTCACGCTGGCGAAGAAGGCCGCCGGCCCCGAGGGCACGGTGATCGACCGCTCGGTGATCCGCGTCAGCGAGCAGGTGCAGGTCAGCGTCAAGGTGGTGGAGTTCAGCAAGACCCTGCTGAACCAGGCCGGCATCAACATCTTCTCGAGCACCGCGGGCTTCACCTTCGGCGTGTTCTCGCCCAACACGCTGGGCGGCATCTCGCTGCCCGCGGTGACGCGCACCGGCACCGGCGGCCCGATCACGGTCAGCGGCGTGCCGCCGATCGCGCAGGCCTTCAACCTGGTGGCCGGCGTCGGCGCCAACGGCCTGAGCGGCTACCTGAGCCTGATGGAGGCCAACAACCTGCTGCACGTGCTGGCCGAGCCGACGCTGGTGGCACGCAGCGGCCACAAGGCCTCGTTCCTCGCCGGCGGCGAGATCCCGGTGCCGGTGCCGCAGAGCTCGGGCAACGGCTCGAACACCATCACGATCCAGTACAAGAAGTACGGCGTCGGCCTGGACCTGGTGCCCACCGTGGTCTCGAAGGACAAGATCGCGCTGCAGGTCGCGCCGACGGTCAGCGCGCTGGACTACCAGCACGCGGTGCTGATCCAGGGCTTCGAGGTGCCGGCGCTGACCACGCGCCAGGTCGAGACCTCGGTGACGCTGGGCGACGGCGAGAGCCTGATCATCGGCGGCCTGGTCAACCGGCAGATGCAGCAGAACATCCAGAAGATGCCGCTGCTGGGCGACCTGCCGATCATCGGCGCGTTCTTCCGCAACATCTCCTACCAGAAGACCGACACCGAGCTGGCCATCATCGTCACCCCGCGCCTGGTGCATCCGGTGGCCGCCGGCGCCGAGCTGCCGCCGCTGCCCGGCGCCGAGCTCGAGCGCACCCGCTTCAGCCTCGGCCGCGCGATGTTCCTGCCGGGCGACGGCCGCGCGCCCAAGGACGACGACGCCGCGGCCCCCGGCCTGAGCGACTGAAGGGACGCGCCCGATGAACCGTCCCGCCTCGCCCACCGTGCTGGTGCTCAGCCCCGACTGGTCCAAGGTCGCGTGGCTGCGCGACACGCTGGCCGACGTGGCCGTCGTGCTCGATGCCGCCGAGGACGCCGAAGGGCTGCTCGCGCAGCTGCGCGACCTGCCCGGCGCCCCGCTGCTGGTGGACTGCACCGAAGCCGCCGCGCCCGCGCAGTCGCTTGCCGAGGTGGCGCTGGCCAGCGCGCCGCGCCTGAAGGTGCTGGGCCTGGGCAGCTATGCCGAGCCCGAGTCGATGGTGCGCGCGATGCGGCTCAAGGCGCAGGACTTCGTGCGCCTCGACGCTGCGCCGCAGGAGGCGCGCAAGCTGGTGCAGCAGCACCTGCTCGCCGCCGCCCCCGCGGCGTCCGCGAAGGCCGGCGCGCCGCGCTGGATCGCGGTGGTCTCGGCCCACCCGGGCGTGGGTGCCAGCACGCTGGCCCTGCACCTGGCGGCCCTGGCCGCCGCGCAGCGCGAGCGCGGGCGCACGCTGCTGCTGGACTTCGGCCAGCCGGTCGGTGACTGCCTGGCCTACACCGCCACCGCCGCCAAGGTCGGCTTCATCGAGGCGCTCGAGCAGCTCGCGCGCTGCGACTGGCACTACTTCGACCACGCGCTGCCGCTGCAGCACGGCCTGCGCATCCTGCCGCGCCACCTCGGCGAACCCGGGGAGCCGCGCCTGGCGCCGGCGTCGCAGCTGCTGGGCATCCTGCGGCACCACTTCCGGCTCGTGGTGGCCGACGTCGGCGCCGGCGTCGAGTCGGCACTGTCCGACCAGGTCGTCCAGCAGGCCGACCGCGTGCTGGTGGTGGCCGAACAGAGCCTGCGCAGCGTGATGGCCACGCAGCGCCTGCTGCAACGCCTCAAGGGACTGTCGCCCGACAGCGTCGGGCTGGTGGTCAACCGCGTCGACGACGGCATCGGGCTGACGCCGGCCTACATCGCCAAGTCGCTGGAACTGCCGCTGTGGGCCACGCTGCCCGAGCGTCGCCGCGCGCTGGTCGATGCGGCCAACGCCGCCACGCTGCTGACCAAGAGTACCCCGCGCGATCCCTGGGTGCGCGCCCTGCACCCGCTGGTCGAGCGCGTCGCGCCCGCCTCCGATGCGGCCGGACATGCCGGCCCGTCGGCCGCGCGCGAAGGCCTGTCGAAGTGGATGTCCTGGTGGCCCGCCCAGCGCATGGGCCGTGGCACCTGAGCCGAGCACAGAAAGAACTCGCCATGAACAACCCGCAGCCGATGTCTACGCTGGATCAGCCGCGCAACAACATCCAGGTCAGCGCCGAATACCTCACCTTCAAGGCCTGGGCCCACGAGAAGCTGGTCGAGCGCACCGACGAGCTCGGCCACGACTTCGCGGTGATGTCCAAGCCGGCCGTGCGCCGCTTCGTCGCGCTGGAGATGGACCGCCTGATCCAGGAGATCCGCATCCCGCTCAACGAGAAGGAAGTCGAGCAGCTGATCGACGACCTGACCAACGAGCTGACCGGCTTCGGGCCGCTGGAAGGCCCGCTGCGCGACCCCGAGGTCGAGGACATCCTGGTCAACGGCCCGTACAACATCTTCATCGGCAAGAAGGGCGTCATCGAGCCGAGCGACCTCGTCTTCATCGACGAATGGCACCTGATGCGCATCATCTACCGCCTGCTGCTGCCCACCGGCCGGCGCGTGGACGAATCCAGCCCGATGGTCGATGCGCGCCTGCCGCTGTACGGCCGCATCAACGTGGTCATCCCGCCGCTGGCGCTGGACGGACCGACGCTGTCGATCCGGCGCTTCCCGGCCGACCCGCTCAAGGCCAAGGACCTGATCGACCACGGCACGCTCACGCCGGAGATGCTGGAGTTCCTGCAGGCCGCGGTGCAGAACCGCTGCAACATCCTCATCAGCGGCGGCACCAGCAGCGGCAAGACCACGCTGCTGAACATCCTGGCCAGCTTCGCCCGGCCGCAGGAGCGCATCGTCACGATCGAGGACACCGCCGAGCTGAACCTGCAAGCGCGCCACATCGTGCGCCTGGAGACGCGCCCCGGCGGCCATGACGGTGCCGGCGCGATCGACGCGCGCGACCTGCTGCGCAACGCGCTGCGCATGCGCCCGGACCGCATCATCGTCGGCGAGGTGCGCGGCTCCGAGGCGATGGAGATGCTGCAGGCGATGACCACCGGCCACGACGGCTCGATGGGCACGCTGCACGCCAACAGCCCGCGCGAGGCGCTGCAGCGGCTGGAGCTGCTGCTCAGCTTCGCCGGCTTCCCGGGCCAGGAAGTGACGCTGCGCCGCCAGATCGCCTCGGCGCTGGAGATCATCGTGCAGGTCGCGCGCCTGGCCGACGGGCGCCGCCGCGTGCTGTCGATCACCGAGGTCACCGGCATGGGCGACAACATCGTCGCGCTGCAGGAGCACTTCCGCTACGAGCCGCGCACGCTGCCCGACGGCACGCTGCAGGACTACTGGATCAACAACGGACTGCGCCCGCACACGCGCAAGCTGCACCACTACCAGCCCAGGTCGCAGGGCCTGCAGAACTGGGCGCACGAGGAGGTCTCGCGTGGTTAGCGCCCTGGCCTTCCTGTTCGCGGCGCTGTGCCTGCTGGCCGCCGCCGTCCTGGTGTGGCGCAAGAGCCGCCCGCCGCTGGCCGTCGGCGCGCTGCACCCCGGCGCGTCCGCCGAGACTCTGCACCTGCCCGACTGGCCGTGGAAGGACCGCGTGCGTGCCTGGCTGCGCAAGTGCGGCGTGACCGACCCGCGCGGCTTCGCGATCCGGCTGGCGATCGGCACCCTGCTGTGTGCGGTCGTCGCGGCGCTGCTCGCGCCGTGGTGGGCGGTCCCGCTGGTGCCGTGCACGGTGCTCGTGCTGGCGTGGCTCGCGTTGGTGTGGCGGGGGCAGCGCCGGCGCGCGCAGATCGTCGTGGAGCTGCCGAACTTCCTCGACGGCATGGTGCGCATCACGCGCGTGGGCGCCAGCCTGCCCGCGGCGCTGCTGTCGATGTCCAAGGACGCACGCGGCCCGATCCGCGACGTGTTCCTGCAGGTGGGGCTGCGCCAGCAGGCGGGCCTGTCGCTGGACCAGGCGATGACGCAGGTCGCGAAGTTCTATGACATTTCCGAGCTGCACCTGCTGGCGGCCATCCTGCGCCTGAACCAGCGCTACGGCGGCCGCGTGGACACCGTGCTGGAACGCATCGCCGAGTGGATGCGCTCGCGCGTGGCAGCGCAGGCCGAGCTGGCCGCGCTGTCGTCCGAGACCAAGATGTCGGGCCTGCTGCTGAGCCTGCTCGTGCCGGGGCTGGGCGCGTTCATCTTCATCACGAACTACCGCTACATGGCGCTGATGCTGAAGGACCCGACCGGGCGCACGCTGCTGGCCGTCGCGCTCGCGCTGATGGTCAGCGGCATCGTCCTGCTGGCCCGCCTGGCGAGGATCAAGGAATGATGGGAAACAGCCTCCAATGGGCCCCGATCGCCATCGGCATCAGCGTGGCCCTGATCTCCGGCGTGGTGCTGCTGGGCGCCTGGTGGCTGCTGCAGCGCCGCTGGACCCAGCGCCGGGCGTCGGCGCTCGCGGCCCGTTGGGCCGCCGGTGCCGACGCGGTGATCGAACACGCCGACGACGGCGCACACCGCTCGCGCCTCAGCCGCGCGCTGGAGGCGATCGGCCGCGCCCTGGCGCCGGAATCGCAGGGCAACGGCGAGGAACGGCAGCTGCTGGAGCAGTCCGGCTGGCGCGCCCCCTCGGCGTGGTGGATCTTCATGGGCCTGCGCTTCGCGCTGGCCGCGCTCGGCCTGGCCGTCGGGGCGCTGGCGTCGGTGGGCTCCAGCGGCAAGGGCGCGCCCGGCTGGCTGCTGCCGGTCGGCGGCGCGATCGCCGGCTGGCTGCTGCCCAAGCTGGTGCTGCACGCGGTCGCGGCGCGCCGGGTGGCGCGCTTCCGCGCCGAGCTGCCGCTGTTCGTCGACCTGGTCGGCCTGCTGCAGAGCGTGGGCCTGAGCATGGAGCAGTCGCTGTACTCGCTCGGGCAGAGCCGCGACCAGGGCCTGGACGTGATCGGCCACGAGCTGGAGGAAGCCAACCGTCTGGTCTACGCCGGGCGGGCGCGCATGGACGCGATGGACCACATCGCCGCCTGCATGCACGACGACGACTTCCTGGAACTGGTGTCGCTGCTGCGCCAGATCGAGCGCTACGGCGGCGACGTCTCGACCTCGCTGAAGACGTTCTCCGAACGCCTGCACGAGAAACGCCGCATGGCCCTGCGCGAGCGGGTCGGCAAGATCACCGTGAAGATGACCATGGTGATGGTGCTGACCATGCTGCCGGCCCTGCTGCTGCTCACCGCCGGACCGGGCTTCCTCGGCATCCTGCGCAGCCTGGAACGCATGGGAGGGTAATCCGATGAACGCCATCCATTCCGACCCGCACCCCGGCCTCGCCTGGCGCGCCCTGCTGGGCGCCCTCGTGCTCAGCCTGGCCGGATGTTCCAGCCTGCAGCAGCCCGCGCGCAGCGCCGAGCGGCCGGTGCCGCCGGCCGTCGAGGCCAAGGCGCCGGACGAGGCGCGGCTGTACCTGGAACTGATCCACAAGATGCAGGCCGGCGGCCAGTACTACGCGTCGCTCGCCTACCTGGACAAGTACGACACCCAGTTCCAGGCCAGCGCGCAGACCCGCTTCCTGCGCGCCACCGCCCTGCGCAAGGTGGGGCGCCTTGACGAAGCCGGGCAGATCTACGACAAACTCGCGCAGGTCGCGGATTACGCCGCACAAGCACACAACGGGCTGGGGCTGATCTGCGCGGAGAATGGGGATTACGCACAGGCCAAGGCCCATTTCCAGGCCGCAGCAGCGAAGGACCCCACCAACCTCGACATCCTCAACAACCTTGGCTATGCCGCCCTGGCCTCCGGTGACCTGGAGGCCGCGCAGATCGCGCTGTACAAGGGCGGGCAACTCGGCCCGAAGGACCGGCGCGTGTGGAGCAACATCGCCGTGCTGGAGATCCTGCGCGGGCGGCCCCGCAACGCCGAGCGGATCATGGACCACTTCCAGCTCGATCGCGATCGCCGCGCCGCGATCCAGCGGGAAGCTGCCCGCTGGTCGACCGCCCAGGTCCCGCCCGAGACCGCCCCGACGGCGCAGGCGCCTGCCCCCCGGCGCGGCGGCACGTCCGCCGTGCTGCTGCAGCCGCGCGTCACGCACGCGCTGGTGCCCCATGCGCCCGCCGCCCCCGGCTGGGCGCAGTGAACGCCGCCCGCCAGGGATGTCCCCCGCCCGAAGAAGAAAGACCGAAGACCGCCATGCTGCCTTCCCTCGCCTTCGTCCCTGCCCGGCCCCGGCGCCCCCTGTGCGCGGTGGCGCTGGCCTGCGGCCTGAGCCTGGGCGCCGCCGCCCAGGCCGCGCCGGACGCCGGCTGGACCCAGCCGCCGCTGCTGCAACGCCACGAGGCCGCCGCCCGGCCGGCCGAGCCAAAGCCCGTCGCCGAGGCCCGGCCGACGGCCACGCCGCGCACGGTGACGCCGGTGACCGCGCCGGCCGGACCGCAGGCCTCCGCAGTGCAGGCCGCGCAAGCCCCGGCCGCGCCGTCCGCCGCCGTCGCCGCCCCGGCCCCCAAGCCGGCCCCCGCGGCGCCGGCCACCGGCGTGGCGACCGGGGACAGCGTGCGCCGGCTGCTCGACTTCCAGGCCCAGGGCACGCAGGCCGGACGGCCGACCTGGCTGGAAGGCCGCGCCCGCTCGGCGCAGGCCCAGGCCAAATCGGCCGGCGATGCGCCCGCGGCGGGCATGCCGCAGGCCACCGACCCCCTGCACGGCGCGAGGACGGGCGGTGGTGCGCGCTGATCGGTCCCCACGCCCCGGTCCGCGCCGCCAGCGTGGCGCCATCGCCATCCTGGCCGCGCTGCTGCTGCCGATCGCCATCGTGGCGGCGGCGTTCGCGATCGACCTGGGTCACCTGTTCTTCGTCAAGCGGGACATGCAGAAGGCGGCCGACGCGGCCGCGCAGGCCGCGGCGCAGCGCCCCGACGACGCCCAGCGCACCGCGCAGGAAGTGGCGCGACTGAACGGCTTCGACGCCGACGCCGGCGTGGTGACCGCCACGCTGGGGCGCTGGGACCCGGCCGGGCCGACCCAGGCCTGCCCGCCGTGGCGCACCGGCGGCTGCACGCCGCCCTCGTACTTCGCCAGCGGCCTGCAGCCGTTCAACGCCGCCCAGGTCGTGCTGCGCCGCGACGTGCCGCTGTTCTTCTTCGCCGGCGCGCGCACCATCGAGGTCGGCGCGATCGCCGCGCGCGTCGATGCGGCGGGGCTGTCGGTCGGCGGCCGGCTGGCTTCGATCGACACCGAGCAGTCGCGCCTGCTCAACGCGCTGCTGCGCGGGCTGCTCGGCACCAGCCTGAGCATCGACGCGGCCGGCTACCGGGCGCTGGCCGACGCCAACGTGCGGCTCGGGCCGCTGAAGGAGGCGCTGGGCGTCGGCAACTTCGAGGAGCTGCTGCAGGCCGGGCTGACGCTGCCCGTCCTCTACGACGGCATCCTCACCGCGCTGGGCCAGGACGGCGTGCTCGACAGCGCTGCCGGCGGCGCGCTGCACCTGCTGCTCGACGCGGTCAGCGCCCCCCTGCGCAGCGTGACGGTGCGGCTGGCCGACATCCTGGACCTGTCGCTGCCCACCGCGCAGTCCGCCACCGAGGCCCGCGTCAACGTGTTCGGGCTGGTCACCGCCGCGGCGATGGTGGCCAACCGGGGCCACTTCATCGAGATCCCCGACCTCGGGCTGCAGGTGCCCGGGGTGCTGGGCATCCGCGCCGGGCTGGTGGTGATCTCGCCACCGTCGCTGGCCTACGGCCCGCCGGGGCAGGACGCCGAGGGCCGCTGGTACACCCAGGCACGCAGCGCCCAGATCGGGTTGAAGCTGGACGTGCGGGTCGCGCCGCTGCTGGGCGACACCGTGCACCTGCCGCTGTACCTGGACGTGGCCGCCGGCCAGGCGCGCCTGGCCGAGCTGCAGTGCGGCGTGCCGCGCTCGGCCACGCGCGCGGCCATCGACGCCAACGCCTCGCTGGCCAACGTGGTCGTCGGCGACATCGACGACGACGCGCTGAGCGACACCCACCGCCCGCTGCACGAGCGCGTGCGCGGCGCGACGCTGCTCAACGTCCTCGGGCTGATCCGGGTGTCGGTGAAGGACGCGCTGGTCGTGCCGGTCGGCACGGGCGGCGCCTCCGGCGGCCAGCAGGGCTGGCAGCGGCTGGAATTCACCGGCGCGCCGCCGCTGATGCAGACCGTCGACAACAACGCGGTCGGCTCGGTGCTCGGCACCGTGGTGGGGGCGCTGCGCGACCAGCTGCGCCCGGGCAACCTCAACGTCGTGGTGCTGAGCGAGTCCGGGCTGCTGGGCCTGGTGGGCGGGCTGGTCGGCGGCCTGGTCAGCGGTGTCGTCAGCGGCCTGCTGGACCTGCTGCTGCCGCTGCTGACGCCCCTGCTGCAGGTGCTGGATGCGGTGCTGGTGCCGGTGCTGCGCCTGCTCGGCGTGCAGCTGGGCGCGGCCGACGTCGGCCTGGACACGGTGTCGTGCAACCAGGCCGGCTTGGTTTATTGACCTTTGATCGACCTTTGCAACCCATGATGCCCAGGTCTTACGACGCAGCGAGATGACGGTGAACCTGCTATTGCTGGAAGGCGCGACCGAGTTCGCCACCCGAGTCCGCAGGTGCCTGGACGTGGCCGATGTCCAGGCCAACGTCTTCACGTGCTGCGAGGAATGGCAGCAGTTCAACGACGGCCACGCGCAGCTCGACGGCGCGATCGTCGGCACCGGCTTCCTGGAAAACCCGCGCTTCCGCCAGGCCGACTGGGACCTGGTGCAGGGCCTGCCGGTGCTGTGGATCGGCTCCAAGCCGCCGGCGCTGTACTGGATCGGGGGCAAGAACCCCGTCGTGCTGCACGAGGACTTCACGTTCACGCAGCTGCGCAGCCGGCTGGTCGAGCTGGGCATCCTGCCGCGCTCGCACGGCATGGCGCCGGCCGCGCGCCGGGCACCGACGGACGAGGACGACTTCAGCGCCAGCATCCTGCACCGCTCGCCGCGCGTGACGCAGCTGATCGAGGACTGCCGCGCCTACGCCTGCGTGGACAGCCCGGTGCTGCTGATCGGCGAGACCGGCACCGGCAAGGAGCTGTTCGCGCGCGCCGTAGCGCAGGGCCACCCGCGCTACGGCAAGGGCCCGTTCGTGCCGGTCAACTGCGGCTCGATCCCGGAGACGCTGTTCGAATCGCTGTTCTTCGGGCACGCCAAGGGCTCGTTCACCAATGCCTCGCGCGCCCACAAGGGCCACCTGGTGCAGGCCCACGGCGGCGTGCTGTTCCTCGACGAGATCGGCGACCTGCCGCTGCAGCAGCAGGTCAAGCTGTTGCGCGCGCTGGAAGATGGCGTGGTCTGGCCGGTCGGCGCCACCGAGCCGGTGCAGACCGACTTCCGGCTGGTGGCCGCGACCAACCGCGACCTGCGCGAGATGGTGCGCGAGGGCCGGTTCCGCGCCGACCTGTACTACCGCATCGCGGTGATCGAGATCGCGATCCCCTCGCTCGACACGCGCGGCCCGGACGACAAGGTGCTGCTGTTTGCCACCTTCTTCCAGCGCACCATGCAGAAGGTCGACCCGCACGCGCAGGTCGAGCTGCCGCCGTGGATCGTCGAGCAGGTCGCCGCGCGGCGCTTTCCCGGCAACGTGCGCGAGCTGATGAACCTGGCGCAGCGCACCGCGGCGCTGTTCGCCCGCTACCGCAGCTTCGACCGGGAGCGCTTCGACGGCATCTTTGCCGACAGCCACGAGCTGGCCTTCCCGCGCCCCGCGGAGGCCGCGACCCCGCAGCCGGCCTGGCGCATGGACCAGAGCCAGGAGCGCCTGCGCATCATCGACGCCCTCAGGCGCCACGGTGGCCGCCGCGAAGCCGCCGCGCGCGCGCTGGGCATCAGCCGCAAGACCTTGTGGGAGAAAATGCGCAAACACGAACTGCTGGCCGAGCCGGGCACCCCGGTGCTCGGTTCGCCTACCCCCGACACGGGCCCCGGAGAAAACTGATGACCTTGTTCCGCCACGTCGCGCTCCTCGCTGCCTTCGCCATCCCTGCCACCGCCCTGGCTGACGCCTCGTTCTGGCCGGGCGAGCGACCTGCCGCGTCCGGACGCCCGGCCGCCGCCGAGCCGGCCGCCCCCGCGGCGTCCGCGGTGGAACCCCCGCCCGAGGCGGCCTCCGCGCCGCGCCAGCCGCCCGCGCTGATGCGCGAGCTGACCGCGCTGATCGAGTCGCGCCAGGTCAACGAGATGCGCACCACCTACAACGGCCCGTTCGCCGCGGCGCTGTTCTTCGAACCGGAGAACCTGAACTACTACGTCGCGCTGCTCAAGGGCCAGGACTTCTGGTGGATCGGCCGCACCACCGACGCGAAGGAAGCCGAGACGCTGTACACGCGCATGGCGGAGCAGACCGTCACGCTGGCCGCACCCGACCTGGAGAAGATGCAGCTGGACGCGCGCATCGCCGCCACGCGCCGCCAGCTGGAACAGGCGCGCCGCCGCCAGGGCGAGCTGGCCGAGCAGCTGCAGGCCCAGCGCCAGGTCATCCGCGAGGGCGTGGCCGCGCAGGCGCGCCTGCAGTCGGAGACCCGCCAGCTGGCCGAGGAACGCGCCCGCCTGCAGCAGCAGCTGCAGTCCATCAGCGCCACCATCGACGCGCTGGAAGCCGCGGCCAACAAGGTGCCCAACCTGGGCGCCGTGCCGGGAGCGTCCGAGCCCGCCGCCGAGCCGGCGCGCAGCCGCCAGCGCCCGGCGCGCCAGCCGTCGCGCTGAACGGCCACGCGCGCGGGCGCGGCAGCGTCAGATCACGCCGCGCTCGCGCAGCTGGGCGATCTGGGCCTCGGTGAGGCCCGCTTCCTTCAGCACCGCGTCGGTGTCCTCGCCCAGCACCGGCGCACGCCGGCGGATCCCGCCGGGCGTTTCGCTCAGCCGGGGCACGATGCCCGGCACCTCCACCGTCAGGCCGTCGTGGGTCCGGACCGGCAGGATCATGTCCCGCGCGCGGTAGTGCGGGTCCTCGGCGATGTCGCGCGCGGTGTAGATGCGCCCGGCCGGCACCTGCGCCGCGGCCAGCGCCTCCAGCACCTCGGTGACGCCGCGCTCGCGGGTCCAGGCGCCGATCGCCGCATCGATCTCCTCGACGCGCGCCACGCGCCCCACGTTGGTCGCCAGCTGCGGGTCCTGCCCCAGGTCGTCGCGGCCGATGGCGTGCATCAGGCGCTTGAAGATCGAGTCGCCGTTGCCCGCCACCAGCACCCAGCCGTCGCGGCACGGATAGGCGTTGCTCGGCGCGATGCCGGGCAGCGCCGAGCCGGCCGGCTCGCGCACCACGCCGAAGGCGCTGTACTCGGGCAGCAGGCTTTCCATGCAGTTGAACACCGCCTCGTACAGCGCCACGTCGACCACCTGCCCGCGCCCCGTGCGGTGCCGGTGGTGCAACGCCATCAGCACCCCGATGACGCCGTGCAGCGAGGCCAGCGTGTCGCCGATGCTGACACCCACGCGCACCGGCACGCGGCCCGGCTCGGCGGTCAGGTGCCGCAGGCCGCCCATCGCCTCGGCCACCACGCCGAAGCCCGGGCGGTCCTTGTAGGGACCGGTCTGCCCGTAGCCGCTGATGCGCAGCATGATGAGCCCCGGGTTGCTGCGGCTCAGCGCCTCGTAGCCCAGGCCCCAGTTCTCCATCACGCCGGGCTTGAAGTTCTCGATCAGGATGTCGGCCTCGTCGGCCAGGCGCCGCACGATCTCGCGCGCCTCGGGCTGGCGCAGGTCCAGCGTGACGCTCTTCTTGTTGCGCGACTGCACCTGCCACCACACGCTGGTGCCGTTGTGCAGCAGGCGCCACTGGCGCAGCGGGTCGCCCGAGCCGGGCGGTTCGATCTTGATCACGTCGGCGCCGAAGTCGGCCAGCGTCTTGGCCGCAAAGGGGCCGGCGATCAGCTGGCCCAGTTCGAGCACCTTCAGGCCCTGCAGCGGGCCGGCGGCGGAAGTCGTCATGGTCATCGCGAGGTCGGGGAAGTGGAAGCGGGAACGGAAGGCAGGCCGCGCGCGCGCAGCGCGGCGCAATGGTCCTGCGGCGGCTCCGGGCGCGCCGGCCGCCATTCGTCGAAGCCGGGCTCGGCCGTCTCGCCGTAGGCCGAGGCGTAGCCGATGCTGCGGATGCCCAGCTGCGGCGCCAGCGCCGCCAGGTGCAGCGGCACGCCGCTGGCGCGCGAGGCATGCATGGCGCCGGCCAGCATCACCACCACCGCGTCGGCAGGCGCGCCTGCCGCGGCCTCGGCCACCACCTGCGCCAGGCTGCGGTCGCGCGCAATCTGCATGCGCGCCATCGGCACCAGCCGGGCCTCGGGCAGCAGGCCGCAGTGGCCGTCGCGCACCGCGTCGAGCAGGCGCGCACGGGCCTCGGCCGGGATGGCGGTGTCCCAGTGCGGCCGCTGCATGGCCTCGCGCAGCCGGGCCTGCGCCAGGTTGCCGCCATGGACCGGCACGCCGGCGCGCACCGCGTTCATCACCACCTCGCGGTAGCGCGGCCAGGGCCAGCCGGCGTCGTTCCAGCGCAGCGCGGCGCGCACCGCGTCCTCGGCCGCGTCGCGCGGCAGCCCGCGGGTGTCGGCCCCGCGCTCGGCCATCTCCAGCACCACCGCGTGCAGGCGGCCTTCGGTGCCGAGCCGGCGGATGTCCGCCGCAGTCTGCCGCTGGTGGTCGGCATGGTCATGGCGTTCGCCGTACAGCCAGGCGCTCTGCGCGGCCGCCGGCGGCAGCGCGGCCAGGCACAGCAGCCAGGGCAACAGTCGTCCGTCCATGCCGCGATCCTACGCGCTGCCGGCCAGCACGCTGGCCAGCGACAGGCTGCCGGCCAGGCCGGCCAGGTAGTCCTGCAGCGCGGCGATCGCGTGGCGCACCTTGGCAGGCTGCGAATCGCGCCGCGGCGTGACCGCGTACATCGGCAGCGGGGCCGGGCGCCACTGCGGCAGCACCGCGACCACCGTGCCGGCGCGCAGCGCCGCGTCCGAGTCCTGCAGCCCCAGCACCGCGATGCCCAGCCCGGCCTCGCACATCTGCTGCAGCGCGAGCTGGTTGTTGCTCGTCACGCGCGCCGGCGGCCGCGGCCGCTCGACCGCGCCGCCCGGGCCGTGCAGTTCCAGCTGCGCGCCCACCTGCCGCGGCGGCAGGCGCAGCCAGTCGTGCTGCAGCAGGTCGCGCGGGCTGGCCGGCATGCCGCGCCGCGCCAGGTAGGCCGGCGCGGCACACAGCACCATGTCCAGGCTGGCGAGCCGCTACGCGACCCAGCTCGAGTCGGGCATGCGGCCGAAGCGCACGGCGAGGTCGATGCGCGCTTCGACCAGGTCGATCAGCTCGTCGCTGACCTCCAGGTGCAGGCTCAGGCCCGGGTTGGCCGCCAGCAACGGCGCCAGCGCCGGCCCCAGGTGGCGCGCGAAGCCCACCGGCGAGGCCACGCGCAGCTCGCCGACCGGCGCATCGCGCAGCTGCATCAGCTGCTGTCCGGCCCGGCGCGCGGCCGCCACCATCGCGGCGCAGCCCTCGTGGAAGCGCTCTCCGGCCTCGGTCAGGCGCAGCCGGCGCGGCGAGCGGTGAAGCAGCGCCACGCCCATGTCCTGCTCCAGCGCGCGCACCTGCTGGCTGACCGCCGAGGGCGTCGTGCCCAGGGCGCGCGCGGCCGCGTGCATCGACCCGTGCTCGACCACCGCCGCGAACACGGCCATGCGCTTGAGCTGGTCGATCATTCAGTTTTTCTGAATTTCAAAATCAACCTTGCGAGTCTAGTTCAGGTTTTCTTTTTGCCGTAGGGTGTGAGGCTCGTTCCTTCACGCACCGCAAGAAAGGCTGGAAGCCATGAAACTCGCTCTCATCGGACCCACCGGATTCGTCGGCTCGGCCGTGCTGGACGAAGCACTGCAGCGCGACCACCAGGTCACCGCCCTGGCACGCACCCCGGGCAAGCTCGCCGCGCGCGACGGCCTGACCGTGGTGCAGGCGGACGTGCTGGACCCCGCCCAGGTCGCCGCCGCGGTGGCCGGCCACGACGCCGTCATCAGCGCCTACAACCCCGGCTGGAGCGACCCGCAGCTCTACGACACCTTCCTGCGCGGCACGCGCGCGATCTTCGAGGGCGTCAAGCGCGCCGGCGTGAAGCGCCTGCTGGTGGTCGGCGGCGCCGGCAGCCTGTACGTCAAGCCCGGCGTGCAGCTGGTCGACACCCCCGAGTTCCCCGAGGCCTGGAAGCAGGGCGCGCTGGCCGCGCGCGAGGCGCTGAACCTGATCCGCCAGGAAACCGGGCTGGACTGGACCTTCGTGTCGCCGGCCGCGCGCCTGGAGCCCGGCGAGCGCACCGGCAAGTACCGCCTGGGCGCCGACGAGCTGCTGATGGACGGCGACCAGCCCGCGCGCATCTCGGTCGCCGACCTGGCGGTGTCCATCCTGGACGAGGTCGAACGCCCGCAGCACATCCGCAAGCGCTACACCGCTGCTTACTAATGTAACGGCGACACATTGATCCGGGGCAACCCTCAGCCGCGTCACCGGCGGCTGCGGGCCGGAAACGACCGGCGCGGCTTGATGCCGGTCAATGGCACGGATCCAGGGGCATGGTCTGATCCTGCCTATCGCGGCGCAGCCGCGCCGGATGTTCCCTTTCATGCCCTGTCCCCGATCCCCTTCCGACAGCACCGCCCCGCGGCGCGGTGTGGACGCCACCCTCTGGCTCGCCGCCGGCGGCTACGCGGTTGCCGCGGCCGGCTGGCTGGTGGTGGCGGACCGGTTGGAGGCCGCCGCAGCCACGCGTGCCGCGGTGCTGGGCCTGATGACGCTGGTGCTGCTCGGCTGGGTGCTGCACCGGCGCGACCGGCTCCGCCAGGCCGCGGTGCTGGACGCGATGCGACGGCGGCTGTGGCTGCTGGACGCCATCGTGCAGGGCTCGCCCGACGCGATCTACGCGAAGGACACGCAGGGCCGCTACCTGTTCGCCAACCGCGAAGCCTGCCGGCGCCTGGGCGTGCGTCCCGAGGAGATGCTCGGCCGCACCGCCGACGAGTTCTTCCCGCCCGACGAAACCGCCATGCTGCAGGCCCGCGAGCAGGAGGTGCTCGCGCAGCGCCAGCCCCTGCGCACCGAGCGCAAGCTCACCACCCCGAGCGGCCGCCACGCCTATGCGGCCACGGTGGGGCCGTTGCTGGACGCGCAGGGCGAGCTGGTCGGCGTGTTCGGCATCAGCCAGGACATCGATGCGCACAAGCAGCGCGAGACCGACCTGCGCCCCTGGGCGGTCGCGCTGCAGAGCACGCGCGACGGCGTGATGGTCACCGACCGCCATGGCAACATCCGGACCGTCAACCGCGCCTTCACCGAGATCACCGGCTACGCGCTGGAGGACGTGGTCGGACGCAAGCCCTCGCTGTTGCGCTCGGGGCGCCACGACGCGGATTTCTACCGCGCGCTGTGGCAGGCCATCGACCGGGACGGGTGCTGGCAGGGCGAGATCTGGAACCGGCGCAGGAACGGCGACATCTATCCCGAGTGGCTGACCATCACCCGCGTGCATGACGACGACGGCGAGCACACGCATTACGTCGGCGTGTTCACCGACATCAGCCGGCTCAAGCACAACGAGGCCGAGCTCGAGCGCCTGGCCCACTACGACCCGCTGACGCAGCTGCCCAACCGGCGCCTGCTGCTCGCGCGCATGGACCAGGCCATCGCGCAGGCCCAGTGGCAGGACGGGCAGGCCGCGGCGCTGCACGTCGGGCTGGACGGCTTCAAGTTCGTCAACGAGGGCTTCGGCCATCCGGTCGGAGACGAGCTGCTGCAGGCCGTGGCCGCGCGCCTGCAGTCGCGCCTGCGCCAGGGCGACCTGCTGGGGCGCCTGGGCGGCGACGAGTTCCTGGTGCTGCCGGGCCGCCTGTCCGAGCCGGGCGAGGCGGCGCTGCTGGCGCGCGACCTGCTCAACACCTTCCGCGAGCCGGTGCCGCTGTCGGGGGGTCGCGACGTCTACATCACCGCCAGCATCGGGATCAGCGTGCACCCGGCCGACGGCTGCCACAGCGGCGTCGAGATGCTGCGCAATGCCAACGCCGCGATGCACCACGCCAAGGAGCTGGGGCGCAACCGCTTCTGCTTCTTCACCGCCGACCTGCAGGCCCAGGCGGTCGAGCGCCTGCAGCTGGAAGCCGCGCTCAAGCGTGCGGTCGAACGCGACCAGCTGCTGCTGCACTACCAGCCGCGCGTCGACGCGCGCAGCGGCCGCATGTGCGGCGTCGAGGCACTGCTGCGCTGGGACCATCCCGAGGCCGGCCTGATGGCCCCCGGGCAGTTCATCCCGGTGGCCGAGCGCAGCAGCCTGATCCTCGAGCTGGGCGCCTGGGTGATCGACCGCGCCTGCCAGCAGGCCCGGGAGTGGATCGCGCAGGGCTGGAGCGACGCGGTGGTGGCGGTCAACGTCGCCGCGCGCCAGTTCACCAGCGGCCACCTCGACACGGTGGTGCAGCAGGCGCTGGCGCGCCACGGCGTGCCGGCCCGCGCGCTGGAGCTGGAACTGACCGAGAGCATGCTGATGCAGGAGCCGGACGCGGCGGTGGACATGCTGCGCCGCCTCAAGGCGATCGGCGTGCGGCTGTCGCTGGACGACTTCGGCACCGGCTACTCCAGCCTGGGTTACCTGCAGCGCTTCCCGATCGACGTGCTGAAGATCGACCGCTCCTTCGTGCAGACCATCGGCTGCGGCCCGGACGGCGCGGCCATCGCCGACGCGGTCATCGCGCTGGCGCACCGGCTGAAGCTGCGCGTCGTCGCCGAAGGCGTGGAGATTGAGGCGCAGCGGCGCTACCTGCTCGCGCAGGGCTGCGACGAGCTGCAGGGCTTCCTGTTCAGCCGCCCGCTGCCGCCCCAGGCCCTGGCGCTGCCGGCGCCGGCGCACGCCCTGGTCGACGGCTGAGCGCGCCGCAGGCGCAGCAGCCCCCCCCCCCCGGGGGGACGGCGCCGGCTGGCGTCCCCACCGCCGGCAAGGCCGTGCCCCGGCTGCGCCTGGCGCATCGCGCGGCGCTGCAACAATGCACGGTCGTCTTCGCCATCCGTTTCCGAAGAAAGGCCGTCATGACCGACCTGTCCCGATTCCCGATCACGAAGAAGTGGCCCGCGCAGCACCCCGACCGGCTGCAGCTGTACTCGCTGCCCACGCCCAACGGCGTGAAGGTGTCGATCCTGCTGGAGGAAACCGGCCTGCCCTACGAGCCGCACCTGGTGAACTTCGAGACCAACGACCAGCTCTCGCCCGAGTTCCTCTCGCTCAACCCGAACAACAAGATCCCGGCCATCATCGACCCCGACGGCCCGGGCGGCGAGCCGCTGCCGCTGTTCGAGTCGGGCGCGATCCTGCTGTACCTCGCCGACAAGACCGGACAGCTGATCCCCAAGGACCCGGCGCGCCGCTGGCAGACCGTGCAGTGGGTGATGTTCCAGATGGGCGGCATCGGGCCCATGTTCGGGCAGGTGGGGTTCTTCCACAAGTTCGCCGGCCGCGAGTACGAGGACAAGCGCCCGCGCGACCGCTACGTGGCCGAGGCGAAGCGCCTGCTCGGCGTGCTGGAGCGCCACCTGCAGGGCCGCACCTGGATCATGGACGAGGAGTACACCATCGCCGACATCGCCACCTTCCCGTGGATCAACAACCTGGTCGGCTTCTACGGCGCCGGCGAGCTGGTCGGCTTCGACGACTTCCCGAACGTGCAGCGCGTGCTGCAGTCGTTCCTCGCGCGCCCGGCGGTGCAGCGCGGGCTGAGGATCCCGGCGCGCGGCTGAGCGCTCAGGGCGTGCCGCCGCCCGGGATGCCGTACTTGCGCAGGCGCGCGGCGATCGCGGTGTGCGAAGTGCCGAGCCGCTCGGCCAGCCGGCGCGTGGACGGGTACTGCGGCCACAGGCGCTGCAGCAGCGCGCGCTCGTAGCGTTCCACCGCCTCGTGCAGGCTGGTGACCTGCTCGTCGCCCAGCTCCGGCGCCGGCGCGGTCGCGGCCCCGGCCAGCTCCAGGTCGTCGACGTCGATCACCGAGCGGTCGCTCATCGTCACCGCGCGGAAGATCACGTTCTGCAGCTGGCGCACGTTGCCGTGCCAGGGGTTGGCCAGCAGTGCCTGGGCGGCGGCACGGCTCAGGCGCGCGCGGGGGCGCCCGGCCTGGGCGCAGGCGCGCTCGATGAACACCTGCGCCAGCGGCAGGATGTCCTCGCGCCGCTCGCGCAGTGGCGGCACGTACAGCTGCAGCACGTCCAGCCGGAACAGCAGGTCCTGCCGGAAGCTGCCGGCGGCCACCATGTCCTCCAGCGAGCGGTGCGTCGCGCTGATGATGCGCACGTCGGCCCTGAGCTCGCGCTCGCCGCCCACGCGCCGGAAGCTGCCGTCGTTGAGGAAGCGCAGCAGCTTGGCCTGCAGGTACGGCGACATCTCGGCCACCTCGTCGAGGAACAGCGTGCCGCCGTCGGCCAGCTCCAGCAGCCCCGGCCGGCCGCCGCGCAGCGCCCCGGTGAAGGCCCCGGGCGCGTAGCCGAACAGCTCGCTCTCGGCCAGGCTCTCGGGCAGGGCCGCACAGTTGAGCGCGAAGAACGGCTGGTCGCGCCGCCGGCTGCCGGCGTGGCAGGCATGGGCGACCAGCTCCTTGCCGGTGCCGGTCTCGCCGCGGATCAGCAGCGGCGCATCCACCTGCGCGACCCGCGCGGCGCGTTGCCTGAGCTGGCGGATCGCCGCCGAATGGCCCAGGATGGCCTCGAAGCCGCCGGCGCTGTAGTTCTGCAGCGCGCTCAGCCGCTCGCCGAGGCGGTGCGGCGCGTGCAGCGTCACCACCGCACCGGCCACGTGGCCGCCGGCCTCGTGCAGCGCGGTGGCCTCCAGCAGGTAGGGCTGGCCGCCGAACTGCACCTCGCGCACCGGCAGCCGGTCGCCCGGCGCCGTCACCGCGGCGGCCAGCTGCGCGTCGCCGGTCAGCTCGGCCAGCGTGCGCCCGGCCAGCGCGTCCTCGCTCAGCCCGCAGGCCTGCGCCGCGGCCGGGTTGGCCACCACCACCGTGCCGTGGTCGTCGACCACCAGCACCGGGTCGGCCAGCGCCGCCAGCAGCGCGTCCAGGTACAGCCGGCGGCGCGCGCCGGGCAGCATCGCCAGCTCGGTGACGCGTCGCACCCCGTGCACCTGCATCAGCGCCTCGCGCACCTCGGGGTAGAGCGCCGCGCTCAGCCCGGGGGCTTCCAGGTAGATGTGCGGCGGATCGACCTCGACCGCGACCACGTCGAGCAGGCGCGCGGCCAGCACGGCGAGGATCTCCTGGGCGATGCCGACGCGGTCGGTGAACAGGATCTGCAGGCGCATGTCCGTATCGTATTCGTGACACCGTCACGATTTCGTGACGCCGGTGCCACGAGGCCGGTTTTCCGTGTTTCTTTCGGCCAGTCCGCACCCCTGCCGAGGAAATCTCCAGGCAGGCTGTACTGAAATCGCTACAGCACGTGGTGGCGTGCTCGATGCAAGTCCTTGATTTCAGGCGCCCCGAGCGTCTGGCACCCGAATTGCACACGCAGGCGGGCCCTGCGGGGCGGACACAGGAGCAAGACATGCAGGTACTGGTTCTGGGCAGCGGCGTGATCGGCGTGTCGATCGCCTACTTCCTGGCGCGCGCCGGCCACGAGGTCACGGTCGTCGACCGGCAGCAGGCGCCGGCGATGGAAACCAGCCATGCCAACGCCGGCGAGGTCTCGCCCGGCTACTCGGCCCCCTGGGCCGGCCCGGGCGTGCCGGTCAAGGCGATCAAGTGGCTGCTGATGCGGCACGCGCCGCTGATCCTGCGGCCGCAGCTGGACCCGGCGATGTGGCGCTGGTGCCTGCAGATGCTGCGCAACTGCACCGCCCGGCGCTACCGCATCAACAAGGCGCGCATGGTGCGCCTGGCCGAATACAGCCGCGACTGCCTGCGCGAGCTGCGCGCCGAGACCGGCATCCGCTACGACGAGCGCGCGCAGGGCACGCTGCAGCTGTTCCGCACGCAGAAGCAGCTCGACGGCGTGGCGCAGGACGTGGAAGTGCTGCAGCAGTTCGGCGTGCCCTACCAGGTGCTGGACCGCGACGGCTACCTGCAGTACGAGCCGGCGCTGGCGACGGTGAAGGAGAAGTTCGTCGGCGCGCTGCGCCTGCCCGGCGACGAGACCGGCGACTGCTTCCTGTTCACCCAGCGGCTTGCCGAGATGGCGCGTGCGCTGGGCGTGAAGTTCGAGTTCGGCGTGCACGTGCAGCGCATCGAGGAAGCCGGCGGCGAGGTCGCCGCGGTGCACACCGACCGCGGGCCGATGCGCGCCGACCGCTACGTGCTCGCGCTGGGCAGCTACTCGCCGCTGCTGGCCCGGCCGCTGGGCCTGCGCCTGCCGGTCTATCCGGTCAAGGGCTACTCGATCACGGTGCCGATCGCCGACTTTGCGCAGGCGCCCGAGTCGACCATCATGGACGAGACGCACAAGGTCGCGATCACGCGCCTGGGCGAGCGCATCCGCGTCGGCGGCATGGCGCAGCTGTCCGGCTACGACCTGCGCCTGGACGAGGCGCGGCGCGAGACGCTGGCCTTCGTGCTGACCGACCTGTTCCCGCGCGGCGGCGACCTCGCCCGCGCCACCTTCTGGACCGGGCTGCGCCCGATGACGCCCGACGGCACGCCCATCCTCGGCCCCTGCCGCCTGCCCAACCTGCTGCTGGCCACCGGCCACGGCACGCTGGGCTGGACCATGGCGGTGGGCACCGGGCGCGTGATCGCCGACCTGGTCAGCGGCCGCACGCCGCAGATCGACATGGAAGGCCTGGACCTCTCGCGCTACGGCTAACGACTGGAAACCTGGCGCGAGCGCCGTCCCCGCGAGACTGGATAACATCGCCGACAACAACAAGGAGACCCCCCATGTCATTTGCCGAAATCGTCAGCGCCCTCAACAGCGTCATCTGGAGCCCGGTTCTCGTGTACCTGTGCCTCGGGGTCGGTCTCTATTTCTCGCTGCGCACGCGCTTCATGCAGGTGCGCGGCTTCGGGCACATGCTGCACCTGATGTTCAAGGGCAAGGCCTCGGAGGCCGGCGTGTCCTCGTTCCAGGCGCTGGCGATGTCGCTGTCCGGGCGCGTGGGCACCGGCAACATCGCCGGCGTCGCGACCGCGATCACCTTCGGCGGCCCCGGCGCGGTGTTCTGGATGTGGATGGTGGCCTTCCTCGGCGCCTCCACCGCCTACGTCGAATCGACGCTGGCACAGATCTACAAGGAGAAGGACGACCAGGGCCTGTACCGCGGCGGCCCGGCCTACTACATCGAGAAGTGCATGGGCCAGAAGTGGTACGCCTGGATCTTCGCGGTGGCCACCGTGATCGCCACCGGCCTGCTGCTGCCCGGCGTGCAGGCCAACAGCATCGCCTCTGGCCTGGAGAACGCCTGGGGCATCGACACCCGCGTGACCGCCGCGATCATCGTGATCCTGCTGGGCTTCATCATCTTCGGCGGCGTCAAGCGCATCGCGAAGTTCGCCGAGATCGTCGTGCCGTTCATGGCACTGGCCTACATCCTGGTCGCGCTGGTCATCGTGCTGCTCAACATCACCCAGCTGCCCGCGATGGTCGCGCTGATCTTCAGGAGCGCCTTCGGCCTGGAGGCCGCCTTCGGCGCGGTGCTGGGCCTGGCGGTCGAGTGGGGCGTCAAGCGCGGCGTCTACTCGAACGAGGCCGGCCAGGGCACCGGCCCGCACCCGGCCGCCGCGGCCGAGGTGCAGCACCCGGCGCAGCAGGGCTTCGTGCAGGCCTTCTCGATCTACGTCGACACGCTGCTGGTGTGCTCGGCCACCGCCTTCATGCTGCTGTCGACCGGCATGTACAACGTCACCGGCCCGGACGGCGCGGCGCTCTACGGCGGCCTGCCCGGCGTCGAGACCGGCCCGCGCTACACGCAGGCCGCGGTCGAATCGGTGATGCCGGGCTTCGGCGCGCCCTTCGTCGCGCTGGCGCTGTTCTTCTTCGCCTTCACGACCATCGTGGCCTACTACTACATGGCCGAGACCAACATCGCCTACATCAACCGCAAGGTGCACCGGCCCTGGCTGAGCTTCGTGCTCAAGCTCGGCATCATGGCCGCGGTGACCTACGGCGCGGTGCGCAGCGCCACGGTGGCCTGGGACCTGGGCGACATGGGCGTGGGCCTGATGGCCTGGCTCAACATCATCGCGATCATCATCATCCAGAAGCCCGCGCTGCTGGCGCTGAACGACTACGAGCGCCAGAAGAAGGCGGGCCTGGCGCCCGCCTTCGACCCCGAGAAGCTGGGTATCCGCAACGCGCACTTCTGGGTCGAGCGCCTGCGCGCGGACCGCGAGGCACGCCGCCAAGGGGAGTGACGCGCCGCCGCGCGCGGCGCCCGGGCCCTGCGGGGTCAGACGCCGCGCCGCCGCAAGGCCGCCCGCAGGGCCTTGGCAAAGCGCGGGTCGCTGACCGCACCCACGTTGAAGCGCGACCAGCGGCACGCCGCCGACGCATCGACGCAGAAGATGCGCCCCGGCGCCAGCACGATGCGCTGGGGCAGCACCTCCTTGGCGAACTCCAGCGTGTCGGGCACGCCGGGCAGCGCGACCCACAGGTACAGCGACGGCGCGCTGCGCGCGAACACCTCCGCCCCCAGCCCGTCGAACAGGCGCAACGCCTGCTCCATCGCCTGCGCCAGCCGGTCGCGCAGGCGCTTGAGGTGCCGCTGGTAGTGGCCCTCGCTGAGGATCACGTCGACGGTGCGCTCGCAGTACTCCGAGCTGCCGACGTGGATCAGCGCCTTCAGGTCCGCGAGGTCGCTGGCGAGATCGGCGCTGGAGGCGATGAAGCCCACGCGCAGCGCCGCCGAGAACGACTTCGAGAAGCTGCCGATGTAGATCGTGCGCTCCAGCTGGTCCAGCGCCGACAGCCGCGGCGCCGAGGTCGGCGCGAAGTCGGCCAGCGGGTCGTTCTCGACGATGCGCAGGTCGTATCTCTGCGCCAGCTGCAGCACCTTGAACGCCTTGGCCGCCGACAGCGCCGAGCCGGTCGGGTTGTGCGCGATCGACTGCGTGAAGAACAGCCGCGGCCGGTGGAGCTGCAGGCATTGCTCCAGCGCCGCGAGGTCCGGCCCGTCGGGCTGCCGCGGCACGCCGACGATGCGTGCGCCGGCGAGCTTGAGCTTGCCGAACAGCGGGTAGTAGCCGGGGTCGTCGACCAGCACCGTGCCGCCCGGCGGCACGAAGTAGCGCACCACCATGTCCATCGCCTCGTTGGCGCCGTGCGTCAGCACGATCTGGCGCGGCTCGGCGCCGATGCCGAAGTCGGCCAGCTTGCGCACCAGGTGCTCGCGCAGCGGCCGGTAGCCGAAGCGGCTGCCGTAGCGGAACAACGCGCCCAGCCCGGTACGCACCACCTTGTGGTGGTAGCGGTCCAGCCGCGCCTCGGCGAGCCACTCCACCGGCGGGAAGCCGTCGCCGACCGCGAAGGTGCCCGGCTCGGTCTTGAGCTGCTCGCGCATCATCCAGACGATGTCCATCGCCCGGTCCAGCGAGCCGGCGTCGTCGTCTTCCGGCGGCCGGCCCGCCGCCTGCTCGCGCACGTAGTAGCCCGAGCCGCGGCGCGGCTCGACCAGCCCTTGCGCCACCAGCCACTCGAACGAGGCGACCACGGTGTTCTTCGCGTAGCCGTGCAGCTGCGCCAGCTCGCGCAGCGAGGGCAGCTTGTCGCCGGGGCGGTACGCGCCTTCGCGGATCTGCCGCTCGAGCGACCGGGCCAGCGTCGCGGCGAGCGTGGGTCGGGTTCGGGGAGCGCTCATGCGTGCAGGATGGGTGGTGCGGCCCGGAAATGCTAGGGCAGGATGGCACTGTCGCAGTCACTGGACCCCCGCTGTCCCGCAAAACTGTACCCATCATGACTGGTACAGCGACCTACAGTGGGACGTGCAGCGGTCCGTCCACTGCCTCGACAAGAACGGAAGGAGACAAACCATGAGCGACATGAACCTCCGGCGTCGCCGCCTGATCCAGTCCGCCGTGGCCGGCGCGGCTGCGGCCGCCGCGGCCGCCCCCCGCGTGGCCTCGGCCCAGTCCACCGTGACCTGGCGCATGCAGGCACTGTGGGACGGCGGCACCACCCCGCAGAAGTTCGAAGAGCTGTTCGTCAAGCGCGTGTCCGACCTCACCGGCGGGCGCTTCCGCATCAACCTGTTCGCGGCCGGCCAGATCGTGCCCGCGGCGCAGGCCTTCGACGCAGTGCGCGGCGGCGCCTTCGAGATGATGAAGACCTTCGACGGCTACGAGGCCGGCAAGATCCCGGCGCTGGCCTTCACCAGCACGGTGCCGTTCGGCTTCAACGAAAGCGACGAGTACGAGGCCTGGTTCTACGAGAAGGGCGGCCTGGAGATGGCCCGCCAGGCGTACGCACCGGCCGGGCTGCACTACATCGCGCCCACCGTGTACGGCCAGGAGCCGCTGCACTCCAAGGTGCCGATCCGCCGCATCGCCGACCTGGCCGGCAAGAAGGGCCGCTTCGTCGGGCTGGCCTCGACCGTGATGGGCGCCTTCGGCGTCGCGGTCACGCCGCTGCCCACCGGCGAGGTGTACTCCGCGCTCGACAAGGGCGTGGTCGACATGGCCGACCGCGGCGACCTGACCGCCAACTACGAGGCCGGCCTCGCGGAAGTGGCCAAATACGTGATCCTGCCCGGCTTCCACCAGCCCACCACCGCGACCTGCTACGTCGCCAACCGCGGCGCCTGGGACAAGCTGCCGGCCGAGTTCAAGGCCGCGCTGGAGGTCGCCGCGCGCGAGGTCTCCTCGGCGCTGCGCCAGCGCATCCTGGTCAACGACGCGGCCGTGCTCGCCAAGTACCAGGCCAAGGGCTGCGAGATCATCCGCTTCTCCGCCGCCGACCTGGCCGCCGCCCGGCCCAAGGCCATCGAGGCCTGGCGTGCCGCGACCAAGGGCGATGCGCTGGCGACCAGGATGCTCGACAGCCAGATCGCCTTCATGAAGGAACTGGGCCTGATGAGCTGACGGCCCTGCCGCCGCACCGCGCCCGGCGCGCGGTGCGACGCCCTGCCCTGGAGGAGCTTGCCCGTGCCTGCCTGGCTGCGCGTGCCGGTGGCCGCCATCACCGGCCTGAACCGCACGCTGTTTCGCATCACCGTGTGGCTGATGGCCGTCGTGGTGCCGGTGATGGTGTACGAAGTGGTGTGCCGCTACCTGTTCAACGCGCCCACCGTATGGGGGATGGAACTGGCGGTGCTGCTGTTCGGCCCCTACTTCCTGCTCGGGGGCCCCTACCTGCTGCACCTGCGCGGCCATGTCGCGCTGGACCTCGTCCACGCGCGGCTCAGCCCCAGGTGGCGGCGCCGCGTGGACCTGCTCAACTACCCGGTGATCGTCGCCTTCTGCGCCATCCTGCTGTACTACAGCGTGCCGCCGGCGCTCAACGCCTTCGCCTACCGCGAGACCAGCTTCTCGGCCTGGAACCCGCCGATCTGGCCGTTCAAGGCCGCGGTGCCGGTGGCCCTGCTGCTGATGCTGCTGCAGGCGCTCGCGGAGTTCGTGCGCACCTGCTTCGAGGCGCCTGAAGCCGCAAGGCAGGCCCAGCCCGTGGCCGACGCGCAGGAGGTGCGGCCATGACGCCCAACACCATCCTGCTGCTGATGTTCGGCGGCCTGACGCTGTTCATGCTCACCGGCCTGCCGATCGCCTTCGTGCTGGGCGGGCTGTCGCTGCTGTTCACCGTCACGCTGTGGGAGCCCAACGCGGTCGTCGTGCTGGTGCTGCAGATCTTCGACACGATGCGCTCGGAGGCGCTGCTGGCCATCCCGCTGTTCATCCTGATGGCCTGCATCCTGCAGCGCTCCGGCGTGATCGAGTCGCTGTACCGCGCGATGGAGCTGTGGTTCGGCCGCCTGCGCGGCGGGCTCGCGATCGGCACCGTGGTGATCTGCGTCGTGATGGCGGCGATGACCGGCGTGGTCGGCGCGGCGGTGACCGCGATGGGCATCCTCGCGCTGCCCGAGATGCTGCGCCGCGGCTACGAGCCGAAGCTGGCGCTGGGCACGATCTGCGCGTCGGGGACGCTGGGCATCCTGATCCCGCCCTCGGTGCTGACCATCGTGTACGCGGTGACGGCGCAGATCTCGATCGGCCAGATGCTGATCGCCGGCATCGTGCCGGGCCTGCTGCTCGCGTCGCTGTACGTCCTCTACATCCTGGTCGCCGGCTGGCTCAAGCCCGAGTGGGTGCCGCTCGACCCGCATGCGCAGCGCGTGCCGCTGCGCGACAAGCTGGTCGCGCTCAAGGCGCTGGTCGCGCCGGCCTTCCTGATCGTGCTGATCCTTGGCTCGATCTTCTTCGGCGTGGCCACGCCCACCGAGTCGGCCGCGGTCGGCGTGGTCGGCGCGATGGTGCCGGCGCTGCTCGCGCGCAAACTGGACCTGGCAATGCTGCGCGAGGCCGGCACCGACGCGCTGAAGGCCACCGCGATGATCCTGTGGATCACCATCGGCGCGAAGGCCTACGTGGCGATCTTCACCGGCCTGGGCGGCGCCGACACGCTGCTGGAGTTCATCCGCACGCTGGACGTCGACCGCTGGCTGATCCTGGCCGCGATGATGCTGCTGCTGGTGTTCCTCGGCACGGTGCTCGACGAGCTCGGGATCATCCTGCTGACCGTGCCGGTGTTCCTGCCGATCGTGCGCGCGCTGGGCTTCGACGAGCTGTGGTTCGGCGTGCTGTTCGCCGTGACGATCCAGATGGGCTACATCAGCCCGCCCTTCGGCTACACGCTGTTCTACGTCAAGGCGACCCTGCCGAAGCACATCGGCATGGGCGCCGTCTACCGCGGCATCGTGCCCTTCTTCGTGCTGCAGGCGGCGGGCCTGCTGATCTGCGCCGCCTTCCCCGACCTGGTCACCTTCCTGCCGCGCCTGATGATCAACCGTTGACGCCTTCGGAGCCTGCCCCATGAACCACCCCGGGACCACCAGCCGCATCGCCGGCTTCCACAAGCTCGACCGCACCGGCCGCATCGACGCCGTCGCGCGCTTTGCCGGGCTCGACGTGCAGGAGCGCTCGCACCTGGAGAACACCGGCAACCTGCCCGCCGACGTGGCCGACCACATGATCGAGAACGTGATCGGCACGATGAACATCCCGATCGGCATCGCGACCAACATGCGCATCGACGGCCGCGACCGGCTGATCCCGATGGCCACCGAGGAGTCCTCGGTGGTGGCGGCGGTCTGCAACGCCGCGCGCCAGTGCTACGACAACGGCGGCTTCACGACCTCGATGTCGGGCACCGAGATGATCGCGCAGGTGCAGCTGACCGACCTGCCCGACCCGCACCACGCGCGGCTGCGCATCCTCGAGCGCGAGGCCGAGGTCCGCGACCTGTGCAACGCCTGCGATCCCGTGCTGGTGCGCCTGGGCGGGGGCTTCCGCGAGCTGCAGGCGCGCGTGCTCGACACCCCGGGCGGGGCGATGGTGATCGTGCACCTGATCGTCGACACGCGCGACGCGATGGGCGCCAACGCGGTCAACACGATGGCCGAGACGCTGGCGCCGCACCTCGCGCAGTGGACCGGCGCGACGAGCCGGCTGCGCATCCTGTCCAACCTGGCCGACCGGCGCGTGGCACGCGCGCGCTGCGTCTGGAAGGTGGATGCGATCGGCGGCCCCGAGGTGCGCGACGGCATCCTCGCGGCCTACCACTTCGCCGCGGCCGACCCGTACCGCGCCGCCACGCACAACAAGGGCATCATGAACGGCGTGAGCGCGGTGGTGCTGGCCACCGGCAACGACACCCGCGCGGTGGAGGCGGGCGCGCACGCCTACGCGGCGCGCCACGGCCACTACGGCAGCCTCAGCATGTGGGAGGCCACGCCCGAAGGCGACCTGGCCGGCTCGCTGGAGCTGCCGCTCGCGGTGGGCCTGGTCGGCGGGGCCACGCGCGTGCACCCGACCGCTCAGCTGGCGCTGAAGATCCTCGGCGTCGGCACGGCCGAGGAGCTGGCGCGCGTGATCGCCGCGGTGGGACTGGCGCAGAACTTCTCGGCGCTCAAGGCACTCGCGACCACCGGCATCCAGAAGGGCCACATGGCACTGCACGCGCGCAACATCGCGATCATGGCCGGGGCGACCGGCGAGGAGGTCGAGGCGGTGGCGCGCGCGCTGGTGGCGCAGGGCCGCGTGCGCATGGACGTGGCCGAGGCGGAGCTGCAGGCGCTCAGGCGCGGCCGCGGCTGAAGCCGACTGCGCCGCGGCGGCCCGTCAGCCGAACCAGAGGGTCCACAAGGCGGCCAGCACGTGGCCCCAGATCAGCACGTTGACGCCGAGCAGCGCGAAGGTGCGCGTGAATCCCCACAGCCGGCTCGCGCGCCGCGCGTGGTCATCGTCGCCCGTGACGGCATACATCACCAGCGACAGCGCCGACGGCACGAAGGTGCCGACGATCAGCACTCCCATCACCCAGTAGAAGATCCGCATCGCGCGATTATTGCCAGCCGCCGCCCGGCCCGGAAGGGGCTACGCCCGCTCGGGGGAGCGCCCGGTCGTGTCGAAACGCCGCCCGCTGCTTCGTCGTGTCGGTGACGGGCCCCTGCCCGTCATGGCGAAGACTTCCCGAGGAGCACCGACATGACCCGACTGCGCGTTGCCTGTTTCGCGATCTCCCTGGACGGCTACGGCGCCGGCCCCCGGCAGAGCCTGGCGCATCCGCTCGGCGAGCACGGCGAGGAACTGCACCGCTGGGCGTTCGCCACGCGCAGCTTCGCGCTGCGGCTCGGGCTCGGCACGGAGGGCACGACCGGCATCGACGACACCTTCATGCAGCGCGGCTTCGAGGGCGTGGGCGCCTGGATCCTCGGGCGCAACATGTTCGGCCCGGTGCGCGGGCCCTGGCCGGACGAGCGCTGGCGCGGCTGGTGGGGCGAGGAGCCGCCCTACCACACCCCCGTGTTCGTGCTGACCCACCACCCCCGGCCACCGCTGGAGATGGCCGGCGGCACCACGTTCCACTTCGTCACCGACGGGATCGAGGCGGCGCTGGCGCGGGCGCGCGCCGCCGCCGGCGGGCTGGACGTGCGCCTGGGCGGCGGGGTCGCGACACTGCGCCAGTACCTGGCCGCGCGCCTGGTCGACGAGATGCACCTGGTGCTCTCCCCGGTGCTGCTGGGCGAGGGCGAGTCGCTGTTCGCCGGGCTGAACCTGCGCGCGCTGGGCTACGCCTGCACCGAGCAGGTGGTGGGCGAACAGGCCACGCACCTGGTGTTCACGCGGCGCGACTGAGGCCGGGGCTCAGGCCGGCTTCTTCTCGCGCGGCACGCGGCCGAGCAGGTAGAACTCGTCGTTGGGCCGCAGGCTGATCAGGTTGGCCATGCGGTTGCTCAGGCCGAACAGCGCCGTGATCGCGCCGATGTCCCAGATGTCCTCGTCGCTGAAGCCGTGCGCGCGCAGCGCCTCGAAGTCGGCGTCGGTGATGCTGGCCGAGTCCTTGCAGACCTTGAGCGCGAACGCGAGCATGGCCTTCTGGCGCGGGGTGATGTCGGCCTTGAGGTAGTTGGTCGCGATCTGGTCGGCCAGCAGCGGCTGCTTCTCGTACACGCGCAGGATGGCCCCGTGCGCGACCACGCAGTACAGGCACTGGTTGGCCGCCGAGGTCGCGACGATGATCATCTCGCGCTCGCCCTTGGTCAGCCCGCCTTCCTTGAGCAGCAGCGCGTCGTGGTAGGCGAAGAAGGCACGCGCCTCGTCCGGCCGGTGCGCCAGCGCGAGGAACACGTTGGGCACGAAGCCGGCCTTGGCCTGCACTTCCAGGATGCGCTCGCGCAGGTCGTCCGGCAGGTCGGCGAGCTCGGGCACGGGGTAACGGCTGATGGGCGGGGACACGCGGGGCACTCCTTGCGGGCAGCCGACAATGGCTGCGGACACGAACGACGACGGGCTCCCGTGGGAGCCCGTCGATCTTAGGAGGCCGTGCCCGCCCCGCGTCCCGGGGCCAACCCGGTTGACGCCGCCGCGCCTTACTGGTCGGCGAAGGCGCGCTCGATCACGTAGTCGCCCGGCGTCGTGGTGTTGCCCTCGTTGAAGCCGCGGTCGTCCAGCATCTTCTTGAGGTCGCGCAGCATCTGCGGGCTGCCGCAGATCATCACGCGGTCGTGCTCGCGGTCCAGCTCGGGCAGGTGCAGGTCCTTGAACAGCTTGCCGTCCTCGATCAGCGTCGTGATGCGGCCCTGGTGGTGGTAGGGCTCGCGCGTGACGGTCGGGTAGTACATCAGCTTGCCGGCGGCCAGCTCGCCCAGGAACTCGTGTTCGGGCAGTTCCTTGGTGATCAGGTCCTGGTAGGCCAGCTCGGCGACCTGGCGGGTGCCGTGCACCAGGACCACCTTCTCGAAGCGCTCGTAGGTTTCCGGGTCGCGGATGATGGACAGGAACGGCGCCAGGCCGGTGCCGGTGGCCAGCAGGTACAGGCGCTTGCCGGGCAGCAGGTAGTCCAGCAGCAGCGTGCCGGTGGGCTTGCGGCCGACCAGGATGGTGTCCCCCACCTTCAGGTGCTGCAGGCGCGAGGTCAGCGGGCCGTCAGGCACCTTGATGCTGAAGAACTCGAGGTGCTCCTCGTAGTTGGGGCTGGCCACGCTGTAGGCCCGCAGCAACGGCTTGCCATCCACCTTCAGGCCGATCATGGTGAAGTGCCCGTTCTTGAAGCGGAAAGCCTGGTCCCGGGTGGTGGTGAAGCTGAACAGGCGATCGGTCCAGTGACGCACGCTCAGCACGCGTTCTTCATTGAAGGCACTCATGACGGATGACTAGGGTGGTTGGAACGACGAGGCCGGCAGCCCACGCCCGAGGAAGCTCCGGGAAAACCCGGGGACAAGGACTCGATCATACAGACAGCCTGGGAATGAATCACCCCTATTCAAATAGCCCAGACGCATAACGAGTGGATTTCTTGACGCAGCTCAGCGCCCGGCCGGCCCCGCCGTGGCAACCGCGCAGGTACGCAGGGCGCGCGGATCGCCGGTGACAGGGCAGGGACAGCCGGGGGCTGCTAGCATCGGGCCCCCTCCGGGATCTCCCCGGGGGCTGCGCCCTCTCCCCGCTGTCCCGTGCTGGTTTCCATTTCCTGGCCGCGCCTGCGTCGCGTGGCCCTCACCCTCGTCGTCGCGGCGCTGGCCGCCTTGCTGTGCCAGGCGGCGGGCGCCCCGCTGCCATGGATGATCGGCCCGCTGCTGGCCACCGCCGTCGGCTGCATGGCCGGTGCCCCGCTGGCCGGCTCCACCGCGCTGCGCAACGCCGGGCAATGGGCCATCGGCACCGCGCTGGGCCTGTACTTCACGCCGCAGGTGGTGGGCACGGTGGCCAGCCACTGGGCCGCGATCCTGGCCGGCATCGCCTGGGCGCTGGCCAGCGGCACGGCGTTCGGCGCCTTCCTGGCGCGCGCCAACCGCGACATCCCGGGGCTCGACAGAGCAACCACTTACTTCGCCAGCGCGATCGGCGGTGCCTCCGAGATGGCCGTGCTGGCCGAGCGCCACGGCGGGCGCATCGACCTGGTCGCCTCGGCCCACAGCGTGCGCGTGCTGATGGTGGTGGTGCTGATCCCGCTCGCGTTCCAGTTCGCCGGCATCCATGGCGCCGACCCGTTCGTGCCCGGCCCGCGCGAGGTGCGGCCCGCGGGCCTGTTGCTGCTGATCGTGCTGACCTCGGCCGCCTCGCTGCTGCTGCGCCGGCTGAACAAGCCCAACCCCTGGGTGCTGGGTTCGCTGGCGGTCGCCGCCGGGCTGACCGCCAGCGGCATCGAGCTGTCGGCGCTGCCGCAGTGGATGACCAACCTCGGCCAGCTGTTCATCGGCGTGGCGCTGGGCAGCCGCTTCACGCCGGACTTCCTGCACACCGCGCCGCGCTGGCTGTTCAGCGTCGCCGCCGGCACCCTGGTGATGATCGTCGCCAGCGCCGGCTTCGCGCTGCTGCTGTCGCGATGGAGCGACGTGCACGCCGCGACGCTGATGCTGGGCACCTCGCCCGGCGGCATCGCCGAGATGTGCATCACCGCCAAGGTGCTGCAGCTGGGCGTGCCGATCGTGACCGCCTTCCACGTCACGCGCATGGCGGCGGTGGTGCTGCTGGCCGGGCCGCTGTTCCGCCTCGGTGAGCGGCGCCGCGCCGGCGCCTGAATCGGCCCGTCGCGTCCTTCAGCGGCGCGCGCGGGCCTCGAACAGCTCGCGGATCGACACCTCGCGCGGCCCGGGCACCACCTCGAAGGGCTCGCCGGCGGCGATCCAGCCCGGCTCGCGCACCGAGAGGTAGAAGCCGCAGTAGCCGGACTGCACCATCAGCCGGCTGGCCTGTCGGAAGCCCATCGCCGCCTCGAACTTGAAGCAGGGCAGGCGCGGCGCGCTGACCGCCAGCACGCAGCGCGGGAATCGCAGCAGGTCGCCGACCCAGGCCTGCGCCTCCAGCAGGCCCTGCAGCACGAGGTTCTCGCCCAGGCTGCCCGGCGGCAGCGCGCCGGCGTCCCCGGGGCCCGGCCAGGGCTGCAGCCCGGCCTGCGCGCGCACCGTGGCCCAGAAGGCGTAGTGCTCCGACGGGTAGGCATAGACCGCCTTGTCCAGCCCGCCGTGCACCTCGAGGTCGGCCTGCTCGTCGCCGGCCAGGCCCAGCGGCCGGACCGCCACCGGCCCGTCCACCGTCTGCTTGCCGTAGGCGGTCGCGACCGGACGCCCCTGGATCTCGCGCGCCTGCACCGTGCCGACGCAGACCGCGCGCACGCTGCCGTTCATGCGCCGCGGCTCGCGCTGTAGCCGCCCGGGGCGCGCGCCACGACGCGCCGGCCGGTCGGGCCGGTGAGCCAGTCGACGAACATGCGGGCGGCCGGATGGTGGCTGCGGAACGAGCGCATCGCATGGAAGCGGTCCGCCAGGCGCGGGTCGTCCTGCACCAGCACGCCCAGGCCGGCGCGCTGCTTCGAGGCCAGCCAGGTGCCGCGGTCGACCAGCACGTAGGCGCCCTGCGCCGCGGCCTGCGCCAGCGTCTCGCCGGCGCCACCGGCGGACTTCAGCAGCCAGGGGCCCTGCGGCACGACGCCGGCGGTGCGGAACAGCGCGGCTTCCTTCAGCTGCGCGCCCGAGCCGTCCACCGCCGAGACGAAGCGGGCCTGCCCCTGCGCCCCGGCTTCGGCGATGCGCGCCAGCGCCGCGGCGGCGTCGGTGCCGCCGGCCAGGCCCAGCGGGTCCTTGCCGCGTTCCTTGCCTTGCGTCGCCACCGGCCCGGCCAGCACGAAGCGGTTGGCCGCGATGAAGCGCCGGTCGTGGATCAGTCCTTCCTTTTCCAGCCCCGCCTCGATCTCGGGCGCGTGGGTGATCGCCACGTCCAGCTCGCCACGCTCGAGCAGGTCCAGCAACTTGCCGCTGGCCCCCGGGGTCATCGTCACGGCCAGCCCCGTGTCGCGCGCCAGCGCGGCGCGCACGTGCCGGGCAAAGCCGCTGTCGGACAGCGCGGTCGCGACACCCACCAGCAGCGGCACCGTCTGGGGCCGGCGCTGCTGGGCTTGGGCAGGCAGGACGGCCGCGAGCGAGGCGGCCAGCAACAGTCGGCGGTGCACGGTCATCGGTGACGACGGGAATCTGGACGGACGGGACAAGGCGAGCGCCATCTTACTGAAGCCCGGCCGCCCGGCGGCACCCGCGGGACGGGCTTGCCTGCGTCGCATGGCGCCATTCGTGATCTGCATAACAGCCTGGCGCAGCCCGGGTACAACGCGATTACACTGGCCCCCTGCCCCGGCGCCAGCCCGTGCCCATCCGCACGCGGAGCGCCCGGCCGCGCGACGCTGCGCACGACGCTTGCTCGCCCGGTTCACCGGCCCGGCGCCCCGACTCCGGGGGCTGCGGGCCCTCTCCCGCTCCACAGCGCGGCATCCGGAAAGCCCCGAGCTGCTCGACGCCGTTTCGAGCCTCCCCGGCAGCCGGCTTCCCGGATCCCGTGTTTCAACGTTTGGAGAGTCTGATGAACCAGCCTGTCATGCAGGGGCTGCAGCTGAATGCGCCCGCCTACGTGAAGAACGCCAAGCTGCTGTCCTGGGTGGCCGAGATCGCCGCGCTGACCCAGCCCGCGCGCATCCACTGGTGCGACGGCAGCCAGGAGGAGTACGACCGGCTGTGCCAGCAGCTGGTCGAGGCCGGCACCTTCCGCCGCCTGAACCCCGAGAAGCGCCCGAACAGCTACCTGGCGTGGAGCGACCCGAGCGACGTCGCCCGCGTCGAGGACCGCACCTTCATCTGCAGCCAGCGCCAGGAAGACGCCGGCCCGACCAACAACTGGGTCGCCCCGGCCGAGATGCGCGCCATCCTGCAGACCGGCGAGAACGCCCTGTTCAAGGGCTGCATGCGCGGGCGCACGATGTACGTGGTGCCGTTCTCGATGGGCCCGCTGGGCTCGCCGATCGCGCACATCGGCGTGGAGCTCTCCGACAGCGCCTACGTGGCGGTCAACATGCGCATCATGACCCGCATGGGCCGCGCGGTGTACGACGTGCTGGGCACCGACGGCGAGTTCGTGCCCTGCGTGCACTCGGTGGGCGCCCCGCTCGCGCCGGGCCAGCGCGACGTGCCCTGGCCCTGCAACCCGACCAAGTACATCGTCCACTACCCCGAGACCCGCGAGATCTGGAGCTACGGCTCGGGCTACGGCGGCAACGCGCTGCTGGGCAAGAAGTGCTTCGCGCTGCGCATCGCCTCGACCATGGGCCGCGACCAGGGCTGGCTGGCCGAGCACATGCTGATCCTCGGCGTGACCTCGCCCGAGGGCCGCAAGTACCACGTCGCCGCGGCCTTCCCGAGCGCCTGCGGCAAGACCAACTTCGCGATGCTGATCCCGCCCCGGGGCTTCGAGGGCTGGAAAGTCACCACCATCGGCGACGACATCGCCTGGATCAAGCCGGGCCCGGACGGGCGCCTGTACGCGATCAACCCCGAGGCCGGCTACTTCGGCGTCGCGCCTGGCACCAACACCGAGACCAACCCCAACTGCATGGCCTCGCTGCAGCGCGACGTGATCTTCACCAACGTCGCGCTGACCGATGACGGCGACGTCTGGTGGGAAGGCATGGGCGAGCCGCCGGCGCACTGCCTGGACTGGCAGGGGCAGGACTGGACGCCGCAGCTCGGCAAGGAGACCGGCCGCAAGGCGGCGCACCCGAATGCCCGCTTCACCGTGGCCGCGACCAACAACCCGGCGCTGGACGAGGCCTGGGACGACCCGCGCGGCGTGCCGATCGACGCCTTCGTGTTCGGCGGGCGCCGCTCCACCACCGTGCCGCTGGTGACCGAGGCACGCAACTGGACCGAGGGCGTCTACATGGCCGCGACCATGGGCTCGGAGACCACCGCCGCCGCCGCGGGCGCGCAGGGCGTGGTGCGGCGCGACCCGTTCGCGATGCTGCCGTTTGCCGGCTACCACATGGCCGACTACTTCCGGCACTGGCTGGAGCTGGGCCGCCAGCTGGAGGCCAGCGGCGCCAAGCTGCCGAAGATCTACTGCGTCAACTGGTTCCGCAAGGGCGAGGACGGCAAGTTCGTCTGGCCCGGCTACGGCGAGAACATGCGCGTGCTCAAGTGGATGCTGGACCGCGTCGAGGGGCGCGGCGCCGGCAGCGAGCACGTGTTCGGCATCTCGCCGCGCTACGAGGACCTGCAATGGCAGGGCCTCGCCTTCGGCCCGCAGCAGTACCAGCAGGTCATCGGCATCGACACCTCGGCCTGGCAGGCCGAGCTGCGCCTGCACGAGGAACTGTTCCGCCAGCTCGGCGAGCGGGTGCCGGCCGCGCTGCTGGACGTCAAGCGCCGCTTCGAGGCCGTGATCGGCTGAGCGCCGGCGCCTCCCGGAACGAAAAAACCCGCCGGGGCCCGGCGGGTTTTTCTTCATGGGCGGCGGCGCGCGCTGCGGGAATCAGCGATCCAGTTCCGGATCGTAGCGGCAGGCGGCGGCACGCAGGTCGGCGGCAAAGCCCGGCTGGGTGCGCTCGTAGTAGCGCGCCATGCGCAGCACGTACTCGACCGACTCGGGGCCGGACGGCTCGCGCTTGATCAGGCGGCCGATGCGGTCGCCCAGGTTCCAGGCGCCGACCCAGGCCTTGACGAACAGGGGGCCGACGGCAGCCAGCAGGGCGTAGGCCTTGGCGAACAGGGTGCCCAGGAATTGCGCTGCCGAGGGCTTGATCTCGCGGGCAGCGACTTGCAGTTCCACAGTGGTAGCAGCAGTCATGGTCGTTCTCCTTGCGAGGTCAGCGGGACATGGCAGCGGCGAGATAGGCTCGCGCGGCCTGGCGCAACTCAGCCGCCTCGCGCGGCTGGGTGGCCTGGTAACGGTTGGCCAGCAGGTTCAGTTCATGCGCCACGCGGGTCGCCTGCGGACGTCCCGAGAGGAACAGTCGCGCAACGACCCCGAGGCGGCGAGCCACGGCGGCGCCGAGGATGGTGGCGCCACGAGGGGCACGGTCACGGGTGGCGACCTGCACTTCAACGGTGGTGGCGTTCATCGTGGTGGTCCTTGTGGGATCAGGTGTAACCATTATGGGGTTTACCCTAGGTATGTCGCAAATGAATTTTGTGAATCATCGCCATTCATGATGGTGATGACTGCCGCCCGATGAACTTCCGCACCCTGGACCTGAACCTGCTGCGCGTCTTCGACCAGGTGATGGCCGAACAGAACCTCACGCGCGCCGCCGAACGCCTGGCGATGACCCAGCCGGCGGTGAGCAACGCGCTCAAGCGCCTGCGCGAGGCGCTGGGCGACGAGCTCGTGGTGCGCACCGCCTTCGGGGTCAAGCCCACGCCCAAGGCCGAGGCGCTGTGGCCGCAGGTGCGCGCCGCGCTGGACCGGTTGCGCGAGGCGATCGACCCGCCGGAGTTCGACCCGCAGCACACCCAGGCGGGCTTCCGCCTGGCGATGGCCGACGCCACCGCCGCCACGCTGCTGCCGCTGCTGACCTCGGACCTGGAGCGCCGCGGTGCCCAAGTGAGCATTCGCATCCTCCCGCTGACCACGCGCGATCCGCGCCGGCTGCTCGAGCACGGCGAGGTGGACTTCGCGCTGGGCTACTTCCCGGTGGCGGTGGCGGCGCTGTCCTCGCAGGGGGACACCGCCCGGCTGCGCCACCACCGGCTGTGGGACGACGAATACGTCTGCGTGATGCGCCGCAACCACCCCCTGGCCCAAGCCGAGCTGACCCTGGACGCGTTCTGCACGGCGCACCACCTGCTGGTCAGCTTCTCGGGCCGGCCGCACGGCTTCGTCGACGAGGCGCTGGCCGCGCTCAACCGCAGCCGCCGCATCGTGCTGACGGTCAACCAGTTCTTCACCGCCGGGCGCGTGGTCACCCAGGCCGACCTGCTGACCGTGCTGCCGCGGCGTTTCGTGCCGGCCACCGGGATGGCCGACGCGCTGGTGATCAAGCCGCTGCCGATCGCGCTGCAAGGCATCCACGTGGAAGTGCTGTGGCACCAGCGGCACGACCACGACCCGGCGCACCGCTGGATGCGCGAGCGCATCCTGGACGCCGCGGCCCAGCGCGCGCGGGAACCGGTCGCCTGATGCGAGCACCGGGCGCTGATCGCACCGCGCGGCCTGCGGCTTGAGCCAGCGCAAGCCGGGACGCCCGGGCGGTCAAGCGGGGCCATGACGCACCGATATCCGTGCGTCACGCAACCGGCGCCTTGCGCCCGAGGATCGAATGAACTGGCTCGCCAACCTCCGTTTTTCACGCAAGTTCGCGCTGCTGGGCCTGCTGGCCGGCATCGCGACCGCCCTGCCCTTCCTGCTCTACCTGCGCGCCGCGCAGCGCGACCTGGACTTCGCCGCCGACCAGCAGGCCGGCATCCCGGTGATGACCGCGCTCTACGAGGTGCTGCGCACGACGCAGGAGCATCGCGGCCTGTCCAACACCGCGCTGGCCGGCAACGAAAAAGCCGCGGCGGCACGCCACGCCAAGGAAGCCGAGGTCCAGGCCAGCCTGGATGCTGCCGGGCAGCTGATGAGCGGCGCGCTGCGGCCGGCCTGGCAGCCGCTGACGGCACAGTGGCAGGCGCTGGCCGGCGAGGTGCGCCAGGCCCGCGTCGACGCCGGCACGGCGTTCGCGCGCCACACCGCGCTGATCGACGGCCTCCTGCAGCTGCTGGCGCAGGCGCGTGACGCGTACCGCTGGACGCTCGACCCCGAGCCGCACACCTTCAACACGATGACGGCCACCGCGATCGACGGCGTGCGCTTCACCGAGTACCTCGGCCAGCTGCGCGGCATGGGGGCACGCCTGCTGACCCAGGGCCAGGCCAGCACGCAGGAGCGGCTGCAGATGCATGCGCTGCTGGTGCACGCGCGCGACAGCCATGCCCGCACGGTCGAAGGGCTCGAACGCGCGATGGCCGCCCATCCGGACTACCGGCAGGCGCTCGCCCCGCAGCTGCAGGCGCTGAAGACCGAGGTCGGCGCCGCCCTCGCCCTGGCGTTGAACGAGATCGTCGAGGCGCCGGCGCTCGGCTACGACGCCAACGCCTACTTCGACGCCGGCACGCGCGCGATCCGCCGGCAGTTCGAGCTGAACCGGCACGCCACGGAGCTGCTCGGCGCCTCGCTCGGCGAGCGCCGCCGGGCGCTGCGCCGCGACGCGGCCCTGCTGGCCGGCACCGTGCTCGCCTTTGCGCTGGCCTGCGGCGGCTTCGCGTTCGTCTTCGCCCGCAGCACGGTCGGCCGGCTGCACCAGGCGCGCCTGGCCGCCGACGCCGTCGCGCAGGGCGACCTGCGCAGCCGCATCGAGCCGGCCGGCAAGGACGAGCTGGGCCAGCTGATGGGGGCGCTGCGCGCGATGCAGGACAACCTGGTGCACATGGTCGCGCAGGTGCGCGCGAACGCCGACAGCCTCGCCACTGCGAGCCAGCAGATCGCCGCCGGCGCGCACGACCTCAGCACGCGCACCGAACAGCAGGCCAGCTCGCTGGAGGAAACCGCCGCCAGCATGGAGCAGCTGACCGGCACCGTCGCGCAGAACGCCAACCACGCGGGGCAGGCCGACCGGCTGGCGCAGGACACCGCGACGCTGGCGCAGCAAAGCGGCGAGACGGTGGGCCGCATGGTGCAGACCATGCAGGACATCCAGCGCGGCAGCCACCAGATGGCCGACATCATCGGCGCGATCGACGACATCGCCTTCCAGACCAACCTGCTGGCGCTCAACGCCGCGGTGGAAGCCGCGCGCGCCGGCGAACAGGGCCGCGGCTTCGGCGTCGTGGCCGGCGAGGTGCGTCGCCTGGCGCAGCGCAGCGCCAGCGCCGCCCAGGAGATCAAGGCCCTGATCGCCGACAGCAGCCGGCGCATCGAGGCCGGCACCTCGCTGGCCGAGCAGGCCGGCACCACCATGCAGGACATGGTCGGCGCGATCCAGCGCGTCTCGCAGATCGTCGAACAGATCTCGATCGCCTGTCGCGAGCAGAGCGCCGGCATCGCCCAGGTCAACCAGGCGGTGGCGCACATGGACGAGAACACGCAGCAGAACGCCGCGCTGGTGGAGGAGTCGGCCGCCGCGGCGGAGAGCCTGCGCACGCAGGCCGCCCAGCTGGCCGCCGCCGTCGGCACCTTCCGGCTCCCCGACGACGCCGCGGCGGTTCAGGCCGGCGCCGACCGCGCCGCGCTCATGGCGCGCCCAGCGGCCGCCATGCCAGCTGCACGGCCATCCATAGCATGACCACCGCGATGCCGGCGTCGATCGCCCGCCACACGCCCGGCTGGCGCAGCCAGCGCGAGGCCCACGCGGCGCCGAAGCCGAGCAAGGCGAACCACAGTGCCGAGGCCGCACCGGCACCGACGACGAAGGCCACCCGGGCCGCACCGGGGTGGCCCGCGCCGAGCGAGCCCATCAGCACCACGGTGTCGAGGTAGACGTGCGGGTTCAGCCAGGTCATCGCCGCGGTGGCGACCAGCGTCGGTGCAAGGCGCTGCCCCGCCCCCTCGGCCACCAGCGCCTGTGCCGGGCCGCGCCACGCACGCCAGGCGGCGCGCAGCCCGTACAGCAGCAGGAACGCGGCGCCGCCCAGGCGACACGCCTCCAGCCAGCGCGGCGAGGCGGCGATCAGCGCGCCCAGCCCGAACACGCCCAGCACGGTAAGCACCCAGTCGGACACGGTGCAGAACGCCACCACCGGCGCGACATGCGAGCGCGTCAGCCCCTGGCGCAGCACCAGCGCGTTCTGCGCGCCGATCGCGACGATCAGCCCGCCCATGGTCAGCAGCCCCTGCAAGGCGGCGGAAGCCAGCGGCTGCATCGAGGTCGTTTCGTGAAGCATCCGGCGATTGTCCGGGGCAAGGTAGGATGGATGAAGCGAGTTGAATATTTCTCGCGCCTCATTAGCGCCTCTGATGAAGAACCTCGATCCTTCCGCCCTCGAGTGCCTGGCCGCGCTGGTCGACGAGGGCAGCTTCGAGCGCGCTGCCGTGCGGCTGGCGATCACGCAGTCGGCCGTCTCGCAGCGGCTGCGCGCGCTGGAGTCCTCGGTGGGCCAGCTGCTGGTGGTGCGCTCGCGCCCGCTGCGCCTGACCGAGCCGGGGCGGGTGCTGCTGCGCTACGCCCGCCAGTGGCAGGCCCTGCGTGCCGACGCCGAACGCGAGCTGGACGCCACGGTGCGCCCGGACGAGCGGCTGCCGATCGCGGTCAACGCCGACAGCCTGGCGACCTGGGTGCTGCCCGCGCTGGACCCGCTGGTGCAGGACGGCCTGCTGCTGGAGCTGATCGTCGACGACCAGGACTTCACCCATGAGCGGCTGCGCCAGGGCGCGGTGCTCGGCTGCGTCTCCACCGTCAGCCAGGCGCTGCGCGGCTGCAGCCTCGACCCGCTGGGCGCGATGGAGTACGTCGCGGTGGCCAGCCCGGCGTTCGTCGCGCGCGAACTGCCGCGGGGATTGCACCGCTGCAACTTCGCCGAGGTGCCGTTCCTCGTGTTCGACCGCAAGGACGACATGACCCAGCTGTGGGTCGAGCAGGCCTTCGGCGTGCGCGGGCCGCGCCTGCGCGAGCGCTTCGTGCCCTCCTCCGAGGCCTACGTGCAGGCCGCGCGCATGGGCTGGGGGGTGGGCATCGTGCCGCTGCCCCAGGTGCCGTCCGAACTGGCGCGCGGCGAGCTGGTGCTGCTGCACCCGCAGGTGCGCGTGCACGTGCCGCTGTACTGGCACTGCTGGAAGCTGGGGGACCAGCACCGCCCGGGCAGCACGCTCGGGCGCATCGGCGACGCGCTGGTCGCCGGCGCGCGCGCGGTGCTGCAGCCGCTGCCGGCCACCGGGAGCGGCGCATGAGCCCGCAGGGCAACCGCATCCCGGCCGGCATCGCCGCGGGACTGGCCGCCGGCGCGCTGTGGGGGCTGGTGTTCGTGCTGCCACGGCTGGTGCCGGCCTACAGCAGCATCGAGGTGACGCTGGGCCGCTACGGCGCCTACGCGGCGGTCTCGGCGCTGGCGCTGGCCTGGACCTGGCGGCGCGCGCGTCCCCACCTGCGCCCGCAGGTGCTGGTCGCCGCCCTGCTGCTCGGCTGGCTGGGCAACAGCCTGTACTACCTGATGGTGGTGTTCGCGGTGCGCTGGGCCGGCACGGCGCTGACCGGCCTCATCATCGGCACGATCCCGCTGTGGCTGCTGCTGATCGGCCGCCCGCCGGGGCTCAGGCTCGCGCGGCTGGCACCGGGGGCGCTGTGCACCGCCACCGGCCTGGCCCTGATGCACTGGAGCGCCAGCCGCATCCACGCCGGCCCGATGTTCGGCTGGGGCATCGCCTGCGCGACCGGGGCGCTGGTGGCCTGGTCCAGCTACGCGGTGCTCAACGCGCGCTGGATGAAGCGTCACACCGCGCTGCCCAACGACGTCTGGACCAACCTGCTGGGCCTGGCCACCCTGCTCGGCCTGCTGCCGCTGTTCGCGCTGGCGCAGCCGGGCGCGGCGCTGCCTGCGGAACGCGACGCGCAATGGGCGCTCTATGTGGGAATCTCGCTCGCGATGGGGCTGGGGGCATCGTGGCTGGCGACCTGGCTGTGGAACCTGGCCAGCCAGCGGCTGCCGACCTCGCTCGCGGGCCAGCTGATCGTCAGCGAGACGCTGTTCGCGCTGGCCTACGGCTTCGCCTACGAGCAGCGCTGGCCCTCGGCGCTGGAATGGGCCGCGGCGGTGCTGTTCGCCGCGGGCATCGTCTGGGCGATCCGGCACCATCGCCAGCCCGACGACCGCATCCTCCCATGCAACGACGCGACCTCCTCACCCTGCTGAGCCGCAGCGCCGCGCTGCTCGCGCTGGGCAGCCTGTTCGACGCCGACGGCCCGCAGGCGCGGGCGCCGGCCTTCGCGCGACCGCGCTTCACCGGCTACCCGTTCACGCTGGGCGTGGCCAGCGGCATGCCGCGCCCGCACTCGGTGGTGCTGTGGACGCGGCTGGCGCCCGATCCGTACGCCGAGGGAGGCGGCCTGCCCGGGCAGCCGCTCGCGGTGCGCTGGGAACTGGCCGAGGACGCGCACTTCCGCCACCGGGTGCGGGCAGGCGAGGCGGTCGCGCAGCCGGCGCACGCGCACAGCGTGCATGTCGAGGTGCAGGGACTGGACAGCGGCCGCACCTACTACTACCGCTTCATGAGCGGCGATGCGGTGAGCCCGATCGGCCGCACCCGCACCGCGCCAGCGGAGCACGAGCCGGTGCGGCGGCTGCGGCTGGCGCTGGCCTCCTGCCAGCACTACGAGCAGGGCCACTACGCGGTGCACCGGGAGATCGCCGCGCGCGACCTGGACTTCGTGCTGTTCGTCGGCGACTACATCTACGAGACCAGCCACCCCGACCACATGGTGCGGGCACACGAAGGGCCGACGCCGACGCGGCTGGACACCTACCGCCGCCGGCACGCCACCTACAAGCTGGACCCGCACCTGCGCGCGGCACACGCGGCCCACCCCTGGGTGCTGACCTGGGACGACCACGAGGTGGAAAACGACTACGCCGGCGAGCACTCCTGGTTCGACCTGGACACCGCCTCGTTCCTGCGCCGGCGCGCGGCCGCCTACAAGGCCTACTTCGAGCACATGCCCGTGTCGCCGGCGATGGCACCGCAAGGGCCGGCGATGCGCATCCACGACCGCTACACCTGGGGCCAGCTGGCCGAGCTGTGGACGCTGGACACCCGCCAGTACCGCAGCATCCCGGCCTGCAGCCCCCACCCGCGGCTGTCGGGCGGACGCCTGCTGCACCGCTGCGCCGAGCTGGTCGACGACCGCCGCAGCCTGCTCGGCGCCGAGCAGGAACGGTGGCTCGCGGCCGGCCTGCACCGCAGCACGCGCGCCTGGAAGCTGCTCGCCCAGTCGACCCAGATCAGCCCCTGGGGCGTGGACACGCCGGTGGGCCGCAGCGTCTACAGCGACAGCTGGGACGGCTACCCGCGTGCCCGCGAACGGCTGCTGGCCGGCATCGCCGAAGCCGGCGTGCGCGACGTCGTCACGCTGGGCGGCGACGTGCACCGCCACGTCGCCGCCCAGCTGCGCCTGCGTCCCAACGACCCGCGCTCGCCCGTCGTGGCCAGCGAGTTCGTCACCACCTCGGTGACCTCGCGCGGCCTGCCCGAAAGCGTGATGGGCGTGATCCGCTACGCCAACCCCGACCTGGTCCACGCACGCAGCGACGAGCGCGGCTATGCGCTGGTCGAGTTCACGCCGGCGTCGGCACGCTGCGAGTTCCGCGCCACCGCCCATCCCGTCGCGCAGGATGCGCGCCTGCACACGCAGGCGGCGTACGCGGTCGAGCGCGGCCGCGCCGGCGTGCAGCGCGACCGCTGAGACCACGGGCAGTGGCGCTCGCGCCACACTTCCCGTGAACCGGGGGGAACAAAACGGGCTTGTCCCTCCTTCTCGGGATACCGCGAACGCGACCGCTGGCGCACACTGGACCGCAAGCTCTTCCCCGTCTTCGCCGCACCCCGAGAGGCCGCCATGGGCAGTTTCGTTTTCCCGACCTGGATGCAATCCCTGCTGCACCCGGACCAGCCGTCCCGGGAGCCGGACCCGGCCGACCTGGGCACCGTGCTGGGCCTGGAAGCGCGCCTCTCGTCCGAACCGTCGCCCGCCGCGCCGCGCCACCGCAAGCCGCACGAGACCGCGACCGACTTCGGCGACCTGCCGCGCTACTGAGTCCTGCAGAAAACAGCGAGCCGGCCGGGCGCCCGAAGGGCACCTCGACCGGCTCGATCCGCAAGACGTCGCGTCGCTTCAGCGCACCAGCAGCACCGGCACCTTGCAGTTGGCCAGCACCTTGACGGCCACCGACCCCAGCACCAGGCTGCCCAGCGCCGAGTGGCCGTGCGAGCCCATCACCACCATGTCGAACTTGCCGGCCGTCGCCGTCTTGGGGATCACGTCGCCCGGCGAGCCGACCTTGTAGGTGGCCTTGACCTTCAGGCCCTGCTTCTCCAGGAAGGTGCGCACCGGCTTGAGCACCTTCTCGGCCTCGTCGGCGTAGTAGTCGGTCAGGGTCTGCTTGTCGATCGCGGCCGCCGCGCGCGGGGGCACCGCCGGCACCACGGTCAGCACGGTGTACTCCTGCGCCGGGCCGAACAGTTCGTCGTGGGCCGTCACGTAGCCGATCATGCGCTTGGTGTAGGCACTGCCGTCCACGGCGATCAGAATCTTCATGGTGAGCTCCTTGTCGTTGGAAGAAAGCGGCAAGCGGTCTGCACCCGGGACTGCCCTGACGAGCGACCACCTCACCCAGCATCGCACCGTCGTCGCGGCCGCACGTTGACCTTGCTCAAGCCATGATAGCCGGCCGCGGCGCGCGCCGTGCGAGCCGGCCGGCCCCGCGCCGCCGCGACCGCGCCGTAACCTCCGTTTGCAGATCACGGTGCACGCCGTGCGGCGCGGACGCCACGGTACCCTCATATGAGGGATGTCACGTGCGATGCGCAAGATTACAGTTTGCTCATCTGCTGTCACACGGATTCGGGCCGACGCCCCGCACCCCGCCTGCGGCGCGGCGCCCACCGACTCCCAACGACGTCCTTCTAACCGAGGACTTCCGAGCCCGTCCGGGCGATTCCGGACGGGCTGTTTTTTTACCCCGGCCCCTCCTCCGCGCCCGCTGCGCGCAGCTATGGCGCTGCCGCATAGCAGCCTTGGCCCGTCTCGCATTGCTCCTGCCCAAGCCGCTCGGCAGACTGCGCCGCGTCGGGAGGCCGTGGCCGCCGACCCAGGTCATGCAGGGACGACCCGACACAACGATTCAGGAGACAAGATGACCGCAATGAACCGCCGGGCGTTCGCCCAGACCTCCCTCATGGCTGCCGGTGCGCTGGCGTTGTCGCCCGCGCTCGCCTCGACCGCGGCGGCCCCCGCCAAGCCCGCCGTGGGCATCGGCTCGGGCGCCCCGGACGCCATCCTGACTCTGGTGGACTACTGCCTGCAGACCACCTACGAGAAGCTGCCGGCCGACGTCGTCGCCGTCACGAAGAACCAGATCGTCGACACGCTGGGCATCGCGCTGGCCGGCGCCCGCGAGCCGGGCGCGCTGGAGCTGCGCGAGTTCGCGATGGAGATGGGCGGCAAGCCCGAGGCGCGCATCTGGGGCACCGACGTGCGCGTGCCGGCCCAGGACGCCGCGCGCGTCAACGCCACCGCCTCGCACGCGCTGGACTTCGACGACACCTACGAACGCTCGGTGGTGCACCCGGCGGTCATCACGGTGCCGGCCGCCTTCGCGACCGCCGACCTGCTCGGCAAGGTCAGCGGCAAGGACCTGATCACCGCGATCGCGCTGGGCACGGACGTCGCCTGCCGCCTGGCCAACTCGTCGCAGCCGGGCGTGGACGGCTTCAAGCTCGGCTGGCACAACACCAGCATCTACGGCTACTTCGCCTCGGCCATCGTCGCCGGCAAGCTGATGGGCCTGGACCGCGACCAGCTGGTCTCGGCGCTGGGCATCGTGCTGCACCAGGTGGCCGGCAACGCACAGGCCCACGTCGACGGCGCGCTGACCAAGCGCATGGGCCCGGGCTTCGGCTCCTATGCCGGCGTGATGGCCGCGCGCCTGGCGCAGCGCGGCGTGCGCGGCGCCAAGGGCGTGCTCGAAGGCATCCGCGGCTTCTACCACCAGTACCACAACCGCAACTACTCGCGCGAGATCCTGTTCGAGGGCCTGGGCACCACCTACGCGGCGCAGGGCCTGTCGTTCAAGCCCTGGCCGTCGTGCCGCGGCAGCCACACCGCGGCCGACGCGGCGCTGCAACTGGTCAACGAACACAAGCTCAAGGCCACGGACGTCGAGGCCATCACGATCTACAACGGCCCGGGCGAGTACCCGCTGCTGGACACCCCGATCGAGAAGAAGCGCGTGCCGACCACCGTGGTCGAGGCGCAGTTCAGCAACCCGTGGGTGGTCGCCACCGCGCTGGTCGACGGCAAGGTGGGCCTGGAGCACTTCGCGCCGGCCGCGTTCAAGCGCGCCGACCTGCTGGCCGTCACGCAGCGCGTCACCGCGGTCGAGGACGCCGGCCTGGCACGTCCGGGTGGCGGCCCCGGCGGCACCCGCATCGAGATGCGCCTGAAGGACGGCCGCACGGTGAGCAAGACGGTCAGCCACGCCAAGGGCGAGCCGAACAACCCGATGAGCCGCGCCGAGTTCCAGCAGAAGTTCATGGACTGCACCGCCTACGCCGGCATGGGTGCGGCGCAGGCCACCTCGCTGCTGCAGCAGATCGAGCGCCTGGACACGCTGGCCGATGCCGGCGCGCTGACGGCCGCGGCCGTCATCCCCGGCGCCAAGCAGGCCTGATCCCGGCCTGCGCCCCGGCCAGCGCGGCCGGGGCGCGCCTTGTGGCAGCCCACCTCGTCCGCAGGACCGGCCGCCGCGTCCCGGCGGCCCACAAAAAAGCCCTCCGCGAGGGAGGGCTCCAAATGCTCTCGTGAGAGAGGAATCACAGGGCAGCTTCTCTTCAGACCTGCGAAGGCAACACGCGCTGGCACTGTTCGCCCAGGCCCTGGATGCCGGCACGCATGACCTGGCCATCCTTCAGGTAGACCGGCTCGGGCTTGATGCCCATGCCCACGCCCGGCGGGGTGCCGGTGGCGATCACGTCGCCCGGCTCCAGCGTCATGAACTGGCTGATGTAGGACACGACCTTGGCGACGCTGAACACCATCGTGCGGGTGTTGCCGTTCTGGCGCACCACGTCGTCGACCTTCAGCCACATGTCGAGCTCGTTGGGCTGGGTGATCTCGTCGGTGGTCACCAGCCACGGGCCGATCGGCGCGAAGTTGTCGTAGCTCTTGCCCTTCATCCACTGGCCGCCGCGGTCCAGCTGGTAGGTGCGCTCGGACACGTCGTTGATGACGCAGTAGCCGGCCACGTGCTTCAGCGCGTCGGCTTCGCGGACGTGCTTGGCGCGCGAGCCGATCACGATGGCCAGCTCGACTTCCCAGTCCAGCTTCTCGGCGCCGGGCGGGCGGGTCACGTCGTCGTAGGGGCCGCAGATGGCCGAGGTGGCCTTCATGAACAGCAGCGGCTCGGTGGGCAGCGGCATGTTCGATTCGGCGGCGTGGTCGGCGTAGTTCAGGCCGGTGCAGATCAGCTTGCCGACGTTGCCGACGCAGGCGCCGACGCGGTGCTCGCCTTCGATCACGGGCAGCGAGGCCGGATCCAGCGCGCGCAGGCGGGCCAGCGACTCGGGGCCGATGGTGGCGCCGGTGACGTCGGGGATGTGGGCGGACAGGTCGCGCAGGCGGCCTTCGCCGTCCAGCAGCGCCGGACGTTCCTGGCCTTTCGCACCGATGCGGAGGAGTTTCATGGCTTCAATCTCGCGGGATGGGGGCATGGCAGGCCGCCGGGCCGTGACCGGCCCGGCATGCGGCCTTCAGGCTTCTTTCTTGACGACGTTGCGCAGCAGGCCGACCGAGGAAATCTCGACTTCGACGACCTCGCCGTCCTTCATGAAGCGCTGCGGATTGCGCTTGTCGCCGACGCCGCCCGGCGTGCCGGTGACGATCACGTCGCCGGGGCGCAGCGTCGCCCAGGTCGAGATGTAGGCGATCAGGCGCGGGATCGGGAAGATCAGCTGGTCGGTCTTGGCATTCTGCATCACCTCGCCGTTGAGGCGGGTGGTCAGCTCGACCACGCGGTCGGCCGGCAGCTCGTCCAGCGTGACCAGCGCCGGGCCGAACGAACCCGTCAGCGGGAAGTTCTTGCCCGGGATGAACTGGGCGGTGTGGCGCTGGTAGTCGCGCACGCTGCCGTCGTTGAAGCAGGACACGCCGAACACGTGGTCCCAGGCCTCGGCCTCGGGGATGCGGCGGCCGCCCTTGCCGATCACGATGGCCAGCTCGCCTTCGTAGTCGAAGCGGTCGGACTCGCGCGGCATCAGCAGCGGCTGGTCGGCGCCCTGCAGCGAATCGGGGATGCGCAGGAACACCGAGGGGTTGCCGACCACCTCGCGGCCGGTCTCGATGCGGTGGGCCTCGTAGTTGTGGCCGATGCAGGCGATCAGCGACGGGTCGGGGATCACCGGCAGCAGCTCGACCTGGCCGAGCTGGTGGTCGGCCGCGGCCTGGGCGTGCGGGGCGACCAGTTCGGCGGCGCGGCCGGTCTCGATCAGCGCGCGCAGCGTGGGGGCCTGGGCGCCGAGGCGGCTGGCCAGGTCGACGATGTCGGTGCCGCGCAGCAGGCCGTAGCTGGCCTGGCCGTTGGCACGGTAGGTGACGAAACGCATGGTGTCGTGGTTTTCCTAGGGGTTGTCTCTCGTGATGCGTTCAGAGGTCCAGCACCAGCCGCGCACTGCGCGAGCCCGAGCAGCAGACCATCATCGTGCGGTTGGAGGCCTTCTCGGCGTCGGTCAGCACCGAGTCGCGGTGGTCGACCTCGCCCTCGAGCACGACCACCTCGCAGGTGCCGCACAGTCCTTCGCGGCAGGAGGCGCCCACGCAGATGCCGTTGGCTTCCAGGGCCTCGAGCAGCGTGGTGCCGGCCGTGATCTGGATCTCCTTGCCGCTGCGCGCCAGCTGCACGACGTAGTTGCCGTCGGTGGCCGCGGCCTGCACCGGGGTGAAGCGCTCCAGGTGCACGTTGTCCGCCGGCAGGCCGGCCGCCTTGGCGGCCGCCTCGTAGGCGTCCAGCATGGGCGTGGGACCGCAGCAGTACAGGTGCGCGCCGACCGGCACCGCCTTCATGATCGCGGCCATGTCCATCACGCCGCCCGCCTCGTCGTCGAAGTGCAGGTGCGCGGCGTCGCCCAGCGCCTGCGCTTCCTCGAGGAAGGCCATGTCGGCGCGCGAGCGGGCCGAGTAGTACAGCGTGAACGGCTTGCCCAGCGCCTTCAGGCGCTGCGCCATGCACCAGATCGGCGTGATGCCGATGCCGCCGGCCACCAGCACGGTGTGGCTGGCGTCCTCGAGCAGCGGGAAGTGGTTGCGCGGGCCGGAGACGTGCAGCTCCATGCCGACGCGCGCCTGCTCGTGCAGCCAGCGCGAGCCGCCGCGGCTGTTGGGGTCGCGCTTGACGCCGACCACCAGACTGCGGCGCTGCTCGCCGGACTCGACCAGCGAGTACGCACGCGTGATGCCGTTGGGCAGGTGCACGTCGATGTGCGCGCCCGGGGTGCACGACGGGAACGGCTGGCCGTCCAGGCGCACGAACTCGTACAGGTGCGTGTCGCGCGCGGCGTAGCGCACCGACTGCAGGCGCACCGGGACGCGGTCGAGGCTTTGTTCGCTCATGGTGTCAGGCTCCTGCCGCAACGACGTCCACGTCCATCTCGCCGATGCCCTCTACGCGGGCATGGATGCGGTCGCCCGGCACCACGGGGCCGACGCCTTCGCAGGTGCCGGTCATGATGATGTCGCCCGGCATCAGCGTGTAGAAAGTCGAGGCCCACGCAATCTGCTGCGCGATGTACATGATCATCTTCGCGGTGTTGGAACGCTGGCGCGGCTGGCCGTTGACGGTCAGCTCCAGGTCCAGCGCCTGCGGGTCGGCGATCTCGTCGGCGGTGACCAGCCACGGGCCCAGCACCGAGTAGGTGTCGACCGACTTGCGCATCGAGCGGTCCTCGCCGCCGCGCACGGTCATGTCCAGCGCGATCGCGTAGCCGGCCACGTAGGACAGCGCGTCCTCGGCCTTGACGTTCTTGGCGCTCTTGCCGATCACCAGGCCCAGCTCGATCTCGTGGTGGGTCAGGCGGTTGGGCAGGTGCACCTGCACCGGCTCGCTGCAGCCGATCAGCGAGCTGGTGGCCTTCAGGAACAGGCCCTGCTCCTCGATCGAGCCGGTGAAGCGGGTCGTGAAGGTGGCCGCGTCGGCCTTGGCCTCGGCGACGTGGTCGGCGTAGTTCACCGGCACGCCGATGATCTTGCCGGGCTGCGCCACCGGGCACAGCAGCTTCGCGCCGGCCAGCGGGCGCGCGGCGGCCTGCGGCAGCACGCGCTCGATCTCGGCGCGCACGGCGTCGAGGTTGGCAATCAGCAGGTCACCCTGGGCCTTGCAGCCGGCGGGGTACTGCGGGGCCGGCAGCACGCGCAGCGCGGCCGTGACGTCGAAAATTTGATCGCCCTGGACGACGCCCAGGCGGTCGTCGTCGTACCAGCAGATCTTCATGCAGCGTTCTCCTGAATTTCTTCCTGCAGCAGGCCCAGGCGGCGCAGCATGTCGGCATCCGACACGATGTAGATGCGCGCGCCGGCGCCGAAGGCGGTGTGCGACGCCCAGGCACGCTGCGGGATCGTGAACACGTCGCGCTGTTTCCAGCGCAGGGTCTGGTCGCCGATGCGGGATTCGCCCTCGCCTTCGACCACCGCGCAGACCAGGCTGGCGTTGGTGCGCATCGGCTTGGTGGTGACGCCGCCGTCGATCTGCATCATCGTCGACTCGAGCACCGCCATCGCGCTGGCCCCGTTGAGCGGGTTGACGTAGCGGATGCGGCGGGCGCCATCGGGCGACTCGGGCGCGGCCTGCAGCGCGCGCACCGCGTCGGCATAGGGGTAGCGGAACACCGGCGAGTGGTCGGCGCGGCCGTAGGTGACGGCCGGCAGGATGTTGGGCGACGCGAAGCAGGCGTCGGGCATCGTCACCGGGTTGTCGTGGATCGGGCCCGGCTCGAACATTGCCGTGCCGATCTTCAGGTGCAGCGGCACGTCCAGCACGTCCAGCCACACGACCGGCACCTTGCCGTCGTGGCGGTGTTCGTGCCAGGTCATGCCGGGCGTGAGCACCAGGTCGCCGAACTCCATCGGGCATTCCTTGCGGTCCACCAGCGTGATGACGCCGCTGCCCTCGAGCATGAAGCGCAGCGCGTTCATCGGATGGCGGTGCGGCCGCGCGGTCTCGCCGGGCAGCAGACATTGGTAGGCCGCCAGCACGTTGCCGCAGGTGAACTCGTCGGCCAGCGACTGCGATGCGGGGCTCCACATCTGCAGCACGCGGCGCTGCACGGCCGCGGGGGACTGCTCCTGGAAGGCCAGCTCGATGAGCGGGCGCATCTCTTCCCAGCGCCAGATGTGCGCAGGGATCGGCGGGGCAGCCTCCTTGTGGGCGTTGGGGCTCTCCCACAGCGGGGCCAGGCGCGCCTCGTGCCAGCGGCGCAGGACGTCTTCGTTCGTCAGCGACATGGTGGGGTCTCCTTTTTTCTTGCGGTTCCCGTCAGAGGCGGAAACTCTCGAACGTGCCGGGATGGAACAGGTCTTCCGGGGTCACCAGTCGCGAGGACAGGCCCTGGCTGTGGTGGGTGCGGAAGAAGGTCTCCAGCACGTGGCGGTTGGCGTCGATGCCGTAGGACCAGTAGTCCTCGCCCATGAGCGCACGCGCCTCGGCCATGCGCACCTCGAAGAACGGCAGCAGCACCTTGGTGGCCGAGGTGTCGGCCAGGTGCTCGTAGGCCTGCTGCTTGGCACGCTCGAACGCCTTGCAGATCGCCCCGGGCAGCCACGGGTGCTGCTCGGCCAGCTCGCGGCGCACCCCCAGGATGTGCATGATCGGGAAGATGCGCGTGCGCCGGTAGTACGCCATCGACTCGGCCACCGGGTCCGGGAACAGCCAGCCGATGTTGGGCGTGCCCGGCGGCACGTCGGGCGGGCGCGGCGCGACGAACGCGTCGATCTCGCCCTTGGCCAGCAGGCTGGAGATGGTCTCGCCCTCGGGGGCGTCTTCCAGGCGCACGTCCGCGGGCAGGTTCAGCTTGATCTTCTCGGGACGCCCGGCGTGCGAGATGCCCCCGCGCACCCAGGTCACGTCCGAGGGCTTGATGCCGTAGTCGTCCTCGAGGAACTGGCGCACCCAGACGTTGGCGGTGAGCTGGTACTCGGGCAGGCCGATGCGCTTGCCGCGCAGGTCCTCGGGGGACTTGATGCGGTCGGTGCGCACGTACACGGCCGTCTGGCGGAACGCGCGCGACAGGAAGATCGGCAGCCCGACGTAGGGGAAGTTGCCGTTGGCGGTCTGCACGGTGGAGCTCGACAGCGACAGCTCGCAGATGTCGAACTCGCGGCCGCGGAAGGCGCGGAAGAAGATCTCCTCCGGCGGCAGCGTCATGAACACGGGGTTCACCCCGTCGATCTGCACGTCGCCGTCGAGCAGCGGACGGCAACGGTCGTAGTTGCCGATGGCAACGGAAAGGGTCAGCTTGCTCATGCGGATGGGGTCTGGGTCTTGACGGGTGCAGGGTTGAGGCCGAACTCGCGGCGCAGGGCCTCGCCGTGCTCGCCGAGCATCGGCGGCGGACGGTCGTCGGGGCCGCGCTCGCCGTCGATGCGCACCGGACGGTGCATCAGCGTCAGCTTGCCCACCTGCGGGTGGGTGGTCTCGTGGAAGATCTGCAGGTGCCTGACCTGCGGGTCTTCCATCACCTCGGGCACGGTGTTGACCGGCGCGAACGGCACGTCGCTGGCTTCCAGGCGCTCGAACCATTCGGCGCGCGTGCGGGTGCGCACGATCGCGGCCACTTCGGCGCGCAGCTCCTGGTAGTGCTTGGTGCGCGACTGCGGGGTCGCGAAGCGCGGGTCCTGCAGCAGGTCGGGACGCTCCAGCACGCCGGCAAAGGCCTGCCAGAACTTGTCGACCGACGACAGGTGCACCGAGAACAGCTTGCCGTCGGCGCAGGTGAAGGCGTACGACTGCGAGATCGCGACGCGGGTCTGCGAGTTGGGCACCATGCCCAGGCGCGTGTACTGCGCGAAGCCTTCCGGCGAGAACGCGATCGAGGTCTCCAGCATGTTGACCTCCACACGCGCGCCCTTGCCGGTGACGTTGCGGCGCACCAGCGCGCCCAGCACGCCGTAGGCGGCGTACATGCCGGTGATGTTGTCGGCGATCGTCGGGCCGTAGACCTGCGGCTCGTTCGGGTCCAGCATCTGGCTGGCCAGGCCGCCCAGCGCCACCGCCACCGCGTCGTAGCAGGGACGGTTCGCGTACGGGCCGTCGGCGCCGAAGCCGGTGATCGAGCAGCGCACCAGGCGCGGGTTCAGCTCCTGCAGCACGTCGTCGCCGAAGCCCAGGCGCTTGAGCACGCCGGGACGGTAGTTCTCGATCAGCACGTCGGCCTTCTCGAGCAGCTTGCGCAGGTCGGCCTTGCCCTCGGCGCTCTGCAGGTCCAGCTGGATGCTTTCCTTGCCGCGGTTGTAGGCGGTGAAGTGCGGGCTGTACAGCGAGCCGGCGTGACGGCGGAACGGGTCGCCGCCTTCCGGGTGCTCGACCTTGATGACGCGCGCGCCCAGGTCGGCGAGCATCATCCCGCACAGCGGGGCGGTCAGCACCGTGCCGAGCTCGATCACCAGCACGCCTTGCAGTGCATCTTTCATGCGGTGTCCCTCCCGGCTCAGAAGTTCTTCAGGATCTGCATCGCCAGCGTGGTGCGCAGCACCTCGGTCGGGCCTTCGGTGATGCGGTAGCTGCGCAGGTCGCGCCAGAAGCGCTCGATCGGCAGGTCCTGCGTCAGGCCGGCGCCGCCGTGCAGCTGCATGCAGGTGTCGATGACGCGGAAGCCCATCTCGACGACGGACGTCTTGATCATGAAGGTCTCGAGCGTCGGCTTCTCGCCGGCGTCCACCTTGCGCGCCGCGTCATAGACGCGCAGGCGTGCGCCGTAGACGTCGGTGAAGGCGTCGGCCAGCAGCCACTGCACGCCCTGGCGGTCGGCCAGCAGCTGGCCGAAGGTGCGGCGCTGCTTGGCGTAGGTGGCGGTCATGGCCAGGCAGCGCTCGGCCGCGCCGATCACGTGCGCGCCCTGGCGCACGCGGCCGTGGTTGATGTAGCCTTGCGCCAGCGCGAAGCCCTTGCCTTCCTCGCCGACCAGGTGGCTGGCCGGGATCTCGACGTCGTCGAAGGTGATCTCGCCCGGCATGTCGCCCATCATGGTCGGCTCGGAGCTCGCGAGCTTCATGCCCGGGGTGTCCATGTCGACGATGAAGCACGAGATGCCGCCGCGCGCGCCCTTCTCGGGGGCGGTCACCGCCATCACGATGGCGAAGTCGGCCTTGGCCGCGCGCGTGATGTAGCGCTTGACGCCGTTGATCTTCCAGCCCTTGTCGGTGCGCACGGCACGCGTGCGCATCATCGACGGGTCGGAACCGGCATCGGGCTCGGTCTGCGCGAAGCAGAAGCGGCGCTTGCCTTCCACGACGGGCAGCAGGTAGCGCTCGCGCAGCTCGCCCTGCAGGCCCATCAGGATGGGGCCGACCATCGGGCCGAACAGGCCGTGGTCGCGCACCCAGGACGCCACCGTGGTGCGGCCGGTCTCTTCCCAGAACAGCGCCAGCGGCAGCAGCGACAGGCCGAGGCCGCCGAGTTCCTCGGGCACCTCGGGCAGCCACAGGCCGGCCTCGCGGACGCGTTCGCGCACCGCTTCGGCACGGGCCTCGTCCAGCAGGCCGTTCGGGCCCAGCTCGTGTTCCAGCGGGATCAGCTCGCGTTCGACGAAGCGCCGGACGGCGTCCCGGAACATCACCAGTTCTTCGGGGAGTGCGTCGTGAGGGATCAGATCAAGCATGGTCGGGCGCGTCTCGCGTCAGGCCTGGTTGGTCACGGCGGCGGCGCCGGGCTGGGTGGGCAGCACTTCGGGCTGCTCCAGCGACTTCCACTGCTTGGTTTCCTTGCCCTCGCGGATCAGGTCCAGCTCGCGCCAGAAGATCTTGCGCAGCGTGACGATGCCCAGGTCCGAGCGGCCCAGGATCTCGTCCTCGCGCTTGGTCAGGCGTTCCTGCCCGCGGATCGACAGGTAGTCCTGCGCGGCGGTCAGGCCCACGAAGATGTCCTCGGGGTTGTTCCACACGCGCGAGCTGAACAGCTCGTCGTGGTGCGCGGCCGGGTCGTACTTGCCGTACTTGGCGAAGTACTGGCGGAAGCGCATGCGCGAGGCCTCGCTGGCGCCCGGGGGCTGCGAGTAGATCATGAAGCGGGTGGTGTTCAGGTCGTCGTTCGGCACCATCCACACGAACACGTCGATCCACGGGTCTTCCGGCGTCAGGCCCGGCACCGTGATGTGGTTGTTGTTCGGGAAGGTCCAGTCGCTCTTGCGGACGTTGTTCTCGCCGCGGCGCGCGGTCTGGCGGATGCCGGCGCTGGTTTCCTCGTACGACAGCTCGGGGATCGCGGCGGTCACGGCCTGGCCGAACGGGCCGACGGTCAGCGCCATGTGCACGAAGCTCACGTGCACGGCGTCCATCGAGTTCTCGACCTGCTGGAACCAGTTGTTGTCCCAGCGCTCCATGCCGTTGGCGATCAGCGCGCCTTCGCGCTCGGTCAGCAGCTTGCGCGGCAGGTCGAACTCGGGGGCCTCGCCTTCACCCAGGTAGGCGAACACCAGGCCCTGGTACTCGCGCACCGGGTAGCCGACGATGGCCGTGCGGGGCATGCCGGTGTCGGCCTCGGCGGGACGCTTGACGCACTCGCCCTTGCCGTTGAACTGCCAGCCGTGGTAGATGCAGCGGATCTCCTCGCCGTCGACCCAGCCGGTGTGCAGCAGCGTGCGGCGGTGGGTGCAGCGGCCGCCGACCAGGTAGACCTTGCCGCTCGCGCCGCGGTAGAGGGTCAGCTCCTCGCCCATGATCTTCAGCGGGATGGCGCTGCGCACTTCGACGCTCTCGGACAGCGCCACCGGCTGCCAGAACTTGCGCAGCAGGGTACCCATTTCGGTGCCCTTGGCGCACTGCGTCAGCCGCAGGAACTGCTGCGCACGTTCCTGGCGCCGTTGTTCGATGATGTCCATGTTCTTCTCCTGTGGGGGGTCGAGGTCAGGCGGCGGGCTTGGGTTCGCCGAGCCACTCGGTCAGCGAGCCCTGTTCTTCGCCGTAACGCGTCCACTGGACGCTGCGGGCGTAGTCGCGGATGTCCAGCGGGTAGTGACGACCCGGGGTCCACGTGGGGTACTTGTGACGCAGGCCGCCGTCGACCGCGATGTCGGCGCCGGTCATGCAGATCGATTCGTCGGAGGCGAGGAACACCGCGGCCCAGGCCAGGTCGGCCGCGCGCGGGAAGCGGCGCAGCGGCATCTGGTCGAGGTATTCCTGGCGCGAGTAGAAGCCGGTGCGCTTCGGTTCCTGCCAGTTGGGGTCGAACATCTCGTCGCGCATCGTGGTCCACAGCTGGTGTTCCATCGAGCACGGCGTGATGGTGTTGACGCGGATGCCCAGCGGCCCCAGGTCCATCGCGGCCGAGCGCGCGAAGTTCAGCAGCGCGGCCTTGGCGGCGCAGTAGCAGGCGCCGTCGGCCTCGCCGAAGTGCGCGGCGGTCGACATGATGTGGATGATGCTGCCGTTGGCGCCGCAGGCACGCATCGCGCGCGCGCCGTGCTGGGTGGTCAGCAGGCCGGCCGTGGCGAAGCTGCCGACCGCGTCGTTCCAGTCGTCGAGCTTCATGTCGAGGACATGGCTCCAGTGCACGCGACCGGCCATGTTCACGACCACGTCGAGGCGGCCGTAGCGGGCCACGGTCTGCTCGACGATGCGGCGCACGTCGGCGTCGTCACGGGCGTTGCCTTGCAGGCCGAAGGCTTCGTAGCCCTTGCCACGAATGAACTCGGCGGTTTCCTCGGCCGAATCGACGTTGATGTCGCTGACGGCGACCTTGGCACCTTCGCGGGCCAGGAAGTGCGCGATCGTGCCGCCGATGTTCGGGCCGGCGCCGAACACGATGGCGACTTTGTTCTGGAGTCGGTCCATGGGGGCTGGTGAATCTGCGATGGGTGAAAAAACAAGCCCGAGGCGGACGCCTCGGGGATGCCGTGCATTGTCCGGACCGACTCCCGCGGAACAAGCCAAGCAGCGCCAATGCTGCTATTCATTCACGGCATAGGAGCGTGGCGGAATCGAAGAATCTGCAATTCGCAGGAACTGCGAAACTCCCTTGACGCGTCGAGGCCGGCACACCAATGATGGAAAAAGGACTAGGACGCAACAAACCGCTGGAACCCACATGCCTTTGGACGCCCATCTCGCCCGCCTCGAGCTTTCCACCCCCGACGTCAACGCGCTGGCCGACTTCTACCGCCGCAGCTACGGCATGCAGGTCGAGCAGACCGGCGCCGTGGTGCGCCTGACCGCCCCGGGCCGCGAACTGCGCCTGCACGAAGGCCCGGCCAACCAGTTCGTCAGCGCGAGCTTTCGCATGGCGCGCGCCGAGCTGCTCGCGCAGCACCGCGACCACCTGGGCGCCCAGGGCGTGGAATTCCAGCTGCTCGAATGCGGTGGCCACGTCGTGAAGGACCCGGAAGGCCGCGAGCTGCGCTTCCTCAATCCCAAGCCCGCGACGGCCGCGGCGACGCCGGCAGGCGTGCTGCCCGGGCGCCTGCAGCACTACGCGGTGCGCACGCCCGACCCGCAGCGGCTGGTCGACTTCTACGTCGAGCGCCTGGGCTTCACGCTGTCGGACCGCGTGGTCGACGACCAGGGCGGCCTGGGCGCGGCCTTCCTGCGCACCGACCACGAGCACCACACGCTGGCGATCTTCCGCGCGCCGGTGGTGCGCTTCGACCACTTCTCGTGCGAGACCGACGACTGGGAGACGTTGCGCGACTGGGCCGACCACATGGCCGAGGTCGACATCATGCTGGCCTGGGGCGTCGGCCGCCACGGCCCGGGCAACGACAACTTCTTCATGGTCGCCGACCCGGACGGCAACCTGGCCGAGATCTCGTGCGACCTCGAGGTCTGCGCTCCCGACCGCCCGGTCGGCCTGTGGAAGCACCGCCCCCAGACGCTGAACCGCTGGGGCGTGGCCATCATGCGCAGCTGAGCCCGCCGCCGTGTCTCCCCTGCCGAAGGCCACGACGCGCACGCACCGTGCGCTGGCCGTGCTGTCGCTGTTCACGACGCACGGGCCGCAGCTGCGCGCCGCGCGCATCGCCGAGCTGCTGGACGTCTCGCTCGCCACCGCCTACCGCTGCCTGTCCGACCTGACCGCGGTGGGCCTGGTCGAGGACGCCGGCGGGGGCGACTACGTGCCCGGTCCGGCCATCGTCGAGCTGGACCGCCAGATCCGCCTGCACGATCCGCTGATCGCCGCCGCGCGCGAGCCGATGGCCACGCTGGCCGAGCGCACCGGCGGCACCGTGCTGCTGTGCCGGCTGCACGGGCTGAAGGTCATGTGCGTGCACCAGCACCCGGGGCGGCTGGGCCCCTCGTCGGTGAGCTACGAGCGCGGCCGCGCGATGCCGCTGCTGCAGGGCGCGACCTCCAAGGCCATCCTCGCGCACCTGGACGACGCCTCCGTGCGCGAGCTGATCGAGCATGACCCGGCGGCGTTCCGCCGCGCCGGGCTGGAGCCCGAGCTGGAGGCCGTGAGGCAGCGCCTGTCGCAGTGGCGTCGCCAGCCGGTGCTGCGCACCGCGCGCGAGGTGGACCCCGACGCGATGGGCTGGGCCGTGCCGCTGATCGTCAACGAGCGCGTGATCGGCAGCCTGAGCGTGGTGCTGTCGCGCGCGGCCGAGCCGACCAGCGACGATGAACTGGTCGAGCAACTCGACGCGCTGGCCCACCACATCGAGGCGCGCTACGCGCCCCACCCTTGAATTCCCCTATCCTGTCCATGAGCAACTCTTCTTCTACGCTGCGCGCCGACGTGCTGATCGTCGGCGCCGGCCCGGTCGGCCTGACGCTGGCCAACCTGCTGGGCACCTATGGCGTGCGCACCGTCATCATCGAGCGCCACGACGCGACCGTGCACGAGCCGCGCGCGGTGTCGATCGACGACGAGAGCCTGCGCACCATGCAGGCCGCGGGCCTGGTCGACGACGTCGTCAAGGACGTCGTGATGGGCTACGGCGTGCGCTACTTCTCGTGGCGCGGCAACCCGTTCGCCGCGATCCAGCCGACGCGCCAGGAATACGGCTACCCGAAGCGCAATGCGTTCCGCCAGCCGCTGCTGGAAGCCACGCTGGCGCAGGGCACGCGGCGCTTCGGGCACGTGTCGCTGCTGTTCCGCCACGAGCTGCTGTCGTTCGAGCAGTCGGCCACCGGCGTGACCGCGCAGGTGCGCCACGACGGCGGCGAGCTGACCATCGAGGCGCCGTGGATGGTGGCCTGCGACGGCGGCCGCAGCCCGGTGCGCGAGATGCTGGGCATCCCGCTGGAAGGCGAGACCTATCCCGAGCGCTGGCTGATCGTCGACCTGGCGCAGCGCACGGTGCCGCTGCGGCATACCAGCACCTTCTGCGACCCGCGCCGCCCGGCGATCCGCCTGCCCGGCCCGCACGGCACGCTGCGCTACGAGTTCATGCTGCGCCCGGGCGACCGCGACGAGGAGGTGCTCGACGAGAAGAACTTCCGCGCCTGGATCGCCAACCGCGAGCCGCAGGACACCGAGCTGCCGCTGGTGCGCAAGGTGATCTACACCTTCCACGCGCGTGTCGCGCAGCGCTGGCGCGAAGGCCGCGTGTTCCTCGCCGGTGACGCGGCCCACCTGACGCCGCCCTTTGCCGGCCAGGGCCTCAACAGCGGCATCCGCGACGCGACCAACCTGTCGTGGAAGCTGGCCGCCGTGGTACGCGGCCAGGCCCCGGAATCCATCCTGGACACCTACGAGAGCGAGCGTCGCCCGCACGCCTCGGCGCTGATCCGGATGGCGCTGCGCATCGGCCACTTCATGCAGCCCAAGTCGGTGTTCGGCGCCGCGGTGTCGCAGGCCGCGCTGCGCGTGGCCTGCCTGCTGCCGCCGGTGCGCGACTACATCCTGCAGCTCAAGTTCAAGCCCAAGCCGGTACTGGAGCGCGGCTGGTACCAGCCCTCGCCGGTGGCACCGAAGGCCGAGCTGCTGACGCAGCCGCGCGTGGAGCTGCCCGACGGCCGCCACGTGCTGATGGACACGGTGCTGGGCGGCGACTACGCGGTGCTGGGCTGGGACTCGCCGGCCTTCCGCGCCGCAGCGGCGCGCCTGCTGCCGCCCGGGGCGCCGGGCCGCGTGGTCGGCGTGCTGCGCCAGGAGCTGGACTTCATCGGCACGCTGCCACAGGACATGGCGCTGGTGCGCGACGTCACCGGCGAGCTCGCCCAGTGGCTGGATGCGCGCGGCGCGGTCGCCGTGGTGATCCGCCCCGACCGCTACTGGTACGCGCTGGTGGCGCCCCAGGCGCTCGGCGCCTCGCAGGCCCAAAGCCTGCCCCTGCCGGTGCAGGCACGCGCCGCATGAATGCGCGACGGCCCGGCAAGGCCGGGCCGCCTGCAAAGGAAAGAAGGAATCCGTGCGCGCCCCGTGCGGTCAGTCCGCCCCGAGCACCTCGGTGAGGGTGTCGCGCACCAGCTGCGCCGCCTCGGTGACCAGCGCGCTCGGCAGCACGCGCACCGGCGAGATCAGCGACAGCACCACGTCCAGGTTGGTGCCGGAGATCTTCTGCCAGGCCATCGGCGGCAGGCGCGAGATCTTGCGCAGGCTGTTGGGCATGATGGAGTAGCCGATGCCCTGCGCGACCAGCTCCATCACCGCCGGCGTGGAGTCGATCTCGAGCACGATGTTCAGGTTCAGCCCCAGGCGCGTCGCCGCGGCCTCGAGCATCGGGCGCACCCACTGGTTGCCGTGCGGCAGGATCAGCGGCAGGCGCGTGACGTCTTCCAGCGAGACTTCCGACTCGGCCGAGCCAACCGGCTCGGGACCGATCAGGCACAGCGGGTCGGCCACCAGCGGCACCACGCGCAGGCTGCTGGAGTGCAGCGGGTTGAGCACCAGCGCGAAGTCCAGCTGCCCGAGCAGCACGCGCTCGTACAGCAGGCCGGACAGCCCCTCGACCACGCTGATCTGGGCACGCGGGAAGCGCTCGACCATGCGCGGCATCAGCGTGGGCACGATCAGCCGGCCCATGCTGGGCGTCAGGCCGATGCCCAGCCGCCCGGTGAGCATGGACTCGGTGTCGCGGATCGCCGCGATGCCCTGGTCCACCGTGTGCAGCACCGAGCGCGCGTACTCGAGGAACTTCTTGCCGGCCTCGGTGGGCAGCACGCCCCGGCCGTGGCGGTGGAACAGGCTGGCCCGCAGCTCGACCTCCAGCGCCCGGATCTGGCGGCTGAGCGTGGGCTGGGGCACGTCGAGCAGGTCGGCGGCCCGGATGTAGCTGCCCGCCTCCGCGACGGCCACGAAATTGCGTAACTGCGCGATGTCCATGGCGGGGATTATCCGCCTGCCGCCTTGCGCCTCAACGGGGTGATGCGCCGGCCGATGGCCGCCGCGGTTTCCTGCAGGCGCTTGGCGCAGTCGCGGATCAGGCGGCCGTCCATGCCGCGCGGCAGCTCGCTCAGGCGCACCACCAGGGCCACCTGGCCGTCGGCGTCGTGGACGGGGGCGGAGATGTGCAGCACGTCGTAGCGCTGGTCGTCCAGGATCTCGGCCGGCTCGTGCAGCGCCGAGGTGGCCTGCACCAGCGCCAGCAGGCGGCGCTCCTGCTCCGGCGTGCGGTGCGGGTTGGTGTAGAGCTCGATGCCTTCTTCCAGGTCGGCCTTCTCGTGCCCGTTGCACAGGCAGATCGACCAGCCGCGCTCGCGCACGCGCGCCAGGCGCTCGCGCGCAGCCTCGCGCACCGACTCGTCGCAGCGGCCCAGGCGCGACAGCCAGGTCTCGTCGTCGGGCGAGCCGGGCTGGCCGACGAACAGCGCGCCCATCGGGGGCACGATCGGCACGTGGAAGCCCAGGCGGCTCGAGCCGCGGCGGTTCAGCGAATAGTTGGCCACCGCGACGTAGACGCTGTCGCGGCCGGTGGAGGCCAGCAGCGCGCATTCGGCCGACAGGCGGGCCGCCAGCGTCTCGATCTCCTCGCGCGCCGCCTCGGCCAGGCCCACGGCCTGCAGGGTGTCGCGCTCGGCGGCAGCCACCAGCGGCCCGGTCGAGAAGCCACCGTAGCCGCGCTGGAAGAACAGCAGCGGCGTGGTGTTGCGCTCGAGGTTCATGTCGAGCACGGCGCCCAGCACGATGTAGTGGTCGCCGGCTTCGATGATGTTGTCATAGGTGCAGTCGATCCAGGAGACCACCCCGTCGATGACGGGGTTGCCGGCCGGGCTGGCATGCCAGGGGATGGAAGCGAACTTGTTCTCCCCCGGCGCGGCCAGCTTGCGGCAGATCGGCTCCTGGTCGGCCGCCAGCACGTTGATGCAGAAGCTCGGCGACTTGCGCATCAGGTCGAAAGTGCGCGAGCTCTTCATCGGCAGGAACGCCACCAGGGGCGGTTCCAGCGACACCGAGGTGAAGGTGCCGACCACCATGCCGATCGGCGCCCCTTGCGCATCCATCGCGGTCACGACGGCCACGCCGGTGGGATAACTCCCCAGCACTTCACGGAAGCGGTTGGGATCGATCGCGCGAGGAGCGGTTGCGTTGTCCATGGGCGCCTCTCGGTTCTGGTGGTCCGGCGACCGTCAGATGATGACGCCCGGCGCGACCGGCAGGTCGTACAGCGTGCCGGCGTACGCCGCGTAGACCATGTCGTCCTGGTTGCAGGCGTGGCCCAGGGCCACCGACAGGTCACGCCACTGGCGCTGGATCGGGCTGGACAGGCGACTGGCGTTGCCGCCGGCGTGGCGGAACACCTGGAAGCCGATCTCGGCCGCACGGCGCACCGCGCGCACCTGGCGCACGCGGGCACGGCGCTGCACCGAGATGTCCACCTTCTCGCCGCGCTTGGCGATCTCGAAGGCCTCGCGCACGCCGGCCAGCACCGCCTCCTTGGAGGCTTCGATGTCGGCGATCGCGGCGCCCAGGGCCGCCATCTGGTACGGGTTGTTGGTGGACTTCAGGCCCCGCGTGGTGCGCGACGCCGCATAGTCGGCGAAGTGGCGCACCAGGCCGTCGGCGATGCCCACCGTCGCGGCGGCGATCGCCCCCGGGAAGATCAGGTCGAACGGCACCTGGTACAGCGGGATGCCCGGGCGGTTGGCCGACGCGTACTCCTGGTTGTTGAGCTTGTCGACGTCGATGGTGCGGTAGTCCGGCACGAAGGCGTCCTTGACCAGGATGTCCTTCGAGCCCGTGCCCTGCAGGCCCATCACCTGCCACGAATCCTGCAGGATCTCGTAGTCCGAGCGCGGCAGGATGAAGTGGAACTTGCGGGTGAAGGCGTCCTTCGGGCCGTTTTCATCTTCGGCCAGCACGCCCAGCACCGCCCAGGTGCAGTGGTCGCTGCCCGACGAGAACGGCCAGCGGCCGTTCAGGATGTAGCCACCTTCGACGCGCTTGGCGCGGCCGAAGAAGGCGTACGGCGACGAGGTCCAGGTGTCGTGGTCCTTGCCCCACACCTCTTCCTGCATGCGCGGGTCGCCCTGGCCGAACTCGAACGGGTGGATGCCCACCACGCCGGCCACCCAGCCGATCGACGGCGCCAGCGCGGTGGTTTCCATCACGACCTTCAGGAAGTCGCAGGGATCGGATTCGAAGCCGCCGTACTGCTTGGGCTGCAGCATGCGCACCACGCCGCTTTCCAGCAGGATCTTGGCCGCGGCGTCGCTGACGCGGCCCAGCTTATCGCTGGGTTCGACCTCGGCCTTGATGCGTTCGGCGTTGGCCTTGATGAATTCGAGGACGGAACTCATGTAGTGTCTCCTTCTGGCGGTCGCCCGGCTCAGGCCGCGGCGCCGTTGTCGTTGTCGTCGTACACGTAGAGGAACGGCGACAGTTCGCGGTGCTGGTTCACGTGGCCCCACAGGGTCGCGCTGTCGTAGTGGCGCGGCACCCACAGGTCCTGGTCCACGGTCATGCCGCCCCAGCCGTACTCGATGCGGAAGTTCGACGGGGTGTGCATGTAGAACGACACCACATGGTCGTTGGCATGACGGCCCAGCGTGCGGGTGATCGGCACGCCGCGCTCGTGGCACAGGTCGTAGGCGAAGCCGACGTCGTCCAGCGCGTTGACTTCCAGCATCAGGTGCAGGAAGGCCGGCTTCTTGATCGGCGGCTGCGCGATGGCCAGCGAGTGGTGGCGGCCGTTGACATGGAAGAAGTGGGCCTTGATCGGGCCCTCCTGCACCGTGTCGGACTGGTGGAAGCCCATCACGTCCATGTAGAAGCGGCGCGCCGCTTCCAGCTCCGGTACGCCCAGCACCACGTGGCCCAGGCCCTGGTCGCCGGTGCGGAAGCCGGTCAGCGCGCGGCCCGGCCGGAACGGCGCGGTCGCGTGCATCAGGCCCCAGGCCAGCTCGTGGCGGAAGCCGACCGGGTCGCGGAAGGCGTAGAAGCCTTCCACCGAGCGCTCCGCGGCCTGCTCGGCCGTGGCACGCTCGATCTGGATGCCGGTCGCCGCGACGCGGTCGGCCAGCGCCCGCGCCGCCGCCTCGTCCTTCATCGACCAGCCGATGTAGGCCACGCCGTCATGCGTGCCCGGGTGGATGACCAGGCGGTAGGCCACGTCGTCGATGCGCAGGCGCACCGCGCCGTCCGGGCCGTTGCCCACGAACTCGGCGCCCAGCACTTCGGGGCCGAAGGTCTCCCACTCCTTGTAGGCCGGCGACTTGACGCCGAAATACGCAAGGGACTGGATCATGATGCCCCTCCTCAGGGGTTGGGGTTGCCCTGGATGAAGGCGTCGACGCTGCGGTTGAACTCGTCGGAGTGCTCCAGCTGCACCCAGTGGCCGCACTTGCTGATGACCAGCATGCGCGAGTTCGGGATGGCGCGGGCCAGGTGCGCGGCGGCGGTGAACGGCACCGTGCGGTCGTCGCGGCCGTGCATCAGCAGGGTCGGGCACTTGATGGTCGGCAGCTTGGTCTGGTCGATCGGCACCATCGGCTTGCCGTGGCCGCTCTTCCAGCCTTCGATGTGGTCCGGGCGGGCCAGCAGGGCAGCCACGCGCTCCTTCACGAACTCGTCGGTGACGATGCTCTGGTCATAGGCCATCACCGAGATGAAGCGGCGCATCGTCTCGGGGCCGGGCTCGAAGTAGGCGGCTTCCAGCGCCTTGACGCCTTCGCTCAGGCCCAGCGGCTCCAGGAAGGAAGGCACGCCGCAGGACGAGCCCATCGTGATCAGGTGCGAGACCAGGTCGGGACGCTCGTAGGCCAGGCGGATGCACGAGGAGCCGCCCATCGAGTTGCCGACGACGGCCGCGCGCTTGATGCCCAGCTCGTCCAGGAACTCGGCCAGCACGCCGCTGTTGTTGCGCTTGTCGTACGTGACGGACTGCGACTTGCCCCAGCCCGGCAGGTCGATCGCGAACACACGGTACTTCTTGGCCAGCGTTTCGAAGTTGGGGTGGTAGTTGCTCCAACCGGAGGCGCCGGGGCCGCCGCCGTGCACCAGCACCAGCGGATGCCCTTCACCAGCTTCGTGATAGTGGATGTCCCAGTTCTTGGTACGGATGCGCTTGCTGGTGTTCTGCTCGGTCAGGGTGGACATGTCTCTTCCTTCTCAGAGTCGCGCTTGGGGCGCTCAGGGGTTGCTTGCAAATGCAGGCCGCTCGGCCCGCCGGTACGGGTGTTTGCCGCTGTCTGCGGGCCGACGACCGTGGTCGGCCCCGAGTTTTTAGCTGAACACGCGCTCTAGAACAATGCAATTTCAAGCATGCAAGCTATGCGCATCCGCCATAGCAGTCATGGTGCACAGCTACGTTGCGCCAACTCAACAGGGTCAAAGAGAATTTATGAGCTTAGATTCCAGAATCTAGAACTGGAGTCTGGCGAGGAAGAGGAGACGACCGCCCACCAAGGCGAGGAAAGAAGGTAGACCCGCAAGCCTTGCGCTGGCGGGGTGCGTCGTCACTTCGAGTTCGACGACCTAGGAGACAGCATGGAGAACTGCGGCACCCGAACCGGCTCGCACGTGCCCTGAACGGGGCCCGCACCAGCGATCCGACCGCACGCACCACGCGTTAAGAACGAATCATAGCAAAAGATTAGGGTTAACCCTTATGCAAATCAAAAAAACCACATTCAACGCCCTCGCCGTTGTCGCAGGCATCGTGTTCACGGGCCTGATCTGGCATCACATGGCCACCAACCCCCGGTGGGAAGGAGACAAGGGTCCTGGCGTCGGCAAGCTGCCGCGCCAGATCGTCAACGGTTTCATCACCAAGGCCTATGACGAAGGCAAGGGTGCCGAAGCCGTCGAGCTGTACATGGAGAAGCGCACCGTCGACCATGCGCCCGACGCGCTGGACCGCCAGAACGGCGAGCCGCTCAAGCGCGTGGTCCATCGCGTCGTCGCCGAAGGCCTCAACGTCGTGATCTGGCACTGCATCGAGCCCGCCCGCGGCGAGCCGGCCACCGAGGTCGTCGATTTCTTCAAGACCCGTGGCGGCCGGATCATCGAGCGCCATCGCGTCAAGTCCGTCCCGCTGGACACGCCGAACTGCCCGGCCTCGAAGGAATCGCAATTCACCGGCCTGAAGTGATCGGCATCACGCCCGATCCCGGTCCCGACCGATCCACATACAAGATTGCCTGAAAAATGACGACAACCACTGCCAACAACTCCGAGTACATCAAAGTCGACGGATGGTTCGCCGGCACGCTGCTGATCACCTTCTTCCGCACCTTCCTGGGCGGCTGGATGATCGTCGGCGGCCTCAACACCGTGCTGCCCTGGTTCGGCTTCTCGCACATCTTCCCGCAGCCGCTGGGCACGCTGCACCTGTCCAACGTCATGCTGGTGTCGATGCTCGAGACCGGCCTGATGAACTACGTGAAGGTGTTCGAGGTCATCGTGGGCGTGTGCCTGGTGTTCAACCGCTTCGTCCCGCTGGCCCTGCTGATCGGCCTGCCCATCGGCCTGGTGGTGTTCTACAACTCCATCGCGCTGAACTACCGCTATGAGCGCCTGTTCAGCTTCTACATGTCGGTGTGGTGCGTGTACATGAACATCATCCTGTGCTTCGCGTACATCAAGTACTACATCCCCATGCTGCGCTTCAAGACCCCGGTGGGCAAGCTTGAAGACCTGAAGCTCCTGGGCACGATCTTCAAGTCGGAAGAAGAGGCTTCCTCCTCTCGCTGACGCTTGGTCGCGCCACGCTGATCACTGACAATCCGCTTTCCCGTAACGGCCACGCGATCAGCGTGGCTTTCACGTTTCCAAGCGTCCCTCCCCATGACTGACTCCACCACCCGCAACGCCGACGACGCGAAGTCGCGTCGCCGCGCCATCATTGCCAGCTACCTGGGCACCACGCTCGAGTACTACGACTTCCTGCTCTACGGTGTTGCCTCGGCGCTGGTGTTCCCGAAGATCTTCTTCGTCTCGATGGACCCGCTGCTGGCGACGCTGTCGGCATTCGCGACGTTTGCCGTGGGCTACTTCGCGCGGCCGGCCGGCGCCATCGTGTTCGGGCACTTCGGCGACATCATCGGTCGGCGTGCGGTGCTGGTGATCACCATGCTGATGATGGGCATCTCGAGCGTGCTCATCGGCCTGCTGCCCGGCTACGACCAGTGGGGCCTCGCCGCGCCGATCGCGCTGGTGGTGCTGCGCCTGGTGCAGGGCTTCGCGATCGGCGGCGAATGGGGCGGCGCGACGCTCATGTCGATGGAGCACGCCAAGCCCAAGGGCCGCGGCTTCGCGGTCAGCGTGGTGGCTTCCGGCGGCCCCAGCGGCGCCGTGCTCGGCACGCTGGTGATGACGCCGTTCTCGATGCTGCCCACCGAGGCCTTCCTGAGCTGGGGCTGGCGCATCCCGTTCCTGCTCAGCGCGCTGCTGGTCGTCATCGGCCTGGTCGTGCGCAGCCAGGTCAGCGAATCCCCCGAATACGAAGCGGCGCGCAAGGCGCGTGCCGCCAAGCCGCGCAGCGCCAGCGAGGTGCTGCCGGTGGTGAAGGTGTTCCGCCACGCCTGGAAGGAAGTGCTGTCCGGCTTCATCGGCGGCCTGGCCCCGCTGGGCTTCGCCACCTTCGCCGCGGCCTTCCTGCTCAATTACGCGGTCTCCGCCGGTCACGCGCGGCCCAACGCGCTGATCGCGATGACGATCGCCAACTTCGTCCACATCTTCACGACCCCGCTGTTCGGCGCGATGTCCGACCGCCTGGGCCGCCGCCCGCTGATGATCTCCGGCGCCGTGCTCGGCATGCTGCTGATCTGGCCGATCTTCCTGCTCGTGGAGCACGGCGGCTTCTTCACGCTGGTGCTGGCGCTGCTGCTGGCCCTGCCGCTGGTGCAGGCGATGATGGGCGGCACCTACAACACCTGGATCAGCGAGAAGTTCGCCGCCGACATCCGCTACAGCGGCGTCGCGCTGACCTTCCAGCTCGCCTCCACGCTCGGTGCCGGCCTGGCGCCGCTGGTGGCGACCAGCCTGCTGGCGGCCAGCGGCGGCCAGGACCCGCGCTGGGTGGCGCTATTCTTCGGCGGCCTGTGCCTGGTCAGCTGCATCACCTACGTCTACAGCCGCGACAACGCGAACCGCACGCTGGCGGTGGTGACCGGCGAAGCCGCCCCTGCCGAGGCGCCGCCACCCGCGGGCGTGCCGGGCCAGGCGCGTTCCTGATGCACCATAATCTGGGCCGCGCCGCCACCCGCGGTGCCGGCCCCGATCGTTCATTCCCCCTTCCGTTTCCGCAGATGCGAGGTAGTTCGTGACCGTCACCAGGAATGCCCCCCGCCGCGCCGGAGAGCACCGGACCAGTCCCGCCGTGCGTGAACGCATCCTCGCTGCTGCGTTCGAAGTGGTGTCCAAGTACGGCTACAACGGCACGACGGTCGCCAAGGTGGCGGCCAAGGCCGGCCTGCCCGTGGGCAGCGTGTACTGGCACTACGAGAACAAGGACCAGCTGCTGGTGGCGCTGATCGAGGACAGCTACGAGCGCTGGCACAGCCAGATCGGCCAGTACCAGCAGCCGCTGCCCGGCGAGACCTTCGAGCAGCATGTCTACCGCGTCTTCTGCAGCCCGGCCTCGCGCCCCTACTTCGCCGCCGACTTCTGGCGCCTGGGCGTGATCCTCAGCGTCGAGAAGTCGGTGCCCGAGCAGGCCGCGCGCAAGCGCTTCCTGAAGATCCGCGAGCTGCAGCGCGAGGAACTGACCTCCTGGTGGCAACGCACGCTGCCGCCCGAGACGCTGGAAAAGGATCCCGAGCTGCCCAACCGCCTGAGCCGCTTCACGCTGGCGCTGCAGGACGGCAACGCGATCGCCGGGTCCTCGGGCGAATCGGTGGATGACTTCCACCGCATGCTGGCCGCCAGCCTCCTGCACCTGGCGCGCAACCCCTTGCTGGGCGACACGCCCCCCGCGCCGGACACGGCCTCGCGTCCGCGCACGGCGTCGCGCAGCCGCGCCTCGGCCGCCTGACCACGCGCGCCCCCGAGGGGGCGCCACGCACGACCACCGCGCCTTGCGGCTTCGGGCCTGGCCCGTTGGCCCGGGGCGCGGTTTCCTTTTGCCCATTGGCAGCGGCATCGCGATGCGTGCACGCCACGAGGCATCGTGCGACCGGTCACGCGTGATCGCGGCGCCGCGTGACACGCTGCGAGATATGCGGGGCCCGAATACTAGAAATCGCCCTTCTCGCCTTGCTGCACCTCAAGGCAGTCCACACACTCACGCTGCAACTGCGACGTGCCCCGTCGCAGTTGCGCCTACGAGCGACCCACACGATCGGCACGCACCGATCGGGACCGTGAGCCGGTTCGCACGGACCGCAGCTCAGACAAATACGACACGGAGACCGATTTGAAGTTCAAGAGTTTCAAGATCCTGGCCATTGCTGCGGCCTGCGCGGCGCCCGCCCTGGCTTCCGCCCAGTTCCAACTGGGCAGCGGGGTCGAGATGCGCATCTATGGTGTGGCCGACATCATGATGCAGCACTACCGCGCCGACGGCGACGGCGGCACGCACACCCGCTCGGTGGTGGACGCCGGTGGCCTGGGCAGCAGCCGTCTGGGCTTCCTGTTCACGAAGGAACTGGCCAACGGCATGAAGGCCGGGGTCCGCCTGGAAAGCGGCTTCAACACCGACAGCGGCCGCCTGGGCTCGACCGGTGGCTCCGCCGACCGTGTCTACAGCCGCCAGGCCTACGTCTCGCTGGCCGGCAGCTTCGGTGAAGTGCGCATGGGTCGCGTGCAGGGCCCGAGCTACCTGTACTCGCTGGACTTCGATCCGGCGCAGCTGGGCCCCTACGGCACGCAAGGCGCGCTGCTGATCCAGGGCTCCGGCACGCCCGGCACGCCGTCGCGCGCGCTCGACCCCAACGTCCCCGCGGGTTCGGTCGGCTTCATGATCAACCCGATCTCGCGCACCGACAACACCATCCACTACCTGTCGCCCAAGTTCGGCGGGTTCTCGCTCCAGGCCTCGCATTCGCCGTCGGAATCGGTGGCGGGTGCCAGCAGCATGACCAACGCCTACCTGCGCTACGAGACGGGTGACTGGGCGTTCGGCTACGCGATCCACCACCTGGGCAACAACCGCCGCGGCGGCGCCGTCAAGACCACCGACGTGCTGGAGCACTCGATCGGCGTGTTCACCAAGGTGATCAAGGGCACCGACCTGGGCCTGACCTTCAGCTACAAGGACAAGACCAACCAGGCGGTGGACGCCAACGGCGACGTCGCCATCTCCAAGGCCGAGAAGGCGCTGATCCTGAGCGGCGTGACCCGACTGACCGAGGTCGACCACCTGCTGTACACCATCGGCCAGTACTTCAGCCCGCTGGACGACGCCGATGCACGCAGCGCGGCGCTGTACTACCGCCACTACATCGACCCGACGTTCGCGGTGTTCGCCGGCATCAGCTACCTGACCCAGGACGACAACTCGCAGATCCGTCCGAGCCCGAGCGCTCCCCGGGTGCGCGCCGGTGGCGACGTCACGACGTTCTCGGTGGGCGTGAACTTCCGCTTCTGATCGCCCCGCAGCCCGGCGGCCCCGCCGCCGGGTGTTCCCCAAAAGCAGAAGAGCCGGCCGCTTGCGCGGACCGGCTCTTCGTCGTTCGGGCCTTGCGCTTTCAGCGGGCCTTCTGCTGGATGGCGTTGAGCTCCTGCTCGTACAGCGCCATCAGGCGCGCGTCGAACTTCGCTGCGTAGCGCTCGCGCACCGGGCGGGTCAGCGCCTCGAGCTTCTGGCGCTCGGCCTCGGGCAGTTCGGCGACCTTCATGCCCAGCTCCTGCAGCTTCGCGCGCACGCGCAGCGTGTCCTCGTGCACCCAGCGGCGCTGCAGCTGGCCCGCGTGCTGCGCGGCCTGGCGCAGCAGGTCCTGGTCGTCGGCGCTCAGCGACTGCCAGAACGGTGCACGCGCCACCAGCACGATCGCGGCATAGGCGTGGTTGGTGAGGGTCAGCCACTGCTGCACTTCATGGAACTTGCCGGCGATGATCTGCGCCTCGGTGTTGTCCTGGGCGTCGGCGCGGCCGGTCTTGAGCGCCTCGTAGACCGGCTTGAACAGCATCGGCACCGGCGTCGCGCCCAGCGCGCCGTAGACGTCCGAGAAGAACGGCTCGGGAATCACGCGGAACTTCAGGCCCTGGAAGGCCGCGGCGCTGTCCAGCGGCGCCTTCGACGAGGTCATCTGGCGCATGCCGCTTTCCCACCAGGCGGTGCCGACCAGGCCGTGCTCGGGCAGGCGGTTCAGCAGCGCGGTGCCGAAGCGGCCGTCCAGCAGCGCGTGCGCCTGGGCTTCATCCTTGAGCGTGAACGGGAAATCCAGCACGCCGAAGGCCGGCTCCAGCGGCGCCAGCCCCGTGACCGACACCAGCATCAGGTCGGGCACGCCCTCGCCACCACTGCGCAGCGCGGCCATCTGCTGGCCCGGCCCGCCGGGGATCGTGTCGGTGCGCACCTTCGCGCGCAGCCGCCCGCCGCTGAGCCGGGCCACGCGGTCCGCGAAGGCCTGCAGGCCGCGGCGCACCGGGTGCTCGGCCGGCAGGTAGGAGCGAAAATCCGCCACCTCGAACTCGCGCACGGCTGCCGGGCCGGCGGCCAGCGCCGGGCCGCCCGCCATCGCCAGCGCCACGGCCGCGAGCATCTTTCTTCTTTTGAGCATGCACATCTCCTTTGGTCTTGGGGCCGGCCATTCTGGGTGAGTGCCGCCCCCGCCACAACGCGCGTGCACACATGCCTGCTATGTGCTGCGCGAATAGCAGAAATGAGGCGCCTTGTCTTGTCCTGCCTTGCCGGGCTGTCCATAGTCTGCGGGCCCATCGGCACACCGCACGTCACACAGCAAAGACAACAGGAGTTCCCCCATGAAACTCGACCGGAGACAATTCACCCGCCTCGGCGCCTGCATGGCTGGCAGCTTCGCCCTCGGCCCGGGCTGGGTGCGCGCGCAAGCCGGTGCGGCCGCTCCTGCTCCCGCGCCTGCGGCCTCCGCGGCAGCGGCCGCGGCCATCGTGCGTGACGGCATGGCCGACCTGTCGGACTTCTGCGCCAACGTGAAGTTCGAGCACCTGCCCGCGCCCGTCGTCGCCGCGGCCAAGAACCAGATCCTCGACACGCTGGCCATCGCGGTGGCCGCGCGCCACGACCCCGCCATGAAGATCCTGCGCGAGTGGACGCAGGAAAGCGGCGGCCGCGCCGAAAGCCAGGTCTGGGGCAGCACGCTGCGCGTGCCGGCCGAGGCCGCCGCGCGCATCAACGCCTCGATGGGACATGCGCTCGAGTTCGACGACACCTACGAACCCTCGTTCATGCACGCCGCGGTCGTCACCGTGCCGGCGGTGCTGGCCGTGGCCGAACTGGTCGGTGGCGTCAGCGGCAAGGAACTGATCGCCGCCACCGCGGTGGGCACCGACATCGTGTGCCGCATGTCTCGTGCGGGCTCGCCCGGGGCCGACGGCTTCGTCGTCGGCTGGGACCCGACGCCGATGTACGGCTTCATCGGCTCGGCGATGGTCGCCGCGCGCCTGCTGGGCCTGCCGGCCGAACAGATCAACTCCGCCGCGGGCCTGGCGCTGCACCAGATCGCCGGCAACTCGCAGGGCAACCTGGACGGCGCGCACTCCAAGCGCCTGGGCCCCGGCTTCGCCAGCTACGGCGGCATCATCTCCGCGCGCCTGGTGCAGCGCGGCGTGGTCGGCGCCAAGCGCGTGCTGGAAGGTCCCAAGGGCCTGTACAAGCAGTACCATGGCGGCAACTACTCGCGCGAGCTGCTGCTCAATGGCCTGGGCGAGAAGTTCGCCAGCCCGGACATCGCGTTCAAGCCCTATCCCTCGTGCCGCGGCGGCCACGTCGCGGTCGATGCGGCGCTGGCGCTCAGGGCCGAGTACAAGCTGCGCGCGCAGGATGTCGAGCGCATCGAGATCCACTGCGGCCCGGGCGAGTACGGCCTGCTGAACGCCCCGCTGGAGCGCAAGCAGCGCCCCGGCTCGGTGGTGGACGCGCAGTTCAGCAACCCGTGGGTGGTCGCCGCCGCGCTGCTGGACGGCGACGTGAAGCTGGAACACTTCACGCCCGAGGCGCTCAAGCGCGCCGACCTGCTGGCCATCACGGCCCGCACCACCACCCACCTCGACCCGACGCTGGGCCGCCCGGGCGGTGGCCCCGGCGCCGCGCGCGTGGTGATGCAGCTGCGTGACGGCCGCCGCGTCGAGAAGCTCGTGCGCGTGGCCAAGGGCGACCCGAGCAACCCGATGTCGGCCGCCGAGTTCCAGAAAAAGTTCCAGGAATGCACCCAGGCCGCCGGCATGCAGGCCGCGCAGGCCGAGCGCCTGTACCAGCAGGTGCTGAACCTCGAGCAATTGAGTGACGCGAGGACGCTGGCCGCAACGCTGAGCTTCTGAGCGTCCGTGACCGCGGCCCCTTCGGGGGCCTGTGATTTCCGGAGACCTTGATGTTGACCCCCGAGCAACGCGAGCAGGCCGCCAGCCTGCTGCGCCAGGCCGCCCAGAGCGGCCAGCCCGTCGCGCCGCTGCGCGAACAGTTCCCCGCCCTCGACGCGGACGACGCCTACGCCATCCAGCGCATCAACCACGAGCGCCAGCAGGCCGCCGGCGCGCGCGTGGTCGGCGCCAAGATCGGCCTGACCTCGCCCGCCGTGCAGAAGCAGCTGGGCGTGGACCAGCCGGACTTCGGTCTGCTGTTCGAGGACATGGAGCGTCACGAAGGGCTGCCGATCCCGATGCAGGGCCTGCTGCAGCCCAAGATCGAGGCGGAAGTGGCCTTCGTGCTCGGCCGGGACATCACCACGGAACAGCCCACGCTGGTGGACGTGATGCGCGCCGTCGAGTTCGTGCTGCCGGCGCTGGAGATCGTCGACAGCCGCATCGCCGACTGGAACATCCGCTTCGTCGACACGGTGGCCGACAACGCCTCCTCGGCGGCCTACGTCATCGGCGGCACGCCGGTGAGCCTGACCGGCCTGAACCTGCGCGAGTGCAAGATGCGCCTGACCGCCGGCGACGAGGAAGCCTCGCGCGGCGCGGGCAGCGCCTGCCTGGGCCACCCGCTCAACGCGGTGGTGTGGCTGGCGCGCACGCTGGCGCAGAAGGGCACGCCGCTGCGTGCCGGCCAGCTGGTGCTGTCGGGCGCGCTGGGCCCGATGGTCAAGGTCACGCCCGGGACCACCTACCGGGCCGACATCGAAGGGCTGGGCTCGGTCAGCGCCAGCTTTGCCGATCAATAACTGGAAATCTGCTTCATGACCCGCAAACTCAAGGCTGCCATCGTCGGCAGCGGCAACATCGGCACGGATCTGATGATCAAGATCCTGCGCCACGGCAAGCACATCGAGTGCGCCGCCATGGTGGGCATCGACCCCAACTCCGACGGCCTGGCGCGCGCCGCGCGCCTGGGCGTGGCGACCACGCATGAAAGCGTCGAGGGCCTGACGCGCCTGCCGGTGTTCGGCGACATCGACATCGTGTTCGACGCCACCTCCGCGGGTGCGCACGTCAAGAACGACGCCTTCCTGCGCAGCAAGAAGCCGGGCATCCGCATGATCGACCTGACCCCGGCGGCCATCGGCCCGTACTGCATCCCGGTGGTCAACGGCGAGCAGCACCTGGACGCCGGCAACGTCAACATGGTCACCTGCGGCGGCCAGGCCACCATCCCGATGGTCGCGGCCGTCTCGCGCGTGGCCAAGGTGCACTACGCCGAGATCGTCGCCTCGATCTCCAGCAAGAGCGCCGGCCCGGGCACGCGCGCCAACATCGACGAGTTCACCGAGACCACCTCGCGCGCGATCGAGGTGGTGGGCGGCGCCACCAAGGGCAAGGCCATCATCATCCTGAACCCGGCCGAGCCGCCGCTGATCATGCGCGACACGGTCTACACGCTCAGCGACCTGGCCTCCGAGGAGGCGATTGCCGAGTCGGTCGAGAAGATGGTCGCGGCCGTGCAGGCCTATGTGCCCGGCTACCGCATGAAGCAGGCAGTGCAGTTCGACCGCGTCGAGGGCGTGCGCATCCCCGGCGTGGGCGACCGCATGTCCGGCCTGAAGACCTCCATCTTCCTGGAAGTCGAAGGCGCGGCGCACTACCTGCCCGCCTATGCCGGCAACCTCGACATCATGACCAGCGCGGCGCTGGCCACGGCCGAGCGCATGGCCGCCAAGATGCTGCAAGACGCCGTGGCGGCGTGATCCCCAGGAGCCCCGTGATGACCTTCTCCCCGGCCAAGAAAATCTACATCTCGGACGTGACGCTGCGCGACGGCAGCCACGCCATCCGCCACCAGTACAGCGTCGAGCAGGCCAAGCAGATCGCCCAGGCCCTGGACGAAGCCCGCGTGGACTCCATCGAGGTCGCGCACGGCGACGGCCTGCAGGGCTCGAGCTTCAACTACGGCTTCGGCGCGCACACCGACCTGGAATGGATCGAGGCGGTGGCCAGCGTCGTCAAGCACGCCAAGATCGCCACGCTGCTGCTGCCCGGCATCGGCACCGTGCACGACCTGAAGGCGGCCTACGAGGCCGGCGCGCGCGTCGTGCGCGTGGCCACGCACTGCACCGAGGCCGACATCTCGAAGCAGCACATCGAGTACGCCCGCGAGCTCGGCATGGAGGCCGTCGGCTTCCTGATGATGAGCCACATGACCACGCCGCAGGCGCTGGCCCAGCAGGCCAAGCTGATGGAAAGCTACGGCGCGACCTGCGTGTACGTGGTCGACTCCGGCGGCGCGCTGAACATGAACGACGTGCGCGACCGCTTCCGCGCGTTCAAGGACGTGCTCAAGCCCGAGACCCAGACCGGCATCCACGCGCACCACAACCTGAGCCTGGGCGTGGCCAACTCCATCGTCGCGGTGGAGGAAGGCTGCGACCGCGTCGACGCCAGCCTGGCGGGCATGGGCGCCGGTGCGGGCAACGCGCCGCTGGAGGTGTTCATCGCCGCGGCCGAGCGCATGGGCTGGAACCACGGCTGCGACCTGTACAAGCTGATGGACGCGGCCGACGACATCGTGCGCCCGCTGCAGGACCGTCCGGTGCGCGTGGACCGCGAGACCCTGGCGCTGGGCTATGCCGGCGTGTACTCGAGCTTCCTGCGCCACTCGGAAGTGGCCGCGAAGAAGTACGGCCTCAAGACCGTCGACATCCTGGTCGAACTGGGCAAGCGCCGCATGGTCGGCGGCCAGGAAGACATGATCGTCGACGTGGCCCTGGACCTGCTCAAGCGCAGCCAGCAGGCCGCCTGACGTTCCTTCCTTACCGGGCGCGTCCCGCGCGCCCGCGTCGAGGCCACGGCCGCCCCTGCGGCGGCGGTGGCCGCCTCCCTGCCCCGGGCCGGACGGCCCGCGCGCCCGCCTTCCGCTCCCCGGCCCGCCTCAGGGCGCAAACCCTGCCGCCAGCACCTCGCGCAGGTAGGCCACCAGCGCCTGCACCGCGCGCGGCACCACCGGGCTGTAGGGCCGGATCGCGTAGATGCGCTCGCCGAACGCGCCCACCGGCCGCCAGCCGGGCAGCACCGCCTGCAGCCGCCCGGCCCGCAACGCCGACTGGGCCGAGAAGTCCGGCAGCACCGCCAGCCCCAGCCCGTCGAGCACCGCCTCGCGCAGCACCTCGCTGTTGTTGGCCGAAAACGGCCCGCGCACCGGCACCGTCACGCGCCGGGCCTCGCCGCGCCGCGCGCCCTCGGCGACGAACGACCAGCTCGGCGCCTCGCCCGGGCGCAGGTAGGTCAGGCATTCGTGCTCGGCCAGCGCCTCGGGCGTCTGCGGCGCGCCGCGCCGGCGCAGGTAGGCGCGGCTGGCCACCAGCCACGAGCGGGTCTCGCACAGCACCCAGGCCACGTGCGTCTCGGGCGCGGCCGCGGTGTGGCGGATCGCCAGGTCGAAGCCCTCCTGCGCCAGCGGCACCAGGCGGTCGGCCAGGTCCAGCTCGACGCGCACCTCGGGATGGCGGCGCAGGAACTCGCCCAGCCGCGGCACGATCTGCTGCCGCCCCAGCGCCACCGGTGCGGTCACGCGCACCAGGCCGCGCGGCGCGCCGGCCATGTCCTTGACCCCGGCGAAGCTGCGCTCGATCTGCTCGTAGGCCTCGCGCGTGGCGTCGACCAGCTGCTGGCCCGCCTCGGTCAGCCGCACCGAGCGCGTCGTGCGCAGCACCAGCGGCACGCCCGCGGCGCGCTCCAGCTCGGCGATGCGCTGGCTCATCGCTGCCTTGGAAATGCCCAGGCGCTGCGCGGCGGCGGTGTAGCTGCCCTGGCGCGCCAGCACGCCCAGCGCGTGCACGTGCGCCCACAGGGCCTGGATGCGGGCATCCTGCATGGTTGTCTCCCGAAGACTGGCCTCATTGTTCATCAATCCAAACAATGAAGTCAGCATTGCGGGCTTGGAGCAGGGCCGGGGGCGGCCTAGACTGGACGGCGTTGCCTACCGAACCCGAGGACCAAGGAGACCGCCATGGGTGCACCCGAACCGAAGTTTTCCGCCACCGTGCAGCACTGGATCGCAGGACAGGCCACCGCCGGCACCGGCGGGCGCAGCCAGGACGTCTACAACCCCGCCACCGGCGCGGTGGCGCGCCAGGTGCTGCTGGGCTCGGTCGAGGACGTGCAGGCCGCCGTCGCCGCCGCCAAGGCCGCGCTGCCCGGATGGTCGAACACCCCGCCGATCCGCCGCGCGCGCGTGCTGAACAAGTTCCTCGAGCTGCTGAACACCCACCGCGACACGCTGGCCGCGATGATCACTGCCGAGCACGGCAAGGTGTTCACCGACGCGCAGGGCGAGGTCACCCGCGGCATCGAGATCGTCGAGTTCGCCTGCGGCATCCCGCAGCTGCTCAAGGGCGACTACACCGACCAGGTCTCCACCGGCATCGACAACTGGACCATGCGCCAGCCGCTCGGCGTGGTGGCCGGCATCACGCCGTTCAACTTTCCCTGCATGGTGCCGTGCTGGATGTTCCCGGTGGCGCTGGCCTGCGGCAACACCTTCGTGCTCAAGCCCAGCGAGCGCGACCCGAGCCCCTCGCTGTTCATGGCCGAGCTGCTCAAGCAGGCCGGCCTGCCTGACGGCGTGTTCAACGTCGTGCAGGGCGACAAGGTCGCGGTCGACGCGCTGCTGGAGCACCCGGACGTCAAGGCCGTCAGCTTCGTCGGCTCGACCCCGATCGCGCAGTACATCTACGAGCGCGGTGCCCACTTCGGCAAGCGCGTGCAGGCGCTGGGCGGCGCGAAGAACCACATGGTCGTGATGCCCGACGCCGACCTGGACCAGGCGGTCGACGCCCTGGTCGGCGCGGCCTACGGCTCGGCCGGCGAGCGCTGCATGGCGATCTCGGTGGCGGTGCTGGTCGGCGACGTGGCCGACCGAATCGTGCCCCGGCTCGCCGAGCGCGCCAGGGCGCTGAAGATCAGCAACGGCATGGAGCTCGACGCCGAGATGGGCCCGATCGTCACGAAGCAGGCGCTGGACCGCATCTGCGGCTACATCGAGGACGGCGTCAGGAGCGGCGCGACGCTGCTGGTCGACGGCCGCGGCTACCGCGTGCCCGGCCACGAGAACGGCTTCTGGCTGGGCGGCACGCTGTTCGACCACGTCACGCCCGAGATGCGCATCTACCGCGAGGAGATCTTCGGCCCGGTGCTGGCCTGCGTGCGCGTGAAGGACTTCGCCGAGGCGGTCGAGCTGGTCAACGCGCACGAGTACGGCAACGGCGTGGCCTGCTTCACCCGTGACGGCAACGTCGCACGCGAGTTCGCCCGCCGCATCGAGGTCGGCATGGTGGGCATCAACGTGCCGATCCCGGTGCCGATGGCCTGGCACGGCTTCGGCGGCTGGAAGCGCTCGCTGTTCGGCGACATGCACGCCTACGGCGAGGAAGGCGTGCGCTTCTACACCCGCCAGAAGTCGGTGATGCAGCGCTGGCCCGAGAGCACCCCGAAGGGCGCCGAGTTCGTGATGCCCACCGCCAAGTAAGGCGTGCCGGCGCAGGATGCGCGCCGGATCGCCTGTGCACGCATGCGCCCCTGCCCCGCCTGCGGGACAGGGGCGTCTTGCATCGCAGCGAGGCTCAGTCGCCCTTGAAGCCGGTGCGCCGCACGATCTCGGCCCAGCGCGGGGCCTCGGCGGCCACCATGCGGCGGGCCTCCTCGGTCGAGGTGCCGGTGACGCTGAAGCCGGCCTCGATCAGCTTCTGCTTGACGTCCGGCGACTGCACCGCGGCGACCAGCTGGCGCGCGAGCAGCTCGGCGATCGGCTGCGGCGTGCCGGTCGGCACGAAGAAGGCGAACCATGCCGACACGTCGATGCCCTGGATGCCGGCCTCGGTGAAGGTCGGCACGTCCGGCAGCTGCGGCACCCGGGCCGCGGCGGTGCTGGCCAGGGCGCGCATCGTGCCGCCCTTGACCTGGGCCGCGCCCAGCGCGGTCGAGACGAAGGCCGCCGCGACCTCGCCCTTGGCGATGGCCGACACCGCGTCGCCGGTGTTGCGGTAGTGCACCGCCTCGACCGGGAAATTGCCCGCCGCGCCCAGCAGCTCGGCCCCGAAGTGCCCGGGCGTGCCGGCGCCGAAGGTGCCGAAGTTGACCCGCTCCTTGCTGCCCTTGTGGGCGTTCATGAACTCGGCCAGCGTGCGGTGCGGCGAGTTCGCCGGCACCACCAGCAGGAAGTCCGAGCGCACCACCTCGGTCAGCACCTGCAGCTCGCGCAGCGGGTCGTAGGGCAGCTTGGAGAACGCGGGCGGCGCGATGCTGATCGAGCCGACCTCGGCCAGCAGCAGGCTGTAGCCGTCCGGCGGACTCTTGGCCACCGACTGCGTCGCGATCTGGCCACCCGCGCCGGCGCGGTTGTCCACCACCACCGACTGGCCGAGCAGCTCGGCGAGCTTCTGCCCGATCAGGCGGGCCACCACGTCCGGGCCGCTGCCCGGCGGGAACCCCACCGTCAGCTTCACCGGCCGTTCCGGATACTTCTGGGCGTAGGCGGCCCCCGGCCAGAGCAGCGACGACGCGGTCGCGCCCAGGGTGGCCGCCAGCAGCGCACGGCGTGTGCATGCGGGCATGCGTGTCTCCTCTCTCACGCCCCGTGGACCGGGGTCGATGCGCCACAGTGTGGCGCCGGCCCCGCCAGCGCCCTGTCAACCGAAAGGCTGACAGCGGACCGCATCAGCGCCGCGGCGGCGCGCCGAAGCGGGCGAACAGCTCGCTGCGGAAATGCAGCCCCAGCCGCTCGAAGGCGCGGGCACGGTAGGTCTTGACGGTGGCCACGCTCAGGCCCATGTCGGCCGCCACGCCGTCGTAGCTCCAGCCGCGCAGCAGGCGCTCGCACACGTCCAGCTCGCGCTGGGTGAGCGCCGGGCAGGCACGCGCCATCGCCTCGCGCGGATTCCACGGGGGCTGGCGCACCGACTCGACCAGCGCCAGGTGGCGCCGCACCGCGGCCAGCAGGCTGGTCGCCATCGTCGTGAAGGCGTCCAGCTCGTCACCCGAGAAACGCGGCTGGTGGGCATGCCGGTAGAGGTTGACCGCCAGCAGGGAGCCGTCGGCCTCGCGCCGCGCCACCGACAGCCGCTCGATCATGCGGTGGCGCCGGTAGATGCGCTCGCGGTGCTCCTCGTTGGGCGCGTCCTCGGCCCCCATGCGCAGCACGGCCGCGTGGCCGGGCGCGACCTGCCGCAGCGCGTCGAAGCTGCGGTCGCGCAGGTACAGGCCGTCGCGGTAGGCGCCGAAGCAGTCGCGCGTGGTGTCCGCCACGCCCAGGCTGGAGGACAGGTGCAGCACCGGCGGCCGGTCGTGCCAGACCTGGTAGACCGACCAGGACGCTGCGGGCAGCCCCCGGTTGAGCTCGCGCAGGCCGTGCTCGGCGAAGCCGTCCTCGCCGATGCCTTCGATCACGCCGGCCAGCGCCGCCTGCGGGGCGCCGGCTGGGGCCGAGGTGGTGGGCGTGGGCCAGATGTTCATCGCATGGCGGCAGCGCAGCGGCGTCATCCTTTCGGATGACGCGAAACGACGGGCACTGCGCCTATCGTGGCGCAGCAGGAGGTGCCCGATGTTGGCCCGAGCGCCGCGCCACCTCCATCCGGATAGACCAGAACCCCGCTGCCGCATGTCCGCCCCCACCCTGCCCCCGCCCCCGGTCCTGCTGCCGATGACCCACGTGGCCTGCGAGGTCGACGAGCTGGTCTCGCTCGGCCCCGCCCCCTACGGCGAGCGCCGCTTCGTGCCGCTGGGCGGCGGCACGGTGCGCGGGCCGGAGCTCAACGGCGAGATCGTCGCCGGCGGCGTGGACTGGCAGATCCAGCGTGCCGACGGCGTGCTGGACATCGCCGCGCACTACGTGATCCGCACCACCGACGGCGCGCTGGTCGAGGTGCGCAGCGAAGGCATGCGCCATGCCGACCCCGAGGTGATGCAGCTGCTGGCACGCGGCGAAGCGGTGCCGCGCGAGCGCTACTTCTTCCGCACCGTGATGCGCTTCCAGACCGGCGCGCCGCAATGGGCGCACCTGAACCGCACCATCGCGATCGCCAGCGGCGAGCGCCAGGCGCGCCGCGTGCTGCTGGACGTCTACCGGCTCACCTGAGCCGCCTGCCACGCCGCGACGAAGGCCTGCGCCCGCTCGCGCAGCCGCTGCAGCGTCTCGTCCGGCCGGAACAGCGCGCCGCCCACGCCGAAGCCGGTGGCCCCGGCCCGGCACCATGCCGCAATCGCCTCCGGCGTGATGCCGCCCACCGGCCACAGCGCGGTCCCGGGCGGCAGCACCGTGCGCAGCGCCGCCAGCCCGGCCGGGCCCAGCACCTCGGCCGGGAACAGCTTGAGCGCATGCGCGCCGGCCTTCAACGCCGCGAACGCCTCGCTGGCCGTGAACACGCCCGGCGCGACGAACATGCCCAGCTGGCGCGCGCGTGCGATCACCTCGGCATCGGTGTGGGGCATCACCACCAGGCGGCCGCCCGCGGCGTGCACCGCCTCGACCTGCGCCGTCTCCAGCACGGTGCCGGCACCGACCAGCACGCCCTCCCGCGCCCGCTGCACGATGGCTTCGATGCTCGCCAGTGCCCCGGGCCGGTTCAGCGGCACCTCCAGCGCCCGGAAACCTGCGTCGAACAGCACGTCGGCCACCTCGGGGGCCCGGGCGGGCGCGAGCCCGCGCAGGATGGCCACCAGCGGCAGGCCGGGCCCGTGCGGCGCTTCGTTCATGCCTGCGTCTCCATCGCGCGGGCCCCCAGTGCCCGCCAGGCGGCCACCTGCACCGCGTCGGCGTCCAGCGCGACCGCCTCCAGCCCCAGCACCTGCGCGCAGCGCAAGTGCAGCCGCGACAGCGCCGGGCAGCCGATCACGCACACCGCCGCATCGCGCGGCAAGCCGTGGGCGAGCGCCTCGTGCCACTCGGTGCCGAGCAGCAGCCCGCTGAGGTAGGCGCCCGCCTCCTCGCGCCGCAACCGCCCGGTGACCACCCGGGCGCGGCAGCCGAACAGCTCGCGGCTCAGGTCCCCGCGGCCCGCGGCGTGCACCCCCTGCGCGAACGCCTGCGCGTGCACCAGCGGATCGTCCGCCCGGCCGCCCGCTGCGGGCGGCATCAGCGAGGCCAGCGTGCCGTGGCGCGACAGCAGCGCGTACAGCTCGCCGCTCATGCAGGTGCGCAGCTGCACCACGCGGCCGTCGCGCAGCTGCACCCACTTGCTGTGCGTGCCCGGCAGCAAGTACCAGCCGTCGCGCGGCGCCCACGACCAGGCGCCGAGCAGCTGCGTCTCCTCGCCACGCATCACGTCGACCTCGTCGCCCTGCTGCCAGCAGCAGCCCGGCACGATGAACCAGCGCGCCGCCCCCGCGACCGGCACCAGCTGGCGCGCCCATGCGGTGACCGGCTGGCCGGCGTCGAGGTACGGCACCTCCTGCCAGCCGGTCGCGCTGCCCACCATGCCGGCCATCACGACGGTGCTGTCCGCCGGCGCCGACAGCCGCTGCAGCAGCTCGCGCAGCGACTCGGCGAACCGCGGCGCGCAGGCCAGCACGCCCTGGTCGTCGGCGTACCGGCCCGCCAGCTCGCCGCCCGCGAAATACCAGGCGCGCCGGTGGGTGGTGCCCCAGTCGATGCCGACCCAGTGCGCGCCCGCCGGCGCGGCGCCGCTCATGCCGAGGTCCTCCGGCCGGTCTCGAACAGGCGCTGCAGCAGGCAGAAGATGAACAGCAGCGCACCGATCACGATGCGCGTCCACCACGAGCTCAGCGAGCCGTCGAACATGATGAGCGTCTGGATCATGCCGAGGATGAGCACGCCGAACAGCGTGCCCAGCACGTAGCCGACGCCGCCGCTGAGCAGCGTGCCGCCGATCACCACGGCCGCGATCGCGTCCAGCTCCAGCCCCATGGCATGCAGGCCGTAGCCCGACTGCATGTAGAAGGTGAACACCACGCCCGCCAGCGCCGAACACAGGCCGCTCAGCGCATAGACCTGCACCGTGGTGCGCGCCACCGGCAGGCCCATCAGCATCGCCGAATGCGCGTTCCCGCCGATGGCGTAGACCGTGCGGCCGAACTGCGTGCCGTGCGCGACGAAGGCCGCCACCGCCACGACCGCCAGCGCCAGCAGGGCGCTGAGCGACAGCGACGCCCCCCCGCCCCACACCGGCAGGCGCCACTGCCCCGCCCAGGCGTAGAACTCGTGCGTGATGCTGATCGAGTCGATGCTGATCAGGTAGCACAGCCCGCGCGCCAGGAACATGCCCGCCAGCGTGACGATGAACGGCTGCAGCCGGAAGCGCTCGATCAGCAGGCCCATCGTGGTGCCGAAGCCGGCACCGAGCACCAGCACCAGCGGGATCACGATCCCCGGAGGCCAGCCGTGCTGCTCCACCAGCGACGCCGAGATCATCGTCGCCAGCGCGATCACCGAGCCGACCGACAGGTCGATGCCGCCCGACAGGATCACGAAGGTCATGCCGACCGCGACGATGCACACGAAGGCGTTGTCGATCAGCAGGTTCAGGAACACCTGCGGCGAGAAGAAGCCGTCGTAGGCGATGGAACCGAAGGTGGCCATCGCGACGAACAGGGTGATCGTCGCGGCCACCGGGATGTGCTGCGGGGCCAGCCGCAGGCGCGGTGCGCGGGGGATGCGCACCTCGGTGCTCGCTTGCGTGGGGAGGGCGCTCATGGGGAGATGCTCATGCCTCATGGCTGCGGTGTTTGGCCGAGACGAGGGTGTCGGCCTTGTGAGCTGAGGGGGAAAGTTGCCCCGGCGCGAGTGAGGCGGCTCTTTGTGCCGTGCTGGGGATGTCGCCCCGCAGGGGCGAACCCCCAGTGGCCGGCCCGAAAGCCGCCTCGCTCCCGCAGGGGCGACCACCGGAAAACCCCAGAGGCCCCTTCAACACGGCCACCCCTCCACCGGCTCCCGCGGCGGCCTCACCGCGATGCGCCGCAGCAGCGCCCGGAACTCCGCCGACTGCAGCAGCATCACCGCGAACACCACCGCCGCCTTCACCACCAGGTTCACTTCCGGCGGCACCCCGATCGAATAGATCGTCGAGGTCAGCGTCTGGATGATCAGCGCCCCGATCACGCTGCCCGCGAGGCTGAAGCGCCCGCCGGTCAGCAGCGTCCCGCCGAGGGTCACGGCCAGGATGGCGTCCAGCTCCAGCAGCAGCCCGGCGTTGTTGCCGTCGGCGCTCTTCACGTTGGAGCTGATCAGCAGCCCGGCCATCGCCGCGGTCACCCCGCAGAAGACGTACGCGCCGACGGTGATCAGCCGGGCGCGCACGCCCGCCACGCGCGCGGCCTGCGGGTTGATGCCGATGGCCTGGATGAACAGCCCGAGCGCGGTGCGCGTGAGCAGCAGGTGCAGCGCGCCCCACACGGCTGCGGCGACGAACAGCGCGAAGGGCAGGCCCAGCAAGAAGCCGCTGCCGATGAAGAAGTACGGCGCGTAGTAGATCGTGATGATCTGGCCGTTGGTCAGCAGCTGCGCGATGCCGCGCCCGGCCACCATCAGGATCAGCGTCGCGATGATGGGCTGCATGCCGACCTTGGCCACCAGCACGCCGTTCCACAGGCCCGCCACCGCCCCGACGGCCAGTGCACCGGCGATCGCGGCCCACATCGGGAAACGACTCACGTGGGTGGGCACGCCGTCGACGATGACCAGCTGCCCGCCGATCATCAGCGCGGCCACCGCGGCGCTGATCGCCACCGTCGCGCCGACCGAGATGTCGATGCCGCGCGTGGCGATCACCAGCGTCATGCCCAGCGACACCAGCATCAGCGGCGCCGCCCGGTTCAGGATGTCGACCAGGCTGCCGTAGAGGTGGCCGTCGCGCCACTGCAGCCGCAGGAAGCCGGGGTTGATCACGGCATTGACGAGCAGCAGCAGCGTCAGCGTCACCAGCGGCCAGAACAGTCGGTGGGCGGTGGCCCGATTCAGCAGTTCACGCACGGTCAGGCTCCCGCGGCGATCAGGTCGCAGATCTGCGCCTCGCTGGTGCCGGCCGGCAGCTCGCCCACCTTGCGGCGGTCACGCAGCACGACGACGCGGTCGGACAGGCGCACCACCTCGTCCAGCTCGGACGAGATGAACAGCACTGCCATGCCCTCCTCGGCCAGCCGCAGGATCTCGCCCATGATCTCCTGCTTGGCCGCCACGTCGATGCCGCGCGTCGGCTCGTCGAGGATCAGCAAGGCCGGCTGCGTGGCCAGCCAGCGCGCCAGCAGGGCCTTCTGCTGGTTGCCGCCGGACAGCTGCGCGATCGGTGTCTCGGCATCGGCGGTGCGGATGCCCAGCGCCCGGATGTAGCGTTCGGCCAGCTCCTGCTGGCGCCGCCGGCTCAGCGTGCGGCGCAGGCCCATGCGCGCCTGCAGCGCCAGGGCGATGTTCTCGCGCACCGACAGCTCGCCGACGATGCCTTCGCTCTTGCGGTCCTCCGGGCACAGGCCGAGGCCGTGACGGACGGCCTGGGCCGGGTGGTCGAACGAGACGACCCGCCCGCCCAGCCGCAGCTCGCCGGCATCGGCCGCGTCCAGCCCGAACAGCAGGCGTGCCAGTTCGGTGCGGCCGGCACCGAGCAGCCCGGCCAGGCCTACCACCTCGCCGCGGCGCAGCTGCAGGTCGACCGGGTGCAGCTGCCCCTTGCGTCCCAGCCCGCGGGCCTCGAGCAGCACGCCGCCTTCGGGGGCGGCCGCCGGCGAGCGGCGCAGCGCCTGCGCCGCCGGGGCCAGCTCGCGCCCCACCATCGCGGTGACCAGCGCGCCGCGGTCCAGCTCGCTCGCGGCGTATTCGCCGACATGGCGCCCGTTGCGCAGCACGGTGATGCGGTCGGAGATCGCGTACACCTCGTCGAGGAAGTGCGTGACGAACAGGATCGCCAGGCCCTCGTCGCGCAGCCGCCGCAGCACGTCGAACAGGCGCTGCACCTCGCTCTCGTCGAGGCTGGACGTGGGCTCGTCGAGCACCAGCACCTGGGCCTGCACGCTCAGCGCGCGGGCGATGGCCACCATCTGCTGGACGGCCACCGGGTAACCCGAGAGCAGCCGGGTCACGTCGACGTGCAGGTCCAGCCGCGCCAGCAGCGCCTCGGCCTCGCGGTGCATGCGCTTCCAGTCGATGCGCCAGCCGCCCTGCCAGCCCTTGCGCGGGTAGCGGCCGGCGAAGATGTTCTCGGCCACCGAGAGGTTGGGGCACAGGTTCACCTCCTGGTAGACCGTGCTGATGCCCAGGCGCTGCGCCTCCTGCGGCGAGGCGGGGCGGATCTCGCGCCCGGCCAGCGTCACCGTGCCGGCGTCGGGCGGGTACACGCCGGTCAGCACCTTGATCAGCGTGGACTTGCCCGCGCCGTTCTGCCCCATCAGCGCATGCACCTCGCCGGCACGCAGGCGCAGGCTCACGTCCTGCAGCGCCTGCACGCCGGTAAAGCGCTTGCAGATGCCGGTGAGTTCGAGCACGGGGGCGGCGGTGGTCATGACCTGTTCTTGTTGTAGACGTCCACGCACACCGCAGCCAGCAGCACCAGGCCCTTGATGACCTGCTGGTAGTCGATGCCGATGCCGAGGATGGACATGCCGTTGTTCATCACGCCCATCACGAAGGCGCCGATCACCGCGCCCATCACCTTGCCGACCCCGCCCGAGGCGGAGGCGCCGCCGATGAAGCAGGCCGCGATCACGTCGAGCTCGAAGCCGAGACCGGCCTTGGGCGTGGCGGTGTTGAGGCGGGCCGCGAACACCAGTCCGGCCAGCGCGGCGAGCACGCCCATGTTGACGAAGGCCAGGAAGGTGAGCCGCTCGGTCTTGATGCCCGACAGCCGCGCGGCCTTCTCGTTGCCGCCCAGCGCGTAGAAGCGCCGGCCCAGCGTGGTGCGCTGCGTGACGAAGTCGTAGGCCAGCATCAGCGCGAACATCACGATCAGCACGTTGGGCAGGCCGCGGTACGAGGCCATCAGGTAGCACAGGAACAGGATGGCGGCGGCGAACACCGCGGTCTTGGCCACGAAGAAGCCCCACGGCTCCTCCTCCATGCCGTGCTGCATGTGCACCCGGCGCTCGCGCAGCCGGCTCCACACCATCGCCGCGGCGACCAGCATGCCCAGCAGCAACGACCCGATGCGCAGGCTCTCGCCGCCGAACGGGTCGGGAATGAAGCCGGAGCTCAGGCGCTGGAAGGTCTCCGGGAAGGGGCCGAGCGACTGTCCCTGCAGCACCGCCAGCGCCAGTCCCTTGAACACCAGCATGCCGGCCAGCGTGACGATGAACGACGGGATGCGCAGGAAGGCGACGAAGCTGCCCTGGATGCCGCCGATGACGGCGCCGGCCAGCAGGCACAGCAGCGTGGCCGGCACGAAGTGCACGTCGTAGCGCACCATCAGCACCGCCGCGAGCGCGCCGATGAAGCCGCACACCGAACCCACCGACAGGTCGATGTGGCCGCAGACGATGACCAGCAGCATGCCCAGCGCCATGATGACGATGTAGCTGTTCTGCAGCACCAGGTTGGTCAGGTTCAGCGGCTGCATCAGCGTGCCGTCGGTCATGACCTGGAAGAAGATCATGATCAGCACCAGCGACAGCAGCATCCCGTACTCGCGTACGTTGTGCTTCAGGAAGCCGGCGTAGGACTTCGGCAGCGGCGCGGCGCTGCCTTCGGCAATCGCTTGCTCACTCATGGTCCGCCCTCATGATGGCGCGCATGATGGCCTCCTGCGAGGCCTCGGAACGGTCGAATTCGGCCACGAAGCGGCCCGCGTTCATCACGTAGATCCGGTCGCACATGCCCAGCAGCTCCGGCATGTCCGACGAGATCATCACGATGCACCGCCCTTCGGCGGCGAGGTCCGCCATGATGGAATAGATCTCGTACTTGGCGCCGACGTCGATGCCGCGCGTCGGCTCGTCGACGATCAGCACCTGCGGCCGGCCGAACAGCCACTTGGCCAGCACCACCTTCTGCTGGTTGCCGCCCGACAGGTTCACCACCTTCTGCGTGAGGCCGGCGCAGCGGATGTTCAGCCGGCGGCGGAACTCGCCGGCCACCGCCTGCTCGCGGGCCGGGTCGATCACGCCGCGCGTGGACACGCCGGCCAGGTGCGCAAGGCTCACGTTGCGGCGGATGTCGTCTTCCAGCACCAGGCCCAGGCCCTTGCGATCCTCGGTCACGTAGGCGATGCCCGCGTCGATGGCCTTGCGCACCGTGCTCACGTCCACCGGCTTGCCGTGCATCAGCACCTGCCCGCTGATGCGCTGGCCCCAGGAGCGGCCGAACACGCTCATCGCCAGCTCGGTGCGCCCGGCCCCCATCAGCCCGGCGATGCCGACGATCTCGCCGCGCCGCACGCTGAGGCTCACCCCCTTGACCACCTCGCGCCCGGCATGCACCGGGTGGTGCACGCGCCAGTCGCGCAGCTCGAACACCGTCTCGCCGATGGCCGGCGTGCGTGGCGGATAGCGGTCGGTCAGCGCACGTCCGACCATGTGGCGGATCACCACGTCCTCGCTGACCGGCACGCGTTGGCCCTCGTGCACGCAGTCCAGCGTCTGCACGGTGCTGCCGTCGCGCAGCACCGTGATCGCGTCGGCCACGCGCGAGATCTCGTGCAGCTTGTGCGAGATCAGGATGGAGGTGATGCCCTGCCGCTTGAACTCCAGCAGCAGCGACAGCAGGGCCTGGCTGTCGCTCTCGTTCAGGCTGGCGGTGGGCTCGTCCAGGATCAGCAGCCTGACCCGCTTGGCCAGCGCCTTGGCGATCTCGACCAGCTGCTGCTGGCCCACGCCCAGGTGCGTGACCAGCGTGCGCGGCGACTCCTTCAGCCCCACCTTGGCGAGCAGCTCCTGCGTGCGGCGGTAGGTGGCCACCTCGTCGATGACGCCCCGCCGGGCCTGCTCGTTGCCGAGGAAGATGTTCTCCGCGATCGACAGCGACGGCACCAGCGCCAGCTCCTGGTGGATGATGATGACGCCGGCGGCCTCGCTGTCGGCGATGCCGCTGAAGCGGCGCTCCTGGCCGTCGAAGACGATGCTGCCTTCATAGCTGCCGTACGGGTAGACGCCGCTGAGCACCTTCATCAGCGTCGACTTGCCGGCGCCGTTCTCCCCGACCAGCGCATGGATCTCGCCGGCGCGCACGCGCAGGTTGACGTTGTCCAGCGCCACCACGCCGGGAAAGGTCTTGCGGATGCCGCGCATCTCGAGGATGGGCGCGGCCTGCTGCCCTGCCGCCTCGCCCGGGCGCGGCGTCGCCAGCGCTGCCGTCACTTGATCTGCCCCTCCTTGTAGTAGCCGCTGGAGACCAGCACCTCCTTCCAGTTGGAGGCATCGACCGCGACCGGCTTGAGCAGGATGGACGGGACCACCTTGACGCCGTTGTGATACGTCTTGGTGTCGTTGATGGCCGGCTGCCTGCCGGCCAGCACCGCCTCGACGAGGTCGACCGTCACCTTGGCCAGTTCGCGCGTGTCCTTGAACACCGTGGAGGTCTGGTCACCGCGCACGATGGCCTTGACCGAGGGGATCTCGGCGTCCTGCCCGGTGATCACCGGCATCGGCTGCTCGGGCGATCCGTACCCCACGCCGCGCAGCGACGAGATGATGCCGATCGACAGCCCGTCGTAGGGCGACAGCACCGCGTCGAGACGTGCCTTGCCGTAGTAGGCCGACAGCAGGTTGTCCATGCGCGCCTGCGCCACCGAGCCGTCCCAGCGCAGCGTGCCGACCTTGTCCATGCCCATCTGCTTGCTGCGCACCACCAGCTTGCCGCTGTCGATGTAGGGCTTGAGCACCGACATCGCGCCGTCGTAGAAGAAGTAGGCGTTGTTGTCGTCGGGCGAGCCGCCGAACAGCTCGATGTTGAACGGCCCCTTGCCCTCCTTCAGCCCGAGCTTCTCGACGATGGAGTTGGCCTGCAGCACGCCGACCTGGAAGTTGTCGAAGGTGGTGTAGTAGTCGACGTGCTTCGAGCCCCGGATCAGCCGGTCGTAGGCCACCACCTTGATGCCCTTGTCCGCCGCCTTCTGCAGCGCGTTGGACAGCGTGGTGCCGTCGATCGCCGCGATCACCAGCACCTTCACGCCCTTGGTGATCATGTTCTCGACCTGCGCCAGCTGGTTGGGGATGTCGTCCTCCGCGTACTGCAGGTCGGTGTCGTAGCCGCGCTCCTTGAAGAAGCGCACCATGCTCTCGCCGTCGGAGATCCAGCGCGACGACGACTTGGTCGGCATCGCGATGCCGATCGTCCCCTTGCCCTGCGCCGCCACCGGCTGCGCCAGCGCCGCCACGCCCCACGCCAGCCCCAGGACGAGGGCCTTGATGAACCTGTTCACTTGCCTGTCTCCTTCCACGTGATCACGCGGCCCCGCCATGCAGGGCCTCAAGCCCGGCAGCCACCGTGGGTCCGGGCCTGCCGGTCCACGGAGGGCACCCCTTCGAGGGGCGGCCGAAGGCCGCAGGGGGTGGGTCAGTACTTCCTATTGGGAAATTCTTTCGCTGCCACTTCCATCGGGAAGATCCCCTCTTCCGTGACGATGCGCTTGGGCAGCGTCTTGCCCGCCATCAGGTCCTTCACGGCCTGCATCAGCTGGGGGCCGAGCAGCGGGCTGCACTCGACGGTGACGTTGAGCTTGCCGGCCATCATGGCCTCGAAAGCGCCCTTCACCGCGTCGATCGAGATGATGATGATGTCCTGCGCCGGCTTCAGGCCGGCCTCCTCGATGGCCTGGATCGCGCCGATCGCCATGTCGTCGTTGTGGGCGTACAGCACGTTGATCTTCCGGCCCTCGGCCTTCAGGAAGGCTTCCATCACCTCCTTGCCCTTGGCGCGCGTGAAGTCGCCGGTCTGCGAGCGGATGATCTTGAACTTCGGGTCGGTCTTGATGATCTCCTCGAAGCCGCGCTTGCGGTCGATCGCGGGGGCGGAGCCCACGGTGCCCTGCAGCTCGACGATGTTGACGTCACCCTTGACGTCCTTCATCTTCTCGACCAGCCAGCGGCCGGCCTTGCGGCCCTCCTCCAGGAAGTCCGAACCCATGAAGGTGACCCACAGCGAGTCGTCCTTCACGTTGACGGCGCGGTCGGTCAGGATCACCGGGATCCCGGCCGCCTTGGCCTCGCGCAGCACGGTCTCCCACCCGCTTTCGACCACCGGCGAGAACGCGATCACGTCCACGCGCTGCGCGATGAACGAGCGGATCGCCTTGATCTGGTTCTCCTGCTTCTGCTGCGCGTCCGAGAACTTCAGCTCGATGCCGGCCTCCTTGGCGGCCGACTTGATCGACTCCGTGTTGGCGGTGCGCCACTCCGATTCGGCCCCGATCTGGCTGAAACCGAGCACGATCTTCTTTTTCTGCGCGAAGGCCGCCAGCGGCACGCCTGCGGCCATGGTTGCCGCGGCGAGTCCGGCGATCACCTGACGTCTTTGTGCGTTCATTGCCTGTCTCCTCTCTTGTGCTTGGGTGAAGCCCCGGCGCCCGACGCTGGCGCAGGTGGCGCAGTGGAACTCAGCTCATGGTGTAGGCGGTCTTCACCGTGGTGTAGAACTCGGCCGCGTAACTGCCCTGCTCGCGCGGCCCGAAGCTCGACCCCTTGCGGCCGCCGAATGGCACGTGCGGGTCCACGCCTGCGGTGGGCAGGTTGACCATCACCATGCCGGCCTGCAGCTGCCGCTTGAAGTGCGTCGCCTGCTTCAGCGAGGTGGTGCACACGCCGGCGCACAGGCCGAACGGCGTGTCGTTGGCCAGGGCCAGCGCATGGTCGGCATCGTCGGCACGCAGCACGCAGGCCACCGGGCCGAAGATCTCCTCGCGCGCGATGCGGTGCTGCGGCTGCGCGAGGAACAGCGCCGGCGCCAGGTAGTGGCCGCGCGTCTCGCGCTCCAGCAGCTCGCCGCCGCACAGCAGCTCGGCGCCCTCGGCGCGGCCGATCTCGATGTAGTTGCGCACGCTCTCGAGCTGGCGCGCGTCGACCACCGGCCCGATCTCGGTGCCGCGCTTGAGCGCATGGCCGACCTTGAGCTGCCGCACCCGCTCGCGCAGGCGTTCCACGAAGGCCGCGTAGACCGGGGCCTCCACGATGAGGCGGCTGGAGGCGGTGCAGCGCTGCCCGGTCGAGAAGTACGCGCCCTGCACCGCGCATTCGACCGCCTGCTGCAGGTCGGCGTCGGCCAGCACCACCAGCGGGTTCTTGCCGCCCATCTCCAGCTGCACCTTGACGCGCCGCGCCCCGGCGGCGGCGAGGATGCCCTCGCCCACCGGCACCGAGCCGGTGAAGCTGATCGCATCGACCAGCGGGCTGTCGACCATGGTCTGGCCGACCATGCGGCCGCTGCCCATCACCAGGTTGAACACGCCGGCCGGCAACCCGGAGCGGGCGATGATCTCGGCCAGCGCGCAGGCGCAGGCCGGCACCAGCTCGGCCGGCTTGAACACCACGGTGTTGCCCCAGGCCAGCGCCGGGGCGATCTTCCAGGCCGGGATCGCGAGCGGGAAGTTCCACGGCGTGATCAGCGCCACCACGCCGACCGGCTCGCGCGTGATCTCCACGTCCACGCCCGGGCGCACCGAGGGCAGGCGGTCGCCGCGCAGGCGCAGGGCCTCGCCGGCGAAGAACTTGAAGATCATGCCGGCGCGCATCGCCTCGGCCGTGGCCTCGGGCAGGGTCTTGCCCTCCTCGCGCGCGAGCAGCCGCCCCAGCTCGTCCTTGCGCGCGATCAGCTCGTTGCCGATCGCGTCCAGCACCTCGAAGCGGCGCTGCGGCGTGCTGTCGGCCCAGGCGCTGCGCGCGTCGGCAGCGGCACGCACGGCCTCCTCGGTCTGGCTGGCGTCGGCACGCGCGAACTCGCCCACCACGTCGTCCAGGTCGGAGGGGTTCTCGCTGACCCCCAGGGTCACGCCGGTTTCCCAGCGGCCGTTGATGTAGTGCTTGAAGAGCTGGGGCATCGTCGAGGTCCTTCTCAGAGGGGGCGCACGCCGCCGGCCGCAAAGCGCTGTTCCTCGACCGCCAGCGGATTCACCAGCGGCGCGCCCAGCGCGGGCAGCTCGATCTCGAAGCAGTCGCCCGGCTGCACGCGCACGCCGTCGGCAAAGCTCAGCGTCGCGGTGCCGAAGAAGTGCAGGTGCACGTCGCCCGGACGGCGGTGCTGCGCGTACTTGAAGTGGTGGTATTCGAGGTTCTCGATCGTGTGGCACATGTTCGCCTCGCCGGTGGCGAACGGCTTGCGCCACACGATCTCGCCGCCGCGCCGGATGCGGCTTTCGCCCTGCAGGTCCGCCGGCAGCGCCCCGGTGCGCAGCTCCGGCCCCACCGCGCAGGCGCGCAGCTTGGAATGGGCGAGGTACAGGTAGTTCTGCCGTTCGGTGACGTGGTCGGAGAACTCGTTGCCCAGCGCGAAGCCGAGCCGCCACGGCGTGCCGTCGGGGCCGATGACGTACAGGCCCACCAGCTCGGGTTCCTCGCCGGCATCGAGCGCGAACGCAGGCGAGACCAGCGGCGCCCCCGGCGCGACGACGATGCCGCCGTCGCCCTTGTAGAACCATTCCGGCTGCACGCCCGGCACGCCGGGGGCCGGCCGGCCGCCCTCCAGCCCCCACTTGAACATGCGCATCGAGTCCGACAGCGCGTCCTCGTCGCCGGCCACCTTGTGGTGCATCGCGTCGCGCGTGGCCGCGCTGCCCAGGTGGGTGAGGCCGGTGCCGCTGACCAGGCAGCGCGCCGGGTCGGGGTGCGTGAGCGGCGGCAGCAGCCGGCCCGCTTCCAGCAGCGCGCGGTACGGCTCGCCCGCCTCCAGCTTCGGCGCGACCAGCGCTTCGAGCGTGAGGCCCTGGCCGATCGACGCCAGCGCCAGCTGGTAGGTCGACTCGGCCCCGGCCACCCGGCGCACCTGTTCGCCGTCGGGCGTGACCACCCCGACGCTCGGCCTGCCGTCCGCTGCGCGGTACTGGATCAGTCGCATCTCGTCTCCGTCCTGGGCGCGATCTGCAAGCCGCGCGCCTCGTTGGTTGACGGATCGTAAGGAGAGGACCGATAACTTTCTAATAGTTTTTCGTACCTGATCGATATACGATTCTGGATATCTCGGTACCGGGACGCGGGTTCACGCAGCCTGCACCACCCCTTGCGGCACAGGACAGCCCATGACCAACTACACCCACTGGTTCATCCGCGCCCGCCTGAAGACCCGCCAGCTGCTGCTGCTGATGGCACTGGAGGAGGAAGGCAACATCCACCGTGCCGCCCAGGTGCTCAACATGACCCAGCCGGCCGCCTCCAAGCTGCTGAAGGACCTCGAGGAGATGCTGGGGGTGGAGCTGTTCCAGCGCCTGCCGCGCGGCATGCGCCCCACCTGGTACGGCGAGACCATGATCCGGCACGCCCGCATGGCCTTGGCCAACCTGTCGCAGGCGCACGACGAGATCGAGGCGCTGAAGGCCGGCCGCTTCGGCCAGGTGAGCATCGGCGCGATCACCGCGCCGGGCATGGCGCTGCTGCCGGCCGCCGTCGCGCAGGTCAAGCAGGAGCACCCCAACCTGGCCGTGTCGGTGGCGATCGAGAGCAGCGACGTGCTGCTGGAGCGGCTGGCCCAGGGCAAGCTCGACCTGATGATCGGCCGCCTGTTCGAGCGCCACGACAAGAGCGACCTGCGCTACGAGGCGCTGGCCGAGGAGCCGGTGTGCGCGGTGGTGCGCCCCGGCCACCCGCTGCTCGGCGTCGCCCGCCTGGGCCTGCGCGACCTGGTCAACGTCGGCTGGATCGTGCCGCCCACCGGCAGCGTGCTGCGGCACCGCTTCGAGCTGATGTTCCAGGAAGAGGGCCTGGAGACGCCGGTCAACCTGGTCGACAGCCAGGCGCTGCTGTTCGTCACCAAGATGCTGCAGCAAAGCGACATGGTCGCGGTGGTGGCGGCCGACGTCGGGCGCTACTACGCCGAGCACGGGTTGGTCGCGGTGCTGCCCATCACGCTGCCGTGCAAGATGGATGCGTTCGGCCTGATCACGCGCACCGATCGCCTGCTGTCGCCGGCGGCGAAGGTGATGTTGCGGGCGGTGCGGAACGCGGCGGTGTCAGTGTATGGCGTACGGTTAGGGGAGGGGTAGGCGGCTGGCGGGTGGGGGTCGTTCGCCCCCGGGCGCGAGTCAGGCGGCTCTTTGTCCCGTGCCGGGGTGGTCGCCCCTGCGGGGCAATCGCCCTTGCGGGCGGTTGCCGGGATGTGCGCCCGGCGGCGCAGTCACTTTCTTCTGCTTGCCCAGAAGAAAGTGACCAAAGAAGAGGGCACCCCGGTTCCTCGGCCCTCGCTGCGCGAGGGCACCTTGCGCTGCTCGGTCTGGACGGGAGGTGTCTGCAAACTCGCCCTGCGGGCTCAGACAGCAGACCCCTCTTTTTCCGTCCAGCCCTGCGCTGCTCAGCTGCGTCACAAGGGGACCCCGTCGCCAGTCAGACGACCCACTCCCCCGACCCTCTCCCCCAGGGAGAGGGAGGGCCCGAGCGCGATGCCGAAGGCGAGCCGTGCGGGGCGGGGTGTTTCCCGTGTGCAGCGTCGAGGAGCGCAGCGGCTGGAAGGTTGCCCCGCTCTGCAAGAGCGGGGTCGGCGAGGACTGTCCGAGCTCCGTTTGCCCGCCATGGCGGGCAAAAAGGGCGAGTTCCGCAGCCGCCTTCCAGACGCGAGCACCGCAGAGAACTCCCTTCGCTCAGCGAAGGGGGGCGCCGCACCCGGGTCGCCTTTCTTTGGTTCCTTTCTTTGGCGAGACAAAGAAAGGAACTGCGCCGCCGGGCGCACATCCCGGCACTGCCCGCGCAGCGGGCATCGCCCCGCAGGGGCGACATTCCCAACACGGCACAAAGAGCTGCCTCACTCGTGCCGAGGCCCCCTCAACTCCACCCCGCATCGACCTTGAACTCCTGCGCCGTGCACATGCGAGAGTCGTCCGCCGCCAGGAACAGCACCATGTTCGCCACGTCCTGCGGCACCAGCCGGTCGGGCAGGCACTGGTTGCGCTCCAGCTCCTGCTCGCCTTCGGGGGTGAGCCACAGCTTCACCTGCCGCTCGGTCATCACCCAGCCCGGCGAGACGGTGTTGATGCGGATGCGCTGCCGCCCCAGCGACGCGGCCAGGCCGCGGGTCAGCCCGTTCACGGACGATTTCGCGATCGCATAGCACGGGTAGCCGGACGCCTTGGTCTGCCAGCCGGTGGAACCGAGGTTGACGATGGAGCCGCCGCCCAGGCGCTGCATGCCGGGCACCACCGCCTGGATCGCGAAGAACGCGGCGCGCTGGTTGATCGCCATGCGGTCCTCCCAGTACTCGGGCGTCACCGAGTCCAGCGTGTGCCGGTCGTCGCTCGCGACGTTGTTGACCAGCGCATGGAAGTCGCCCAGCTCGGCCGCGGCGTCGCGGATGGCCGCCTGCAGCTGCGCCACGTCGCGCACGTCACAGCGGCGCCACCACACGCGCCGGCCTTCGTCGGCCAGCTGGCGCGCCAGCGCGGCGCTGTCGGCCTCGGCCACGTCGACGAAGGCGACCGCGGCCTCCTGGCGCGCGAAGGCGGCGACGATGGCCGCGCCGATGCCGCTGCCGCCGCCGGTCACGAACACCGCGCGACCGGCCAGGCTGGGATAGCGCGCGGTGGCAAGGGAAGAAGAAGTCACGACCAGGTCTCCTGCTGGCCCGCCCTGCGGCGGTGAACGGATATCGATATCAGTTTGGATATCGATGCCGGCTTTCTTTTTATTTTTCGAGTATCAATGTGCAGCGATACGATGCCTCGCGTCAAGAGCCTCGATGAAGAAAGACGCGCCGCATGGACGACAGCAACGAATCGAAGAAGCCGCCGTTGCGCCGCAGCCAGGCCTGGTTCGGCAAGCAGGACCGCGACGGCTTCATGCACCGCAGCTGGATCAAGAACCAGGGCTACCCGCACGACCTGCTCGACGGCCGGCCGGTGATCGGCATCTGCAACACCTGGAGCGAACTGACCCCCTGCAACGGGCATTTCCGCGAGCTGGCGGAGTTCGTCAAGCGCGGGGTCTACGAGGCCGGCGGCTTCCCGCTCGAGTTCCCGGTGATGTCGCTCGGCGAGACGCAGCTGCGCCCGACCGCGATGCTGTTCCGCAACCTGGCCAGCATGGACGTCGAGGAATCGATCCGCGGCAACCCGATCGACGGCGTGGTGCTGCTGATGGGCTGCGACAAGACCACGCCCGCGCTGCTGATGGGTGCGGCCAGCTGCGACCTGCCGACCATCGGCCTGTCCGGCGGACCGATGCTCAACGGCAAGTTCCGCGGCCGGGACATCGGCTCGGGCACCGGCGTGTGGCAGATGAGCGAGATGGTGCGCGCCGGCGAGATGACGATGGAGGAGTTCACCCAGGCCGAGAGCTGCATGCACCGCTCCAAGGGCAGCTGCATGACCATGGGCACGGCCTCGACGATGGCCTCGATGGTCGAGGCGCTGGGCCTGTCGCTGCCGGAGAACGCCGCCATCCCCGCGGCCGACACGCGCCGCAACCGGCTGGCGCAGCTGACCGGCCGGCGCATCGTCGAGATGGTGAAGGAAGACCTGCGCATGTCGAAGATCCTCACGCGCGAGGCCTTCGAGAACGCGATCCGCACCAACGCCGCGATCGGCGGCTCGACCAATGCGGTGATCCACCTGCTGGCGCTGGCCGGGCGCATCGGCGTGCCGCTGACGCTGCAGGACTGGGACCGCCTGGGCTCGGAAGTGCCCTGCCTGGTCGACCTGCAGCCCTCCGGCCGCTTCCTGATGGAGGACTTCTTCTACGCCGGCGGCCTGCCGGCGGTGATGCGCGAGATCCAGCACCTGCTGCACCTGCAGGCGCTCACCGTCAACGGACGGACGCTGGGCGAGAATATCGCCTCGGCGCCCTGCTGGAACCGCGAAGTGATCCGCCCCTACACCGAGCCCTTCAAGCCGGCCGCCGGCATCGCGGTGCTGCGCGGCAACCTTGCGCCCGACGGCGCGGTCATCAAGCCCTCGGCCGCCTCGCCGCACCTGCTCAGGCACCGCGGCCGCGCCGTGGTGTTCGAGAACATCGAGGACTTCCGCGCCCGCATCGACGACGAATCGCTGGACGTCGACGAGACCTGCGTGCTGGTGCTGAAGAACTGCGGCCCGCGCGGCTACCCCGGCATGGCCGAGGTGGGCAACATGCCGCTGCCGCCGAAGCTGCTGCGCCGCGGCATCACCGACATGGTGCGCATCTCCGATGCCCGCATGAGCGGCACCGCCTACGGCACCGTGGTGCTGCACACCTCGCCGGAAGCTGCTGCCGGCGGCCCGCTGGCGCTGGTGCGCGACGGCGACATGATCGAGCTGGACGTGCCCGCGCGCCGGCTGCACCTGGAGGTGAGCGACGAGGAGCTGGCGCGCCGCCGCGCCGACTGGCAGCCGCCCGAGCCACCCAAGCGCGGCTGGTACAAACTCTACGTCGAGCACGTGCAGCAGGCCCACCTGGGTGCCGACCTCGACTTCCTGGTGGGCGGCAGCGGCGCCGGCATTCCGCGCGAGTCGCATTGACGGGCGCCGCCGCCGTTCGGGCTGCCGGACCGTTTCTGCCCTTCGAGGAGCGCCGATGCCTGCTGCCGTTCCGCGACTGTTGAGCGAACCCTCTGCCGTCTGGCCCGCCGGGGCGGTGCTCGGCGAAGGCCTGTGCTGGTCGCCCGGCCGGCAGGCGCTGTACTGGGTCGACATCCTGGGCCACCGGCTGCACCGCTACACCCCGGCCAGCGGCCGGCGCGAGAGCTGGCAGTTCGACGACACCATCTCGGCCGTGGCCGAGCGCGCCCACGCCCCCGGCCTGCTGGTGACGCTGCGCCGCGGCTTCGCCTGCTTCGACCCCGACGCCGACGGCGGGCGTGGCGCCTTGCAGCTGCTGCACCAGCCGGACACCGAACCCGAGCACAACCGCTTCAACGACGGCAAGTGCGACGCCCGCGGCCGCTTCTGGGGCGGCACGATGGACTTCGGCACGGTCCGGCCCACCGGCTCGCTGTACCGGTTCGATCCCGACGGGCGATGCACCCGGGTGCTCGATGCGCGCTTTCCGGTCACCAACGGCCCGACCTGGTCGCTGGACGGGCGCACGCTGTACTTCAACGACACCGTGCACCGGCGCATCCACGCCTTCGACTTCGACCCGGACTCGGGCCAGCTCGCGAACCCGCGCCTGTGGCTGGAGTTCACGCCGCAGGACGGCCATCCCGACGGCATGACCACCGACGCGGCGGGCCGGCTGTGGATCGCCCACTGGGGTGCGGCCTGCGTGACCTGCCACGATGCGCAGAGCGGCGAGGAACTGTTGCGCGTGCCGCTGCCCACGGACCACGTGAGCAACGTCACCTTCGGCGGCCCGCAGCTGTCGACGCTGTACGTCACGACCGCGCGCTTCGAGCTCGGCGCCGCGCAGCTGGCGGCCCAGCCCCTGGCCGGGGCCCTGTTCGCGGTGGAGACCGACGCGCGCGGCCGGCCGGCGCACCGTTACGCCGGCTGAGGAAGGAGCCCGGGCCCGGCGCGCGGCCGGGCCGCGGGCGGCCCCGAGGCTTACTGCGGGATCTCCACGCCCACCGAGGCGTCTTCCGACGTGATCACGGCCTGGCCGTTCAGGGTCGCCGGGAGGATCCACTGGAACCACTGCTTGCCCGGATCGCGCTCGAGCAGGGGCGTCGAGGAGACCAGGCCCGGCCAGGTCACCTTCTGGACGGTGCGGCTTTCATAGAACGTGCCGTCGCCGCCCGAGGTGCGCAGCACCCACAGCGTGCGCGAGGCGCCGGTGCCGGTCACGGCGAAGTCCAGCACCACGCCCTCGTTGGCCACCTTGGGGATCTTCACCGGGGTGACGTTGCGGAAGTCGTAGTTGCCCGGGTTCAGCAGCACGATGGTGTCGGCCCCCTCCCACTCGTGGCCGCCCAGCAGCACGTCCAGGTCGCCGTCCTCGTCGAGGTCGACCAGCTCCACCGAGAAGTACCGCTTGCCGCCGATCGAGCTCGGCAGGCGCGGCGTGGACTCGCGGCTGAACTTGCCGTTGCCGTCGTTGAGCAGCACGTAAGCGGTCTTCGGGTCGAAGTGGTTGACGACCAGCACGTCGATGTCGCCGTCGCCGTCCAGGTCCGCCGCCGAGGCGGAATGGTGGAAGCCCACGTCGCTCGAGGCATCCTGCAGCTTGTAGGTGCCGTTCGCCTGGCTGAGCAGCACCTTGTTGCGCTCGCCCGGGAAGGGGGCGGCGTCGTAGCCGTGGCAGGCGACGAAGACGTCCGGGTGCTCGTCGCCGTTGAAGTCCGCCACCAGCGCCTTGCGCGGGTGGATGCAGCCGGCGGAGGAGGACAGCATCGTCGTGTCCAGCACGAAGCTGCCGTCCGGCTGCTTGCGCCAGAACTCGAACACCGCGGGCGTGGCGTCGGCCTGCGGGGCGGCCGGCGAATAGGTCAGCGACGCCGCGAACAGGTCCGGCCCGCCGGAGCCCGAGAAGTCGCCATAGGCGCGCACGACGCCGACGCCTTCGCGTCCGGCGGGCAGCGTCTGCGGCGTCAGGCCGACCTGCTTGAAGTTGGCGTAGGAGGTCTCGGTCGCGCGCTGCGAATCAGGGTCGGGCCGCGGACCGTCCGAACCCCCTCCGCCTCCGCCTCCGCCGCCACCGCCACCTCCACCTCCTCCGCCGCCGCAGGCGGCAAGCATGGCGATCAGGGCACTGGCGAGCGCGGTACGGACAGGGTGATTCATGTCGGTTCGTTCCTCAACGAAGTCAGGTGATGCGAGGACGCCAAGCTAGCAAGCCGGCCGCGGGCTGGGGATCGGCTGTTCGGCCGAGGGGAATTCCCTGAGCGGGTCGCGGCGTGCAGTGCGTCACGCCGGCCGCGCAACGCCGTTGCACGCCGGCGCCGATCGCGGCCCCACGCCACAGGAAAACTGCGCGCCGCCGGCCCTACAGTGCGGCCCCATCGCCAACCACACGCACAGCCACCCATGACCACGTCGATGTCGCCGCTCACGCCCGACCAGCGCGCCACCCTGCTGCCCGCCCTGCACGGCTGGCAGCCCTGCCCGCCGCGCGACGCGCTGCGCAAGGTCCTGGTGTTCGAGGATTTCAATGCCGCCTGGGGCTTCATGAGCCGCGTGGCGCTGGCGGCCGAGCGGATGGACCACCACCCGGAGTGGTGCAACGTCTGGAACCGCGTGGAGATCGTGCTGACCACCCACGATGCGGGCGGCCTGTCGATGCGGGACGTGGAGCTGGCGCGCTGCATCGACCGCTACGCCGAGGAGGCCGGCGCGCGCACCGCGTGAGGGGCGCCCCGGCGGACGCGCGCCGCGCCCATGTTTTGTCCGGCGTTGACAATCGGGATGATGCGGTATCGGGGATGGGCCTGTAACCGGGCTTGCCGGTGCGCTCGATCCAGTCAAGGATTGTGCCAAGCTCGCCTTGCAGGGTGACGCTGTAGCTGCCGCGTTTCTCTCCGGGGGTGATGACGATGCGGTCGATGATCTCGCGGATGGCGTCGGCGGCTTCGAGAGCGTCGTCGGGATGGTCGAGCGCTTCGGTCAGGCGCTTGATCCTGCGCCGGAAGGTTTCCGCAATGCCGGGGTGAATGTCGGGAACGTCCTGCGGGGCGCCCGACAGACGGGCGGTGAGGCTGTCCTGTCTGGCTTCAAGCTCGGTCAGACGGTCGGACAGGGCGCGATGCCAGCCGCCCTGTTCGATGACGCGCACGATCTCCGCAATGGCCCTGGCCGTCTCGGCAAGCTCGATGCGGGTCGTCTCGGCCATGGCCTGACGCTCCCGGTTGAGCCGGTTGGTTTCCTCGGCATAGGCGCGCATGGCTTCCGCCGTCATGTCCGGCGTCATCATGCGCTCGCGCAGGCCGGTCAGGACGCGCTCTTCCAGCGCCTCGCGCGGGACGGTGCGGCCATTGTCGCAACCGTTCCCGAGCGCATGGTTGGTGCAGGCATAGCGGTCGAGGCCGCGCCTCCGGTAGGTGCCGCCGCAGCAGCCGCAGAACAACAGGCCGGAAAGCAGGGTGCGCGGGCGGTGGGTGGCGTTGAGGCCGCCGTTCTTCGCCACCAGTGTCTTCATGGCGGCGCGCGTGTTCTCGATCCGCCCGGCGAACAGGTTTGCTAAATGGGACTGCCGGGCCTTGGCGGCGTCCCAGAGTTCCTGCGGGATGATCCGCAGTTCCGGCGCTTCGCCAAACACCCATTCGCTTTCCGGATTTGCGACGGTAGGCGTAGCGCCCCGTATCGGGGTTCTTCACCTTGCGCTGGCGGTTCCAGACCAGGCGGCCAATGTAGAGTTCGCAATTGAGGATGCCGGAGCCGATTTCCCGGTTGCCGCGAATGACGGTATCGCCCCATCGCTTTCCGGTCGGGCTGGGAATGCCGTCGCGGTTGAGGTCTGCCGCAATGCGCTGCGGCCCCTTGCCCGCGACATATTCGCGGAAGATGCGGCGAACCACCTCGGCCTGTTCCTCGATGATCTCGCGCTCGCCCCGGATCGGCTCGCCGCGCGCGTCGAGCTGGTGGACGACGCGATAGCCATAGGCATTGCCGCCGCCGATCTTGCCCGCCTCCACACGCCCCCTGATGCCGCGATGGGTCTTGATGGCGAGGTCCTTCAGGAACAGCGCGTTCATGGTGCCTTTCAGGCCGACATGAAGCTCGTTGATCTCGCCTTCCGACAGGGTGAAGATCGTCACGCCCGCAAAGCGCAGCCGCTTGAAGACGCCTGCCACGTCCTCCTGATCGCGGCTGATGCGGTCGAGCGCCTCCGACAGCACCATGTCGAAACGGCCCGCCTGCGCATCGGCCAGAAGCGACTGGATGCCGGAGCGGATGAGGGATGCGCCGGAAATGGCTCGGTCGGAATAGGTTTCCACCACCGTCCAGCCCTCGCGCGCCGCGCGTTCCCGGCACTGGCGCAACTGGTCCTCGATCGAGGCATCACGCTGGTTGTCGGAGGAATAGCGCGCGTAAAGGGCAACGCGGATCATGGGGGCAAACTCCGTTCTGTCAGTCCTTGATGGCGTCCTTCGGCATCGGCGGCACGTCCGGCGCTCTGTCCAGAAGCTTCGTCAGATCGCCGCGCTTCGCCGTGCCGGCACGGGCTTTCAGGAAATCGGCGGCGGTCTCCACCGCTCCGATCTTCTGCGCGACCGCCGAGACGATCCACTGATTGAGCGATACACCGTCCTCCTGCGCCAGCCGCGCCGCCGTCTCCTTGAGCGATTGCGGCAGTTGCAAGGGGTATTTGTAGCGTTGGGTCTGCGTCATGTGTTCAGGCTCCTGACGATCTCTCCCGGTGTTGCGACGGTCACGCCCAGCGTCGAGGCCGGGCGGAAGTCCCTGACATTGTGCGTCACGATGGCGTCGGCCTGTCCGTTCAGCGCGGCCTCAAGCACCATCTCGTCCGCTGCATCGGACAAGATGGGCCGCGTCCTGAACGAGATATCAACGCCCTCGGACACGGCGGCGAGCGCGCTCATCAGCGCCGCGACATCCTCCAGGCTGTGGCCCGTCGCCTTCCGGGTCTCTTCCCGGCTCAACACCGCCTCGTATTCCAGAAACAACGCGGTTGAACAAAGCGGGGTAACCAGACCACGATCCACGAAACGCAGGAGCAGATTGCTCGCGCCGTTGGACGATCATGCCGTGATCGACAAACTCGGCCTGCACGAAGTCGCGGGCAAGCTCGATGCCCTGGCGCTGCGTCATCTCGCGCGGAATGGCGAACTCGACCTCGCGGGCAAGCTGGGCATCTTTCCTGACCTCGAACGCCTCCACATCGTTCCAGAGCCGTTCGCGGTCGGACCAGACTTCGGGCGCTCCATCCGGCAGCAGCACTTCGGAATGGACGACGCCGCGCTTGCCGGAAAAGTCCTGCACGCGCCCCAGCCGCTCGTCGCGCATCCGCGAGGCCGAGCGGTAGGCGGCCGACGCCACCGCGCTCGATCCGGCCTTGCGGCCGATGACCTTGACGTGAAGATGATAGATCGCCATGGCGATCCGAACATCTACACATTCAAGCGCACGTCGGAACGACGTATAAGCGCGCCCTCCTTGATAAAAATCTCCGGAGGGACCGGGCCGTGCCAGACCGTCCCGGCATCATTACTGCGTTCTGCGCCTCACGCAACTATCCTTACCGCATCAACCACTTGCGACCGGGAAAGGACACGACGATGCGGAAGCCGAGAGACTATGACGCCGAACTGAAGGCGCTGGAAGACAAGGCCAAGGAACTCAAGACCCGCAAGGTGCAGCAGCTTGGCGAACTGGTGATCGCCACCGGGGCGGACAGCCTCACCGCCGAGGAACTGGCCGGGGCGCTGGTTGCGCTGGCGGAAACCAAAGATGCTGGAAAGAGAGAGGCGTGGGCCGGGCGCGGGGCAGCGTTCTTTCGCGGCAAGTCCCGGCGATCTGCATCAGCGTCTGGTCACGACAACAATGGCGCTCCGGCGCAACCGGGCGGTGCGCAACCGGCATCAGGCGGCACGGGCGCGGCATGACATGCGGCACTGGCAGGTCGAGCGTCGCAGGCGCACGCGCCACCTGATCGAGCTCGGCGGTCTCGTCGTCAAGGCGGGCATCGTGGACCTGACCAATGACGACCGCGCCACGATCTACGGCGCGATGATCTGGATCGCCGAAAAGCTCAGCAGCGAAGACGGCGAACATGCGCGCGGCGTCTGGGCAAAGCTCGGAAAGATGGCGTTCGAGATGAAGCGTCCGGCGAGGTGATGCAACTCGCGCCCGACCACGAGGTCGTCATGATCGCCGATACTGCGAGAACCCAGCAGCAAGCAGGAAGCCAGCATGCCACTCGCCATTGCGGCACTCGTCGCCCGCAAGCGGCGGCAACGTCTTGACAGAGAATCCAGCGAATCAAATAATCTACCAACAGCTGTATCATAATGAAGTTGGAACAAACGAGCGCCCGAAGGGGGGGCGTCTGTTACGTGGAACGACGACAAATATTCGATCTACGGCGAGGGTGTGGTCAAAACCAGCCTGAACGACTTCGGTGACAGTTATTCCCTAAAAGTCACCCTCGGGCTCAGGATACGGTGGTGAACAGGCGGTATCCCGATGCAGCTCACCATCCCGTTCCCGGTCGATCAGTCCTCGTCCTTCCGCCTGGAATAGCCGGCGACCCGAAATTACTTCTTGCCGGATCAGGCGCGGGCACACAGGCACTCTCATATTGTCTTAGCGAATTCCGTGTGTTAGCGGGATTCATCCGTCACGACCTGAGGCTGGCGGGCGATCGGCCTGCCGGCACGATTTTGCTTGCGGGGATCGGGCATGATCGTTGGCATTTCGTCGGGCGCGCGTGCAGCGCTTTTGGGCACCACGGCGTTGAGCCTGCTGCTCTCGCCGGTGGCGGGTTATGCGCAGGCGCTGCCTTCGGGCGGGACGGTGACGCATGGCGAGGCGACGATCAGCCAGTCGGGGTCGAGCCTGCTGGTCACCCAGTCCTCGCACACTGCCATCCTCAACTGGAACAGTTTTTCCATTGGCGGCGGCGCCAGCGCCCATTTCGAGAACGGCAGCGGAGCGACGCTGAACCGGGTGACCGGCAATTTGCCGTCTGCCATCGACGGCACGCTGACCGCGACGGGCTCGCTCTATCTGGTCAATCCGGCCGGCATTGCGGTGGGTACCGGCGGCATGGTGCGCACCGGCGGCAGTTTCGTCGCCTCAACCCATGACGTGAGCGACGCCGCCTTCCTTGCCGGCGGCGACATGGTGTTCGCGGGGACAAGCACGGCCGGCGTGGTCAACGAGGGCGTTATCGCCTCGCTGGGCGGCGATGTGGTGCTGACGGCGCGGCGCGTGGAGAATGCGGGAACGATCCTTGCCCCCGAGGGCGATGTGGGCCTGCTGGCCGGCTATGAGGTGCTGCTGCGCGATCTGGCGAGTGATGACGGCAGGTTCGCGGTGCGCGTCGGCGGTGCCGATACGGAAGTGGTCAATACCGGCACGATCGCGGCGGCCAATGCCGAACTGCGCGCCAATGGCGGCAATGTCTATGCGCTGGCGGGCAATACGCAGGGCATCATCACCGCGACGGGCGTCAAGAAGCAGGGCGGACGCATCTTCCTCACGGCTGGCAATGGCGGCAGCGTGACGGCGACGCAGCGCATGGTGGCGCGGCCCGCACAACAGGCCGCGTCCCTGCCGCAGAGCGTTCCCGTTCCGCAGGAACGGCCCGCCAGCCTCGGCGGTATCGTACGCATCTCGGCCGACCGGGTGACTTTGGGCGGCGAGATCGACGTCTCGGGCGATACCATTCCCGGCGGCACCATCATCGCGGTGGCGAAAGAGCAATTGAGCCTCACCGAAAATGCCCGGCTCGACGCCTCGGGCGCCGATGGCGGGCTGATCCTGCTCGGCGGTGACTATCAAGGCGGGGCGGACCCACAAAACACTTACTGGCACGAGGCCATCGGCACGACGCAAACGACGCTGGTGGCCGGGGGCGCGTCCATCGTCGCGGACGGCTCGGAGGGCGCCGGCGGCAATGTCGTGGTCTGGGGCGACGATCATACCGGTTTCGCCGGCACCATCTCGGCCACGGGCGTCACGCGCGGCGGCGATGCGGAGGTTTCGGGCAAGGCGACTTTGTCCTATAGCGGCTTTGCCGATCTGCGGGCCAGCGACGGGGCCTTCGGCACGCTGCTGCTCGATCCCTACAACGTCACCATCTCCCACGATGCGCAGACCACAGGCGCCGGCTTCACCGCCAATGGCAATGACAGCGTCATCAACGCCACCACGCTGATGGCTGCGCTCGGTGCCGCCAATGTCACGGTCTCGACCGGCGCGGGCGGCGCGCAGAACGGCGACATCACCGTGGCCGCCGCCCTGTCGTGGAACAGCGCCGGCGTGCTGACGCTGGACGCAGCGGGCGGCATCGCCATCAATGCGGCGATCACGGCGCAGACTGGCGGGCTGACGCTGCAATCGGGTGGCACCATCACCACCGGCGCGAACGGTGCGGTCGATGTAGCGCGCTTCACGCTTGCCAGCGGAAACTGGGTGCAGAACACTTCGACACTGCCGACTTTCAGCGCTACCGACTTCCGCATCACCGGCGGCTCCTTCCTGCGCGCCACCGGCGGCGACGGGGTAGCCGGCGATCCATATCTGCTCACCGACATCTATGGCGTGCAGGGCATGGCGACGCATCTCTTGGGGCATTTTGCGCTGGCGGGCGACATCGACGCTTCGGGCACCGCGCAATGGTGGGGCGGGCTGGGCTTCGTGCCTGTAGGGCGCACAAATCAAGCCAACAGTTTCCAAGGCAGTTTCGATGGGCGGGGCCATGCGATCTCCGGGCTGACCATCGACCGGCCGGACGAGGATTATGCCGGCCTCTTCGGGTACACTTCTGGCGCGACCATCGCCAATGTCGGGCTGACCGGCGGATCGGTCACGGGCAGCTGGTATGTCGGCGGGCTGGTGGGGCGGCAGCTTGGCGGCAGCATCGCGCAGAGCTACGCCACCGGCGCGGTCTCGGGCCGCAACTATGTCGGCGGGCTGGTGGGGCGGCAGCTTGGCGGCAGCATCGCGCAGAGCTATGCCACCGGCGCGGTTGCGGGCCTCAACGCTGTCGGCGGGCTGGTGGGGTATCAGCTTGGCAGCATCACGCAGAGCTACGCCACCGGCGCGGTTCAGGGCAGCGATTACGTCGGCGGGCTGGTGGGGTGGCAGGACGGCGGCAGCATCGCGCAGAGCTATGCCACCGGCGCGGTTGCGGGCACCGGCAACGCTGTCGGCGGGCTGGTGGGGTATCAGCTTGGCAGCATCACGCAGAGCTACGCCACCGGCGCGGTTCAGGGCAGCGATAACGTCGGCGGGCTGGTGGGGTATCAGCTTGGCAGCATCGCGCAGAGCTATGCCACCGGCGCGGTTGCGGGCACCGGCAACGCTGTCGGCGGGCTGGTGGGGTATCAGCTTGGCAGCATCACGCAGAGCTACGCCACCGGCGCGGTCTCGGGCCGCGACTATGTCGGCGGGCTGGTGGGGTATCAGCAGAGCGGCAGCATCACGCAGAGCTACGCCACCGGCGCGGTTCGGGGCAGCGCTTACGTCGGCGGGCTGGTGGGGTATCGGTGGGCCGGCAGCATCGCCGACTCGTTCTGGGATATGGAGACCACCGAGCAAGATGAGGCGGTCGGCAATATCGGCAGCGCATTGGGCGCCACCGGGCTGACGACGGCGCAGGCGCGACAAGCGTCGAGCTATGCCGGCTGGGATTTCGACACCGTCTGGTATCAGGAGCGCGACCTGCGGCCGATGCTGCGGGCCTTCGCCGCGCCGGACCGGGATGGCGATGGAGTCTATGAAATCTCCAATCTCTATCAGCTCCAGCTCATGGACGCCTGGCGCGACCGCAACTATGTGCTGATCCGCGATATCGACGCCTCGGCCACCGATGCGACACTGCCCGGCTTCGACGCGGCCGGCATCTGGAGCGCGCAAGGCTTCGCGCCCGTGGGGCGTACAGATCAGGCCAACAGTTTCCAGGGCAGCCTCGACGGACAGGGCCATGTGATCTCCGGGCTGACCATCGACCGATCCGGCGAGGATTATGCCGGCCTGTTCGGGCGCACATTTGACGCGACCATCGCCAATGTCGGGCTGGAGGGCGGATCGGTCACGGGCCGCACCTTTGTCGGCGGGCTGGTGGGGGTGCAGTCCGGCGGCAGCATCGCGCAGAGCTATGCCACCGGCGCGGTTGCGGGCCTCAACGCTGTCGGCGGGCTGGTGGGGGCGCAGAACGGCGGCAGCATCGCGCAGAGCTACGCCACCGGCGCGGTTGAGGGCACCCTGGATGTCGGCGGGCTGGTGGGGTATCAGCAGAGCGGCAGCATCACGCAGAGCTATGCCACCGGCGCGGTTGAGGGCACCCACCGTGTCGGCGGGCTGGTAGGGTTGCAGGGCGGCGGCAGCATCGCGCAGAGCTACGCCACCGGCGCGGTTGAGGGCAGCAACTTTGTCGGCGGGCTGGTGGGGTTGCAGGACGGTGGCAGCATCGAGCAGAGCTACGCCACCGGCGCGGTCTCGGGCCGCGACTATGTCGGCGGGCTGGTGGGGCGGCAGCTTGGCGGCAGCATCACGCAGAGCTACGCCACCGGCGCGGTCTCGGGCCGCGACTATGTCGGCGGGCTGGTGGGGTATCAGCAGAGCGGCAGCATCACGCAGAGCTACGCCACCGGCGCGGTTGCGGGCGACTGGTATATCGGCGGGCTGGTGGGGTATCAGTGGGGCGGTAGCATCGCCGACTCGTTCTGGGACAGGAACACCACCCAGCAAGACGAGGCGGTCGGCAATATCGGCAGCGCATCGGGCGCCACCGGGCTGACGACGGCGCAGATGCAGGACCCGTTCACCTTCATCGATGCCGGTTGGGATTTCGCCGCGATCTGGGGCAAGTCGAGCCTTAACGAGAATGGCGGCTACATGATGCTGCGCGGGGTAGGCCCGGGCACGCTCTATGACGATTATGTCCGTGTGGCGGCTGTCGATCTCTCCCGCGTCTATGGCAGCAGCAACCCGGCCCTCGCGCCCCATGTCACCATCGCCGGTGTCGGCGCCGCCAATGTCTCGGTCGGCTGGGGCAGCGCGGTAGGCCCGCAGGCCAATGCCGGCGCCTACGCCTTCACCGATCCCGGTGTGCTTGACATCTCGACCGGTTCGCCGGGTGGGGTCTATGTGGACTATGGCTCGGGCACGCTGACGGTGACGCCGCGCGCGATCACGGTGACGGCCTCCAACCTTTCTCGTCTCTATGGCGAGGCCAACCCGGCGCTGACCTTCGGCCCGATCGGCGGCGACGGGCTTGCCTCGTTCCACGCCGATCTCGCCGCCGCCGGCTTCGGGCTTGTGACCGCTGCCGGGATGCAGTCGGATGTCGGCAGCTACGCCATCGACCTGACGGGAGCCAACGGCAATTACGACGTGACCTTCACCCCCGGCACGCTGACGGTAACGCCGCGCGCCATCACAGTGACGGCGGATGATCTGCGCAAGCTTCTGGGGCAGGCCGATCCGGCGCTGACCTGGTCGATCACCGGTGGCAGCCTTGCCAGCTTCGATACGGAAGCTGGCGTGTTCGGGGGTGATCTGATGCGCGATCCCGGCGAAGGGGTTGGCACATACAGCATCCGGCAGGGAACGCTTGTCGCCAACTCCAATTACGACGTGACCTTCGTAGACGGCACGCTGACCATCGCGCCGGTCGCGGTGAGTGTGGCGAGCCTGTTCGAGCGCGCCCTGCCGTTGTCTTTGCAGGCCGACCCGACGGAAGGCGGCGCCCTTGTCCTGTGCGATACCGGCGTGCTGCCGGAAGCGGAATGCGCAGCCTATCCCCATCCGGCCAATCGCGGCCTCGCCCATGTCGGGTTCGCTCAATAAGGGGGCCTGCCATGAAGCATCACCGCAGGATTGCCGCCGGCCTCTGGGCTCCATGTCGTTTCGTGTGGAAAGCAACACTGTCACTGGGGCATCGCCGGCGCGAATGGGCTGGCCGGCAGGTGCTTGAGCTTGGACATGCGTAGATAGGCGATGGCGATGAAGTTCTGGCTCGTCCTGAAGCCGCGTGCGGCGCGCTTGGCCTGCTGCAGCAGCCCGTTCATCGCCTCGACGAAGGCGTTGCTGCGGTGATCGACCATGCCGCGCACCACCGCGTCGAACCGCTCCTTGAGCGTGGCGGCCAGCTTCTTGAACGGCTCGAGCCGACAGCGCCGCGCCCAGCTCAGCCAGGCCCTGAGGTCGGATGCGGCCTGTTCGATGCTGTTGTGCGCTGTGGCCCGCGCGTACACCTCGCGCAGCGCCATCTTCAGCCGCCACGCCCGCGCGCTCTTGAGCGTCGAGCGCTGCAGCCAGTGCATGGCATCGAGCTGGCGGGCGCTCCAGGTGCTGGGGTTGCGCCGCATGCCCCACAGCAGCTGCCTGAGCGTCTTGCGGCCGCCAGCGCCCAGCGCGGCTCGCACCGCCTGCGCGTCGGTGGCCATCTCCGCGCGGCGCACCTGGTCCATCGCATCGATGGCCATCGAGACGACGTGAAAGCGGTCGTAGCTGATCTGCGCCTGGGGCAGCGCCAGCGCCACGCCCTTGGCGTAGGCTGCGCTCATGTCCATGCACACGTGCCGCACCTGGGCGGGATCGCCGCCATGGGCCTTCAGATCCTCGGCGAACTCCACCACCGTGCGGTGCTCGCGCCCCTCGGTGGCGAACAGCAGCCGCTTGCGATCCAGGTCGTGCACGACGGTGATGTAGTGCTGCCCGCGCCGCAGGCTGGTCTCGTCGATGCCCACCGTGCGCACGCCGGCGAAGTCTTCCAGCGCACGCGCCTGCGCGACGTAGAACTCGATGCGCCGCCACAGCCGCTTGTCCTTGCAGCGCAGCAACTCGGCGGCCTGGCGCACCGGCAGGTCCAGGCACAAGGTCAGCGCCAGCGCTTCGAACGCCGCGGTGAAGCCCGAGCCCGGACGCGCCCAGGGCACGGCCACCTGCGTGGTCTTGCCGCAGGCACCGCAGGCCACGCGCGGCACGTCGCAGTGCAGCCAGGCCTCGAACTGGAAGAAGTCCAGGTGCCGCCAGGATCGGCGCAGCCGGTCGTGCACCGGTTGCGTGGCCGCATGCCGGGCAGGCGAGCCTGCTGGTGTGGCAGCCGATCTCGAAGTCGATACGCCGCTTAGCGGTGTCGAGCCTGACGTCATCGACGACCTACGGCGGCTGCAAGCCCAGCGCGCTGGTGAACAGAGCTTCCACGGCAATGCCCATGGACTCATCCTCCTGATCAAACCCGCCCGGTGGACATGTGCACAGGCCGGCCAGCGGCCTGCACACATGCCCACCGGGCTCGACGACCAGGAGTCATTGTGACTGTTGGGTTCCACACGAAATGACGAAGAGCCGGCCTCTGGGCCTCTGTCTCACTGGCCGCGCTGATTGGTCTGGCTGGCATAGCCCACGCCCAGTCCACGGCGATCGAGCGCAACCTGCCCCCTGCGTCGGTCACCTCTGGCGGCGAGATCAGGGTGGACGAGACGATTGCCGGCTCGACTGACGAGACCCCGCTTGGCGTCGATGTCGCCGGCATCGCGCTGATCGGCCCCGATGCGCAGGTACCGGCAAGACCGCAGCCCGGCGTGTCGCTGGAGGGCATTGCGGAGAGCTATCATGATGCGGTCCGCGCTGCCTTGGCGCCGCTGATCGGCCAGCCGCTCAGCCCGGCGCTGATCGCCCGCGCGCAAGGCGTTGTCGCCGGCGTCTGGCGGCAGGCAGGCTACCCCTTCATGTCGGTTACCGTGCCGCCGCAGGAGGTCACGTCCGGCGTGCTCACCCTGCGCGTGGTCGAGTTCGTCGCCGGCAATGTCTCGTCCGACCATGCCAGCCTGCCGCTGCATGTCCGGCAGCAACCGGGCGAAGCGATCTCGGCCGCGCAACTCTCCGAAGACCTTGCCTGGCTCAACCGCAATCCCTTCCGGCAGGTGGGCGCGGTCTTCGCCCCCGGCGATCAGCGCGGCGCCAGCGATATCGAGCTGACCGTCACGACGGACAAGCCGTTCGCGGTCTATGCCGGCTGGGACAATACCGGCAGCCCCGCCACCGGCCGCGACCGCTTCTATACCGGCGGCGGTGTCTGGATCCCCGCGCTCAACGACATGACGCTGTCCTGGCGCTATACGCGCTCGGACGAGTTGTGGGACGGCAATGTGTTCGGGCTCGATCCGGCAAAGCGCGGCTACCTCAGCCTTGCGGGCCGCATCGACCTGCCGACCCTGCCGAGACAAGCTCTGTCCATCGCACCGAACTTCGTCACCACCAACGAGTTCATTGCCGGCACGCCCTTCAGCTTCGAGAACACCACCTTCGAGCTGCCCATTCTCTACCGGACGGCCGTCTCCAACATGGTGCCCGGAACCTATTGGGGCGACCTTTACTTCGGCATCGAGCCCAAATGGCTCCGGCGCACGACGCGCTTTGCCGGGATCGATGTCGCCGAGGGCGAAGCCGGGCTGGTCAATCTCGTCCTCGGCTGGTCGCACCTGCTCACCGACCCTCATGGCCGCACCTCCATCGACTTGCGGCTCAAGGCCAATCCCGGCGGCGTGCTCGGCACCAACACGGCCGCCGACTGGGCCGCCTTTACCGGTGGACGGGTCAGCGACCACACTTATGTCCATGCCGGCTTCGACATCGCCCGCTGGACGCGGCTCCCGAACGACTTCGCCTGGTCGAGCACCCTGACCGGCCAGATCGCCGGACAGGCACTGCCGGACACCGAGCGGCTGAGCCTTGGCGGGCATTATGCCGTGCGGGGGGTCGAGCACAATGACGTATCGGCCGATGCGGGCGTCGTCTGGCGCAACGAACTGCGCCTGCCCGCCATGCGGCCGCTGGCAGGCGCCGGTCTTGCCGACACGCTCTCGCCCTTCGCCTTCCTCGATCTCGGCTGGGGCAAGGACAACGCATCGGGAACGAGCAATAGCCTTGCTGGTGCCGGGCTCGGCTTCGACTATGCCATCGGCACAAACTTCAATGCCGGCGCCACCGCCGCAGTCGCGCTCACCGATGCGGGAACGACGCGCGCGGGCGACTGGTCCGTCACCACCAATATCCGCTTCACCTATTAAACCCAGCCATGGCAAGGCCGCCCAAAGACCCACACATGCCCCGCTCCCTCGCCCGCATCAAAGCCGTGCTGATCCTGCTCGCAGCTGCCACCGCGATGCTGCTGCCGTCCCTCCCCGCCGCCGCGCAGGACAACACGCCCACCCCGCAGGCCACTACAGCCACCTATCGCGACTGGACGGTGCGCTGCGATCATCTGCCGCAGACCCCGCCGCGCAGGGTCTGCGAGGTCGTACAGGCCGTTCGCGCCAATGACGGTCAGGCATTTCTCGCCCAGGTCGTCATCGGGAAGCCCGCGCCCGACCAGCCGACAAAGCTCATCGTCCAGCTTCCGGCTGGCGTCTGGCTTCCCGCCAACGTCACCCTGACCGCACCTTCGGGCGAAAGCGCCACTGCCACCTTCACCCGCTGCATGCAGCTCTGCGTCGCCGACGCCGATATCGCTCAACCTCTCGTCGACGCTCTCAAGGCCGCAACCGAACCGGCAAGGCTCACCTTCCAGGACGGAAACCGCAGACCCATCGAACTCCCAATATCCCTCAACGGGTTTACGGCAGCAATGAACGCAGCAGCAGAGTAGCCAGTTACAGCCGAACCGTTCGCCATCACGGTGCGCTCAAACCAGCACCGTGATCGATTTATGCTGGAAGCGCCATCTGGCACAAGAATCGTGCGCGGACAAGAAAGGGCAAGACCCGAAAGGCCTCCTGCGCCAGCGGAGCCGCCTCAAATCTCTATGGTCAGCATGTGTCTGGCTCGGTCAAAACCTGCCGGGGTCCGGGGGGTTCAGAGCTTCTCGGTCTCGCCCGAGCGCGGCTGCCACTTCATCAGGCGCCGCTCGACCCAGCCGACCACCTCGTCGAGCACCAGCGCGAAGATGGTCAGCACCAGGATGCCGGCCATCACCGTGTTGATGTCGAAGCTGCCTTCGGCCTGCAGGATCAGGTAGCCCACGCCGCTGGACGAGCCCAGGTACTCGCCCACCACCGCGCCGACGAAGGCCAGGCCCACCGAGGTGTGCAGCGAGCTGAACACCCAGCTCGTCGCGCTGGGCAGGTAGACGTGGCGCAGCAGCTGCTTCTGCGTCGCGCCCAGCATGCGCGCGTTGGCCAGCACCACGGGGCTGACTTCCTTGACGCCCTGGTAGACGTTGAAGAACACGATGAAGAACACCAGGGTGATGCCCAGTGCCACCTTGCTGGCCACGCCCAGGCCGAACCACACCGCGAAGATCGGCGCGAGGATCACGCGCGGCATCGAGTTCAGCGCCTTGATGTAGGGATCGAGGATGGCCGCGGCCATCGGGCTCAAGGCCAGCCACAGGCCCATCGCCAGGCCCATGACGGTGCCGATGCCGAAGGCCAGCAGCGTCTCCAGCAGCGTGATCCACAGGTGGCCGTAGATGTCGGCCGCAACGAAGAACCAGTTCCAGATGCGTTCGAACACCTTCAGCGGCTCGCCGAAGAAGAACGCGGCCTGGTCGTCGTTGTCGAACAGGAACGGGGGAATCAGGCCCGGCTTGGTCATCACGTGCCAGAACACGAAGACCGCGACGAGCAGGCCCACCTGCCAGACGCGCAGGTTACGGGCATTGGGTTGGATATGACGCCACATGATGGATGAGCGAACAGGAGGGGATCACGCCGCCAGCTGCTGCTGGTAGCCCTTGAGCACTTCCTCGCGCAGCACGCCCCAGATGGCCTGGTGCAGCTCGACGAAGCGCGGCGTCACGCGCACCTCGGCCACGTCGCGCGGGCGCGGCAGGTCGATCGTGAACTCGCCGATCGGGTGCGAGCCCGGACCGGCGCTCATCACCACCACGCGGTCGCTCATCGCGATGGCTTCGTCCAGGTCGTGCGTGATGAACAGCACGGCCTTGCGTTTCTCGGCCCACAGGGCCAGGACCTCGTTCTCCATCAGCTGCCGGGTCTGGATGTCCAGCGCGGAGAACGGCTCGTCCATCAGGATGATGTCCGGGTCCAGCACCAGCGTCTGCGCGAGGCTGGTGCGCTTGCGCATGCCGCCGGAGAGCTGGTGGGGGTAGCGGTCGCCGAACGCGCCCAGGCCCACGCGGCGCAGCCAGTCCTCGGCCTGCGCGCGCGCCTCGGCGGGCGGCACGCCGCGGAACTCCAGCCCCGCCATCACGTTCTGCAGCGCGGTGCGCCAGGGCATCAGCGACTCGGCCTGGAACATGTAGCCGGCGCGGATGTTGATGCCCTGCAGCGGCTCGCCGAACACGTGCACGCTGCCGCTGCTGGGCGACAGCAGCCCGGCAGCCACGTTGAGCAGCGTGCTCTTGCCACAGCCCGTGGGGCCGACCACCGAGACGAACTCCCCGGGCGCGACGTGGAGGGTCACGTCGCGCACCGCGGTGTAGCGCTGGCTCCTGTCGTCCCGGCTGATGAAGGTGCAGGTGACGTCCTGCAAGGACAAGGCGTGAGGTGCAGTCATCCTACGATTGTCGCACCACGGCACCCGGCGCCGTTCATCCCCGCGGGTACTTGGCGTTGGCCTTCCTGACGAACTCGTTGGTGTAGACGGCGTTCAGGTCGACCTTCGCGTTGTTGAGCGCCGGATCGACGCTGGCGAGCGCGCGCAGCGCCGTGGCCGCGCCCTTCTCGGGGATGGTGCCGTCCGGCGACAGCGCCCCCTTGCTCTTCAGGAAGGCGTCGATGTAGACCGCGCGGTCGCCGAGCAGGAAGCCCTCGGGCACCACCTTGATGATGTCGCCCGGGCCGGCCGCCTGGATCCACTTGTTGGCCCGCACGATGGCGTTGGTCAGTGCCTGCACGGTGTTCGGGTTGCGGTCGATGAAGGCCTGCGGCGCGTACAGGCAGGCCGCGGGCATCGGGCCGCCGAACACCTTGTCGGCCTCGGCGACGATGCGGGTGTCGGTCACGATGCGGATGTCGCCGGCGCGCTCCAGGATGGTGATCACCGGGTCGAGGTGCGACAGCGCGTCGATCTGGCCCTGGCGGATCGCCGCGATCGCCGCGTTGGTCGCGCCCACGCCGATGAAGCTGACGTCGCTGGGCTTCAGGCCCGCCTGCGCGAGCACGAAGTTGGCCATCACGTTGGTCGACGAGCCCGGCGCGGTGACGCCGATCTTCTTGCCCTTGAGGTCGGCCACCGACTTGAAGTTGGGCATCGTGCGGTTGTTGACCGCCAGCACCACCTGCGGCGCGCGGCCCTGCAGCACGAAGGCACGCATGCGCTGGCCCTTGGTCTGCATGTTGACGGTGTGCTCGAAGGCGCCGGACACCACGTCCGCGCTGCCCCCCACCACCGCGCGCAGCGCCTGCGAGCCGCCGGCGAAGTCGACGATCTGCGCGTCCAGCCCCTCGGCCTTGAAGTAGCCGAGCATCTCGGCCACCGTCAGCGGCAGGTAGTACAGCAGGTTCTTGCCCCCCACGGCGATCGTGACCTTGGGCTTTTCGAGCGACTGCGCACGCACCAGCGACGGCGCGGCCACCGCGGTGGCCGCCGCCGCAGAGCTGAGGAGGAAATGTCGGCGTTGCATGGAGTGGGCTCCTGAATTCTGAACATCCAAGGGAACGCACTCTACCGCCACACCCGCGCGCGGCGCGCCCGGACTTGCCCTAGCGCTGCGCGCCGTCAAGGCCGGCGCTTCCCGCGGCGCGCAGAATGCGCACACAATCGGCGCCATGACACCCATCACCCTCATCACCGGGGCCAGCCGCGGCATCGGCGCGGCCACCGCCCGCCTGTGCGCGCAGCACGGGCACCGCGTCGTCATCAACTACGCGCGCGACGCGCAGGCCGCCGAAGAGGTGGCGCGCCAGGTGCGCGCCGCCGGCGGCGAGGCGCTCACGGTGCAGGCCGACGTCTCGCAGGAAGCCGACGTGCTGCGCCTGTTCGACGCCATCGACCGCCACTGGGGGCGCCTGACCGGGCTGGTCAACAATGCCGGGGTGGTCGACGTCGCCGCGCGCGTCGAGGACTACTCGATGGCGCGCCTGCAGCGCATGTTCGCGATCAATGTGTTCGGCTCGTTCCTGTGCGCGCGCGAGGCGGTGCGGCGCATGAGCACGCGCCACGGCGGCGCGGGCGGGGCGATCGTCAACGTCTCCTCGGTCGCCGCGCGCGGCGGCGGCGCCAACCAGTACGTGGACTACGCGGCCAGCAAGGGCGCGATCGACACCTTCACCATCGGGCTGTCCAAGGAAGTGGCCGCCGAGGGCATCCGCGTCAACGCGGTGCGCCCGGGCATCACCGACACCGAGATCCACGCCTCGGGCGGCCAGCCCGACCGGGCCTGGAACCTGGCTTCGCAGATCCCGATGCAGCGCCCCGGCCACCCGGAGGAAATCGCGCAGGCGATTTGCTGGCTGCTCTCCGATGCGGCGAGCTACACCACCGGCGCGCTGCTGGACGTCGGCGGCGGGCGCTGACGCGAAGGCGCCATGGACCTGCTCAAGCCGCTGATCGCCCTGCTGGCCATCGTCAACCCGATCGGGGTGGTGCCCTTCTTCATCCACTTCACGCAGGGCTTCACGCCCGCGCAGCGGCGCAACACCATCCGCGTGGCGTCCTTCACCGCCTTCATGGTGGTCTCGGTCAGCGCGCTGGCGGGCCTGAAGATCATCCAGTTCTTCGGGATCTCGATCGCCTCGTTCCAGGTCGGCGGCGGCATGCTGCTGCTGATCAGCTCGCTGCAGATGCTGCAGGCCCAGCCGGCCGAGACGCGCAAGGAGGACGTGGCCGAGGGCGCCACACGCGCCGACGCGGGCGCCAGCATCGCGGTGGTGCCGCTGACCATCCCGCTGCTGACCGGCCCGGCAACCATCTCGACCATGGTGATCTACGCCCAGCAGACCAGCCACTGGTGGGAGCTGGGCGTGCTGGTCGGCTACGGGGTGGTGATCGGCGCGGCGGCCTTCCTCGCGCTGTCGGCGGCCGGGCGGATCGCACGGCTGCTGGGGCAGACCGGCATCAACATCATGACCCGGCTGATGGGCCTGATCCTGGCCGCGCTGGCGGTGGAGATCATGGCCGACGGGCTGGTCCAGCTGTTCCCGGTGCTGGCCGGCACGAGCTGAAAAGCCGCTGCGCCTCAGCGGGCCTTGCGGCGGCCGGCGGCGCGCTGCCAAGGCGGCGGGGCGTCGCAGCGGTGCCTGATGCGCAGGATCGCATCCGCGGCCAGCCGCGCGGCCTGCGCCGCCTCGCGCTGCGGCGAGCAGCACAGCCCGGCGCGACGGTAGTGCAGGTTCTCGTACAGCTCGCGCGCGGCCGGAAAATCGTCCAGCAACTCGTACAGGGCACGGTCGGCCCGCACGGCCGCCAGTGCTTCGGTCAGGCACTGCACGATGAACAGGTACTGCTCGGCGTCCGCCCCGTCGACGCCGCACTCCAGCCGCTCGAGGCGGCGCGCCAGCATGTAGACCACCGCCAGGCGGGCGGGGACGTCGGGGATGCCGTAGAGAGGGTCCATGGCGGGGACGGGCAGGGAGTGGGGGGCGATGTCGATTGTGGGCAAGGACGCGCGCCCCGAACGCCGGAACAGACCCGCTTTCGCCGACCTTGTAACCGCGCCGCGGGCATGCCGCTTGCCTCATGCCCCGTTGTCGTGGCGCCGCCGACGCGCAGGCGCCGGGACGGCGGCGGGCCCGGCAAGTTGTCAGAACCGACAGGTGCCCGGCCCAGGCGCTTTGCCGAGAATCGCACACAGGCACCTTTCAGGGAGAAAAAGCAGCCGGTTTCCTGCCGGATGCCGGGCGTGGTCGCATACGACACCTGCGTCATGGGCTTTCCATGACGCAGGTGGCGGCTCGCCGAGCGTTGCTCCAAGGGGTTCCCCCGCCCCGACCCGCCTCCACGTCCTCCGCTGCCCCAGCCCCTGCTTACGGGCCTCGCAACTTCTCACGCTTTGCGTGCCTGAACGGCCCGCACGCAGCGTTCATTTGCGCTTCTTGCTTTGCGTTACAGGCACACCCCCGGGGTGTCCCCGATGCTGCCGGTATCTTGCCGGCACCGCGGCCCGCCTGGCGGCCGCCGGCATCGAATCGGAAAGAACACAATGAAGTTGCGTCGTTGGGAATGGCAGGGCGCGGCCCTGGCCGCGATGTTGAGTCTGGCCGCTTGCGGCGGCGGTGGCGGAGGCGGCGACGAGCTCGCCCCGGCACCGCTGCCCGAGCAGCCCACGGGCCCGGCCCGGCCGCCGGCCCCCAGCCCGTATCCCAGTCCGTCTCCTGCCCCGTCCCCTGCCCCTGCACCTGCCCCGGCCGGGCCCGATACCGTGGCGCCCTCCACGCCCGCCAACCTCGAGGCGCGCGCGACCGCGTCCAGCCAGGTCGCGCTGTCCTGGACCGCGAGCACCGACAACGTCGGCGTGACCGGCTACCGCGTCGAGCGCTGCCAGGGCGCCGGCTGCAGCAGCTACACCCAGGTGGCCACGCCCACGGGCACCAGCTACAGCGACACCGGGCTGCTGCCCGGCACGAGCTACGGCTACCGGGTGCGCGCCCGCGATGCGGCGGGCAACCTGAGCGCCCCGGCCACGGCCAGCGCCACGACGCCGGCCTCCAGCAGCGGCGGCGCGAACGCGACCGTCGCCGGCACGGTCAGCACGCCCTACCCGACGCTGCACCACATCACGATCGACTGGCCGGTCACCGGCGATGCCAACCAGAACGGCGTGGTCACGGTGCGCTACCGCAAGCAGGGCGACGGCACCTGGCGCCAGGGCCTGCCGCTGCGCCGCGTGCCCACCGGCAGCAACGCCGGGTTCTCGTGGGCCAACCGGCACTCGGGCAGCCTGTTCGACCTGCAGCCGGGCACCACCTACGAGATCGAGCTGACGCTGACCGACCCGGACGGCGGCTCGACCACCCGCACCGTCACCGCGACCACGCGCAGCGTGCCCGCGCCGGCCGCCTCGGCCACCGTCAAGCAGGTCACGCCGGCCACCTTCGCCAGCGCCCTCAACAACGCCCAGCCGGGCGACATCCTGCAGCTGGCCGCGGGCACCTACAACGCCTTCACCGTGCCCAGGAGCGGCACGGCCGGCAAGCCCATCGTGATCCGCGGCACCAGCGGCGCGGTGGTCAACGGCAACATCGACCTGTTCAGCCAGCACCACGTGCACCTGGAGGGGCTGACGGTCAACGGCCGCATCCGCTTCAACAGCAGCAACCACGTCGCGATCATCCGCTGCACGATCAACGCGCAGGGCGACGGCATCGTCTCCTTCCTGCGCTCGGAGAACGCCTACATCGCCGACAACGTCGTCACCGGCCGCACCACCTGGGCCGAGAGCTCGCTGGGCGTCAACGGCAACAACGTCGGCGAAGGCATCCTGGTCACCGGCCCCGGCCACGTGATCATGAACAACCGCGTGCGCGGCTTCCGCGACGGCATCTCCTTCCTGGAGCAAGGCGAGGCGGTGGACCAGTACAGCATCGACGTGCTGAACAACGACATCAGCAACGCCGCCGACGACGGCATCGAGGCCGACTACTGCTTCCACAACTGCCGCATCCTGCGCAACCGCATCACCAACGCGTTCGTCGGCATCTCGTCGCAGCCAAGCCTGGGCGGGCCGACCTACCACGTGCGCAACGTCATCTACAACGCCGTGCTGGGCGCCTTCAAGCTCAACAACACCAGCACCGGCGACGTGCTGCTGCACAACACGGTGGTCAAGAGCGGGGACGGCTTCGGCGTCTACGCCGGCGTGCCGGTGCGGCACCTGTACACGCGCAACAACCTGTTCATCGGCGGCCCGGGCGGCAACTACGGCGGCTACAGCACCGGCAGCGGCCTGGTCGCCTCGCTCGACACGCTGGACACCGCCACCGCCTCGCTGGACCACGACGGCTACGGCTCGACCACCGGCCGCTTCGAGGCGCGCATCGGCAGCGCCCGCATCAGCAGCCTGGCCCAGATGCGCAGCAGCACCACCGAGAAGAACGCCGTGCAGGTGGGCATGGACGTGTTCGCCGCCAGCGTCGCGTTCCCGTCCTCGCCGATGACCGCCTACCCCGCGCCGGACCTGCGCATCAAGGCCGGCTCGGCCGCGGCGGACGCCGGCGCCGTGCTGCCCAACATCAACGACGGCTACGGCGGCAGCGCCCCCGACCTGGGCGCCTACGAGGCCGGCAGCGCGCTGCCGGTGTACGGCCCCCGCTGACAACCGGGGCTTGCGCTTCGCGCTGCAATGGGGGCTGCGCCACCGTCGCGAGGCCCCTCATGCTGCTCGAAGGTTCCTGTCACTGCCAGGCGGTGCGGTTCAGCGTCGAATCGCACCAGCCCTGTCCCTTCATGCGCTGCTACTGCTCCATCTGCCGCAAGACGGCGGGGGGCGGCGGCTACGCGATCAACCTGGGTGCGGACTACCGCACGCTGAAGGTCACCGGCCGGCGCCACCTGGGCGTCTACCAGGCGCGGATCGACGACGCCCGCGGCCGCCGCACCAGCACCGGCCAGCGCCACTTCTGCAAGCGCTGCGGCAGCGCGCTGTGGCTGTACGACCCGACCTGGCCCGAGCTGGTCCATCCGCACGCGAGCGCCATCGACACCCCGTTGCCCGCACCGCCCCAGGCCGTGCACGCGATGCTCGGCTCGCGGGCCGGCTGGGTGGAGGTGGCGGCCCGTCCGGGCGACGACTGCTTCGAGGACTGGCCGGACGTCTCGCTCGCCGCCTGGCACGAGCGGCACGGGCTGCGCCTGTGAGCGCAGTTTTTGCCGCCCCTGCGCAAGACTTGCACCCGCCGGTGCACAGGCCAGGGCGCACCGCAAGCGGCAGCGCTGCATGGCGCACCGGCATGGAATACGCTTGCGAGCACCAGACGCTCATTCATCACAGGAGGACGACAGACCCATGAAGATCGACCTCAAAGGCAGGACTGCCATCGTGACCGGCGCCACCCGCGGCATCGGCCACGCGATCGCCCGCGGGCTGCTCGATGCCGGCGCCTCGGTCGTCATCAACGCGCGCTCGCGCGACGAGGTGCACGCCGCCGTCGACACGCTGCGCCGCGGCGCGCTCAACGTCGAGGTGCGCGGCGTGGCCGCCGACCTGGGCACGCCCGACGGCTGCGCGGCACTGGTCAAGGCCATCCCGGAGGCCGACATCCTGGTCAACAACGCCGGCATCTTCGAGCAGCGCGACTTCTTCGCCATCGAGGACGAGGACTGGCAGCGCATGTTCGACGTCAACGTGATGTCCGGCGTGCGGCTGGCCCGCCACTACCTGCGCGGCATGTTGCAGCGCAACTGGGGCCGGGTGGTGTTCATCTCGTCCGAGTCGGCGCTGAACATCCCGGCCGAGATGGTCCACTACGGCTTCAGCAAGGCCGCCCAGCTGGCGGTCTCGCGCGGGCTGGCCAAGCTGACGCGCGGCACGCAGGTGACGGTCAACGCGGTGCTGCCCGGCCCGACCCGCACCGAGGGCGTGGAGCGCATGCTCGAGGCCATGGCGCGCGAGCGCGGCACCAGTGTCGACGAGCAGGCCGCCGCCTTCGTGCGCGAGCACCGGCCCAGCTCCATCATCCAGCGCTTCGCCTCGCCGCAGGAAATCGCCCACATGGTGATCTACGCCTGCTCGCCGCAAGCCTCCGCCACCAACGGGGCGGCCCTGCGCGTCGAAGGGGGAATCGTCGACACGATAGGCTAGGCCCATGCACGCCCTGCCCACCCTTGCCCGGCTGGCGGTCCCGGTGATCTTCGGCGCCGCCACGCTGCTGGCACGCGCCCAGGGCCCGGCGCTGGTCGACACGCCGCCGCCCCCGCCGCAGACCAGCGTGGCGGAAATCCGCACCGCCCCCACGCCCGGCCGCGAGATCCGCCTGCGCGGCCAGCTGGTGCGCGACCTGGGCGACGGCCTGCATTTGTTCTCCGACCCCTCGGGGACCATCCCGGTGAACGTCAACCACACCGTGCTGACGGTGGACCGCGAGGTGCGCGGCCCGCTGCCCGTGGAGGTGGTCGGCGAGCTGGACGGCCCGGCGGACGCGCCGCCCACGGTGCGCGCGCGCAGCCTGACGGTGGTGGCTCCCCCTGATGCGGCACAGCCCCCGGCTGTGCGAGACTTGCCCGCGGGAGGCAATTCACCATAAGGCCCGTGTGGCGATCGCCCCGCCCCAGCCGCTGCCGGCGCACGGGCCCAGGAGTGCACCGTGGCCCGGACGACCCCGCCTGAGTCCCCGACCTTCGACTACGTGATCGTCGGCGCCGGCACCGCCGGCTGCCTGCTCGCCAACCGCCTCAGCCGCGACCCGGCCGTGCGCGTGCTGCTGCTGGAGGCCGGCCGGCGCGACGACTACCACTGGATCCACATCCCGGTCGGCTACCTCTACTGCATCGGCAACCCGCGCACCGACTGGCTCTACCACACCGAGGCCGACCCTGGCCTCAACGGCCGCACCCTGCGCTACCCGCGCGGCAAGGTGCTGGGCGGCTGCTCCAGCATCAACGGGATGATCTACATGCGCGGCCAGCGGCGCGACTACGACCACTGGGCCGCGCTGACCGGCGACGACGCCTGGCGCTGGGACCAGTGCCTGCCCTACTTCAAGCGGCACGAGAACCACTGGCGCCTCGACCCCGAGCGCCGCGACCAGGCCGGCGAGGCCTTCGCCGCGCTGCATGGCCACGGCGGCGAATGGCGCGTCGAGAAGCAGCGCCTGCACTGGGACATCCTCGACGCCTTCGCCCAGGCCGCCCAGCAGGCCGGCATCCCTGCCACCGACGACTTCAACGGCGGCAACAACGAGGGCGTCGGCTACTTCGAGGTCAACCAGCGCGCCGGCTGGCGCTGGAACGCCGCCAAGGCCTTCCTGCGCCCGGTGTGCATGACCCGGCCCAACTTCCGGCTCTGGACCGACGCGCACGTCACCCGCCTGCTGTTCGAGCGCGACGGCGACGGCATGCTGCGCACCACCGGCTGCGAGGTGCGCACGCCCTCCGGCGTGCAGCAGGTCCGCGCGGCGCGCGAGGTGATCCTGGCCGCCGGCGCGATCGGCTCGCCACAGATCCTGCAGCTGTCGGGCATCGGACCGGCGGCGCTGCTGCACGAGCACGGCATCGAGGTCGTGCACGATTTGCCCGGCGTCGGCGAGAACCTGCAGGACCACCTGCAGATCCGCGCGGTGTATTCGGTGGAAGGCGTGAAGACGCTCAACACGCTGACGCGCCGCTGGTGGGGCAAGGCCATGATCGGGCTGGAATACGCGCTGCGCCGCACCGGGCCGATGAGCATGGCCCCCTCGCAGCTGGGCGCCTTCACCCGCTCCTCACCCGCGCACGAGTGGCCCAACGTCGAGTACCACGTGCAGCCGCTGTCGCTGGAGGCCTTCGGCGAGCCGCTGCACCCGTTCAACGCCTTCACGGCGAGCGTCTGCAACCTCAACCCGACCAGCCGCGGCCACGTGCACATCCGCTCCCCGCGCCCCGAGGACGCCCCGCGCATCCTGCCCAACTACCTCTCCACGCCCGAGGACCGCAAGGTGGCCGCCGACTCGCTGCGGCTGACGCGCCGCATCGTCGCCCAGCCCGCGCTGCAGAAATACCGCCCGCAGGAAGTCAAGCCCGGCGTGCAGTACCAGACCGACGAGGAACTGGCCCGGCTGGCCGGCGACATCGCGACGACCATCTTCCACCCCGTGGGTACCTGCAAGATGGGCCGCCCCGACGACCCCACCGCCGTCGTCGACCCGCGCCTGCGCGTGCGCGGCGTGCGCGGCCTGCGCGTGATCGACGCCAGCGTGATGCCGACCATCACCAGCGGGAACACCAATTCGCCGACGCTGATGATTGCGGAGAGGGGGGCGGAGTGGATACTAAACAATAATCCACTAGAGTGAAAGAGTCGCAACAACGACCCGCCACCCAGCATACGATTCCATAGATCGCCATGAGAAATTTTACAGCGCTCTTCCTGACCACACTGGCTACCAACGGCTTCTTTTGCGAGAAGCGATAAGTGCTCCGCCCTTGCAAAACTCGCAGCCACAATATATGAGAACAGACAGTCCATCAACGAATATCAGATGCTTCGCGGAATGGAGCACAAGTCCGCAGCTGTAGACTTCGCATTTATTAGGCCATTCTCTGGAATCGCTTATGGCGTAAACAAATCGCCCCCTCCAGATTTCAAGCAGCGACCGAGAAATTCTGCAGACGCCTTGAAGCCGCCCTACCCTCTTAACAAGCTCATACCGCAGCAATCGGAATCCATCATGTGATTCGCCGGTTAGTCAGGCGAACATGATCAATGTGTTTCGTCAAACCGGGGACACTGCCACCTCACTACGGCGACATTTCGAAAAGACCGACAGCAAGAACGATTATGGCGACCGTCTCGCAGCCGACTTCTTGCTCTTGTTATCAGAACTGCGGTTTTCGGAGGCCTTCAACAACTTACCAGACTCCTACTTCGTCGGCCCTGCAAAACGCCCTGAAGCCGCATGGACACTGAGTTGGTGAGGTGATGTTGCGGGGTTGGAACTCCCGAAGATGAATCGGCTCGATGCGAATTTCTGGGAGTTTGGAGACGGATTTCGATGAGCACGCCGGACTTTTTCCGCGCCCGACTGGACCAGATGATCGACCTGCGCCACCCGCTGGCTCCATGTCGTTTCGTGTGGAAAGCAACACTGTCACTGGGGCATCGCCGGCGCGAATGGGCTGGCCGGCAGGTGGGCTCTATGCCGTTTTGTGAGGCCTAACGCCCTGAATTCAGCCGACGCCGTAGGCGGTCGGCTGCGATAAATAGTTAGAATCCTTATTTTGCTTCTTCTTGTTTTACATCGGCCGTTGCTGGTAATTCGTTCTTGGTTTCTATTGTTTTTGCCGGAGCAATAATTCCGGGACATTTTTTAGATATCGCTGCCTGCTGAATTGCATCATATTCTCCTTTAAGTCGGGCGTATTCCGCCTCTTGTTGCTTTGTTCCGCCAAGTGCAAAAAGTGCTGGCCAAAATAAAATCATGCCAACGCCAGCAATTGCTTTATCGTTAGAGGCAGCTTCGTCTAAGCGTGCACCAAGTTGGGTTACGCGTGCTTGAACTCTTTGTGACTCACTAATCAACTGTTCGCAATCGTATGATTGGTACTGTAAAGGAGAAACAGAAACTGCTGCAATATCTTTTGATGCTGTAGAGCAGCCAGCAAGAACCATGGTCATGGCGAGTGTCGAGGCGATAAATTTTTTCATGATAAGTTACAGGGTTGAAAAAACCTAACGCTTGAATTAAGCCGCGCCGCGAAGCGGCGTCGGCTTGAATGAATTGTTAGACGTCATTTGAGGCCGTAGTACTTCAGGAGCGCTTCTTTGATAACGTCTGTAGCAACGGCCAATCCGACCTTCCAAGTGCCAGACCCTGCTTTCTTTAGGTTCTTAAGAAGCCACGCTTTAACTTTGGGTCCCATCGGCTCGGCAGGGCTTTCTGGTTTTTCCGTTGATGCCAGTTCCGCAAGTTCTTGCGCGTCAGCTGCGGAAATTCCTGCTTGCGTAAGGTACTGCGAAAGGGACTCTTTGTTGCCCGTGTCAATTGAAATCGTGACGGTCGCGCCGCTCTGTGCAGACACGGCGGTGTAGTTGCCATAGATGATCTGTTGCGCGATCTGCGTAGTGACGCCGGATGCATTTCCAGAAAGAACAGTGGATTCGCCTAGCGAAACCTCTGCAGCTCCAGGCACCGATTTCTCGATCTCGAGAGTCAGTTCTAGAACTCGATTGAGAACGGCATGCCGAATTGCAGCCAGTGAGCCACGCGAGATAGTTCCAGTTACCGCATTGCACGCATAGTCCGGATAGATCTTTCCCTGCAGCAGGAGAATCAGATTGGCTGCCTCTATGGTGAATGTGCCAGATTTCTTTGAGCTAGCTAGCAGTTCGTCAACAGCGGCAATGCTCTCCCGCATTTCATAGTGCGTCCAACTTTTCCCTGCAAATTTCTCAATTAGGTAGGGAGAAATCGGAGCATTGTTAATGCCGGAGCCGAACGGCCCAGAGAACGTGCCCTTGTAGCTAACGCCCAGGACTCTATAGTCAGGAACTTCTACTCCGCTCGGGTAGCCTTCCGATTCGTGTTTTACCCAATCTGCCAGCGGCTGGCTACCGAGGCGAGCAGCCAACATTCTGAGCTTTAGCAGAATTGGAGCGATATCAGATTGGTCGTGCAGTACTGCGCTCTGTATATCTAGCAGCAAGCCCATGACTGTCCCCAAATGACGTCTAACGCCTGAATTAAGCCGCGCCGCGAAGCGGCGTCGGCTTGAATGAATTGTTAGACATCACTGGCATGGCACTAAGCAATTTAGTGGCTTCATGTTTCACGAAGTGAACGAACGCCGCCAACTGATCCGCGCGTGAGGCCAAGCAATCTTCTCCTTGTCCAAGATAAGCCTGCCGGGCTTCAAGCAGTACGGGCTTATGTTGATCTGGCAGACGCTCCATTGCCCAGTTGGCAACGATATCCTTCGGTGCGATCTTGCCGGTTGCTGCGCTGTACCAAATGCGAGACAAGGTAAGCACTACATTCCGCTCATCGCCTTCCCAATCCGGCTGCGAATTCCATAGTTTCAGAGTGTCGCTCAATGCCTTGAATAGATCGCCTTCCGGAACTGGGTTAAAGAAATCCTCTGCGGCCGAACCTGCCAATGCAAGGCTATGCTGCCTTACTTTAGTTAGCAGAATAGCCAGATCAACATCGGTTGTGGCGGGCTCGAAGATGCCCGCAAGAATGTCCTTACGCTGCCACTCCCCGAATTGCAGTTCCCGTCTGGCCGGATAACGCCAAGGGACAACATCACCATGCACGACGATGGTAACTTCCAAGGCGCGGAGAGCCTCACTTTGGCCAGGGGAGGCAGAAATTTCCAAGAGATCTACGACCAGGGCTTGTCGGACAGTCTCATCGAGCCGTGCAGCCACAGTAACCAGCAAATCAATATCACTGTATGGCTTCAGGCCACCGTCCAGTGCAGAGCCGTACAAATGCACGGCCAGCAACGTTGATTCCAGATGACGCTCGATGGCGTTGAGAGCCAGTGATAGCTGTACCGAAATCTCGGCGGGTACTGCGTTACTCATGATGTCTAACGTGTTATAGGGAGCAAAACTGCTGCATAACACCGACGGCTGTCTCCCTAACACCGGCGGCTCGATCGGGCGTAAAGCCGCGCCCAGCCTGCGTTTCCAGGCATTGACTGGATGTTTGTACAGTACTAAATTTCATGCAAATTGGCGCAACGTTCGTACCACGCACTTTGCCTGTGCGCGCGGGCGTGGGCAATCCCCCCCGAAAGGGGCTACCGCAGAGCCGGTGCAGCGTCTCGATCTTGATCGGGAACGGCTTGGCGTGGCTGGCGTAGAAGCCATGCAGCCACTGCGCGAGCTGGTGGCCGTCCAGCGCATGGCGCACGGCCCATTCCACCTGCGTGAACTGGTCGGCGGCGAACAGCGGGCGCAGCTTCTCGTCCAGCTCGATGACCCACTCCTGCGTTTCCTCGTCCTTCGCCGCGAAGCGAATCAGGCCGCCGATGTAGGTGAGCGGCCCTGCTTGACGGTCACGGCATTGGCTACAAGCCGCTCGATGCGCGTTTGCAGGGTCGCCCGGTTCTTGCCGGTGTCGGTCTTGCCCATGAGCTTCAGTAGGGCGTAGGACGTGACGCGGCACCGACTGCCCAGCTCCTGAGTCAGCCCTGCAAAACGCCCTGAAGCCGCATGGACACTGAGTTGGTGAGGTGATGTTGCGGGGTTGGAACTCCCGAAGATGAATCGGCTCGATGCGAATTTCTGGGAGTTTGGAGACGGATTTCGATGAGCACGCCGGACTTTTTCCGCGCCCGACTGGACCAGATGATCGACCTGCGCCACCCGCTGGCGGTGCTGGCCACGCGCATGCCGTGGCAGCAGATCGAAGCGAGCGTGGCGCCGCTGCTGGCGCGCAAGGACCGGCGCGGGCGCAGCATCGAAGGTGCAGACCTGTTCGGCCCCACGCTGCAGGTGGTCGGCGCAGGCGTGAGCGCGGCAGGCCGCCCGCGCCTGGCGATCCGCTTGATGGTGTCGCTGCTGTACCTGAAGCATGCCTATGGCCTGAGCGACGAGGCCGTGGTCGAGCGCTGGGCCGAGAACGTGGTGTGGCAGTTCTTCAGCGGGCAGGAGTACTACGAGCCGCGCCTGCCGTGCGATGCCACGCAGATCGGGCGCTTCAGGCGGGTGCTGGGCGAGGCCGGCGTGGAGGAGTTGCTGGCCAAGACGATCGAGGCGGCCGTGCAGATGCAGGCGGTGCGCAAGAGCGAACTGCAGCGGGTGATCGTGGACACCACGGTGCAGGAGAAGGCGGTGGCCTATCCCACCGACAGCCGGCTGCTGGAAGTGGCGCGGGCCAAGGCGGTGCAACTGGCGCAGCGCGCCGGGCTGCGGCTGAAGCAGACCTTCGAGCGCGAGGGCCGCAGCCTGCGCCGGCGTGCCGGCGGCTATGCGCACGCCAAGCAGTTCAAGCGGCTGCGCCGGGTGCTCAAGCGCCAGCGCACCGTGCTCGGGCGCGTGCTGCGCGACGTGCAACGCCGCCTGCTGGCAGCGCCGCAAGACGTGCGTGATCGCCTGCAGCCATGGCTGGATCGCGCCGAGCGCATCCGCTCGCAGCGCCCCAAGGACAAGCACAAGCTGTACGCGCTGCATGCGCCGGAGGTCGAGTGCATCGGCAAGGGCAAGGCCCGCCAGCCCTACGAGTTCGGCGTGAAGGTCAGCGTGGCCGTCACGGCCAAACAGGGCTTGATGGTCGGTGCGCGCAGCCTGCCGGGCAACCCCTACGACGGCCACACGCTGGCCGAGCAACTGGAGCAGACCACCGTCTTGCTGCAGGACCTGGGCGTCAAGCCGCACACGGCCATCGTCGACCTGGGCTACCGGGGGGCGGATGCCGACATTGGCGCGGTGACATTGATCCATCGCGGCAAGAGCCGCTCGCTCACGCGCAGCCAGCGGCGCTGGCTGAAGCGGCGTCAGGCGGTCGAGCCGGCCATCGGGCATGCCAAGCACGATCACGGCATGAAGCGCTGCTGGCTCAAGGGCGCTGAGGGTGACGCGCTGCATGCGGTGTTGTGCGCAGCCGGCTTCAACATCCGCTGGCTGCTGCGTGCCATCGCCCGGCGGGGCATTGCTCCAGCCTTTTTGCGCTCGCTTTGGCTGCTGTCAGCGCTCGCAGCGTCCGCGAGTCGACTCGCTACTCTTGCACGTCCGGCGCTTCTCGTCGGCGCCGCGAGATGAATTTTGCAGGGCCGACTACGTCGCTGTTCCGACGGACGCCAGGCTCGACCGTCTCGCCCCACACGAGCGCCTGTACATCGGCACCCAGACCCAGGACCTCATGTTCCGTGGCGACGGCCTCGCCGGCGACAACTTCCACCACGCAGACATGCGGCGAGGGCGAGGAGCCGACAACCTGGAGGCCTACCTGCGCCACGACGGCGAGGTGAAGGTCTACCGCATCGCGACCATCGACATCCACGCCCTCGCGAAGGCGGATCCCGAGCTGCACCTGCTCCATCTGCTGATGCAGCAGCCGCTCCCGCGCCGTGCCCACCAGGGCTGGTGGCTGGAGCAATACGTCCTTCACCACGAGCATCCCTCGTGGCGCTGGAACCAGCAGGGCGCGGCTTCGAGCGTGGCGAGATGGCTGTCCAACCCGCCCCCTCCCTGAAGGGAGCCTTTCCGCTTCCCGGAGCCGCGTGAAGCCTGCGCGGCGGGCCGGGCCCGGCCTGGGGTCGGGTTACAGTGCGAAGGTTTTGCTGCACAGGCTTTCCGGGTACTTCACATGAGAACCAAGCACTGGGCCGCACCGCTGGTGGCCGCGGCCACTGCCCTGATGTGCCATGCGGCCCAAGCGCAGATGCACATGGTGGTCGAGGCGACGGCCAAGGATGTCATCGGCAGCCGGCTGGCCTTCGCGGTCAAGGAGCGGGTCCGGACCTCGGCCGGCTTCAAGCTGGTCGGCACGCGCGAGGACGCGCTGTTTCGCATGTCCCTCGTGACGCTGGACGACAAGGGCGGCTACTTCACGGTCTACTCGGCAGTGTTCTCGGCCTGGCAGCCGCAGACCGGCACCTGGACCTACCTCGACAACCTCGTCGGCACCTGCGGCACCAGCCGCATCGCCGAATGCGCCGACAGCCTGGTGGCCAGTGCCGACCAGGTGGCGGAAGAGCCACGGGCGTTCTACCGGGCCTACTTCAGCAAGGAAGGCCGCCGGTAAGCGACCCGGTCGGCGGCGGCGCCAGCGGTCCGGCGCCGTGGCGGACCGCTGCATGGAGCGCCACGCACGCGCTCCATGGGCACCGCGCGCCGGTGCACGCAGGCGTAGCATGGCCCCACACGCTGCCGCGCCCGGCAGCCGCAACGAGGAGACGCCCATGCCCGAGCCGCGCGACTTCGAGGTGCAGGTGCTCACGCGCCACGACGTCGGCACGATGCGCAGGATGCTCGCCCTGTTCGGCGAGGTGTTCGAGGACCGCAGGACCTACACCTCGGCCCAGCCCGACGACCCGTACCTCGCCGCCCTGCTGGCCAGCCCCACCTTCATCGCGATCGCCGCGCGGCAGCAGGACGCGGTGATCGGCGGGCTGGCCGCCTACGTGCTGCCCAAGTTCGAGCAAGCCCGCAAGGAGGTCTACCTGTACGACCTGGCCGTGGCCGCCGCGCATCGCCGCCGGGGCGTGGCCACCGCGCTGATCGAGGCGTTGCGGCGCGTCGCGCGCGACATCGGCGCCTGGGTCATCTACGTGCAGGCCGACCGCGGGGACGACCCGGCGATCGCGCTGTACGGCCGGCTGGGCGTGCGGGAAGACGTGCTGCACTTCGACATCGCGCCCGCGGGAGGCGGGCACTGAATCCACCGGCCGTGGAGAGGCCCAGGGGGATAGCTCCTGGCTATCCCGGCGATGCCTTGCACCCCGCCGCGTGCCCCGCGACACTGCCGGACATGCATTTCGTCTACGTCAAGGTCCCGCAGCGTCGGCACGCCACGCCCGACCTCGAGGACCTGCACAACGCGCTGCAGCTGGCGCTCGACCAGGCCCAGGCCGGCGGCATCCTCGGCTGGGGCACGTCGCTGCCTGCGGCCGAAGCGGCGGCAGGGGCACCGGGCAGCTTCCATCGCATCGACATCGAGCTGCAGGTGCTGCGCGAGGCGCTGTCCCGGCTCGGGGCGCCCGCCGGCACCGAGCTGCACTACACGCAGGACGGCACGGCCTGGCAGCAGTCGCTCTCGGTGCAGGGCTGGAGCGCGCCCATGCCCGGCAGCGGCACGCACCGCCCGCCCGACCGCTGACCGAGCGGGGTGGCCACCCCGGGGCGGGCGGGGGCGTTCGTGCAGCGCGGCCGGGGCCGACTACCATGCGCGACGCACCCGGTCGACTCGCACGCACGCCCGCGCGGCGCCCCGCCCATGAAGACCCAGTACTACACCGCCACCAGCCTGGACGGGTTCCTCGCCACCGAGGACGACTCGCTCGACTGGCTGTTCCCGCTCGGCGACCTCAACGCCTCCAGCTACCCCGAGTTCATCGCCGGCGTCGGCGCGCTCGCGATGGGCGCCTCGACCTACGAGTGGATGCTGCGCCATGCCGAGCGGGTGGCTGCCGAGGCGGGGGCGCCGTGGCCCTACACGCAGCCGGCCTGGGTGTTCACGCACCGCGAGCTGCCGCGCATCGACGGCGCGCAGCTGCACTTCGTGCAGGGCGACGTGCGCGCGGTGCATGCGCAGATGCGCGCCCGCGCGGGCGGCCGGAACCTCTGGATCGTGGGCGGCGGCGACCTGGCCGGGCAGTTCCACGACGCGGGGCTGCTGGACGAACTGATCGTGCAGGTGGGCTCGGTCACGCTCGGGCGCGGCAAGCCGTTGTTCCCGCGCCGGCTGCCGAGCTCGACGCTGCGGCTGCAATCGGTGCGGCAGCTCGGCACCGGCATGGTGGAACTGCGCTATCACGTGCACCGGGAAGGACGATGACGACGCAGGCGATCCGCCGGGCGCTGGCGGTCGGCGTAGCCGTCGCCGGACGGCTGACCGCGCCGTCCCGGGATCCGGAGCACGACGCAGGGCTCGCCCGCCAGCCCACCCGGCTGCCCCTGCCGGGCACCCGGGCCGGCGGGGTGCTGGGCCTGCTGTCCGTCGTGGTGCGGCAACGCCGCGGCCGGGACGATCGGCGCGCCTTCTCATGGATTGAAAACGCACCCGGGATCCAGCGGGATTTTGGCCACCGTTGAGGTGTTTTTCACCGAAAAAGCGCTGGAAAACCCCTAGTGTCACGCCGCGCCATCCGTCCTACAGTCTCGTCACTCGCAGCGGGCGCACCTTACAAACGGTGACCGGGCCCGCGATGGGGCGGGGACTGAGGAGACACAGAAAACCAGAACAGACTGCGTGACCGAATAACGAATGTCACAATTCACGGGCGCTGGCCACAAGCCAGCGCCCTTTGCTTTTGCCCTCGCCTTTTCCGTCCCGCCTTTTCTCCCATGTTCGAGTTCGCGACCGTCACGCTGGCGTCCCTGTTTGCCGGGTTCATCGACGCCATCGTGGGCGGCGGCGGGCTGATCCTGGTGCCGGCCCTGTTCAGCGTGTTCCCGAACGCGGCACCGGCCACGCTGTTCGGCACCAACAAGGGCGCTTCCGTGTGGGGCACGGCCTGGGCCACCGGGCAGTACGCGCGGCGCGTGCAGATGGCGTGGTCGGCACTGCTGCCGGCGGCGGTCGCGGCGCTGGCCGGCAGCGCGCTGGGTGCCTGGGCCGTGACGCTGGTGCCGCCCACCGGCCTGCGCAAGGCGCTGCCCTTCATCCTGCTGGCGGTATTCCTCTACACGCTGATGCGGAAGGACCTGGGGCGCGAGCACCGGCGCCGCTACACCGGCGCCCCGGAAGCGGCGCTGGCCTCGCTGATCGGGCTGGTGATCGGCTTCTACGACGGCTTCTTCGGCCCGGGCACCGGCAGCTTCTTCGTGTTCCTGTTCGTGCGCCTGCTGGGCTACGACTTCCTGCACGCGTCGGCGAGCGCCAAGCTGCTGAACACGGCGACCAACCTCTCGGCGCTGGCGCTGTTCATCAGCAAGGGCCATATCTGGTGGCACTACGCGCTGGTGATGGCGGTGGCCAACGTCGCGGGCAGCCTGCTGGGCACGCGGCTCGCGCTCAAGCACGGCGCGGGCTTCGTGCGCGCGGTGTTCATGGTGGTGGTGGGCGCGCTGATCCTGAAGACCGGCTACGACGCCTACCGGCTGGGCTGAGCCCGGCTCACTCGCCGCGGAACACCGGCGGGCGGCCCTCGAGGAACGAGGTCACGCCCTCGCGGTGGTCGGCGCTCGTCGCGTAGCGGAAATGCGCCTGGCGCTCGGCCTCGCCGAACGGCAGGCCGGCCTGCAGGCGGCGCAGGGTCTGCTTGTTGATGCGCGCGGCCTGCGGGGCGAGCGCGGCGATGCGCTCCAGCGTGCGCTCGGCCTCCTGTGCCACCTCGGCGTCGGGCACCACGCGGTGCACCAGGCCGCGCTGCAGGGCGGTCGCGGCGTCCAGCAGCCGGCCCTCGAGCAGCATCTCGCGCGCGGTCGCCGCCCCGGCGGCACGCAGCACCGCGGCCAGCTCGTCCGGCGCCATCGGGAAGCCCAGCCGCGCGATCGGCGCGCCGAAGCGGCTGCCGGCGCCGGCGATGCGCAGGTCGCAGCAGGCGGCGATCTCCATGCCGCCGCCCACGCACGCCCCCTCGATCTGCGCCACCAGCGGCACGTCGCAGGCCAGCAGCGCGTGCAGCGCCGGCGCGATGGTGTGCTCGTGGTAGCGGCGCAGCGAGGCTTCCTCGAAGCGGAAGCCGGGGAACTCGGAGATGTCGGCCCCGGCCGCGAACTGCCCGCCCTCGCCCTTGAGCAGCACCGCGCGCAAGCGCGGCTCGCGCTCGGCCAGCCCGTCGAAGATCTCGCGCAGACGGTGCCACATGGCCACCGAGATCGCGTTGAGCTTGCCCGGATGCGACAGCGTCAGCACCGCCACGTCGGGCAGGCGCGGGTGGGCAGCGAAATGCAGGGTGCCGCTCATCGGTGCGAGGGCGCGCGCAGGCGCCGGTGATGGGAAAGCCCGTAGTCTAGCCAGCCAGGGGGGCGTCGCGGTCCCGGGAACCGGCGGTGCGCGCGCCGGGTTCGAGGCATGGCGGCTGCAGGCAAGCGCGGCGGCGCGCCTGAGGCACGCCGCTAGGACGGCAATGCCAGCCGCGAGTCCTGGCGCAGGCGCTCGGCCGCGAACGCGACGAAGGCGCGCACCTTGGCCGCGGCGCGCCGGCCCTCCGGGTAGACCAGGTGGATGGGGATGGGCCGCGGCTCGTACTCGGCCAGCACGATGCGCAGCGTGCCGGCCTGCACGTGCGGCGCGACCTGGTACGACAGCGCCCGCGTCAGCCCGAAGCCGGCGAGCGCAGCCTGGATGCCCACCTCGCTGCCGTTGACCTCCAGCCGCACGCGCGGCTGCACGGTCTGCGGCGGCGCCCGCTCGTCGGCGCGGAACACCCACGGCGCCGGCGCCCCGCCGGCCGGCGTGAAGCCGATCGCGTCGTGCTCGGCCAGGTCCGCCGGGGTGCGCGGCGTGCCGCGCGCGGCCAGGTAGGCGGGCGACGCCACCACCACGCGCCGCACCGCACCGACACGCACCGCGGTCAGCGAGGAATCCGGCAGCCGCGCGATGCGCACCGCCACGTCCAGCCCCTCGTCGATCAGGTTCACGACCCGGTCGACGAACACCGAGCGCACCCGCACCCGGGGATGCTGCGCCAGGAAGTCCAGCAGCAGCGGCGCCACGTACATCGGCCCGAACATCGCCGGCGCGGTGACGCCCAGCACCCCTTGCGGCTCGGCGTGCGCGCCGCCCACCGAGGCTTCGGCCTCCTCGACCTCGGCCAGGATGCGGCGGCAGTCGTCGAGGTAGCGCGCCCCGGCCTCGGTCACGCGCACCAGCCGGGTCGTGCGGTGCAGCAGCCGCACGCCCAGGTGCTGCTCCAGCGCCGCGATCGAGCGCGTGACGGCCGGCGGCGAGAGGTTGAGCTGGCGCGCCGCCGGCGCGAACCCGCCGGCATCGGCCACGGCCACGAACACCCGCATCGCTTCAAGACGGTCCATGGGAGCGGCATTCCGCGAAGCGGAATGGTGAAGTGTCGATGGCGGGGATTCTGCTTGCAGTCCGTGCTGAATAAGCTGACCCGCTCGAACACCCCTGCACCGAGAAAGGAGGCCGTCGATGCACACTGCCGCACGCCCCGAACAGCCGATCCGGCTGTACCGCTTCCGCTATTCCGGGCACTCGCACCGCGCCGAGCTGTTCCTGTCGCTGCTCGGCCTGCCCTACGAGCCGGTCGACGTGGACCTGGTGCGCGGCGCGCACCGCCAGCCGGACTTCCTCGAGCGCAACCCGTTCGGCCAGGTGCCGGTGATCGAGGACGGCGCGCTGACGCTGGCCGACAGCAATGCGATCCTGGTCTACCTCGCGCGCCGCTACGACGCGACCGGCCGCTGGCTGCCCGCCGACCCGGTGCTGGAGGCACAGGTGCAGCGCTGGTTCAGCGTCGCGGCCGGCCCGCTGGTCAACGGCCCGGGCAACGCGCGGGTGGCGCGCCTGTTCGGCCGGCCGCACGACCCGCGCACGCAGGAGACCGCGCAGCGCCTGTTCGGCGTGATGGAGCAGCACCTGGGCGAGCGCGAGGTGCTGGTCGGCACGCACCACACGCTGGCGGACCTGGCGGTGTACACCTACACCGCGCACGCACCGGAAGGCGACATCCCGCTCGACCCCTACCCCTGCATCCGCCGCTGGCTGCAGGGCATCGAGGCCCTGCCCGGCTTCGTCCCGATGCCGCGCCCGCCGGCGCGCGCCGGCCGCTGAGGAGGCCGCGATGAACCCGTCCGCCCTGCCCGGCCGGCCGCATGCCGAGGATCCCTTCCACGCCGGCGAGCGCGAACTGCAGGCCCGCGCCGGCGTGCGTGAACGCCTGGCCGAGATCGGCCGCCGGGTGATCCGCGATCACATGCCGGACCAGCACCGCGAGCTGTTCGGCAAGCTGCCCTTCCTCGTGGCCGGCAGCCTGGACGAAGCCGGCCGCCCCTGGGCCTCGCTGCTGGCGGGCACCCCCGGCTTCGTCACGACGCCGGACGCGCGCACCCTGCACGTGGGCGCGCTGCCGCAGCCGGACGACCCGCTGGCACGGCAGCTGGCCATCGGGCAGCCGCTCGGACTGCTGGGCATCGAGCTGCCGACGCGCCGGCGCAACCGCGTCAACGGGCGCGTCCGCGCGCTGGACGCCGGGGGCATCACGGTGGCCGTGGAGCAGAGCTTCGGCAACTGCGCGCAGTACATCCAGGCGCGTTCGCCGCTGCCGCGTGCCGCGCCGCCGCGCGAGGCGCCTGCCCGGGTGGAACGCGAAGGCGCGCGCCTGGGCGAGCGGGCGCGGGCGCTGGTCGCCGGCGCCGACACCCTGTTCATCGCCACCGCCGCCGCGGGCGGGGCGGACGTCTCGCACCGCGGCGGGCGGCCCGGCTTCGTGCGGGTCGACGAGCGCGGCGGACGCACCGTGCTCACCCTGCCGGACTTCCGCGGCAACCACTTCTTCAACACGCTGGGCAACATCGCGCTGCACCCGCGCGCGGGGCTGTCGTTCGTCGACTTCGAGCGCGGCGACCTGCTGTTGTTGACCGGGCGCGCGTAGATCGTCTGGGACGGCCCGGAAGTGCAGGCCTGCGCCGGCGCGCTGCGGCTGCTGCGCGTGGAGGTCGAGCAGGGCCTGTGGCTCGCCTCGGCCCTGCCCTGGGCCTGGTCGGCACCGGAACCGGCGCCCCAGCTGCAAGCCACCGGGACCTGGGAGGCGCCGCACCGTTCGTGACGCATTCCACGGTTTGCCGATACTTTTTGCTTTCCCTCACACCCAAACTTACCGGCCATCCGCGACCCGCCTGGCCGTGCAGGCCGCCGGCCAGGCGCCCCCGCGGCGAGGCGCGGCTGGCACGTGATCTGCCCCGGTGCGCAAGTTCGTGCCCACTCGCACCGCCTGCCGCCGGTTCCGGCATCGGCCTTGCTGAAGTGCTCCCGCCGCACCGCCAGGCAACCGCAGGGAGCACGACGATGGCTGAGGACGACCTCGAAGTTCTGCTGACGGCAGGCATGCTGCTGCTGATGCCGGTCATCGCGACCTACTACTGGCGCGACAACCGGGCCATCTCCTGGGGCGCGCTCGGGCTGTGCCTGCTGATCCCGGAAGCGGCCAGCGAGCGGCCCGACGCCTCCGTGCTGCACACCATCATGGTCACCACCGCGCTGGCCGTGGTGCTGCAGCTGATGATCGACGCGCTGAAGGAACGCCGGCAGGCGCCCGACGACGCCGGGCGGCGCACCGCCTCGCCCGAGGAAGGCGACGAGGCCACACCCGGGCCGGCGCCCGACGCCCGAGCCCCGGCGGTGCCGCCGGAGCTGGCGCCGCCTTACGCCCCGACGCTGCAGGTGCGCCACGGTCCGGCCGGGGAGCCGCCGGCGGCCCCCTGGTCCGCCCGGCCCGGCCACCGGAAGTGGCGTCCTTGAGCGCGCGTGCCCCCGGCGGCGCGCTGGCCCCCACCGCCCCGGCGCCCTGGCCGCCCTGCCCCGTGGCGGACCCCTACCCTCACCCCGGCCACGGCATCCACCACATCCTGCTGCTGGAGGACATCCCGCAGGTGCGGCAATGGCTCAAGGGACTGGTCGCGGAGCTGTTTCCGCAGGCCCTGGTCACCGAGTGCGCGCGGGTGCGCGAGGCGCTGGAGCACATCACGCTGACGCGCTTCGAGCTGGCATTGCTGGACCTGGGCCTGCCCGACGGCTCGGGGCTGGAGGTGGTGGCGGCGCTGCAGGTGGCCCAGCCGAACGCGCGCTCGGTGGTCGTGACCATCCATGCCGAGGACGACTGCCTGCTCCCGGCGCTGCAGGCCGGCGCCTTCGGCTACCTGCTGAAGGACCAGACGCACGACGAGATGGCAGCGCAGCTGCAGCGCATCACCAACGGCGAGCCGCCGCTGACGCCCTCGGTGGCGCGGCGCGTGATCGCGCATGTCGCGGCCTACCGGCAGGCGCGCCAGGCAGCCCCCGGGCCGGCGCTGCCCGAGGTGCGGCTGACCGAGCGCGAATCCGACGTGCTGCTGCGCGTGGCCAAGGGCTACACGCTGCCCGAGATCGCGCAGCAGCTGGGCCTGTCGCGCCACACCATCTCGGACTACCTGAAGAACGTCTATCGCAAGCTCAATGTCTCTTCGCGCGCCGAGGCGGCGCTGGAGGCGCAACGGCTGGGCCTGTTCCGGCCCGCGGCGCGCACGCCGTGAGGGCGGCACGCAAGGCTAGTGCTGCTGGCGCCGGGCGATGGCACGCATCACCAGGTGGCACAGGCTGGCGCTGTCGACCGGCTTGGACAGGTGATGGTCGAAGCCCACGCGCCGCGCCTCGGCCTTGTCGCATTCGCTGGTCAGCGCGGTGAGCGCGACCAGCATCGGCGTGTGCTCGGGCAGTTCGCGGCGCAGCCGCTCGGCAAGCTGGTAGCCGTCCATCACCGGCATCGAGATGTCCAGCACCGCCATGTCGGGCTGGAACGCGACCGCCTCGCTCGCCCCCTGCTGGCCGTCGTAGGCCACGCGGGTCTCGCAGGCCAGCAGCCCGAACAGCATCGCCAGGCTGTCGGCCGCGTCGCGGTTGTCGTCGACGATCAGCACGCGCAGCCGTTGGTCGACCTGGGTGCGTCGGGACTTGGCCCCCACTCCCGGGGTCGTCGCCCCCCCGCTGCCGCGCGGTGGCATCTCGTCCTGGGAAGGGTTGCTGGACTGCCGGTTCATGTGTGGGTCGTAAGTCTTGCCGGCCGGGCTGTCCTTCTTACGGAAGACGGCCCGTGCCTGCCGGAACGCGGGCGCTGGCACGCTGGAGAAGCAAGGAGCGGTCCCGCCCTGCGGCCTGCAGCACCCGGAGGCATCAGGGCAGTGGCAGGACTCGTGCCCGCGGGCTCAGCGGCGCGCCACGACCGGCGGGGCATCGGGTGTGAGCAGGCCGGCGTCCTGCCAGGGGCTGCGCTTGCCGAACCAGCGCTCGCGCCGGTCCAGCGCCGCCCAGTACAGCGGCGCGCGGCGCTCGGCGATGCCGGGCCAGGACAGCGGATCCAGCCCCGTCCAGGGCAGGAAGGGGTTGCGCCGCCCGTAGCCCCACAGCTCGATGCGCAGCGCCGGCTTCAGCGACGGGCCGCGCGCATGGAAACCAAAGGTGTCGGCGACCACCAGCGTGTTGGCCGGCACCGCGAACAGCTTGGGCTCGGGCAGGCCCAGCGAGGACAGCGCATCGGCGCGGATGCGGAACGAGCCGCGCGAGGTGAGCCGGTCGGCCGAGCGTGCCACCAGGCTCATCTCGCGCTCCCAGGCCAGGCGCTCGGGCGTGAGCCGGTGCGAGCCCGGCACGTAGCTGAACGGGCCGGCGTCGGCCTCCACGTCGGTCAGGAAGTACCAGGCCTTGACCGTCGGGTGGAAGGTGTCGGCGTGCAGGTGGGTCTGCGGGTCGGGCGGCGCCTGGACGACCTTGGACAGGATGGACTGCACGTAGGTCACCGGCTCCTGGTCGAAGCTGCCGACGTAGCGCGTCAGTCCCCGCCACAGCGGCGCGTCGACGATCTCGCGCACCTCGGGCACGGCGCGCAGGAATGCCGGGTCGAGCGCGATGCGGCGGGTGATCGTGTCGCCCTGCACCATCTCGCGCGCCGGGGCGCGGTGCGCCAGCACGCGCTCGCGCAGGCGCTCGAAGGCCGTGCGGGGCAGCACGTCGTGGCGGATCACGAAGCCGTCGCGCTCGAACGCGGCACGGTCCTCGGGGCTGACCAGCGCCGCCAGCCGCGCGCGCCGGCGCTCGGCCAGCGCGTGGGCCGCGCGCACGCGCTTCTCGTGCAGCCCCCACTCGTTGAGCCGGCGCGAGCCGATCAGCGGGTTGTCACAAAAGGACTTGGCGCCGGTGAACAGCGCCAGCGCGTGCAGCGGGGCCAGGGCGATGTGTTTCAGGGAAGCGGTCATGCCGGAACGGAACGGGTCAACACCCGCTACGGTAGCAGGTCGCGACCCGTCCGGGACCGGGGTGCCGTCAACCGGCGGCCCGGCGCCGTGCGATGGCACGCCGCGCGGGGCGTCAGCGCAGCCGCCCGATGTAGCGCTGCTCGAGGCGCTCGCGGGCCGTGCGCGGGTCGTCCGCGCGCGGTGCCGGCGCGGGCGGCGGTGGCGGCGGCGGGGGAGCCAGCGGCTTGAGCGCCAGCTCCAGGCGCCCCGCCCAGTCGGCCAGCTCGGCGTCGTCCTGCTCGCGGCACAGGCGCACGATCGCGCGGCCGTACTCGAGGTTGCAGGCCATCCACTCGGTGTCGGTCACGCGCCCGAGCTTGCGCCGCAGCAGCACATGGAGGTGGGCTGCAATCGCCAGCCGCTGGGATTCGTTCATCGCGGAAGTCCTTCACTGCGTCACACGGGACGGCCGACCCCGTTGCACCTCGCGTGCCAGCGCCCGGGCCCGGCCGCAGCCGCCGGCGCGGCCGCTGCGCGCACATCCGGCCCTGCCGTGGCGCGCCCCGGGCCTCCCCGGCTGCGCCTGGCGCACGCGTGCACCGGAGACGTGCCGCTATGCCGGCCATAGCGACGCCCGATTGGATGCAAATGAGAATTAGTCGCAAACTATCCAGCAACGACGTCCGGGACATCGACAGGAACCAGAGGATTTCATCATGGCCAAGACCGCAGCTTTCGGCGTCATGCACCTGGGCATCGCGTTCGCGGTCAGCTACGCGCTGACCGGCAGCGCGGCCATCAGCGGCCTCATCACCATCGTCGAGCCGCTGTGCAACACCGTGGCGCACTACTTCTTCGACAAGTACTGGGGCGACCCCCGCCTCGTGACCCTGTTGCGGCGCCAGCTGCCGCGTGCCCTGCGCCCCGTGGTGCGCCCGGTGCGCCGCACGGCGTCGGCCCCGGTCTGACGCCCGGCCGGCAGGTTTTGCCTTAGAGTCGGGCCATGCCGCATCGCCCGACGACCGAGGTCCTGCCCCCCCTCTCCGCCGACGTCGCGCTGTTTCTCGACTTCGACGGCACCCTGGCCGAGATCGCGCCCCGGCCGGATGCCGTGAGCGTCCCGCCCGGCCTGATCGACACCCTGCAGCGGCTGCGCCACGCGCTCGACGGCGCGCTGGCCGTGGTCTCCGGCCGGCCGCTCGCGCAGCTCGACGAACTGCTGCACCCGCTGCGCCTGCCGCTGGCCGGCGTGCACGGCGTGCAGCGCCGCAGCGCCGACGACCAGGTGCAGCAGCTGGCCGCCGCAGCCCTCGAGGATGTGCGGGCCGCCGTGCAGGCGCTCGCCGCGCGGCTGCCCGGGCTGCTGGTCGAGCACAAGCCCGGGGCGGTCGCGCTGCACTACCGCCAGGCACCCGAGTCCGGGCCGCAGGCCGAGGCGGCGCTGCGCGAGCTGCTCGCCGAGCGGCCGCAGCTGGCGCTGCTGCACGGCAAAATGGTGCTCGAGGTCAAACCCGCGCAGGCCAGCAAGGGCCAGGCGATCCGGGCCTTCCTGCGCGAGCCGCCCTTCCTCGGGCGCCGCCCGCTGTTCGTCGGCGACGACATGACCGACGAGGACGGCTTTGCCGCGGTGCAGGCTGCCGGCGGCCTGGGCGTCAAGATCGGCCCGGGACCGAGCGCGGCCGGCGCCCGCCTGCCTGACCCCGCGGCGCTGCGCGACTGGCTGGCGCGCTCGGCCGCCCGGCTGGCGCCGGCGTTCTCCGCCCCGCCGACGGCGGCTTCGTGATACCGTGCCTGCACGCGAGCGGGCCGGCCCGGCCCTCGCGGAGCGGCACGCCGTTGCCTGCTGGCACGGGCCTTGCGCGGCCGGTGCCCGTTTCAGGTCCATCCGACAAGAACGATGAGCATGGCCACACCTACATTGCCCAGCACCTCCACGCTGGAACTCGGCGCGATCGGCAACTGTGCCTACAGCGCGCTGGTCGACCGCTACGGCCGCATCGTCTGGTGCTGCCTGCCCCGCTTCGACGGTGACCCGGTCTTCAACGCGCTGGTCGACCCGTCCGACAACGGCGCGCTGTGGAGCTTCGAGCTGGAGGACTTCGCCCGCAGCGAGCAGTTCTACGAACCGAACACCGCGATCCTGCACACCCGCCTGTTCGACGTGCACGGCCAGGGCGTGGAGATCGTCGACTTCGCGCCGCGCTTCTACCACCGCAACCGCATGTTCCGGCCGATGACGCTGGTGCGCCGCGTCACCCCGATCGCCGGGGCGCCGCGCCTGCGCGTGGTGCTGCGCCCGCGCTTCGAGCTGGGCACGGTCAAGCCGACGCTCACGCAGGGCAGCCACCACATCCGCTACGTCGGCCCGAACCTGACCCTGCGGCTGACCACCGACGCGCCGATCAGCTACATCCTCGGCGAGACGGTGTTCGTCGCCAAGCGCCCGCTGGACTTCATCCTCGGGCCCGACGAGACGCTGGCCGAAGGCATCCACGAGGTGGCGCGCTCGTTCCAGCAGAACACCTCCGACTACTGGCGCACCTGGAGCAGCCGCCTGCACATCCCGCTGGAATGGCAGGACGACGTGATCCGCGCCGCGATCACGCTCAAGCTCTCGCTGTTCGAGGACACCGGCGCGATCATCGCCGCGATGACCACCAGCATCCCCGAGGCACCGCACAGCGGGCGCAACTGGGACTACCGCTACTGCTGGCTGCGCGACGCCTTCTTCGTCGTGCGCGCGCTCAACAGCCTGTCCGAGATCGGCACGATGGAGGACTACCTGCGCTGGCTGGGCAACGTGGTCTCGCAGGCCGCGGGCGGCCACATCAAGCCGCTGTACGGCATAGGGCTGGAGACCGAGCTGACCGAGCGCATCGTGCCGCACCTGCCCGGCTACCGCGGCATGGGGCCGGTGCGCATCGGCAACCAGGCGCACGAGCACTTCCAGCACGACGTCTACGGCAACATCATCCTCGGCGCCGCGCAGGCCTTCCACGACCGGCGCCTGCTGCGCCCGGCCGGGCTGGCCGAGTTCGAGCAGCTCGAGCGCGTCGGCGAGCAGGCCTGGCGCATCTACGACACCCCGGATGCCGGCATGTGGGAGCTGCGCACGCGCGCGCGCGTGCACACCTCCTCGGCGCTGATGAGCTGGGCCGCCTGCGACCGGCTGGCCAAGATCGCCGCACGCTTCGGCGTCACCGAGCGGGCGCGCTTCTGGCACGAGCGGGCCGACACGATACGGCAGCGCATCCTGCAGGAGGCGTGGAACGAGGAGCGCCAGGCCTTCGCCGAGAGCTTCGGCGGCCGTGACCTGGACGCCAGCGTCCTGCTGATGGCCGAAGTGGGCTTCATCGACCCGCGCGACCCGCGCTTCGTCTCGACGGTCGACGCCCTGGAGCGCACGCTGTGCGACGGCCCGTACATGCGCCGCTACGAGGCGCCGGACGACTTCGGCAAGCCGGAGACGGCATTCAACATCTGCACCTTCTGGCGCATCGACGCGCTCGCGCGCATCGGCCGCAAGGAACAGGCGCGCGAGATCTTCGAAGCGATGCTCGCGGCGCGCAACCACCTGGGGCTGCTGTCCGAGGACACGCACCCGGTGACCCGCGAGATGTGGGGCAACTTCCCCCAGACCTATTCCATGGTGGGCCTGATCAACGGCGCGGTGCGCCTGTCGGCCCCCTGGGACACGCAGATCTAGGTGGAAGCAGCGCGGGAGCGACGCGCCCGGACCGGGCGCGGGCTCCCGCATTGCTTCCGTGGACGGAAACGCGACATGAAAGGAGCGGTTGATGGCACGCGTGGTCGTGGTCTCGAACCGCCTGGCGGATCCCCGCAAGGCGGCAGCGGGCGGGCTGGCTGTCGCGCTGGGCGAAACCCTCAGTGCAACCGGCGGCCTGTGGTTCGGCTGGAGTGGCAAGGTCGTGGAGGACGGCACGCCCGGCGAAGGCGAGCTGCACCTGCAGCAGGCGGGCAACGTGACGCTGGCCACCGTGGACCTGTGCCGCGAGGACCACGACACCTACTACCTCGGCTACGCCAACCGCGTGCTGTGGCCGATGTTCCACTACCGGCTCGACCTGGCCGACTTCAACAAGCAGTCGCTGGACGGCTACCGGCGCGTCAACCGCATGTTCGCGCGCAAGCTGATGCCGCTGCTGCAGCCCGACGACCTGATCTGGATCCACGACTACCACCTGATCCCGCTGGCCGCCGAGCTGCGCTCGATGGGCTGCGGCAACCGCATCGGCTTCTTCCTGCACATCCCGCTGCCGCCGCCGCTGCTGCTGGCCGCGCTGCCCGGCCATGAATGGCTGATCCGCGCGCTGTTCGCCTACGACCTGGTGGGCTTCCAGGCCAAGGCCGACGTCGACCACTTCGAGCGCTACGTGCAGGCCGAAGCGGGTGCCGAGCTGCTCGGCGACGGGCGCTGCCGCGCCTTCAACCGCACGGTGCTGGCGCGCGCCTTCCCGATCGGCATCGACGTCGACGAGTTCTGCCAGCTCGCGCAGGGCAAGGAAGCGCGCGAGACCTACGAGACCATGCGCGAGCAGTACTCGAGGCGACGCCTGCTGATCGGCATCGACCGGCTCGACTACTCCAAGGGCCTGCCGCAGCGCATCCGCGCCTTCCAGGAGCTGCTGGCCAGCTACCCGGAGAACCGGCGCAGCGCGACGCTGATCCAGATCGCCTCGCCGACGCGCGAGAGCGTCGACGCCTACGCCGACATCCGGCGTGAGCTCGAGCACCTGTGCGGGCAGGTCAACGGCGACTACGGCGAGCTGGACTGGATGCCCGTGCGCTACATTCACCGCACCGTGGCCCGCAAGCGGCTGCCCGGGCTGTGCCGCGCCGGGCGCGTCGCGCTGGTGACGCCGCTGCGCGACGGCATGAACCTGGTGGCCAAGGAATACATCGCCGCGCAGGACCCGCAGGACCCCGGCGTGCTGGTGCTGTCGCGCTTCGCGGGCGCGGCCGAACAGCTGCGCGAGGCGCTGCTGGTCAATCCCTACGACATCGAAGGCACCGCGCAGGCCATCCAGCGGGCATTGCAGATGCCCCTGGAGGAACGCCGCGCGCGCCACCAGAAGCTGCTCGAACGCATCCGCGCGCAGGACGTGCACTGGTGGCGCCGCACCTACCTGGAAACGCTGCAGAGCGTGGAACCCTGACAACGACACCTCAAGGAGCAAGACCCCGACATGGACAACGACCTCTTCGCCACCCTGCAGCACGCCTGGGCCAGCATGGGGGCCGCCGCCACCACCGCCGTGCGCATCGTGCTGATCCTGCTGGCCGCCTGGCTGGTGCTGGCGGTGACGCTGCGCATCATCCACGGCTTCCGCGACCGCGTCGCCGCGCGCATCGCCGACCGCGAGCAGGTCAAGCGCGCCGAGACGCTGGCGCGCGTGGCGCGCTACGTGGCCACGGTGATCGTCTACCTGATCGTCATCATGCTGGTGCTCGCCGAGCTGGGCGTCTCGGTCGCGCCCATCCTCGGGGCCGCCGGCGTGGTCGGCCTGGCCGTCGGCTTCGGCGCGCAAAGCCTGGTCAAGGACTACTTCACCGGCTTCTTCCTGCTGCTGGAGAACCAGGTGCGCCAGGGCGACGTGGTCACGGTCGGCGGCCACTCGGGGCTGGTGGAGGAAGTGACGCTGCGCTACATCCAGCTGCGCGACTACGACGGCAACGTGCACTTCGTGCCCAACAGCGAGATCACCACCGTGATCAACATGAGCCGCGGCTTCGCGCAGGCGGTGATGGACATCCGCGTGGCGTTCCGCGAGGACGTCGACGAGGTCATCGAGGTCATCAAGCAGGTCGGCGCCGAGCTGCGTGCCGACCCGGCCTACGCGGTGCGCATCCTCGACGAGCTGGAGATGGCCGGCGTCGACCGCTGGGAGGACTCGGCCGTGATCGTGCGCTGCCGCTTCAGGACCGCGCCGCTGGAGCAGTGGGCGGTGCGGCGCGAGTTCCTGCGCCGGCTGAAGAACGCCTTCGACGCGCACGGCATCCAGATGCCCTACCCGCACCGCGTGCTGTACGCCGGCGAAGCGACCGACGGCACCGCGCCGCCGTTCCGCATGCAGGCGATCGAGGCGGCCAACGGCCCCGACCCGCACGAGGCCGGCAGGGCGCGCCTGATGCGCTGAAACGTGCCGGACCCGGCCGCGCCTTCAGGCGGCGGTCGCCCGCTCCATCCAGGCCAGCCACTGCAAGGCGTGCTCGCGACCGGTGCCGCACATCTGCGGCTCGGGCTGCAGCGAGGCACACACCGCCGGCCGCTCCGGCCGGCCGAACAGCCGGCACCTGAGCCGCTCATCGAGCTGCACGCAGGGCACGCCCGCCGGCTTGCCGTCGGGCATGCCCGGAATCGGGCTCGAGATGGAAGGCGCGATACAGCAGGCCGCGCAGCCCGGCCGGCAGTTCATGGGGCGAAGAAGGGTCCGGAACGTTGGCGTGAGCTCGCCACTGTAGCGCAGCGCCCCGCTACCAGCGGCAAGCGCCGGGCGCGAAGCGGAAGTCGTCGCCGCTCACCTGCAGCGGCGCCTCGGCCGCGAGCCGGAAGGCTTCATCGGTGGGCGGCTTGCCCAGCGCCTCGGTCTGGGCCTCCAGCGCCCGCACCCGCGCTTCCAGCGCGACGGTCCAGGCACCCGGGCGGCCGCTGAAGTAGCCGCCCAGCACCAGCAGGCGCTGCTCCCAGGACAGCTGCGGCGCGCCGCGCCGGTGCAGCAGCGTCCAGGCACGGCTCAGGTCCGCGGCGCACACCGCACCGGGCTGTCCCACCGGCGGGGGGAACAGCGGTTCCAGGGTCTGCGACAACGAACCTGCGACGGCGGCCATGGCGGTTTCTTTCTCTTCTTGCTTGCCGGGACAGCAACACCGGAGCGGCCATTCTCGGAAGCCCTCCGGCCTGCCGCAAGGCTTTTGGCCCGCTTTCCCCCATCAGGGGGACCCTTCCGTGAGGAATCCCCGGCGCGGACGCGGAAGGGGCACGAAACTTAGAATTGGAAGTTTGCCCACGCTCCGCCCCGGGAGCACACTCGGGCATCCGGGCCCAGGCACTGGCACTTGCGCCAAGGCGGCCCAGCGAGGTGCACATGCTCTACCCCAAGGAATTCGACGTCATCGTGGTCGGCGGCGGCCACGCCGGTACGGAAGCGGCCCTCGCCGCCGCGCGCATGGGCTGCGCGACGTTATTGCTCACTCACAACATCGAGACCCTGGGCCAGATGAGCTGCAACCCGTCGATCGGCGGGATCGGCAAGGGCCACCTGGTCAAGGAGATCGACGCGCTCGGCGGCGCGATGGCCGCGGCCACCGACGAGGCCGGCATCCAGTTCCGCATCCTCAACAGCTCCAAGGGCCCGGCCGTGCGCGCCACGCGCGCCCAGGCCGACCGGGTGCTGTACAAGGCCGCGATCCGCCGGCGCCTGGAGAACCAGTCCAACCTGTGGCTGTTCCAGCAGGCCGTCGAGGACCTGATGGTCGACGGCGACCGCGTGGTCGGCGCCGTGACCCAGGTCGGCATCCGCTTCCGCGCCCGCGCAGTGGTGCTGACCGCCGGCACCTTCCTCGACGGCCGCATCCACGTCGGCCTGCAGAACTACGCCGGCGGCCGCGCCGGCGACCCGCCCGCGGTGTCGCTGTCGGCGCGCCTGAAGGAGCTGAAGCTGCCGCAAGGCCGGCTCAAGACCGGCACGCCGCCGCGCATCGACGGGCGCACGATCGACTTCTCGAAGCTGACCGAACAGCCCGGCGATCTGGACCCGGTGCCGGTGTTCAGCTTCCTCGGCACGCCGGAGCAGCACCCGCGCCAGGTGCCGTGCTGGATCACGCACACCAACGAGCGCACGCACGAGATCATCCGCTCCGGCTTCGACCGCAGCCCGATGTTCACCGGCGTCATCGAGGGCGTCGGCCCGCGCTACTGCCCGAGCATCGAGGACAAGATCAACCGGTTCGCGGACAAGACCTCGCACCAGATCTTCCTGGAGCCCGAGGGGCTGACGACCCACGAGTTCTACCCGAACGGCATCTCGACCTCCCTGCCCTTCGACATCCAGCTCGCCGCGGTGCGCTCGATGCCCGGGCTGGAGAACGCCCACATCCTGCGCCCGGGCTACGCGATCGAGTACGACTACTTCGATCCGCGCGAGCTGAAGCCCAGCTTCGAGACCCGCGCGATCCGCGGCCTGTTCTTCGCCGGGCAGATCAACGGCACCACCGGCTACGAGGAGGCCGCCGCCCAGGGGCTGTACGCCGGGGTGAACGCCGCCCTGCAGGTGCAGGAGCGCGAGCCCTTCGTGCTGCGCCGCGACCAGGCCTACCTCGGCGTGCTGGTCGACGACCTGATCACCAAGGGCGTGACCGAGCCGTACCGCATGTTCACCAGCCGTGCCGAGTACCGGCTGCAGCTGCGCGAGGACAACGCCGACTTCCGCCTCACCGAGCTGGGCCGCCAGCTGGGGCTGGTCGACGACGTGCGCTGGGAGGCCTTCAACCGCAAGCGCGACGCTGTTTCACGTGAAACAGAGCGCCTGAAGTCCACCTGGGTGCATCCGGGCATCCTGCCTGCGGACGCCGCCGAGCGGGTGGTCGGCAAGGCGCTGGAACGCGAGTACGCGCTGGTCGACCTGTTGCGCCGCCCCGGTGTCGGCTTCGACCAGGTCGCCGAGGTCGCCGCGATCGCCCGCCCCGAAGCCGGTGTTTCACGTGAAACACTGCGTGCCGAGCTGGGCCCCGCGCTGGCCGACGCCGTGATCGAGCAGGTCGAGATCAGCGTCAAGTACGCCGGCTACATCGAGAAGCAAAAGGAAGAGGTGACCCGCGCCGCGCACTACGAGTCGCTCAAGCTGCCTGCCGACCTCGACTACATGGAGGTGAAGGCACTGAGCTATGAGGTGCGCCAGAAGCTGAACAAGCACCGCCCCGAGACCCTGGGCCAGGCCTCGCGCATCTCCGGCGTGACGCCGGCGGCGATCTCGTTGCTGCTGGTGCACCTGAAGAAGGGTCGCTTCAAGGGGTTCGAGCGCATCGCCACCGAACCCGCCACCGAAACCCCTTCCTCCGCGGACGCCTGATGACCGACGCCACCCCCCTGCCCGCCGGCCCGCTGGCCGAACGCCTGCGCGCCGGCGCGGCCACCCTGGGCGTGCCCCTCGACGGGCAGCAGCAACAGCAGCTGCTCGACTACCTGGCGCTGATCGCCAAGTGGAACAAGGTCTACAACCTGACCGCGGTGCGCGAGCCTTCGGAGATGCTGACCCAGCACCTGCTGGATTGCCTCGCGGTCGTGCCGCCGCTGCGCCGCGAGACAGGCGGCACGCCCTTCACCCTGCTGGACGTGGGCAGCGGCGCCGGCCTGCCCGGGGTCGTGGTCGCACTGGCGATGCCGCAGGCCCGGGTGGTGTGCGTGGACACGGTCGCCAAGAAGGCCCTGTTCATCCAGCAGGTCGCCGCCGAGCTGCGCGTGCCCAACCTGCGCGCCGAGCACGCCCGCATCGAGGCCCTCGCCCCGCAGGGCGCGGACGTGATCACCTCCCGTGCGTTCGCCTCGCTGGCGGACTTCGTCTCGCTGACCGCGGCGCACCTGGCCCCCGGCGGGCGCTGGATGGCGATGAAGGGGCGCCCCACCGAGGACGAGCTGGCCCAGGTGCCGGACGACCTGGAGGTGTTTCACGTGGAACAATTGACCGTCCCGGAACTGGACGCGGACCGCTGCCTGGTCTGGATCCGCCCGGTCCAGACTGCCCTGATTTGACGCCTGGAGCCCCCATGTTCGGCATCTCCGACTACCCCGCCTTCTGCTTCGCCGTCCTGCTGTTCCTGGCCCTGCCCGGCCCCGGCACCTTCGCGCTGCTGACCGCCACCGGCAAGGGCGGGCTGCGGGCCGGCACGGCCGCAACCTTCGGCATCATCGCCGGCGACCAGGTGCTGATGTGGCTGGCGGTCGCGGGCGTGGCGGCGCTGCTGGCGGCCCACCCCACGGTGTTCAATCTCGTGCAGTACGCCGGCGCCGCCTACCTGTGCTGGATCGGCTTCAAGCTGATCCGCGCCCGCGACGGCGCCGCCCCGGTGATCGACATGCAGCCCGGCCACTACTTCCGCCAGTCGCTGCTGATCACCCTGCTCAACCCCAAGGCCATCGTGTTCTACATGGCCTTCTTCCCGCTGTTCATCGACCCGGCCACCCACCAGGGCGCGACCACCTTCCTCGCGATGGCCACCACCATCGCCGCGATCACGCTGGGCTACTGCCTGACCCTGTGCACCTTCGCCAACGCCATCGCCGCGCGCCTGCGTGCCCACCGGCGCCTGGCCAAGTGGCTGGAGCGCCTGGCCGGGGTGTTCCTGGTCGGCTTCGGCATCAAACTGACGACGCAGTGACGCATCGTCCTTGACGCGGGCACAGCCGCGCCGGGAAAATCCCGCGGCTCACCCGCCCCGCCGGCGCTGCCGGGTCACAGCGCCCCACCCGACACTGCGACGGCCCCGCTCCGCTCCCGCGGGCCGCCCGCTTCCTGTTGCATCACACCACCTGCATGGCCAAGATCTTCTGCATTGCCAACCAGAAAGGCGGCGTCGGCAAGACGACCACCGCCGTCAACCTCTCCGCCGGGCTGGCCCAGGTCGGCCAGCGGGTGCTGCTGGTCGACCTCGACCCGCAGGGCAATGCGACCATGGGGTCGGGGGTGGACAAGCGCACCCTGCCGACCTCGGTCTACGACGTGCTGATCGAGGCCGCCACCGTCGCCGAGGCACGCGCCCGCTCCGAGCTGGGCGGCTACGACGTGCTGGGCGCCAACCGCGAGCTGGCCGGCGCGGAGGTCGAGCTGGTCGACCAGGAGCGCCGCGAGCGCCGGCTGAAGCAAGCCCTGGCCGCCGCCGATGCGGACTATGACTTCGTGTTGATCGATTGCCCGCCGTCGCTGTCGATGCTGACCCTCAACGGCCTGGTCAGCGCCCACGGCGTGATCGTGCCGATGCAGTGCGAGTATTTCGCGCTCGAGGGGCTGTCGGACCTGGTCAACACGATCAAGCAGGTGCACGCCAACCTCAACCCGGACCTGAAGATCATCGGCCTGCTGCGCGTGATGTTCGACCCACGCATCACGCTGCAGAGCCAGGTCAGCGAACAGCTCAAGCAGCACTTCGGCGACAAGGTGTTCAACACCGTGATCCCGCGCAACGTGCGCCTCGCCGAGGCGCCCAGCTACGGCCAGCCGGGCGTGGTGTTCGACCCGTCGGCGCGCGGTGCGCAGGCCTACGTCGAGTTCGCCCGCGAGATGGTGGCGCGCATCGCCACGATGTGACCCGCTGCGAACCCCCGATGCGCCTCGTCATCCTGCTGCTGATCCTCGCCGGTGTTGGCACTTACTACTGGAAAGACCGGCGAGAAATCAGCGAAACCAAGATCGAGCGCTACGTGCGCGCCCACGTGGACGCGATGCAGCGCCGCGACGCCGAAACCCTGTGCCGGCAGCTCGCGCCGGACTTCCAGGGCCGCTACCTGCAGGTGGCCGGCGGCTCCCTCGTGCCCCAGACCCTCGACCGCGAGCAGGCCTGCGCCAACATGCGCGAGTTCTTCGAGCTCAAGACCGAGATGGACCGCACCCTGCCGGCCGGCTCCCAGTTCTCGATCGGCTACGCGTTCAACCTCGACCGCATCGAGATCAGCGAGGACCGCAAGCAGGCCGTCGTGCAGGCCCGCTCGCGGCTGACGCTCGCCAACCTGCTGGTCATCGACTCGACCACTACCGACACGCTGCGCATGCACGACGGCAAGGTCGTGATGGAGGCCTCGGAGGGCAGAATCCGCATGTCCGGCCGCGCCGCCGGCCGCCGTTGAACCGCAACGCCCAGGCACCCCGATGAACACGCCCTCGCCCAGCATCCTGATCCTGCCCGGCTGGCTGAACTCCGGCCCCGACCACTGGCAAAGCCGCTGGGAGGCCCGCTACGGCGACCAGCGCGTGGAGCAGGACGACTGGGAATGGCCCAAGCGCGGCGACTGGATGGCGCGCCTCGAGGAGGCGCTGCTGGCCGACCCGCGCCCGGCGGTGCTGGTCGCGCACAGCCTCGGCTGCCAGCTGGTGGCCGCCTGGGCCGCCCACACCCGCCACGCCGACCGCGTGCGCGGCGCGCTGCTGGTCGCCCCGCCCGACACCGAACGCGACGACGCCCCGCCGCAGCTGTACTCCTGGCGCCCCATCGCGCGCCAGCGCCTGCCCTTCCCCGCCACCGCGGTCATCAGCACCGACGACCCGTTCTGCAGCCCCGAGCGCGCCGCCGAGATGGCCGCGCAATGGGGCGCCACGCTGGTGAACCTCGGACCGCGCGGCCACATCAATGCCGAATCGGGCCTGGGCGACTGGCCCGAAGGGCGCGCGCTGCTGCAGGCGCTGTGCGTCACCGACTGACGACACCCAACCGGATACCACCCATGGTCACGAAGAAACCCAAGGGCCTCGGCCTCGGCCTGGAAGCCCTGCTCGGCCCCAAGGTCAGCGACACCCCGGCCGCCGGCGCACAGAAGGACGGCACGCCCTCGACCCTCAAGCTCGCGCAGCTGCAGCCCGGCAAGTACCAGCCGCGCACCCGCATGGACGAAGGCTCGCTGTACGAGCTGGCCGAAAGCATCAAGTCGCAGGGCATCATGCAGCCCATCCTGGTGCGCCCGGTGCGCGACGGCAGGTACGAGATCATCGCCGGCGAACGCCGCTCGCGCGCGGCCAAGCTGGCCGGCCTGGACGAGGTGCCGGTGCTGGTCAAGGAGGTGCCCGACGAAGCCGCCGCGGCAATGGCGCTGATCGAGAACATCCAGCGCGAGGACCTCAACCCGCTGGAAGAGGCGCAGGGCCTGCAACGCCTGATCCACGAGTTCGGGCTCACGCACGAGCAGGCCGCGCAGGCCGTGGGCCGCTCGCGCAGCGCCGCTTCCAACCTGTTGCGCCTGCTGAACCTGGCCGAGCCGGTGCAGCAGATGCTGATGGCCGGCGACATCGACATGGGCCACGCCCGCGCGCTGCTGTCGCTGGATGCCGCGCAGCAGATCCTCACTGCCAACGAGATCGTCGCGAAGAAGCTCAGCGTGCGCGAGGCCGAGAAGCTGGTCGCGCGCCAGGGCCACGCGCGCCAGTCCCCCTTGCTGCGCGTCAAGCAGGACAAGCCGCGCGACATCGCGCGCATCGAGGAAGAACTGTCCGACCACCTGACCGCCCAGGTGGAGATCCGGATCAAGAAGCGCACCAAGCGGGGCGAACAGGGCGAGATCGCGATCTCGTTCGGCTCGCTCGACGAGCTCAACGGCGTGCTCGAGAAGCTCGGCCTCCAGGGCCGCTGACCGGCAGTCCGTCCGACGCCCCGGCGGCGCCGGCGTGCACTCCGCCTTGCCCCGCAGGCGCGCGGCGCGGGGTGACGGCAACGCCGGCCCTGGCGGCACGATTCAGGCGTCCGCCCTCAAGAGTGCCGCAAGCGGCACGGCCATTGTTCTCCTGACTGCAAAACTACCCGGACGGCACCTCCTCTTCCCGACGTGCGCGATGCCGAGGCGTCCGCGCGCCAACACGGTGCAGGCAAACCGCGCAGCCGGCTGCACCGTATCGGACACGCACATCGCCGATGCCGGCACCACCTCGACCTCGTCCTGACGCGCAGCTGACGGCACGTGCAACGCCGCGCGCGTGACGCGGCGTGACGACATGCACACCGGCGACGCGCACACACGCCTGCACGCAACTTATCTCACACACGATCGTGGGATGCATGGCACATACCCGATGGAACTTTCCCCTGTGCTGTGCTCTCCTTCGAGGCATGAGCCCTGTGGTGCTGCAGCATGCGCGTGACCCCCTCTTCCCAGGGCACGCTCCTTGCACTACAAGAGTTGCTAACGCCGTTTGTGTTTCAACCACTGTCCACGGCATGTAGGCGATATGTCCGGTCCATGCTGAAACGATGACGAGGCGCCGTGCCCTCTGCGGCCACGTCGAGTCGGAAAGGGATCTAGGAGGTCTGCGATGGATGTCATCAGCAACTTCGCCGCTCGATACGAGCGCACCCGCGAGGAGGAGTACTCCCTGGAGGAGTACCTCGAGATCTGCAAGCGCGACCCCCTGGCCTACGCCACTGCGGCCGAACGCATGCTCAAGGCCATCGGCGAGCCCGAACTGGTCGACACGCGCAACGACCCGCGCCTGTCGCGCATCTTCGCGAACAAGGTCATCAAGATCTACCCGGCCTTCCGCGAGTTCTATGGCATGGAAGACGCGATCGAGCAGGTCGTGTCCTACTTCCGCCATGCCGCGCAGGGCCTGGAGGAGAAGAAGCAGATCCTCTACCTGCTGGGCCCGGTGGGCGGCGGCAAGAGCTCGATCGCCGAGCGGCTCAAGCAGCTGATGGAGCACGTGCCCTTCTACGCGATCAAGGGCTCGCCGGTGAACGAGTCGCCGCTGGGCCTGTTCGACCCCAACGAGGACGGCCCCATCCTCGAGAAGGAATACGGCATCCCGCGCCGCTACCTGCAGCGCATCCTCTCGCCCTGGGCGGTCAAGCGGCTGGAGGAGTTCGGCGGCGACATCCGCAAGTTCCGCGTGGTCAAGCGCTATCCCTCGGTGCTCAAGCAGATCGCCGTGGCCAAGACCGAGCCGGGCGACGAGAACAACCAGGACATCTCCAGCCTGGTCGGCAAGGTCGACATCCGCAAGCTCGAGACCTACGCGCAGGACGACCCCGACGCCTACAGCTACTCCGGCGGCCTGTGCCTGGCCAACCAGGGCCTGCTCGAGTTCGTCGAGATGTTCAAGGCGCCGATCAAGGTGCTGCACCCGCTGCTGACCGCCACGCAGGAAGGCAACTTCAAGGGCACCGAAGGCTTCGGCGCGATCCCCTTCGACGGCATCATCCTCGCGCACTCCAACGAGAGCGAGTGGAAGAGCTTCCGCAACAACAAGAACAACGAGGCCTTCCTCGACCGCATCTACATCGTCAAGGTGCCGTACTGCCTGCGCGTGAGCGAGGAGATCAAGATCTACGAGAAGCTGATCCGCAACTCGTCGCTCGCCCATGCGCCGTGCGCGCCGGGCACGCTGAAGATGATGGCGCAGTTCTCGGTGCTCACGCGGCTGAAGGAGCCGGAGAACTCCAGCATCTTCAGCAAGATGCAGATCTACGACGGCGAGAACCTCAAGGACACCGACCCCAAGGCCAAGTCGATCCAGGAGTACCGCGACTACGCCGGCGTCGACGAGGGCATGAGCGGCATTTCGACGCGCTTCGCGTTCAAGATCCTCTCGAAGGTGTTCAACTTCGACTCCACCGAGGTCGCCGCCAACCCGGTGCACCTGATGTACGTGCTCGAGCAGCAGATCGAGCGCGAGCAGTTCCCCGCCGAGGTCGAGCAGAAGTACCTGTCCTACGTGAAGGAGCTGCTGGCGCCGCGCTATGCTGAGTTCATCGGCAAGGAGATCCAGACCGCCTACCTGGAAAGCTACAGCGAGTACGGCCAGAACATCTTCGACCGCTACGTCACCTACGCGGACTACTGGATCCAGGACCAGGAGTACCGCGATCCGGACACCGGCGAGATCTTCGACCGCGCCTCGCTCAATGCGGAGCTGGAGAAGATCGAGAAGCCCGCGGGCATCAGCAACCCGAAGGACTTCCGCAACGAGATCGTCAACTTCGTGCTGCGCGCGCGCGCCAACAACGGCGGCAAGAACCCGAACTGGACCAGCTACGAGAAGCTGCGCACGGTGATCGAGAAGAAGATGTTCTCGAACACCGAGGAACTGCTGCCGGTGATCAGCTTCAACGCCAAGTCCAGCGCCGACGAGCAGAAGAAGCACGAGGACTTCGTCAACCGCATGGTGCAGAAGGGCTACACGCCCAAGCAGGTGCGGCTGCTGTGCGAGTGGTACCTGCGCGTGCGCAAGAGCTCGTGACGCTGCGGCGCCGAACCCACGAAAGGACCGCCCCTTATGCCCATGCTCCAGCAGATCATCGATCGGCGGCTGTCGGGCAAGAACAAGTCCATCGGCAACCGCGAGCGCTTCCTGCGCCGGTACCGCGACCAGATCCGCGAGGCCGTGCGCAAGGCGGTCAGCGGCCGCGGCATCCGCAACCTCGAGCAGGGCGAGGACATTTCGCTGCCCCGCCGTGACGTGTCCGAGCCCGTGTTCGGCCACGGCGACGGCGGCATCCGCGACTACGTCCACCCGGGCAACCGGGAATACGTCAAGGGCGACCGCATCGCGCGACCGCAAGGCGGCGCGGGTTCGGGCGGCGGCTCCAGCGCCAGCGACAGCGGCGAGGGGGAGGACGACTTCGTCTTCCACCTCACGAAGGAAGAGTTCATGCAGATCTTCTTCGAAGATCTGGCCCTGCCCCACCTGATCCGCACCCAGCTGGCCGAAGTGCCCGAGTGGAAGACCCACCGCGCCGGCTTCACCAGCGACGGCACGCCCAACAACCTGCACGTGGTGCGCTCGATGCGTGGCGCGCTGGCGCGTCGCATCGCGCTGGGCGGCGACACCCGCCGCGAACTGCGCCACCTGGAACACCGGCTCGAACGCCTGCTCGAGCGCCCCGGTCCGCCGGACGCGCTGATCGAGCGCGAGATCCGCGAGACCGAGGCACGCATCGAGGAACTGCGCGCGCGCCTGAAGAAGATCCCCTACCTCGACCCGATCGACCTGCGCTACCGCAGCCGCGTGCGCGTGCCGGTGCCCAGCGCCAAGGCGGTGATGTTCTGCCTGATGGACGTCTCCGGCTCGATGGACGAAGGGCGCAAGGACCTGTCCAAGCGCTTCTTCATGCTGCTGTACCTGTTCCTGACGCGCCACTACGAGAAGATCGACCTGGTCTTCATCCGCCACCACACGCAGGCCGCCGAGGTCAGCGAGGACGAGTTCTTCCACGCCACCGAGACCGGCGGCACCGTGGTCTCCAGCGCGCTGACGCTGATGCACGACATCATCAAGGCGCGCTACCCGAGCAGCGAGTGGAACATCTACGGCGCGCAGGCCAGCGACGGCGACAACTGGCACCACGACAGCGGCCGCTGCCGCGAGCTGCTGGCCAACGACATCCTGCCGCTGTGCCGCTACTACGCCTACGTGCAGGTCGCCGAGGCCGAGCAGAACCTGTGGGAGGAATACACCCAGCTGCTCGAGGCGCACAAGAACTTCGCGATGCGCAAGGTCACCGAGCCCTCGGAGATCTACCCGGTGTTCCGCGACCTGTTCAGGAAAGAGGGGGCACCCGCATGAACGAACGCGCCCGCGAGCCCCTGCCCAGTCCGTCGGACTGGACCTTCGAGCTGATCGAGACCTACCACGACGAGATCGCGCGCGTCGCGGCGGAATACGGGCTCGACACCTATCCGAACCAGCTCGAGATCATCACTGCCGAGCAGATGATGGATGCCTATGCGTCCGTGGGCATGCCGGTGATCTACCGCCACTGGTCCTACGGCAAGCAGTTCATCGCCACCGAGAAGAACTACCGCCGCGGCTACATGGGCCTGGCCTACGAGATCGTCATCAACTCCGACCCCTGCATCGCCTACCTGATGGAGGAGAACACGATGGCGATGCAGGCGCTGGTGATTGCCCACGCGGCCTACGGGCACAACAGCTTCTTCAAGGGCAACTACCTGTTCCGCATGTGGACGGATGCCTCGTCCATCATCGACTACCTGGTCTACGCGAAGAACTACATCACCGAATGCGAGGAGCGCCATGGCGTCGATGCGGTCGAGGACGTGCTCGACTCCTGCCATGCGCTGATGAACTACGGCGTGGACCGCTACCGCCGCCCGCAGAAGCTGTCGCTGGCCAAGGAGCAGGCACGCCGTGCCGAGCGCGAGGCCTACCTGCAGCAGCAGATCAACGACCTGTGGCGCACCGTCCCGCGCCGCGCCGACCGCACCGCCGAGGAAGACGATGCGGCACGGCGCTTCCCGCCCGAGCCGCAGGAGAACCTGCTTTACTTCATCGAGAAGAACGCGCCGCTGCTCGAGCCCTGGCAGCGCGAGATCGTGCGCATCGTGCGCAAGGTCGCGCAGTACTTCTACCCGCAGCGCCAGACCCAGGTGATGAACGAGGGCTGGGCCACCTTCTGGCACTACACGCTGCTCAACACCATGTACGACCGTGGCCTGCTGGCCGACGGCTTCATGCTGGAGTGCCTGAAGTCGCACACCAACGTGATCTACCAGCCGCCCGTCGGCCACCGCGCCTACAGCGGCATCAACCCCTACGCGCTGGGCTTCGCGATGTTCAGCGACATCCGGCGCATCTGCGAGCACCCCACCGAGGAGGACCGCCGCTGGTTCCCGGAGATCGCGGGCACGGACTGGTTGACCACGCTCGACTACGCGATGCGCAACTTCAAGGACGAGAGCTTCATCGGCCAGTTCCTCAGTCCCAAGCTGATGCGCGACTTCCGCTTCTTCGCCATCCGCGACGACGAGGACGAGGCCGAGCTGGAAGTCACCGCGATCCACGACGACAGCGGCTACCGCCAGCTGCGCGAGGCGCTGTCCCGCCAGTACGACATCAACCACCGTGAACCCAACATCCAGGTCTGGAACGTCAACCTGCGCGGCGACCGCTCGCTGACCCTGCGCCACACGCAGCACAACAACCGCCCGCTCAACGAGAACACCCAGGAAGTGCTCAAGCACGTGGCGCGGCTGTGGGGCTTCGACGTGCACCTGGAAAGCGTCAACAGCCACGGCGACGTGACGCACCAGTGGACCGTGCACGCCCCCAGGCATTGACCCCTCACGCCCGGCGCGCCGGGCGAGCACGACTCGTCGTTCGCCGCGCCGCAGCGCCGTGGCACCTCCGCCGCGGTCCGCATGGCGCACCCGCGTGAGGGTGCGCTGCCGTTTTCCCTAGGTCAGCCTGCAGGCGTCCTTCCTATGCTTGGTTGGCAGCGCCGGGCGGCGTGCCCGCGCGTCCTGCTTCCCCCCACCAAGCAACACACCCCAGGAGACCATCGTGCTGCAGATGCTCACCGCATCCCGAAGGATTGCTTCCGCCCTCGTGCTCTCGCTGGCCGGGACGCTGCTCGCCGGCTGTGCCACCGCGCAGCCGCGGCCCAAGGTCAACGCCCTGCCCGGCCAGCCGCCGACGTCGATCCTCTTCATCGGCAACAGCTTCTTCTACTACAACAACAGCATGCACGGCCACCTGCTGCGCATCGCCAACGCCGACCAGCCCAAGGCGGTGCCGAACCTGCGCGCGACCTCGGTGACCATCAGCGGCTCGGGCCTGAACTGGCACAACGTCGAAGCCTACTTCGACCCGACCGGCATGGCGTCGTACTCGTTCAACGCCGACAACTCGGTGTCGTTCAACAAGTTCGACCGCATCTTCGACGCGGCGATCATGATGGACTGCAGCCAGTGCCCGGTCCACCCGACGCTCAAGCCGCTGTTCCACGAGTACGCGAAGAAGCACAGCGACACGGTGCGCAAGCACGGGGCCCAGCCCGTCCTGTTCATGTCCTGGGCCTACCAGGACAAGCCGGAGATGACCGCGCAGCTGGCCGAGGCCTACACCATCGCGGGCAACGACAACGATGCGCTGGTGATCCCCGCGGGCCTGGCCTTCGCGGCCTCGGTCGCCAAGCGCCCGGACATCAACCTCTACGTGCCCGACAAGCGCCACCCGAGCCTGGCCGGCACCTACCTGGCCGCGGCCACGGTCTACGCCACCCTCTTCAACCGCTCGCCGGTGGGCAACAGCTACACCGCCGGCCTCGACCCCGAGGTCGCCAGGCACCTGCAGACGGTGGCCTGGGAGACGGTGCAGCGCTACCACGGGCGCTGAACGTGCCTGGCGCCGCCCGCGCCGCGGCCTTCAGGCGGCGGCCGGCGCGGCCGCCTCCAGTTCCCACACCCAGGCCGGCGGCGCGTTGCGCCACACCCAGGTGCGCCGCCGCCAGGCGAGCCGGTCCGCATGCACCAGCTCGAAGGGCACGCGCGGCTGGTAGGTGTACTGCACCAGGCGGCAGCGCGGGTGCGCGACCAGGAAGGTCTCGATCGCCTCGCGCGCGGCCTCGCGCCATGGCGCCGGCAGCGAGCGGAACGGCAGCGACGACACCAGCGCGACGGCGTCGTCGCCCGGGTCGATCTGCTGCAGCACCTCGTGGGCCGGTTGCTCGACGATGGTCGCCCCGGGAAAGCGGCGCCGCAGCAGGCGCGCCAGCGCCGGCTGCAGTTCCACCACCGTGGTCGGCACCTCCGGGTAGCGCGCGCGCAGGGCCTGGGTGATCGCGCCGGTGCCCGCCCCGAGCTCCACGATGGCCTGCGCGCCCTGCGCCCCGTCGGCCATCGCCTGCGCGAGCCGCCGCGACGACGGCAGGATCGCGCCCACCACCATGGGGCGGGCCACGGCCAGCATCAGGAAGGCAGCAGCTGTACGCATGGCAGGGGCCGCCCGCGGGTGCGGCCGGAAAAAGCGATCCGGGCACTGTAGGGCCGGCGTGGCGCGGCCCACAAGGCGGCGTAAACCCTGCTTGCGGGACTTACTGCCAGGTGAAGATCTTGCCCGGGTTCATGATGTTCTTCGGGTCCAGCGCCTGCTTGATCGAGCGCATCAGCGCCACCGCACCGGCCCCGGCCTCGTCGAGCAGGAAGTCCATCTTGTGCAGGCCGATGCCGTGCTCGCCGGTGCAGGTGCCTTCCAGCCGGATCGCGCGCGAGACCACCTGGCGATTCAGCGTCTCGGCCAGCTCGCGCTCCTCGGGGCGCGCCGGGTCGATCAGGTAGCCGACATGGAAGTTGCCGTCGCCCACGTGCCCGACGATGAAGTACGGCAGGCCCGCCGCATCGGCCTCGGCCGCGGTCTCCAGCAGGCATTCGGCCAGGCGCGAGATCGGCACGCAGGCGTCGGTGGTCACCGCGCGGCAGCCCGGCTTCATCTGCAGGGCCGCGAACAGCGCACGGTGGCGCGCGGTCCACAGCCGGGTGCGCTCTTCCGGCGTCGAGGCCCATTCGAAGTCCTGCCCGTCGTGCTCGCGCGCGATCTCCTGCACCATCTCGGCCTGCTCGCGCACCGAGCCCGGGGTGCCGTGGAACTCCATCAGCAGCATCGGGCCCTCCAGCAGCGTGAGCTTGTCGTAGCGGTTGAGCGCGCGCACCGCGTTGGTGTCGAGCAGCTCGCAGCGCGCGATCGGCACGCCCATCTGGATCAGCTGGATCGTCGTGCGCACCGCGCCTTCCAGCGTCGGGAAGCTGCAGATCGCCGCCGAGATCGCCTCGGGTTGCGGGTACAGCCGCACCGTGATCTCGGTCATCACGCCCAGCGTCCCCTCGCTGCCGACGAACAGGCGCGTGAGGTCGTAGCCGGCGCTGGACTTCTTCGCGCGCGTGCCGGTGCGCAGGATCTCGCCGCCGGCCGTCACCACGGTCAGGCCCAGCACGTTCTCGCGCATCGTGCCGTAGCGCACCGCGTTCGTGCCGCTGGCGCGCGTCGCGCTCATGCCGCCGATGGTCGCGTCCGCCCCGGGGTCGATGGGGAAGAACAGCCCGGTGTGGCGGATCTCGTTGTTCAGCTGGGTGCGCGTCACGCCGGCCTGCACCGTGACGGTCAGGTCCTCGGCATTGACGCTCAGCACCTTGTTCATGCGCGACAGGTCGATGCTGATGCCGCCCTGCACCGCGAGCAGGTGCCCTTCCAGCGACGAGCCGACGCCGAACGGGATCACCGGCACCGCGTAGCGGTTGGCCAGCTTCACGACCTCGGCCACCTCCTCGGTGCTTTCGGCGAACACCACCGCGTCGGGCGGCGGCACGTCGAACGGCGATTCGTCGCGGCCGTGCTGCTCGCGCACGGCCTGGGCGACCGAGCAGCGGTCGCCGAAGCGCGCCTTCAGCGCCTCGATCAGTTCCGGGGGCGCGTTGCGCGGTTCGAGCTTGGGCATCAGCTGGGAAGGCAGGGGGGCATTCATCTGGACATCTCCTCGGGGCGCGCCGGCGCGCCAGCCGCTATGGTGCCCGATGGCGGCGCCATGGGCACGAACGCGCATGTCGCCCGGGCACCGGGTGCACTAGCATAGGCCCATGGGCAACCGACTCACGCAAATCGCCACGCGCACCGGCGACGACGGCACCACCGGCCTGGGCGACGGCACCCGGGTACGCAAGGACCACCTGCGCGTGCAGGCCATGGGCGACGTCGACGAGCTGAACTCGCAGCTGGGCGTGCTGCTGGCCGAGCCGCTGCCGGACGAGGTGCGCCAGCTGCTGCGGGCGATCCAGCACGAGCTGTTCGACCTGGGCGGCGAGCTCTCGATGCCGGGCAGCGAGCTGCTCCAGCCCGAGGCCGTGGCGCGCCTGGACGAGGCGCTGGCGCGCCACAACGCCACCCTGCCCCGCCTGAAGGAATTCATCCTGCCCGGCGGCACCCGCAGCGCGGCGCTGGCCCACGTGGCGCGCACCCTGGCGCGCCGTGCCGAACGCTCGGTGGTCGCGCTGGGCGCGGTGGACGCGGTGCGCGACACCCCGCGCCACTACCTCAACCGGTTGTCGGACCTGCTGTTCGTGCTGGCACGCGTGCTCAACCGCGCCAACCTGGACGGGCTGGGCGGCGACGACGTCTACTGGAACAGCGAACGCCTGAAGCGGCAGGACTGAACGCGCCGGGCGCTCAGCGCATCGGCGCGGTGGCCCCGGCGTGGAATTCGTCCGGGTCGAGCCGGCCGTCGTGGTCCGCGTCGATCTCGTCGAAGCGCTCGGCGATCGCCGGCAGCCGCTCGGCTTCCTGCCGGCTCAGCCGGCCGTCGCCGTCCGTGTCCACGCGCAGGAACAGGCGCTGGATCGCCTCGCGGCCGGGGCTGGCGTAGCCGGGGGCACCGGCCGCGGCGGTCACCTGGGCCTGCGCCGGCAGGGCCAGCGCGCCCAGCGCCACGGCCAGGAGCGGGCGCACCCGCCACCCGGTGTGACGATCTTGCGGACGCTCGGTGGTACGGCTCATGCGGATGTCCTCGTTGCTGCGCACAGCACGCATTGGATCGGGGCGCCGCCCGCGCGGCCAGCGCTTTTGCCACGCTTTACCCGCGTTACATCCCGGTGGCAAAGCCTCACATCGAGGCGAGCGCGCACTCACGAGGCAAGGCCGACAAAAAAAGACCCGCCGCGATCCTGGTGGAGACCGGGGCGGGCGATTTCCCACTCGACGTGGGCTCTGCTGAGGGAATCAGTTCAACAACAAGGAGACCGGCAGCCGGCCATGCCCTCGCCGGCGGCCTTGCGACCCCGCTTCCGGGCACCCCGACGTGCCGCGTTCGACCCGGAGGCCGCTGGCCGGAATTGCACTACGGCGCGGCGGCCAAGGCCAGCGTTCTTGCCGCCGCTTACCGGCCTTACAAACGGGGTGACGCAGCCTGTCAACCGCGCCGACGCTTCACGGCATCGGACAGGATGGACAGCAGCTCGACCGAGTCGTCCCAGCCGAGGCAGGCGTCGGTGATGCTCTTGCCGTACTCGAGCTGGCTCGGGTCGTCCTTGCCCGGCGTGAACTTCTGTGCGCCCGGCTTCAGGTGGCTTTCGACCATCACGCCGAAGATGCAGCGCGAGCCGCCGGCCAGCTGGTCGGCGATGTTGCGCGCCACGTCGATCTGGCGCTCGTGCTGCTTGCTGGAGTTGGCGTGCGAGCAGTCGATCATCAGCGTGCACGGCAGCTTGGCGGCTTCCAGGTCGCGGCAGGCGGCCTCGACGCTGGCGGCATCGTAGTTGGGCGCCTTGCCGCCGCGCAGGATCACGTGGCAGTCCTTGTTGCCCTTGGTCTCCACGATCGCCACCTGGCCGTTCTTGTGCACCGACAGGAAGTGGTGCGGGCGGCTCGCCGCCTGGATCGCGTCCGAGGCGATCTTGATGTTGCCGTCGGTGCCGTTCTTGAAGCCGATGGGCGCCGAGATGCCCGAGGCCAGTTCGCGGTGCACCTGGCTCTCGGTGGTGCGCGCGCCGATCGCGCCCCAGGAAATCAGGTCGCCGATGTACTGCGGCGAGATCACGTCAAGGAACTCGCTGCCCGCGGGCACGCCCAGGCGGTTGATGTCGATCAGCAGCTGGCGCGCGATGCGCAGGCCCTCGTCGATGCGGTAGGTCTCGTCCAGGTACGGGTCGTTGATCAGGCCCTTCCAGCCCACCGTCGTGCGCGGCTTCTCGAAGTACACGCGCATCACGATCTCCAGCGTGTCGGCGTACTTCTCGCGCTGCACCAGCAGGCGCCTCGCGTACTCGATCGCCGCGGCCGGGTCGTGGATGGAACAGGGGCCGATGACCACCAGCAGGCGGTCATCCTTGCGTTGCATGATGCGACGGATGCGATTGCGGGTCTCCGCGACCAGCTTCTCCACTGCGGTCCCGCGGATCGGGAAGAAGCGGATCAGGTGCTCCGGCGGCGGCAGCGGCGTCACGTCCTTGATCCTTTCGTCGTCGGTCTGCGATGTCTTGTCGATCGGCGCATACCAACCCTCGACGGCGCTGGTGGACTTGGCATTCATGGGAAGCAGACTCCTGGTTGAAGTGGTTGTCGGGGAGCGTTCCTGGATCGAGGCTGCGCGGGCCGGAGGCGAAAAAAAAACCGCCGGGGGTCGCCCGGCGGTCACTCGGATTCGGTTCGCTCGTGTTCGGTTACGCGCTGCCCTCTCCTCCGCCGGTGCGGTGCGAGAACCAAAAGTAAAAGAAGAAGAAATAGACAGCGCGAAGCATGGTCCGTACTGTAGCACGCGCCGACCGACCGGCGTCAAGCCGCAGGCGGACCTGCGTCACACGATCAGGTCCGGGTCGCCCGGATGGCGATGCCCTTCGCGGGCCTCCTCGGGACGCAGGCCGCGCGTGATTGCCGACCACCAGCTCGGCTTGCGCCCGGGCGGATGCAGCGCCGGGTCGGGCTGGCGCAGCACCTCCAGCTCGCCGAGCATGCGCGTGGCCACGTCGATGAAGTCGCGCCGGAACTCCTGGTCGTCGCCGTTGCGTTCGGTGGCTTCGATCCACACGTCGAGCAGCCACTGCACCTCGGTGAACGTGACCGCATAGTGGCGCAGCGGCTCGGGGATCACGCCGCCGCCGAGCAGCGCGGCGCGCTCGGCCTCCAGCCGCTCGCGCATGTCATGCTGCAGCTTCACGCGCACGGGACCCGTGGCCGTGCGCACCTGGCGCACGAACTTCATCAGGTCGTTGTTGACGCGCTCGGCCCGCTCCAGCATCGCCGGATCGGGCTGGGGGCGAGGCGCGGGAGACGGCGTGTGCTCGGACATGGCGAAGGCCCCGGGGTCCACACCCCGGAACGCACCAGCGTAGCCGCTCGGACACGCCGCGGCAAGGCGCATGGCGCCGGAACGGCCTCAGGCGTGAGAAAGCTCTCGCAGGGCCCCTGTCAGAGTTTTCAAGCGGTGCCGCCGACGGTCAGCCCGTCGATGCGCAGCGTGGGCTGGCCGACGCCCACCGGCACGCTCTGCCCTTCCTTGCCGCAGGTGCCCACGCCGGTGTCCAGCTCCAGGTCGTTGCCGATCATCGTCACGCGGGTCAGCGCATCCGGGCCGTTGCCGATGATGGTCGCGCCCTTGACCGGGTACTGGATCTTCCCGTTCTCGACCCAGTAGGCCTCGCTGGCCGAGAACACGAACTTGCCGCTGGTGATGTCGACCTGGCCGCCGCCGAAGTTGGTCGCGTACAGGCCCTTCCTGATGGACGCGACGATCTCCTCTCGGGTCTTGTCGCCGGCCAGCATGTAGGTGTTGGTCATGCGCGGCATCGGCACGTGGGCGTAGCTTTCGCGGCGGCCGTTGCCGGTGGGCTTGACCTTCATCAGGCGCGCGTTCATCGCGTCCTGGATGTAGCCGCGCAGGATGCCGTCCTCGATCAGCACGTTGCGCTGGGTCGGGTTGCCCTCGTCGTCGATGTTGAGCGAGCCGCGCCGGTCCGGCAGCGTGCCGTCGTCCAGCACCGTCACGCCCTTGGCCGCGACGCGCTGGCCGATGCGGCCCGAGAAGGCGCTCGAGCCCTTGCGGTTGAAGTCGCCCTCCAGCCCGTGGCCGACCGCCTCGTGCAGCAGCACGCCGGGCCAGCCCGGGCCCAGCACCACGGTCATCTCGCCAGCCGGGGCCGGGCGGCTTTCCAGGTTGGTCAGCGCGGCGTCGACCGCGTCGTCCACGTAGCGCCGGATCACCTCGTCCTGGAAGTAGCCGAGGCCGAAGCGCCCGCCACCGCCGCCGGAGCCCACCTCGCGGCGCCCGTTCTGCTCGGCGATCACGGTCACCGACAGGCGCACCAGCGGCCGCACGTCGGCCGCGATGGTGCCGTCCGCCCGCGCGACCAGCACCACGTCGTACTCGCCCATCAGGCCGGCCATCACCTGCACGATGCGCGGGTCGCGTGCCCGCGCCATGCGCTCGACCTTCTCGAGCAAGGCGACCTTCTGCGCGCTGTCGAGCGTGGCGATCGGGTCCATCGGCGCGTACAGCACGCGGCTGCCGGCCACCTGGGAGGCGCCGCCCACCTTCACGCGGCGGCTCTGTCCGGCCGCGGCGATGGTGCGCACGGTGCGCGCCGCATCCAGCAGCGCCGCCTCGGAGATGTCGTCGGAATAGGCAAAGGCGGTCTTCTCGCCCGCCACCGCGCGCACGCCGACGCCCTGGTCGATGCCGAAGCTGCCGGACTTCACGATCCCTTCTTCCAGGCTCCAGCCTTCGCTGCGGGTGTACTGGAAGTACAGGTCGGCATCGTCGACGCGGTGCTCGCCGATCACCTTCAGGGCCCGGGCGAGTTGCGTCTCGTCCAGCCCGAACGGTTCGAGCAGCAGCGACCTGGCGATGGCCAGGCGTTCGAGGGTGGGTTCGCGCGAGATCATGCGATCGATTGTAGGCGGCCCCCCAACCCCGTGCGACCGGCAGGGCCGCCCGCGCCGCCGCTCAGCCGGCCTCGCGCGCCAGCGCGCGCAGGTAGGCGATGCCGTCGGCCGCGCGCGGGCCGTACCAGCTGAGCAGCTCGGCGTCGACCAGCCGCACCCGGCCCCGCCCACCGGCGGCCTGCAGCCACCGCCGCACCTCCTCGACGTGGGACGGCCCGAAGCGGTACGGCTCGCTGCCCAGGAGCACCTCGTCCACCTCGCGCAGCCACGGCGCCTGCACGTCGAACACGGGATAGCGTGCCGCACCCTGCGGGCCGCCCTCGACGTCCGGCAGCGTCTGCCAGCCCACCAGCGCGAGCATGCGCGAGATGTAGGTGTCGCGCGCCACCGTCATCCACGGCTCGCGCCAGATGCAATAGAGCACGCGCTTCGGCGGCCAGGGCTGCGCCGCGGTGCGCTCGAGCTCGTCCTGCAGCCGTTGCGCCAGGGCGGCGGCGCGCTCGCGCACGCCAGGCACCGCGCCGAAGGCCTCGACCATCTGCGCATGGAGCACCAGGTTGTCCTGCGGCGCGCACGGGTGCGTGACGATCACCTGCGGCACGAACTCGCGCAGCGCCTGCACCGTGGGCCATTCGTTCTCGTCCACGTTGACGACCACGTGGGTCGGGGCCAGCTCGCGCAGGCGCGCGAGGTTCACGTCCTTGGTGCCGCCGACCTTGGGCACGTCCTGCAGGGCCTCGCGCGGGCGCACGCAGAAGCCGGTGCGGGCCACCAGCCAGGGGGCCAGCCCCAGCGCGACGAGCAGCTCGGTGACCGACGGCACCAGGCTCGCGATGCGCAGCTTCATCGTGGCGCCGCCTCGGGCCGGTCGCCGTCCAGCGGCGCACCGCAGGTGCCGCAGTAGTGGTCGCCCGGCTGCACCGCATGCTGGCAGGCCGGACAGCAGGCCACGGTGGCCACCAAGTCCAGCGGCACGTCCACCTCGGTGGTGGAGGCCAGCGGCGAGCGCGCCATCGTGATGGTGGTCTCGAGTGCCGACGCCTCCGGGGCCACCGTGGCCAGGATGCCGCGCGACCGTGCGGCGCCGGCGGCCGCCCCTGCCGCCTTCGTGCCCGCCGCTGCACCACCGGGCCGGGCCGGGTCGTGCCCGGACGCGGCCTCGTCCTCCGCATCCGCATGGGCCAGGTAGACCTCGCAGGCCCCGCGCAGGTAGACCAGCCCGGGCAGCACCGAACCGACCACCGCCACCACCCCGCCACCGATCACGCCGGCGGCCGCATAGGCGCTGGCACCCACGTTGACCCCGGCGCCTGTCAGGCTGCGCAGGCCGAAGCCGAACAGCCCGGCCATCAGCTGCTGCGCCGGCGCCTGCGGGCCCAGGATCCAGGCCGACAGGCGCGCGACCACCTGGCCGCCGACGGCGACGACGAACATCACCAGGGCGCCGACCACGCTGGCCAGCAGCCCCACGACCAGCATCAGCAGCACCACCTCGAGCAACCGGCGCCGCGCGATCGCGAACAGCCGGCTCACGCATTGCAGGGTGTCGGCCCCCTCCCAGACCGCCGGCGCGGCCAGCGGCACCACCACGGTAGGCAGGACCAGCAGGGCCAGCCCGGCGATCACCACCGCCACCGGCAGCACCACGGTGTAGGCCGCCGGCCCCAGCACGGGCGCCTTGCAGACCACCAGCACCAGCGCCAGCAGCAGCGCCCCGGCCGCGTAGGCGATCGCGATCAGCAGCAACGCCCCGAGCAGGCGGTGCGCGGTGCGCAACGCGGTGGCGAGCGCATCCACGATGCCACGCCGCGGTTGCCCACGCGCGTCGTCCATGACCATCAGGCCGGCCGCATTGCCGCCATAGAACGCGACGAGGAAGGCCAGCACGCCGTACAGCACCATCGTCGCGCCCTGTCCGCGGGCCACCGCCTGCGCCAGCATCGCCAGCAGCAGCCCGGCCGCGGCGAAGGTGCCCAGCAGCACCGCCAGCGCCGGCAGGTGGCGTACCCCGTCGACGCACGCCAGCACGGCGCGCAGGGATCGGAGCGGGTCACGTGGGGGGATGGAAGTCATGGGAGACCAGGTGCACCGCGGCCCGTTCCAGGGCCGGCGGTGCAGGCAGGAACGTCAGCGCAACTGGTTCTGCTGCTCGCGTCGCCGCTCGGCTTCCAGGAACTCGACGCAGCGCGGATGCCTGGCCTTGACCGGATCCTGGCATTCGTTCTTCAGGCAGTTCAGCAGGGCCAGGAACACCCGTCCGCCGCACACCTCCGCCGGGACGGCGGCCTGGGCCGGCCGGGCCGCCGGCGCCGGTGCCGGGGCGGGTGCAGCAGATGCCGCGGCCGCCTTGCGGCTCGCTTCGGCGCGCGCGGCGGCTTCCGCGCGGGCACGCGCTTCGGCCTCGGCCTTCTCCTTGGCCGCCCGGGCCCGCGCCTCGGCGCGCGCCTTGGCCCGTGCCGCCTCCTCGGCCCGGCGCGCCGCCTCGTCTTGGACCGACGGCACCACGGGCGGGGTCTCGGCGACCGCGGGCGCCGCGTCCTCCACCGCAGGGGCGGCCTCGACCGGCGCCGCCGGCGGCTCCGACGACGGCTCGGGAAGGGCCGCGAGCGGTTCCGAGGCCGGCGCTTCCAACGCGACCGGCGGCTCGGCCGGCGCCGTGGGCGCGACGGGCTCGGGCGGCGCGGCCGGTGCCGGCGCCGCCTCGGCCTGGCGGTCGCCCCCCGCGGGCTGCGACATCCACCAGGCGCCGCCGCCGACCAGCACGGCCAGCACCACCAGGGCACCCACGATCAACGGGGACTTGCGCCGGCCCGCAGGCGGCTCGTCCATGAAGCTGGGCGCCGCGGGCGGTTCGGCAGGCGGCGGCGGGGCACTGGGCGGCTCGACCGGCGGCAGCACCGACAGCGGATCGAGCGAAGCGTCGGGTGCGGGCGCGGGTGCAGGCGGCACCGGTGCGGCCGGCGAGGACGCCGGGACCACGACGGTGGCATCGGGCGCAGCAGACGGGGCGGGCGTCGCCGGCGCCGGGGGCGCCACGCTGGCCAGCGAGGTCCCGCAGCCCCGGCAGAACTTCGCGGTGTCCCGGTTGTCGGTTCCGCATTTCGGGCAGGTCTTGCTCATCTCGTCCTCCAGCATCCCGCGTCACCCGGGTGCCTCCTGCACGGCAGGCACGCCGCGCACCCCTTCTGGCGCGGGCGATGATAACGAGCCGTTTCCCGATCACCAATCGCCGCTTCAGGGTTTACACGGAGAAAAACTCCCCTTCGACCTGATTTACCGCATCCAAACAACAATTTTTCACAAAAGGGGCCCACACGCCCCCCGGCTGCCCACATAATGGCCCTTCGAATGTCTGGAAGCGGCGCCTCGATCTGAGTGGTTCATGAGGGTGGTAGCTCCAACTGACTGTGACGTGTATTTGAAAGGGGCTCTCTCATGGGCAACAAGCTTTACGTGGGCAATCTGGCCTACAGCATCCGCGACGAAGAACTGAACGAGGCCTTCTCGCAATTCGGCAACGTGACCTCCGCCAAGGTCATGATGGACCGCGACACCGGCCGCTCCAAGGGTTTCGGCTTCGTCGAAATGGGTTCGGATGCCGAGGCGCAATCCGCGATCAACGGCATGAACGGCCACCCGCTGGCCGGCCGCGCCATCGTGGTCAACGAAGCGCGCCCGCGTGAAGAGCGCCCGGGCGGTTTCGGCGGTCCGCGCGGCGGTGGCGGCTTCGGCGGCCGTCGTGAAGGCGGCTTCGGCGGCGGCGGCCGCGGCGGCTACGGCGGTGCCGGTGGCGGCGGCCGTGGCGGTTTCGGTGGCGGCCGCGGCGGCTACTGATCGATGATCCCGGGTGGCGGCGCAGCCGCGACCCCTGCGACGAAAGCGGCGAGGCTCCGGCCCGCCGCTTTTTTCATTTCCAGCCGGCGGCGCTTTCAGAATTTCTGCGGCCGCAACACCTGCACGTCGGTGAAAAACAGCGTCACGCCGTAATGCGGCGCGTACGTGGCGAGCACATGCTCGGCAATGCGGTCGGCCACGCCCGCCTCGCAGATCACCTTCATCTCGATCGTGCGGTCGGCCTCCCAGGCGCCCTCGCGCACGCCGGACGTGCCCTCGCCGCGCACGTCGTAGACCGTGTAGCCTTGCGCGCCCAGTCGCTTGACGTCCTGCACCAGGCGCTTTTCGAGCACCGCCTCGGTGATGATCACCAGCAGCTGTCGCGGATGTTTGGTCAGCGCCATCGCGTGCCTCTTTCTCTCAGCTCAGGGCCGTTGCCAGCCGGATGTACAGCGGGATGCCGAACACGATGTTGAACGGGAAGGTGATGCCCAGCGCCGCGGTGATGGACAGCGCGGCATTGGCCTCGGGCACCGCGATGCGCATCGCGGTCGGCGCGGCAATGTAGCTCGCGCTGGCCGCCAGCGCCGCCATCACCGCCACGCCCCCGGTCGACAGCCCCATCGCGAGGCCGACCAGCGCGCCGACCGTGGCCAGCACCGGCGGCACCAGCAGGCCCACGCCGATCACGACCAGCCCGAAGCGCCGCACCTCCGCCAGGCGCGCGCCGGCGACCAGCCCCAGCTCGAGCAGGAACAGCGCCAGCACGCCCTTGAACGGCGCGACGAACACCGCCTCGATCGGCTGCGTGCCCTCCACGCCCGCGACCAGCCCGATCAGCAGGCCGCCTAGCAACAGCAGCACGCTCTTGCCGAACAGCACCTCGTGCAGCAGCGCACCCCAGCGCACGTCCTTCAGCTGCGACAGGCGCGCGAGCAGGATGCCGGCCACCACGCCCGGCGCCTCCATCACCGCGACCCACAGCGGCGCGTGCGTCTCGTAGGCGATGCCCTGGCGGGTCAGCGCCGCGGTGGTCACCGCGAAGGTCACCACGCTCACCGAGCCGTAATGCGCCGCGACCGAGGCGCTGTCCGCCCCCGAGAGCTTCAGCGCGCGCAGCACCGGGTACAGCGCGAACGGGATCGTGAAGCTCAGCAGCATGGTGCCCGCCACCTGCGGGGCCAGGGTCAGCAGCGGCTGCTTGGAAAGTTCGATGCCGCCCTTCAGGCCGATGGCCAGCAGCAGGTAGATCGACAGCGTCTCGTACAGGGCCTCGGGCAGCCGCAGGTCGGACTTGACCAGACGCGCGAACACGCCCAGCAGGAAAAAGAACACGACGACATCGATCATGGGCCGCCATGGTGCCATGCCCCGTGCGGCCGGAGGGCGGCAGGGCTTATCCGGGCCGGGTCATCTCCAGCGGGTCGATCCAGCGGTCGTAGTCCTCCGCGCTGACGTGGCCCGAGGCCAGCGCCGCCTCGCGCAGCGTCAGGCCTTCCCGGTGCGCCTTCTTGGCGATCTGCGCGGCGCGGTCGTAGCCGATGTGGCGGTTCAGCGCCGTCACCAGCATCAGGTTGCGCTCCAGGTGTTCGTCGATCACCGCCTCGTTGGGCTCGATGCCCTGCGCGCAGTGGCGGTCGAACGCGCTGCACGCATCGCCCAGCAGCTCGATGCTCTCCAGCACGTTGTGCACCATCACCGGCTTGTAGACGTTGAGCTGGAAGTTGCCCTGCGTGCCGGCGAAGGCCACCGCGGCGTCGTTGCCGAACACCTGCACGCACACCATCGTCAGCGCCTCGCACTGCGTCGGGTTGACCTTGCCCGGCATGATCGAGGAGCCCGGCTCGTTCTCCGGGATGCGCAGCTCGCCGATGCCGCAGCGCGGGCCGCTGGCCAGCCAGCGGATGTCGTTGGCCATCTTCATCAGCCCGCCGGCCAGCGTGCGCAGCGCCGCCGAGCACTGCACCAGCGCGTCGTGTGCCGACAGCGCGAAGAACTTGTCCGGCGCCGAGACGAACGGATGCCCGGTCAGGTCGCCCAGCTTCTGCGCGACCAGGTCGCCGAACTGCGGGTGCGCGTTCAACCCCGTGCCGACCGCGGTGCCGCCGATCGCCAGCTCGTGCAGCGCCGGCAGGCTCGCGCGCACCGCGTTGAGGCCGAAGTCGATCTGCGACACCCAGGCGCCGATCTCCTGCCCCAGCGTGATCGGCGTGGCGTCCTGCAGGTGGGTGCGCCCGGTCTTGACCAGGTGCTCGTAGGTGCGCGCCTTGCCGGCCAGCGTGTTGCGCAGTGCCGTGACGGCCGGGAACAGGTGCCCGTGCAGCTGCTCGACCACCGCCACGTGCATCGCGGTCGGGAAGGTGTCGTTGGAGGACTGCCCGCGGTTGACGTGATCGTTCGGGTGCACCGGCTGCTTGCTGCCCAGCACGCCGCCGGCCAGCTCGATCGCGCGGTTGGCGATCACCTCGTTGGCGTTCATGTTGGACTGCGTGCCCGAGCCGGTCTGGAACACCACCAGCGGGAAATGGTCGTCCAGCCGGCCGTCGATCACCTCGTCGGCTGCCAGCTCGATCAGCCGGGCGATCTCCGAAGGCAGCTCACCCAGCTCGGCGTTGGCCTGCGCCGCGGCCTTCTTCAGCAGCCCCAGCGCGCGGATGACGGGCCGCTGCCAGCGGAAGCGCTGCACGCCGATCGGGAAGTGGTGCAGGGAGCGCTGCGTCTGCGCCCCCCAGTAGCGATCGCCGGGGACTTCGATCGCGCCCATCGTGTCGGTCTCGGTGCGGGTGACGAGGTGCATGGCCGCCCTCCTTTCGCGGGGACGGACAACCTTAGCGCCGATGGCCTGGCCGCGCCATCGGGGGCGGCGGTTTCTCCCCATCCTCAACATGCTGTCGCGCAACGACACAACTTGCTACGGGCTCGACGCCCTCCAGCCGCGGCCCGCCTGCTTAGGATGCGGCCGCCCACAAGAAGAAGCGTTTCAGGGAGGCCCCGATGATCCACACCACCGTGCCGCTGGCCGACGCGGTCGGCAAGCACATCAGCCACTTCTGCCCGTTCGAGCTGGGCACACAGGATGATCTGAACCACTGTGCTCATCTCGTGAGCCACCTAATGGGCTATGAATTCGGTAGTACGTGCAAGAACCGCACATGGGCCGAAAAGCAACGCCCGGAAGGCGCGACCATCCGCGTCAATGAGATCTTCAATCAGTGTTTGGACCGAGGTGCATGGGCAGACCGGCCCGCCCACCTTTCCTCCTGCCTGATCTTCGTCACGCACAAGAGCAACATGGACCGACCCGGTCACCTGCTGAGGATGAAAGACGGTTCCAAAAAGCACATCGGCATTTATGTCGCCGGTACGGTCTGGCACTACAGCAACAGCGCGGACAAGGTAGTGCAGGACACGGAGATGGGGTTCATGCGCACGTTCGAGCGTGCCTACCATCTGCCGGGTGAAACCGTCACGTTCTACTATGGAGCGTTCCTATGATGCGCAAAGCGCTCTCCGCACTCCTGTTGAGCTGTTGCTCGGCCGCCTGGAGCCAGGCCATCACGGATCCGATGACGGGAGCCCCGATCGTCATCGACCCGACCATCCCGCCGAAAGGGACGCAGCTCGTGCAGCTGTTCCTGCTCCACGCTGCCGCCTCCCTGCAGGGAAGCCACTGCATGGGTACCGAGGAGGAGCGCCGCCGGCTCACGCTGGGAGACCGTCTCGCCGTGGTGCTGGGCGAGGCACTCCTGCGCAACGAGACCCAAAAGGGCCTCCTGCATGGACGGTGCTTGGCGGACAAGTCCGACGCCATCCCGGGTCGGGTGATCGACACCTGGCAATGCGAGCTGCGCACCGAACTGGTCGACGCGCAGGGCGAATTCATCGCGGACGCCTCGGTCAGCGCCCATTTCACCCGGGACACCTGGAGCTTCGTTCCCGGCAGCGTGGGGTGCCTCTGACCCCTGAACCGTGCAGCGCGCCCTCCCCGGGGCCGGCAGGCGCGCCGTTCAATGCGCGCGTTGCAGGTCCTGGCCCGGACCGTCGCCGGACGCCGAGGGGGCCTCGTCCGCCCCCGACCCCGGGGCTTTCGCGGCGCCCTCGCGCCACGCCGCCCCGCCATCGCAGAACGGTTCGTCGGGTGGCGGGCGCGGCACCGCGCGACCCGCCAGCATCGCGTGCACCCGACCGCGCTGCTCGTCCTGGTGGCGGAACAGCTGCACCAGCAGGCGGTCCAGCCGCTCGGCACGGGGCCCGCGCTCGCGCGGCACCGTCACCGGCAGGCGCAGCTGCGACGCGTCCAGGTGCCGGCACAGCGTGATCAGGCGTGCGTCGCAATCGGCCAGCGCGGCAGCCAGCTCGGTGCAGGTGCCGCAGGGCTCGGCCGGGTCGAAGAACCCGCGCCAGCGCTCGTTCGGCGCGCGGCCCTGGCAGGCGCGCTCCATCGCGTCGAGGTAATGCCGCTCAACCGCCAGCAGGCGGTTGAGCATCGCGCGCAGCGACGGGAACGCGCCCGCGCGCCGTTCGGTGAACGCCAGCGGGTCGAGCTGCGCGCAGGCGTACAGCAGGCGGTAGTTGGCCCGGCGGTTGTCCAGCGCGCGGGCCAGGAAGTGATGCGGCAGGTCCATCTTGCGGCGCATCCGGTGCAAACGGCCATTGTCGGCCGCAAGGACCGCGAGCGGTCGAAACGATCCGCAGCGTTTTGTGACCAGGCGCACCAGCGCGGTGCCCGGCCGCCCTATTCGCCGCGCCGCTTTTTGCGGGCCCGCCCGGCCAGCAGGCGGTCGAACAACGGGTCGGGCAGCACGCGCAGCAGCTTGGCCACCACGCCCATCTGCCAGGGGATCACCCGGTAGCTGACGCCCGCCTCGATGGTGCGGAAGGCCTTGTCGGCGAACGCTTCGGCACTCATCAGGAAGGGCATCGCATAGCGGTTCTCGCGCGTCAGCGGCGTGTCGATGTAGCCGGGCGCGATGGTCACCACCTGCACGCCGTACGGGCGCAGTTCGCCGCGCAGGCTTTCGCAGTAGTTCACCACCGCGGCCTTGCTGGCGCAGTAGGCGCCGTGGCCCGGCAGGCCGCGGATCGCCGCGACGCTCGCGATGCCCACCAACGTGCCGCGGCGGCGCTCGCGCATGCCCTTGACGAAGGGATGGAAGGTCGCTGCCATGCCGAGGTTGTTGGTCTCGAAGGTGGCGCGGATCACCTCCAGGTCCTCGTACTCGGCGGTGTCGACGCCGACGCTGATGCCGGCATTGGCGATCACCACGTCCGGCAGCCCCTGCTGCGCCAGGCAGGCGCGCCCGGCCGCGACGATGCCGTCGACATCGCGCACGTCGGCGGCGTAGACGGCAAAGCGCTGCGCGTCCCAGCCCTGGGCGCGCGCCCAGGCCTCGGTCTCGGCCGCGCGCCGGGCCACCAGCGCGAGCCGGTAGCCGGCGCGGTGGTAGCGCGCCACCAGCGCCTGGCCGATGCCGCTGGAAGCACCGGTGATGTAGGCCAGCGGCGCGCTCATCCGTTGCGTCCCCCGCGCGGGCGCGCAGGCAGCACGCCGCGCACCTGGCCCTTGAGTTCCAGCACCTGCTTGCCGTGGTCGTAGCGCAGCGAGGCCGCGCGCACTTCCATGCCGCCACGGCGCAGCACCACCGGCTGGTCCGATTCCACGCGCTGCGCGTCGGTGTAGACGTGCAGGAACTCGCCGAGGAACTCCAGCCGGTCGTTGCCGCCCGGTGCGTCGGGCGGGCCGCCGGCCTCGCGCACCACGTGCGCCTGCCCGATCAGTTGCACCTCGCTGGCATTGCGGTTGGACACGCCACGCCGCGCGGTCGCCACCGTGACGCGGCCGTACTCGTCGACCGAGCGCACGCGCACGTCGTCGATCTCGACCATGTCGGTGGCCGGATAGTGGCGCATCTCGCGCCCTTCGAGGAAGGTGCTCGGGCGCCCGGTGGGCGTGAAGTGCTGCACCGAGAACCCGGTCATCACGTAGTCCGGGTCCTGACGCGGCGGCGCCTCGGCGCGCGGTCCATCGGGCACGGGGGTGTTCTTCACCAGCCACCAGGTGCCGGCGGCGAGCAGCGCCATCAGCAGCAGCGGCAGGTAGATCGTGATCGTGTCGACCAGCCGCACCCACCACGGCAGCTTCGGTCGCACCGGGCCGCGCGGCACCGCCGGCGCCAGCACCACCCGTTCGGCCGGAGCATTCATGCGCTGCCGCCCTGCCGCCCGTCGTCCAGCGTCTGCAGGTGACCTTGCAGCAGCTCGGCGTAGCGGCCCTGCGCCACCAGCAGCAGGTCGCAGAACTCGCGCGCCGCGCCCTGGCCGCCGGTGGCAGTGGTCACGTAGTGCGCCGCGGCACGCGCCTCGACATGCGCGTTGGCCGGCGCACAGGAGAAACCGGCGCGCGCGAGCAGCGGCAGGTCGGGCCAGTCGTCGCCGATGGCAGCCAGCTGCGCCCAGTCGATGCCCAGCTGCTCCATCAGGGCCCGCGCCGCGGCGAGCTTGTCGTGCACGCCGTAGCGCGCGTGCTTCAGGCCCAGGTCGGCGATGCGGCGGCGCACCGCCGGCGAGTCGCGCCCGGTGATGACCACGGGCTCGATGCCGGCAGCCGCCAGCAGCTTCATGCCGTGGCCGTCCAGCGTGTTGAAGGCCTTGAAGGTCTCGCCCTGTTCGCCGATGTAGATGCGTCCGTCGGTCAGCACCCCGTCGACGTCGAAGATGGCCGCGCGGATGCCCTGCGCCTGCAGCAGCAGCTCGGGCGGGAAGTTCAGGTGCGGTTCGATCGGGCGCATGAGCGTCAGATCACCTTCGCACGCATCAGGTCGTTGGAGTTCAGCGCCCCGATCAGGCGGCCGGCCTCGTCGACCACCAGCACCGAGGTGATGCGTGCCTCCTCCATCAGGTCGGCGGCCTCGACGGCCAGTGCATCCTCGCGCACCAGGCGCGGGTTGGGCGTCATCACCTCGCCGGCGGTCAGGTCGCGCAGGTCGCGGCCCTTCTCGATCAGGCGGCGCAGGTCGCCGTCGGTGAAGATGCCGACGATGCGGTCCTCGTCATCCAGCACCGCGGTCGCGCCCAGGCCCTTGGAGGACATCTCGCGCATCATCGCGGTGAAGCCGGTGCTGGTGCGCACGCGCGGCACCGCGTCGCCGCTGCGCATCACGTCGCGCACGTGGGTCAGCAGCTTGCGGCCCAGCGCCCCGCCCGGGTGCGAGCGCGCGAAGTCCTCTTCCTTGAAGCCGCGCGCGTCGAGCAGCGCGACCGCCAGCGCGTCGCCCAGCGCCATCTGCGCGGTGGTGCTGGCCGTGGGCGCGAGGTTCAGCGGGCAGGCCTCCTTCGGCACCGAGGTGTCGAGCACGATGTCGGCATGGCGCGCGAGCGACGACGACGGCCGGCCGGTCATCGCGATCAGCGGGATGAACAGCCGCTTGAGCACCGGCAGGATGGCGTTGAGCTCGTCGCTCTCGCCGGAGTTGGACAGCGCGACCACCAGGTCCTGCTTGGTGATCATGCCGAGGTCGCCGTGGCTCGCCTCGGCCGGATGCACGAACATCGCCGGCGTGCCGGTGGACGCCAGCGTCGCGGCGATCTTGCGGCCCACGTGGCCGCTCTTGCCCATGCCCATCACGACCACGCGGCCGGAGCATTTCAGGATCGCCTCGACCGCGCGGGCGAACGAGGCGCCCTGGCGTTCCTTGAGGCCCAGCAGCGCGTTGGCTTCGATCTCGAGCGTCTGGCGCGCCAGCGCGACGGCCCGATCAGCGTCGAAGCGGCCGGCCGGCTGGGAAGTGGAAGTACGTTCTGACACGGGGACAGCCCCATCGATTGCGATCTGCGAATTCTAGGCTTGGCGCCACCGCCTGCCGGCGACGCGGCCCGCGCGGCCGTGACGCTCCCCACGAAGGGCGCGCCCGCGCGACAATGAGGGGTTTGCCGTACACCGCCCCACCCCATCGCCATGGACGACCGCACCTACATCAAGAGCCACATCCGCACCGTGCCTGACTGGCCCGAGCCGGGCGTGCAGTTCCGCGACATCACGCCGCTGCTGCAGAACCCCAAGGTGTTCCGGGTGCTGATCGACCAGTTCGTGCACCGCTACTTCGACGTGCGGCCGGACGTGGTCGCCGGCCTGGACGCGCGCGGCTTCATCATCGGCTCGGTGCTCGCCTACGAGCTCAACGTCGGCTTCGTGCCGATCCGCAAGAAGGGCAAGCTGCCCTTCACGACCGTCGAGGAAACCTACGAGCTGGAATACGGCTCGGCCACCGTCGAGCTGCACACCGACGCGGTCAAGCCCGGCGACCGGGTGGTGCTGATCGACGACCTGATCGCCACCGGCGGCACGATGATGGCCGGCAAGCGGCTGCTCGAACGCCTGGGCGCCCAGGTGATCGAGGGCGCGGCGATCGTCGAGCTGCCCGAGCTGGGCGGCGCCGACAAGCTGCGCGCCGCCGGCCTGCCGCTGTTCACGCTGGTGTCGTTCGAAGGACACTGAGCGGCCCGGGTGGCCTGCCGGGCACCGCCGGCAGGGTGTCGGGTCCGGTTCAGGTGACCGGCATCTGGCGCGCCAGGTTGGCGCGCATGCGCGCCGCCATCACGGCGCCGGCGGCGCGCAGCAGTTCCAGCGCGACGGCCGGCACGCGCAGCGCCATTTCCTCGAAGCGCGGCAGCCGCAGCGCCCACACCGCACCGGAGGTCATCGCCTCGACGTTGGCCATGCGCGGGCCGTCCGCGAACAGGCTGGGCTCGCCGATGACGGAGCCGGGGCGCAGGATGGCGACCTTGCTCGAGCCGGGCGGCCCGCCGGTCATGTAGACCTGCAGCGTGCCTTGTTCCAGGAAGTACAGCGCACGGTCACGATCGCCCTGCCGGATGATCATGTCGCCCATGCGCATTTCGTGTCGGGTCAGGTACTGGGCCACGGTGCGCCACTGCTGCATGTCCAGGCGAGCACGCAGCGCATCTTCGGTGTTGAGCGACTGGATCGCCTGCACCACCTCGCTGAAGTCCATTTCGATCCCCTACTGCGGTCCGTGTTGGTATCGCCTGCCGCGCAGCGGCCGCGGCAGCGCATCGGTTTTTCTCGAAGTGGCGGGATTATCGGGCGGGTGTCCGGCCGCCACAATGCCGCTGCCGCCGCACTGACACGCCGTCCGTCGCCCGCACCCCCTGCATCCACGGGGGGAGCGCCCTCACTTGCCGATGCAGAAGCGGCTGAAGATCTCGCCGAGCAGGTCGTCGGCGGTGAACGCGCCGGTGATCTCGCCGAGCGCATCGTGCGCCAGGCGCAGCTCCTCGGCGAACAGGTCCAGCGCCTGGTCGGCCGCCGCGGCATGCTGGCGCGCCAGCTCGACATGCTGCGCGGCCCGGCGCAGCGCCTGCACATGGCGCTCGCGCGCGATGAACACGCCTTCGGGCTGCGCATGCCAGCCGGCGAGCTCCAGCAGCAGGCGGCGCAGCTCGTCCATCCCGGCGCCGGTCTTCGCCGAGATCGCCACCGCGCGCTCGCCGGGCGCGGCTGCGGGCGGCGCCGCCCCGGCGTCGAGCTTGTTGTAGACGTGCACGATGCGCGCCGCCGGCAGCAGCCGGGCGGCGATCTCGCGGTCGCCCGCGTCGTAGCCGGGCTCGCCCAGGCGCGTCAGGTCGTGCAGGAACAGCACCGCGTCGGCGCCCTCGATCTCGGCCCAGGTGCGCGCGATGCCGATGCGCTCGACCTCGTCGGCCGCCTCCTCGCCGGCGCGCAAGCCCGCGGTGTCGATCACGTGCAGCGGCACGCCCTCGATCTGGATGGTCTCGCTGACCTTGTCGCGCGTGGTGCCGGGGATCGGCGTGACGATGGCCAGCTCCGCGCCGGCCAGCGCGTTGAGCAGCGAGCTCTTGCCGACGTTGGGCTGGCCGGCCAGCACCACCTTGATGCCTTCGCGCAGCAGGGCGCCCTGGCGGGCGCGGTCCAGCACCGCGTCCAGCGCGGCGCGGATGCCTTCCAGCTGGCCCTGTGCGTCGGCCTGCTGCAGGAAGTCGATTTCCTCTTCCGGGAAGTCCAGCGTCGCCTCGACCAGCATGCGCAGGCGGATCATGCGCTCGCGCAGCTCGTTGACCTGCTGCGAGAACGCCCCGCTCAGCGAACGGCTGGCCGAGCGCGCCGCGGCCTCGGTGCTGGCCTCGATCAGGTCGGCCACCGCCTCGGCCTGGGCCAGGTCGAGCTTGTCGTTGAGGAAGGCACGTTCGGTGAACTCGCCCGGCTCGGCCAGGCGCAGCCGCGGCAGGTGCTGCCGCCCGACTTCCAGGCAGCGCGCCAGCAGCAGCTGCAGCACCACCGGGCCGCCGTGGGCCTGCAGCTCGAGCACGTCCTCGCCGGTGTACGAGTGCGGTGCCGGGAAGTACAGCGCCAGCCCGTGGTCGATCGGCTGCCCGTCCGCGCCCGGGAACGGCAGGTAGGTCGCATGGCGCGCCTTGAGCGCCACGCCCAGCAGCGCCTGCACGTACGGCGCCAGGCCCAGCCCCGACACCCGCACGATGCCCACTGCCCCGCGTCCCGGGGCGGTGGCGATCGCGACGATGGGGTCCTGGTGGCGGCTGAGCATGGTCGGGATTGTCGAGCAGAAAGAAAAATCGCCCCGAAGGCAGGACCTTCGAGGCGACCGCAGGCCGGAGGGACGGGCCTTACTTCGTGACACCGAGGCGCTTGTTGATGACGTACTGCTGCGCGATCGACAGGATGTTGTTCGTCAGCCAGTACAGCACCAGGCCGGCCGGGAACAGGAAGAACATCACCGAGAAGATCAGCGGCATGATCCACATCATGCGGGCCTGCACCGGATCCGGCGGGGTCGGGTTCAGCCAGGTCTGCAGCAGCGTCGAGGCGGTCATCAGCAGCGGCAGGATGTAGTACGGGTCCTTGACCGACAGGTCGGTGATCCACAGGATCCACGGCGCGTTGCGCATCTCGACCGAGGACAGCAGCACCCAGTACAGCGCGATGAACACGGGGATCTGGATCAGGATCGGCAGGCAGCCGCCCATCGGGTTGATCTTCTCCTCGCGGTAGATGCGCATCATCTCCTGCTGCAGCTGCTGCGGCTTGTCCTTGTAGCGCTCGCGCAGGTCCTGGATGCGCGGGCTGATGGCCTTCATCTTGGCCATCGAGGCGTAGGCCTTGGCGTTGAGCCAGTAGAAGGCGACCTTCAGCAGCACCACCAGCGCGACGATGGCCCAGCCCCAGTTGCCCAGCAGGCCGTACAGCTTGTCCAGCAGCCAGAACAGCGGCTTGGACAGGATGGTGAACCAGCCGTAGTCCTTGACCAGGTCCAGGCCCGGGGCCAGCGCCTCCAGCTTCTTCTCTTCCTGCGGGCCGGCGAACAGGATGGTGTCCACCGCGTGCGTCTCGCCCGGGGCGATCGCCGGCAGCGGCTGCACCATCGCGATCGAGTACAGGTTGTTCGCCACCTTGGCGGCGCGGAACTCGCGCGGCGCCGGCGCGTTGTTCAGCCAGGCCGAGGCAAAGTAGTGCTGCACCATCGCCACCCAGCCGTTGTCGGCCGGCGGAGCGGTCTCGGCCTTGCCCTTCTCGATGTCACCGAAGGCGATCTTGTGGAACTTCTTCTCTTCCGTGTAGAGCGCCGGGCCGGTGAACGTGTGATAGAAGCTCGATTCCCCCGGCGGCGGGTTGCCGTCACGCACCAGCTGCAGGTACAGCTGCGGCTCGCGCGGCGCGTCGCCGACGTTGATCACCTCGTGCTTCACGCCGATCGCGTAGTCGCCCCGCTTGAAGGTGTAGGTCTTGCGGTACTGCAGGCCGTTGACCGGGGCCGATTCCAGCGTCAGCTGCAGCTCGTTCTCGCCCTCGTCCAGCGTGCGGTCGCCCGGCAGCGCGGTCATCACGCTCAGGTGGTTGGGGAACGCGCCGCCCGTGTCGTGGCGGTTGATCAGGCCGGACTGGGCCAGGTAGGTGCGCTGCGCCGAGCGGTCCATCAGCACCACCGGGTTGCCGCGGTCCTGCTGGTCCTCGTACTTGAGCAGATCCAGGCGCACCAGCGAACCGCCCTGGGTGTCGACCTCGGCGCGGTAGACGTCGGTGACCAGCGTGATCCGCTCGGTGGGCGAGCCGGCTGCGGCCTGGGTCGCGATGCTGGACGAGCCGGTCGTGGCGCCGGCCACGGCAGCAGGCGCAGGCACGTCGGCCGCGGACCCGGTCCCCTGGGGCGGTTCGGCCGAGGCGCTGGCAGCAGGCGGCTGCGGCGAGAACATCGACGGCCGGCCGTTGTGCTTGTTCCAGGCGTCCCACAGCAGGACGAGTGACAAGGTGAACACCATCCACAGGATGGTGCGGCGCATATCGGTCATGGAGACGACTCGCTGGTAGAGGGTGTGGAAACGGGAGGCGTCGCCGCAGCGGAGGCGCGCGGCGGCAGCAGGCGGGTGAACAGGCGCGGCGGATGCTCGGGCACGGGGTCGATGCCGCCCTCGCACCACGGGCCGCAGCGCAGCAGCCGGCGCGCCGTCAGGTAGCTGCCGGCGCCGGCGCCGTGGCGCTCGATCGCCTCGAGCGCATAGGCGGAACAGGTCGGATGGAAACGGCAGCCCGCGCCGAGCCAGGGGCTGAGCAGCAGCCGGTAGCCCCGGATCAGAACCAACAGCGCTCGTTTCAGCATCACCCGGCCTCGATCATCCGTGGGTGTTTTCTTCAGGTCGATGCTGGCGGCGCGGCCAGCTGGCGGCGCGCCCGGGCGGCCCCTTGCGCCAGCAGTGCATCGAGCTCCTGGCGCGCGGCCCGCTTCAGCACCTCGGACGCCGAGCTGCGGAACTGCTCGCGATCGAACGCGGTGCGCAGCCGCACCACCCAGATGCCGGCCGGCAGGTCGCCGGCATGGCGCTCGAAGCAGGCATACACCTGGCGCTTGAGCAGGTTGCGGGTCACGGCCCGCCGCGCCCAGCGCTTGGGGAGCACCGCGCCGGCCTGGCAATCCACAGCCGGGGGGTGCCCCGGTGCCTGGCCTGTTGACAACTCGGCCGCCGGCACGAAATGCAGCATGAAATGCGGGCTGCGGGCCACGATGGCCTGCGGGCCCGCACCCAGGGCGCGTTCGAAGCCGGCCCGCTGCTTCAGGCGTCGCACCCGGCAGCGCGCAACGCTGCCGAATTCAGCAGGCGCGGCCGCGGCAGCCGGCATCGGACGAGGCCCTCAGGGCCACAGGCCGGTCAGACCGCCAGGCGCTTGCGGCCCTTGGCGCGACGCGCGTTGATGACCTTGCGGCCATTGCGCGTCTTCATGCGGACCAGGAAGCCGTGCGTGCGCGCGCGGCGGACCTTGGAAGGTTGGTAGGTGCGTTTCATGATCGAGTCCTCGTGTCGCCCCGCACCCGCCGTCATCCGGGGATAGGAGCCTCAAACCAAAGCCCGCGCAACCGGGCTTCCATCCGTCCCGACCCCGGCGCCAGCCGCGCAGCGCGCCCGGCCTGGCCGGCCCTGCGGAAAAAGCGCGCAGACGCAAGCCGCTCCGCAAGGATTCGGGAAACCCGCGATTACAACAAAAATCCCCTTGTTGGTCAATGACTTACCGCGAGCCCAGCCGGCAAG